>NZ_JBSFVD010000001.1:249080-975448 GCF_053592135.1 Streptomyces sp. NPDC002784 | reverse complement strand
AGCACCGTAAGGTGTGGAGGTGACCGGTACTAATAGGCCGAGGGCTTGTCCTCAGTTGCTCGCGTCCACTGTGTTAGTTCTGAGGCAACGACCGTGTTTTTTTCCGGTCCAACTTCATAGTGTTTCGGTGGTCATAGCGTGAGGGAAACGCCCGGTTACATTCCGAACCCGGAAGCTAAGCCTTACAGCGCCGATGGTACTGCAGGGGGGACCCTGTGGGAGAGTAGGACGCCGCCGAACAATCTTTGGGAAAACCCCGCACCTTACCGGTGCGGGGTTTTCTGCGTTTAGGCTCCTTGTTATGCGCTATGACCTCGTGATCTTCGACAACGACGGTGTGCTCGTCGACAGTGAGCCCATCTCCAACCGGCTGCTCGCCGCCTATCTCACCGAGCTGGGGTACCCGACCTCCTACGAGGACTCCCTGCGCGACTACATGGGCGCCGCCATGCACCGCGTACACGATCTCGTCGAGGCTCGGACCGGGGAACGGTTGTCGGGGGACTTCGATGATGTCTTTCACGCTCGGGTGTTCGCTGCCTTTGAGCGGGAGCTGAAGCCGGTGGCCGGGGCCGAGGGAGTGCTGGAGAAGCTGGCCGCGGACGGGGTGCCGTACTGCGTGGCCTCTTCCGGGAGTCATGAGCGGATTCGGGTGGGGCATCGGACGACCGGGCTGACGCGGTGGTTCGAGGACGGGCGGATCTTCAGCTCGCAGGATGTCGGGCGGGGGAAGCCGGCGCCGGATCTGTTCCTGTACGCGGCCGAGCGGATGGGGGTCGCGCCGGAGCGGTGTGTCGTAGTGGAGGACAGTCCGCTGGGGGTGCGGGCCGCCGTCGCGGCCGGGATGGATGTCTACGGCTTCACGGCGATGACGCCCGCCTCGCGGCTGGAGGGCGCCACCGGACTCTTCGGTGACATGGGGGAGTTGAACGACCTGCTCGTCTGACCGAAGCTGAGGGAAACTCATCTTTGGCTGGATCTACCCACGAGTACGCCCGGGCCCTACGCTCCCGCCATGACTGATGTGCTGCGGCGCGGCAGGGCCTCGCTGGCGTTCGGCTTCTTCGCCCAGGGCGTCGCCTTCGCGCTGCTGGTCACCCGGATCCCGGCCATCCAGGACCGGTACGGGGTCTCCGACGCGCTGCTGCCGGTCTTTCTCGCCGCCGTGCCCATCCTGGCCGGCGTCGGGAGCGTGGCGACCGAGCGGCTGGTGAAGCGGGTGCCGCCCAGCCGGGTGCTGCGGTGGTCCCAGCCGGTGGTGTTCCTGGCGCTGCTGGGGGTCGCGGCCGGGGACAGGATGGTCGAGCTGGCCGTGGCGCTCGCGGCGTTCGGGCTGTCGGTGGGGGCGTTGGACGCCTCGATGAACATGCTCGGGGTGAGTCTGCAGCGGTCGTACGGGCGCAGCATCATGCTCAGTTTCCACGCGGCGTACAGCCTGGGCGGGATTCTGGGGGCCTCGCTGGCGTGGGCGGGGGCACATTGGGATCTCGCGCTGTTCGTGTCGTACCTGCCCGTTGTGGTCGTGCTGCTGCCCGCCGCGTTCGTGGGGAGTCGGTGGTACGTCGACGGGGAGTCGGCGGCGGGTGTGCGCGGGGAGGTGGTGAAGGGCTCGGCGGGGGGCGTCGGGTTCAAGGTGCTGTTGCCGCTGTGTCTGGTGATGACCTTCGCGTACATCGGGGATTCCACGGTCTCCAACTGGAGCGCGAAGTACCTCCAGGACGTGCTGGGGAGCAGTGAGCAGCTCGCGACCGTGCCGTATGCCCTCTACATGGTGACCACGCTGGTGGGGCGGTCCATCGGGGACTTCGGGGTGCGGCGGTTCGGGGCCGTGGCGGTGGTGCGGGGCGGGACGGTGGTCGCGGCGGGTGGGTTCGCCGTCGTGGCCGTGGCGCCCGGGGCGTGGGTGGGGATGCTCGGGTTCACCTTGGTGGGGCTGGGGTTGTGTGTGCTGGTGCCGCAGACCTTCGCGGCGGCGGGGCGGTTGTTCCCGGGGGCGTCCGATGCGGCCGTTGCCCGGCTGAATGTGTTCAACTATGTGGGCTTTTTGATCGGTTCGCCGTTGGTGGGGGCCTTGGGCGATGCGTGGAGTTATCGCGGGGCGATGCTGGTGCCGATGGTGTTGGTGCTGGTGACGCTCGTGTATGCCAGGTCGTTCGACGCTCAACCGGACCGATACGGTGGCGGGCATGAGCGGCCGCGCACAGCTGATGTGGGACGAGGCAGTAACGGGATATGACTTTGGTCCGGAGCATCCGATGGATCCGGTCCGGCTCACGCTGACCCGGCGACTGGTCGAGGCGTTCGGGCTCGACCGGGAGGTCGATGTGGTCGCGGCGAAGGCGGCGGGGGAGTCGACGCTGCGGCTCGTGCACCGGGAGGACTACATCGCGGCCGTCAAGGCGGCGTCGGTGGATCCGGGGGCGGCGGACGGGTCGTACGGGCTGGGGACGCTCGATGATCCGGCGTTCGCGGGGATGCATGAGGTCTCGGCGCTGATCGCGGGGCAGTCGGTGGGGGCCGCGGAGGCGGTGTGGCGGGGCGAGGCGCTGCACGCGGTGAACTTCGCGGGCGGGCTGCATCATGCGATGCCCGCGAGTGCGTCGGGGTTCTGCGTCTACAACGACGCGTCGCTCGCCATCGCGCGGCTGTTGGAACTGGGCGCCGAGCGGGTCGCGTACGTGGATGTGGACGTGCATCACGGGGACGGGGTGCAGGCCGCCTTCTGGGAGGATCCGCGGGTTCTGACGATCTCCCTGCACGAGCATCCGCGGACGCTGTTCCCGCAGACCGGGTGGCCGGAGGAGACCGGGGCGGCCGGGGAGGCCGAGGGGTCGGCGGTGAATGTGGCGTTGCCGGCGGGGACGGGGGACGCGGGGTGGTTGCGGGCGTTTCACTCCGTGGTGCCGGAGTTGATCGCTGAGTTCCGGCCGCAGGTGCTGGTGACGCAGCACGGGGCGGATACGCACTTCGAGGATCCGTTGGCGCATCTGGCGGTGTCGTTGGATGCGCAGCGGGCTGTGCAGGTCGCCTGTCATGAGTTGGCGCATGAGTTCGCCGGGGGGCGGTGGGTGGCGCTCGGGGGTGGCGGGTACGCGGTGGTGGATGTCGTGCCGCGGTCGTGGACGCATCTGGTGGGGATTGCGGCGGGGCGGGAGATCGCGCCGGAGGCCGTGATTCCTGAGGGGTGGCGGCAGGAAGTGTTCGCTCGTACGCGGCAGTTGGCGCCGGCGCGGATGACGGACGGGCGGTGGCCGGTGGAGTGGGGGGCGTGGGAGGCGGGGTACGACCCTGCGGATCGGCTGGACCAGGCTGTGTTGGCGGCTCGGCGGGCGGTGTTTCCGTTGCGGGGGCTGTTGGCGTAGGGGAGGGGGTTTTCGCCCCCGCCGCCCCTACCCGTCCCCTCCCCAGGGGCTGCCGCCCCTTCCGCCCCGCCCGGGGGCTCCGCCCCCTGGACCCCCCGGTCGGCCCCGAAAGGGCCTCGTCCTCGAACGCCGGACGGGCTGAGAGGGCCGACCTTGCTTCCGCGTCCTCAACGCTGGACAGCTGAGAGCGCCAGCGTGCCGTTACGCCGACCGTGGGGTGTTCCGCTGTTCTGGTCGTCCTGGGCGGGCTTGTCCGTCAGCATCGCTCCCGTGTTGTCCATCGGTGCTCTGCGTGCTCATCTGGTCGCTGCTCGGCTGGCGGGGGTGGTGGCCACCTCGCGGGAGGCGAGTCTGCGGAGTTATCGGCTCTTCGCGGCTCGGGATCCGAGGGTTTTGCTCGGGATTGATCCGCAATGTTCCTGGGAGCCCCGCGAATTGGTCGCACTCATGGCCGATAAATGTGGGGTTTCCGCTGATCCGTCGCGCGTGGACGGGCATGATGTGATCGATCCGGCGCGAACCGTGGCCGCTCTCGACTCCTTCGCCGCCCGCATCGCGGCCGTCGCTCAGCGCAGCGGCCCCGTGCTGATCGGCACCGGACATCCGCATCGGCTGCTCGGTTTCTACGTCGCTTTGGCGGACGCTCTCTCGACGGCTGGATGTGCTGTCCTCACACCGGCGCAGGGTCGCTGTGTCGACATAACGACCCGGTTCGGTCTACGCACGTACAACCTGGACTACGTACGAGGAGTCGCGCTCGTGCGAGAACCGGGCCGCCCGGGCTCCGGTGGTGAGACCGGCGCACACAGCCACTCGCCCCTCCCGGTTCGCACCGCGCTGGCCGCGGCCGCCGAGGCCGGCGGGCCGTTGCCGGAGCTGGTCATCGGGGATCACGGCTGGGTCTGCGGAGCAGGTCAGCTGGGGTTCGAGGCCATTGGTCTCGCCGATACCGATGACCCCGCGCTCTTCGTGGGGGAGGCCGAGGGGACCGTGTCGGTCGTCGTTCCACTTGATGACGCTGTGCGGTCCGATTACTACCGGCCGCTTACCCGCTACGTACTCAATCGAGCGTGTCTGTCACAGTAGTCCGCCGATGGGTGCACCTCTTCCCCACTCGCATCACCCGCCCCTACATTGGGGAGTGAGCACGCAACGACGAAGAGTCACCGGAAGGGGAAGCCGGTGGCCGTCGAGTGCGGAAGGTTCAGGTGTGTCATGGCTGCAGCTGGCGAGAGGCCTCTGAACGAGGTTCAGTTCCTTACCGTGGCGGAAGTCGCCTCGGTGATGCGAGTGTCGAAGATGACCGTGTACCGCCTGGTGCACAGCGGTCATCTGCCCGCGATCCGGGTGGGGCGGTCCTTCCGCGTCCCCGAGCAAGCGGTGCACGAGTACCTCCGCGAGAGTTATGTGGGGGTGGAAACCGCCTGACGGCACGGGTGCGGGGGAGTCCTCAGGGCACCATCGGATCTCCCCCGGACACCTCGATTACGACCTCAGCGCTCGGGCGGGTAGGCTAGCCCCTCGTAGGTCGTGTGGGCCCATGGCGCCCAAACACCGAGTGATGAGAAGTGAGCGAGGGTAGTCGTGGGCTCTGTTATCAAGAAGCGGCGCAAGCGGATGGCCAAGAAGAAGCACCGCAAGCTGCTCAAGCGCACGCGCGTTCAGCGTCGCAACAAGAAGTAAGTTCGCGACGCGAGCCGCGAGAGCGTATGTGTGGCCCCCCACCGGCAGGTGGGGGGCCGCGCGCGTTCCCGGGCCGGTGTGCGGCGGACCGGACCCTGTGCGCGGGTCTGGACACCGGTATGGCTTGGTCCGTTCGTACGTCCGGGGGTGCCGTCACTTCGTGCAGTGGGTGGTCCTCACAGCGCGACACCGAGCCGCTAAGTTGGCGGCACGCGGGGAACCCGGCAGGGTAACGAGCAGCGGTACATCAGGTCTGGACGATTCCTGGAAGGAAGGCGCTGATCTTGGGCAAGGTCGTGCTCGTGACCGGAGTGGCCCGTCAACTGGGGGGCCGGTTCGTACGGCGGATCCAGCGTGACCCCCAGGTCGACCGGGTCGTCGCCGTGGACGCGGTTCCGCCCGAGCACCATCTGGGCGGTGCGGACTTCATCCAGGCCGACATCCGGCAGGCCGGCATAGCGCGGGTACTGGCCGAGACGGGCGCCGACACGGTCGTACACCTGGACGTCACGGGCACCGCGCTCGGCGCCGGCAGCCGGACCACGGTCAAGGAGACCAACGTCATCGGCACCATGCAGCTGCTCGGGGCCTGCCAGAAGTCGCCGGCCGTGCAGCGGCTGGTGGTGAAGTCCAGTACGAACGTGTACGGGTCGGCGCCGCGCGATCCCGCTATGTTCACCGAGACCACCCCGCCCAAGTCGCTGCCGAGTGGCGGGTTCGCCAAGGACACCGTCGAGGTCGAGGGCTATGTGCGCGGCTTCGCCCGGCGGCGGCCGGACGTCGCCGTCTGTGTGCTGCGGTTCGCCAACATCCTCGGCCCGACCGCGGACACCCCGCTCGCGGCGTACTTCTCGCTGCCCGTGCTGCCAACCGTGTTCGGCTACGACCCGCGGTTGCAGTTCGTGCACGAGGACGATGTGATCGAGGTGCTGCGGATCGGTTCGCACGAACCCGAGCGCGGCACCCTCAACAGCGGCACCTTCAACATCGCCGGTGACGGAGTCCTGCTGCTGTCGCAGTGTTCGCGACGGCTCGGCCGGCCCACCGTGCCCCTGCTGCTGCCCGCCGTCACCTGGGCCGGCTCGCTGGTGCGCACGCTCGGCATGACGGACTTCTCGCCCGAACAGATCCGGCTGCTGACCCACGGCCGGGTCGTGGCCACGGACCAGATGCGTGAGACGCTCGGCTTCCAGCCGAAGTACACGACCGCGGAGACCTTCGCGGACTTCGCGCGCAGCCGCGGACCCGGACTGCTCCCGCCGGAGGCCCTCGCGGGGGCCGTCGACCGGATCGCCGCGCTGTCCCTCGAGGGCAGCGGTCACCCCCCGACGCAGAGCGCCAACTGAGGAGCGCATCAACGATGGCGGACGCCAAGGTCATTCCGTTCGACGACGACCGGTCCCGCGCGGGCGCCGTACAGCGGCCGGCGCGGCGCCGGAGCGTGGGGAACCGGCGCAAGAGCGCGGAGCCCGCGCTGGTCCGCGAGGTCCGTGAGGTCCCTGGGGCCCAGCCCCTGCCCGACCCGGCGGCCGCGCAGGATGATGGCCCGGTGACTGAAGAGAAGCGGGAGCCGCAGGACGGCGGCCTGGAGCGGCGCATCGCCGGCGGACTGTCCTTTCTGCGCCGCCGCCTCACCGGGGACTACGAGGTCGACGACTTCGGCTACGACGAGGAACTGACCGACCAGGTCCTGATGTCGCTGCTGCGCCCGGTGTACGAGAAGTACTTCCGGGTCGAGGTGAAGGGCGTGGAGAACATCCCGTCCGAGGGCGGCGCCCTGATCGTCGCCAACCACTCCGGCACCCTGCCGCTGGACGGCCTGATGATGCAGGTCGCCGTCCACGACAACCACCCCGCCGGGCGTCATCTGCGGCTGCTCGCCGCGGACCTGGTCTTCATGCTGCCGGTGGTCAACGAACTCGCCCGCAAGCTCGGCCACACCCTGGCCTGCGCGGAGGACGCCGAACGCCTCCTCGGCCAGGGCGAACTGGTCGGCGTGATGCCGGAGGGCTTCAAGGGCATCGGCAAGCCCTTCAGCGAGCGCTACAAGCTCCAGCGCTTCGGCCGCGGCGGCTTCGTCTCCACGGCGCTGCGCCAGGGCGCCCCGATCATCCCGTGCTCGATCGTGGGCGCGGAGGAGATCTACCCGATGATCGGCAACGCCAAGACGCTGGCCCGGGTCCTCGGATTCCCGTACTTCCCGCTGACGCCGACCTTCCCGTGGCTCGGCCCGCTCGGCGCGATCCCGCTGCCGACGAAGTGGACGATCCAGTTCGGCGAGCCCATCCTCACGGACGGCTACCCGCTGGAGGCGGCGGAGGACCCGATGCTGATGTTCAACCTGACGGACCAGGTCAGGGAACAGATCCAGCACACCCTGTACAAGCTGCTGGTGCAGCGCAGGTCGGTCTTCTTCTGAGCCCTGCCGCACCCGGGCGGACCGAAGAAACGTTTATACGGCAACGGGGGCGCCCTTCCCGAGAAGGGCGCCCCCGATCCGCGTACCGGCTAGTCCGCGTCCTCGGCCTCGATGCCGAACCCGGGGAGCAGGCCCGGGAGGAGCGGCGGGAGTGTCACATCCGGCTCCGGGACCGGCGGGGTGCTGGTCGACGGAGTCGTACTGCCCGTGCTGTCCTTCGGCGGGTCGAGCAGGCCGCCGGTGCTGCCGCCGAGCAGGCCGTCGTCCTCGGCGCCGGAGCTCGCGGACCTGCTGGGGCCGCCGCTGCTGGACTGGCGGTCGTCGGAGGCGCTGTTGCCGCTGCTGGGGGCCGCCGAGCGGTCCGTGCCGGACGAGCCGGTGGAGGCCGCGCCGGAACCGCCCTGCCGGGGGCCGGAGCCGCCGCCCTTGGCGGGGGGCTCGGGCAGCAGGGTCTGCAGCGGGGCCACTTCTTCGTCTATGGCGTCGAAGACCGACGACACCCGCTCACCGACGTCGCCGAGCTGGACGGGGAGCCGGTCGCGCAGAGCGCCCCAGGTGTCGCGGTGCGAGCGGGAGAAGGCGGACAGCGCCTGCATGGGGCCGAGCGAGTCCGGATCGGCCGCGTACGCCGCGGAGAGCAGCCGGTGGCCCTCGGAGGCGTCGTGGTGCATCCCGGACAGGGCGCGGCGGATCTCGCCGAGGGACTCGTGGTCGAGGTGGCCGCCGCGGTCGCGCTCCATCAGCCGGCGCGCTTCGCTGAGCCGGGTGGAGGCCTGGTCGAGGAAGACCTGGCCGCGCTCGCCGTCGGTGTCGGTGAGACCGCGCTTGAAGTCCTCGATGCCGCGCTTGAGGCCGTAGAGCGAGTCACCGGGCAGGGCGTCACCGCTGGCGGCGGCGACACCGCCGAAGGCGCCGGCGGCGACTCCGACGCTGAGACCGCCCGCGGCCAGGCCCTTGGTGAGCCGGGACCGCGGTCGCAGTTTGCCGAGCGGGGTCGCCCGGTGTGCGCCCCGGGCCCGATGGGAGCGCTGTTCGGGTACCGCGGAATCCATCCCGCCGCCCGCGCCCTCCAGCAGCATGGCCTCCATCGCGGCCACGAGCTGGGCCCGCTGCACGACCTTGACCTCCGGATCCATCTCCGGCTTGGGCAGTTCGCCGAGACCCGAGGCGAGGGCCAACAGGCGGCCCTGCTCGGTCTGTTCCGCAGCAGCCGGGGCCGGGGCCGGTCCTTCGGACTGCTCGGCCGCCGTGCCCCGGTCGGACTGCTCCTCCAGGGCCAGGGCGAAGGCGTTCGCCCGCCGGTGCGCCGATACGTTCGCGATCACTGGCGGCACCTCCTCTCGTCATGACGGTCGACTCCCCAGGGGGTCCTGAGGGTTGCACCACCTGACCACATCCACACGATCGGGTGATCGGTGGTGGCCGGGTGGTGACCACAGGGAGCCTGCATCCCGCACAACGAGCGTCGCGGCACTTGGGTTACGGACGGCGGATGATCGGATCGGGAAGTCAACGCACTATTACCGAAAGCGACTTGGTCATTACCGACCGTATGCGGTCAGCGGGCGTCGTCCGGCAGGAGCCGGGCGAGGGTGCGTACGGCGCGGTACTGGAGGGTCTTGATGGCCCCTTCGTTCTTGCCCATGACGCGGGCGGTCTCGGCGACGGAGAGGCCCTGGAGGAAGCGGAGCGTGACGCACTCCTGCTGCTGCGGATTGAGCCGCCGGACGGCGTCCAGCAGGGCCGCGTTGGACAGCGACTCCAGCACCGAGTCCTCGGGGGAGCGCTCGACCTCGTTGGCGTCGAGCATCTCGCCGGTGGTGACCTCCAGCCGGAAGCGGCTGGACTTGAAGTGGTCGGCGACGAGATTGCGGGCGATGGTGACGAGCCAGGCGCCGAAGTCACGCCCTTGCCAGGTGAAGGTGCCGATCCGCCGCAGGGCGCGCAGAAAGGTCTCGCTCGTGAGGTCCTCGGCCGTGGCCTTTCCGCCCACGCGGTAATAGATGTACCGGTAGACCGTGTCGCTGTACTGGTCGTAGAGACGCCCGAAGGCGTCGGCCTCGCCGGCCTGTGCGCGTTCGACGAGATCCATCATGCGGGCGCTGTCGCTGTCAGCGGCCGGACGCCGGGCGGTCGTGGCACCGGTCGAACGCCCCCGTCTGCCGACGGCGGCGCCGCCGTCGGCGAGCGCGTAGCACGGCCCGACGGGGGCGGCGGCTACGGCAAGGGTGGGGACGGCGTACGCGGTGGGGACGAAGCCGCGCAACAGGTCTTGGACCGTTGCGCGCAGCGTAGCCAGGCCCGAGGCGTCAACCCCGACGTGTGGGTACACGGGACTCCCAGAGGCAGAGCTTCCATCACGTGCAGTACGGGACCGTTCACCCGTCGTAGCGACGGAGGGGTACCGGAATGCGTCTGAGGAGAATAACGCTTCGTACAGGCGCTGCTACACCCAGTTGCTCAAATCATCGATTACGTCGCTTCTGTAACCGAATGAGGCTCGATCAAGTGCCGCACTGTGATCGTTTGTTGATCAGGTGTGGGCGTATTCCGGTCGGGGCCGGGGCGTGTTGTGGCCGTGTGCAGCCAAGGGGGCTGGACAGCGGGTCGAGGGGGTACGGACTTGCGATTGGCCGGGTTCCGTCGGCGCGGAGGGCTGGTGATCAGAGGTGGGCGCGGGTGGGCGCGGTCCGGTCGGCCGGAGACGCGGGCGCGGGCCGGTTCAGCGGCGGCGGCGCGAGATGGCGATCGCCGCGGCCGTGCCGCCGGCCACCGCGCCGACTCCGGCCGCCGCGGGGATGCCGACCTTGGCGGCCTTGCGGCCCGTCCGGTAGTCGCGCAGGCGCCAGTCCAGTTCGCGGGCGTGCTTGCGGAGCTTGGAGTCCGGGTTGATCGCGTAGGGGTGGCCCACCAGGGACAGCATCGGGATGTCGTTGTGGCTGTCGCTGTAGGCGGCGCAGCGGGTCAGGTCCAGGCCCTCCGCCGTCGCCAGCGCCCGGACCGCCTCCGCCTTCGCCGGGCCGTGCAGGGGTTCCCCGACCAGCTTGCCCGTGTAGACGCCGTCCACCGATTCCGCCACCGTGCCGAGGGCGCCGGTGAGGCCCAGCCGGCGCGCGATCACCTGCGCGATCTCCACCGGTGCCGCCGTCACCAGCCACACCTTCTGGCCCGCGTCCAGATGGGCCTGCGCCAGCGCCCGCGTCCCGGGCCAGATCCGCTCGGCCATGTACTCGTCGTAGATCTCCTCGCCGATCGACATCAGCTCCGAGACCCGGTGGCCCTTGACGATCGACAGCGCCGAGTCCCGCGCCTCCTGCATGTGCTCGGGATCCTCGACCCCGGCCAGCCGGAACCACGCCTGCTGCCAGGCGAAGCGGGCCAGGTCACGGGTCTCGAAGAACTTCCGTTTGTGCAGGCCACGGCCGAAGTGGAACAGCGCGGCGCCCTGCATCACGGTGTTGTCCAGGTCGAAGAACGCCGCCGCCCGGTCGTCCCCGAGCACCGGGAACTGCGGTTCGTCCTCCGGGGGGACCGACTTGCGCGCGGCCTCCGCCGAGGCCTCGCCTGCCAACACGCTCCGCGCCGTGGCGGAGCGCCTACGGGGAGTGAGCCATCCGAGAGCGGCCATGGCGTGAGCATAGCCATTTTGTTCGGTGGTTCCGGAGTCGAGAGGTTGGGAGGCTGTGAACTCTCCGCGACCGTGCCGTTAAAGAAGTCGTCGCCGCGGCGGTCCCTGTCCGCGGGCTCCCGGGCGGTGTCCGCGGCTGTCCCGGCCGCCTTGCCGCGGGCGAGAATGGCTGACATGAGTCCACTCTTCCGCCGCAAGGGCCGGGCGCCCCAGGACCGGCTCGTCACTCTCGTCCGCAAGCCGGGCTGTCATCTGTGTGATGACGCACAGATCGTCATCGAGAAGGTCTGCGGTGATCTCGGGGTCCGCTGGGAGCAGAAGGACATCACCCAGGACCCCCAACTCCACGACCGGTACTGGGAACAGATCCCCGTCGTGCTCGTCGACGGGGAGCAGCACACGTTCTGGCGGGTGAACGAGGAGCGGCTCCGCAAGGCACTGACCGAGTAGTCCAACTCCTCCGGCCGGTCGCTTAGGATCGATGGAGAGTTGGTCTTGGGGGCGAGATTGATGAGGGAAGTGTGCGGTTTTGCCTCCGAGACAGACGCGCGTGACCCCGGTCACGTTGGCCGGGCAAATCGGACACCATCTTTGTGCACGCGTTCACAAAGACATAGCCTGCATTCGACGGGGCGGTCTGGGGACGCATGACCGCCTACAGCCCCGCTCTACCCGCAGGAGCACCGTGGCAACTGGCCGAACTCACCGACCGGCGACCCGTAGCCGAGGGATTCCCGAGGCCACCGTCGCCCGGCTTCCGCTGTACCTCCGTGCGCTGACCGGACTCTCGGAGCGCTCGGTACCCACGGTTTCCTCCGAGGAACTCGCGGCCGCGGCGGGGGTCAACTCCGCGAAGCTGCGCAAGGACTTCTCGTACCTGGGCTCCTACGGGACGCGTGGCGTGGGTTACGACGTCGAGTATCTCGTGTACCAGATCTCCCGCGAACTGGGGCTGACCCAGGACTGGCCGGTTGTGATCGTCGGTATCGGAAACCTCGGCGCCGCGCTCGCCAACTACGGCGGCTTCGCCTCGCGCGGCTTCCGGGTGGCGGCGCTGATCGACGCCGATCCCGCGATGGCCGGCAAGCCCGTCGCCGGGATCCCGGTGCAGCACACCGACGAGCTCGAGAAGATCATCGACGACAACGGCGTGTCCATCGGTGTCATCGCCACTCCGGCCGGAGCCGCCCAGCAGGTGTGCGACCGGCTGGTCGCCGCCGGGGTCACCTCCATCCTGAACTTCGCGCCGACCGTGCTGAACGTCCCCGAGGGCGTCGACGTGCGCAAGGTCGACCTCTCCATCGAGCTGCAGATCCTCGCCTTCCACGAGCAGCGCAAGGCCGGCGAGGAAGCCGCGGCGGCCGACGGCGCCGGTCGGGTGCCCGCCGTCCGCGCCGAGTCCGGCGACAAGGGACCCGACGGGGACGTACCCGCCGTGATGCCGGCATGAGCCTTCTCGTCGTAGGACTGAGCCACCGCAGCGCCCCGGTCAGCGTGCTGGAGCGGGCCGCGCTGAGCGCGGACGCCCAGGTCAAGCTGGTCCAGGACACGGTCGCCGCCGAGCCGGCCACCGAGGCCGCGGTGCTCGCCACCTGCAACCGGATCGAGCTGTACGCCGACGTGGACAAGTTCCACGCCGGTGTCGCCGAGCTGTCCACGCTGCTCGCCCAGCACAGCGGGGTGGGGCTGGACGAGCTCACGCCCTATCTCTACGTGCACTACGAGGACCGGGCCGTCCACCATCTGTTCTCGGTGGCCTGCGGGCTGGACTCCATGGTCGTCGGCGAGGGGCAGATCCTCGGGCAGATCAAGGACTCGCTGGCCCGGGCGCAGGACCTGCACACCGCGGGGCGCCTGCTCAACGACCTGTTCCAGCAGGCCCTGCGGGTCGGCAAGCGCGCGCACTCCGAGACCGGCATCGACCGCGCCGGGCAGTCCCTGGTCACCTTCGGGCTGGAGCAGCTCTCCGGCGGTACGGCCGTGCGGGACTGGGCGCGCGGGAAGAAGGCGCTGGTCATCGGCGCCGGGTCGATGTCCTCGCTGGCCGCGGCGACGCTGGCGCGGGCCGGGGTCGCGGAGATCGTGATCGCGAACCGTACGGCCGACCGGGCCGAGCGGCTCGTCGAGATCCTGAACGAGGGCGCGGCGGGGCCGGCGCGCGCGGTGCCGATGGACGCGGTGCCCGATGAACTGACACGTGCCGATGTCGCGGTGTCCTGCACCGGGGCGACGGGTCTCGTGCTGGCCGCGGAGACCATCGCCGGGGCGCTGACGGGCCGGGTGCCCCTCGCGCAGCCGGGCGCCGGCGAGGCGCCGGTCTCCGTCCCGGCGGTACGGCAGCCCGCGGGCTCCGCGTCCGTCGCGGCTCTCACGGCCGAGGAGAACTGCCCGCTCGACCTGCCCGCCGTCCGGGCCACCGCCGGCTTCTCCGTGCTCGGGGAGGCCGCCGTGGCCGGGATGGGGGCCGCCGAGCTGGAGCAGCACGCCGCCTGGGTGGACAACGCCCCGCGCCCGCAGACCACCCCCGACGAGGCCGAGGCCATCGCCGCGCTCGCGGCCGCCGCGGCCACCGCCGGACGGATCCCCGAGCGCCGCAGGCCCGAGTCGGTGGTCGAGTCCGCGCGGCCCGAACCCGTGCTGTACCTGCTCGATCTCGCGATGCCGCGGGACATCGACGCGGCCGTGCACCGGCTGGCCGGGGTGCGGCTGGTGGACATCGAGTCGCTCGCCGACGCCTCGGCGGACGCTCCGATGGCGGCCGACGTCGACCAGGTGCGCCGTATCGTCTCCGACGAGGTCGCCGCCTTCGGGGCGGCGCTGCGGGCCGCGCACATCACGCCGACCGTGGTCGCGCTGCGCACCATGGCCGCGGATGTCGTCGCCGGGGAGATCGCCCGGCTGGAGGGGCGGCTGCCGGGTCTCGACGACAAGCACCGCAGCGAGATCACCCAGACCGTGAAGCGCGTCGTGGACAAGCTCCTGCACGCGCCGACCGTACGGGTCAAGCAGCTCGCGGCCGAACCCGGCGGCGCCGGGTACGCGGACGCACTGCGGACCCTGTTCGACCTCGACCCCGAGACGGTGGCCGCCGTCTCCCGGGCCGAGGACAGCACCGAGAAGGACCGAGGGCCGGCATGAAAGACAAGGCACTGAGGCTCGGGACCCGGCGCAGCAAGCTCGCCATGGCCCAGTCCGGGCAGGTGGCGGACGCCGTGAGCCGGGTGACGGGAAGGCCCGTGGAGCTCGTCGAGATCACCACGTACGGCGATGTGTCGCGGGAGAACCTCGCGCAGATCGGCGGCACGGGCGTGTTCGTCACCGCGCTGCGGGACGCGCTGCTGCGCGGTGAGGTCGACTTCGCGGTGCACTCCCTGAAGGACCTGCCCACCGGGCAGCCCGAGGACCTGGCGCTGGCCGCGATCCCGGAGCGCGAGGACCCGCGGGACGTGATCGTCGCCCGGGACGCGCTGAAGTTCACCGACCTGCCGCGCGGGGCGCGCATCGGTACGGGTTCGCCGCGCCGCATGGCGCAGCTGAACGCGTACGCGCGCAGTCACGGGCTGGACATCGAGACGGTGCCGATCCGCGGCAACGTCGACACGCGGATCGGGTTCGTGCGGGACGGCGCGCTGGATGCCGTCGTGCTCGCCGCCGCCGGACTGAACCGCATCGGGCGCATCGACGAGGTGACCGACTTCCTCTCGGTCGACACGGTTTTGCCCGCCCCCGGCCAGGGGGCCCTGGCGATCGAGTGCTCCGCGGACAACGCGGACCTGATCGCCGCGCTCGGCGAGCTCGACGACCCGTTCACGCGGGTCGCCGTGACGGCCGAGCGGTCCCTGCTCGCCGCCCTGGAGGCCGGCTGCTCCGCCCCTGTGGGCGCGCTGGCCGACCTTCCCCCACTCTCGGCTCCGCTCGAGCGGGGGGACCCCCAGGCCGCCAGGCAGATTGTCAAGGAAATGCGCCTGCGGGGCGTCGTCGGCACGACCGACGGCTCTCGTACGGTGCAGCTGTCCACCACCGGTCCCGTGCCCGAGACGCACGACCATGCGCTGGCACTCGGTCGCGAACTCGCGGCCGAGATGCTCGCCCAGGGCGCGGCCGGTCTGATGGGGGAGCGAGCACAGTGAGCCCCACCGCCCTTTCCGCCGGCCTGGAACACGGTCACGTCACCTTCCTCGGTGCCGGACCCGGGGATCCGGGGCTGCTGACTCTGCGCGCCGTCGAGGCGCTGGCGAACGCGGACGTCCTCGTCGCCGAGCACGACGTGCTCGACGTCGTCCGGGTGCACGCCAGGCCGGGCGTGTCCGTCGTGAACACGGATCCCTCGTCGGACCCTGTTCCGGGCACAGGCACGCCTCAGCTCGCGGTCGTTGACGGTACGTCAAAAACCGCTGGTGCACCCGCTGTGCGGGATGCCGCACATCTTGTCATGGAGGCCGCGCGGGGCGGCAGGCGGGTCGTGCGTGCGGTGTCCGGGGACCCCGGGCTCGACGCCTACGCCGCCGAGGAGATGCTGGCGTGCGCCGCGGCCGGGGTGCCCTTCGAGGTCGTCCCCGGTGTCGCGGCCGCGGTCGGTGTGCCCGCGTACGCCGGTGTGCCGCTGCGCGACGCACAGGGCGCGGACGTGCGGTTCGTGGACGCGCGCACCGCGTCCGACCGGTGCTGGACGGAGGTGGGTGCCTCCGACGGCACGGTGGTCGTCTCGACGACCCTCGACTCCGTCGCCGCGGCCGCCGGTGAGCTGGTGGCGGCCGGGCGCAAGCCCGATACGCCGATGACGGTCACGGTCGCCGGCACGACCACGCGTCAGCGGACCTGGACCGCCACGCTCGGCACCATCGCGCAGACGCTGAAGCAGGCCAAGGTGCTGCCCTCGCCGGAGGGCGGGCGGCAGGTCATAGCCGTGGTCGGTGAGCGTTCCGCAGCCGCCCAGCGCGACCAGCTGTCGTGGTTCGAGTCCAAGCCGCTCTTCGGCTGGCGAGTGCTCGTGCCGCGCACCAAGGAGCAGGCGGCCTCGCTCTCCGACCAGCTTCGGTCCTACGGGGCCGTGCCGCACGAGGTGCCGACCATCGCCGTCGAGCCGCCGCGCACGCCCCAGCAGATGGAGCGCGCGGTCAAGGGGCTGGTGACCGGGCGGTACGAGTGGATCGCCTTCACCTCGGTGAACGCGGTCAAGGCCGTGCGGGAGAAGTTCGAGGAGTACGGGCTCGACGCGCGGGCCTTCGCCGGGATCAAGGTCGCGGCGGTGGGGGAGCAGACGGCCAAGGCGCTGATCGCCTTCGGCGTGAAGCCGGATCTGGTGCCGTCCGGGGAGCAGTCGGCCGCGGGCCTGCTGGAGGACTGGCCGCCGTACGACCCGGTCTTCGACCCGATCGACCGGGTGTTCCTGCCGCGGGCCGACATCGCCACCGAGACGCTGGTCGCCGGGCTGATCGAGCTGGGCTGGGAGGTGGACGACGTCACGGCCTACCGGACCGTGCGGGCGTCGCCGCCGCCGGCGGAGACCCGGGAGGCGATCAAGGGGGGTGGCTTCGACGCCGTTCTCTTCACGTCGTCCTCCACGGTGCGGAACCTGGTCGGCATCGCCGGCAAGCCGCACAACGTGACCGTGATCGCGTGCATCGGTCCCGCCACGGCGAAGACCGCCGAGGAGCACGGGCTGCGGGTGGACGTGATGGCTCCGGAGCCGTCCGTGCACAAGCTGGCCGAGGCGCTGGCGGACTTCGGCGCGCAGCGCCGGGCCGCGGCCGTGGAGGCGGGGGACGCGGTGACCCGGCCGAGCGAGCGGCGGCCGGGGGCGCGGCGGAGGCGTACGACGACCTGAACGTGACGGTCGGCTGGGGCGGCACCGGTTCGGTGCCGCCCCAGTGGCATGTCCGGCTGCCGTTACTGGGTGACGGTGTGGCCGTAGCGCAGCAGGTTGTCCGGGTCGTACGTCTTCTTCGCCGCGCGCAGGCGGGTGAGGACCTCCGGGGTCCAGGCGCGGGCCCGGTCCTCGGCGTCGCCCGGGGTGCCGTGGATGTTGACCATGGTGCGGCCGGTGCCGTACGGGGCCATGGCGCGGTGCAGGGAGGCCGTGGCGCGCTCCAGTGCTTCCGCCGCCGGCGGGGCGGCCAGGACGCCCACCGCTTCGAGGAGGAAGGCGGCGTCCCGGGCGCAGATCGCGTCCTCGGTGCGTGCCGGGCGGGACAGGGCGCCGCCCATGTGGCGCAGGCCGACCGCCAGCAGGGGGTAGTCGGCTGCCTGGGGGCCCGCCTCGTCGAGGAAGGCGCGGATCGCCTCCGGCGGGAGGTCGCGCAGCAGGCTGCACGATTCCCGGGCGGGGAGCGGGTCCTGGGGTTCCATGTAGATACGGTCGAGTGCGGTGTACGGCATCTCCTCGACCAGGTCGACGGCTACCGGGGCGGCTCCGCGGATCGGTGCCAGCAGGGCTTCGCCCTCGGCGGGGTCCGCGGTCCAGGCCACCGCGACGCGGGCCCAGGAGCCGCCGCGCAGGGGCTCGGGGATCTGGGGGATCGGGGGCAGGCGCAGCAGCGTGAACGCGCTGCACATGGTCTCCGGGATGTCCTGGGCCCACTGCGCCCAGGCGGTCATGAGGGCTTCGGCGTGCTGGATCTCGCAGTAGATTCCGCCGCCGAGGAGGGTGCGGAGTTCGAGCAGGCCGCAGGTCATGGAGGTGACGACGCCTACGTTTCCCTTGCCGCCCCTCAGGGACCGGAAGAGTTCCGGTTCGTGGGTGGCGTCCGTCTCGTGCAGGGTGCCGTCCGGGGTGACCACCTGGAAGCTGTGGACCAGGTCGGCGGCGTAGCCGTAGGCGCGGCCCAGGACGGGGAGGCCGCCGCCGAGGGTGTAGCCGATGGCTCCCGCGTCGGTGGCGGAGCCGCTGAGGGCGGCGAGGCCGTGGGGGGCGGCGGCGTCCAGGACGTGTCGCCACTTGGCGCCCGCGGAAATCTTCGCGGTGCGGGTTTCCGGGGTGACCGTCACGTCGGTCATGCGGGTGGTGTTGATGAGCAGGCCGTGGTCGATGGGGAAGTTGGCGCCGTGGCCGGTGGCCTGGACGGCGACGGGGGTGTGGGTGGCCGAGGCCCAGCGGAGGGCGGTGACGATGTCGTGGGGGCTGGTGGCTCCTACGACGACGTCCGGGGTGTGGAGGGCGGCGAGGTTGAAGCCGGTGACTTCGTCGCCGTAGCCGGGGTCGCGGGGGCGCAGGACTGGGCCCTGGATCTCCGAGAGGGCGAAGAGGTCGGGGGTGGGGTGGGGAGCGGTCATGTGGTCCTCCGTCGGGGGCGTACGGAGGGACGACGGCGGTCGGGGGCGGCCGTCGGGGTCCTGGGGCGCGCTTGTTCTTCCAGGATGACTTGTGGGGGTGGGGTGTGCAGGTTGGCGGGGGCGGGGCGGGGGTGTGGGGGGTGCGCTTTGGTGGGGGCTTTTCGGGGTGCGGGTTGGTTGGGCTGAGGTGGGGTGGGTTTCGCTGGGTCCGCGCTGGCGGGGTGCCTCCCCCAGAGGGGGGACCCCCAGCCCACCCGTGCCGCCCCAGCGGCACGACTGCCCGCAGCTAGGCGGGTTGGGGGCGGCGCTGCGTGCGGCTGCGTGGGCGGGGGCGGGGTCGTGGGGGGTGGGTTTGGGGTGGGGGAGGCCGACATTGCGTCGGTATCGGGGGGGTCTGGGCGGGCGTAGCGTAGGTGGTATGACGACGTATGGATCTTTTCCGGGGACTCGGCCCCGGCGGTTGCGGGGTTCCGCTGTCATGCGGCGGATGGTTGCCGAGACCCGGTTGCATCCGGCCGACTTCATCCTTCCGGCCTTCGTGCGGGAAGGGGTCAGTGAGCCGGTGCCGATCGCCGCCATGCCGGGCGTCGTGCAGCACACCCGGGACAGTCTGAAGAAGGCCGCCGCCGAGGCCGTCGCCGCCGGCGTTTCCGGGATCATGCTCTTCGGCGTGCCCGAGGAGAGCAAGAAGGACGCCCTCGGCACCCCCGGGACCGACCCGGACGGCATCCTGCAGGTCGCCCTGCGGGACGTGCGCGCCGAGGTCGGTGACGAGCTGCTCGTGATGTCCGATCTGTGTCTCGACGAGACCACCGACCACGGACACTGCGGGGTGCTCGACGACCAGGGGCGCGTCGACAACGACGCCACCCTGGAGCGGTACGCCGAGATGGCTCAGGTCCAGGCCGACGCCGGCGCCCATGTCGTCGGGCCCAGCGGGATGATGGACGGGCAGATCGGGGTCGTCCGGGACGCTCTGGACCAGATCGGCCGGGAGGACGTCGCCATCCTCGCGTACACCGCCAAGTACGCGTCCGCCTTCTACGGCCCCTTCCGCGAGGCCGTCGGCTCCTCCCTCCAGGGGGACCGCAAGACCTACCAGCAGGACCCCGCCAACGCCCGGGACTCCCTGCGGGAGTTGGCCCTCGATCTGGAGGAGGGGGCCGACATGGTGATGGTCAAGCCCGCCGGGCCCTACCTCGACATCGTCGCGCGCGTCGCGGACGCCGTGGACGTGCCGGTCGCCGCCTACCAGATCTCCGGCGAGTACTCCATGGTCGAGGCCGCCGCCGAGAAGGGCTGGATCGACCGGGACCGGGCCATTCTGGAGACGCTCACCGGGATCAAGCGGGCCGGAGCGCGGAACATCCTCACCTACTGGGCCACCGAGGCGGCCCAGAAGCTCCAGGAGCGCCAGTAGCCCGGCGCGTCCCGGATGCCGGGCGTCCGTATCGCGGAAAGCTGCTTGTAGGCACCACCTAGCTCCTTACAGTGCGGGAAGCAGCCGTATCGCCAACGAGGAGCCGCCCCGTGACCGTCGTCGAGCCCGCGCCGTTCCGTTCCGCGCCCGTTCCGCCGCTCGCCGCTCGCGCCCGCTCGGTCGGAGGGTCGCCGGTGCGCGACATCCTGGCCGTCACCGCGCGGCCCGAGGTGATCAACTTCGCCGGCGGGCTGCCGGCGCCGGAGCTGTTCGACGCGGCGGGGATCGCGGCGGCCTTCGGGGCGGTGCTGGCCGAAGTGCCCGCGCGGGCGCTCCAGTACGCCCCCACCGAGGGCGAGCCGGAGCTGCGGGCCGCGCTCGCCGCGCGGACGTCCGCGCGGGGGCTCGCCACCGACGCCGACGACCTCCTCGTCACCACCGGCTCGCAGCAGGCGCTGTCCCTGCTCGCCACCGCGCTGCTGGAGCCCGGGGACGCCGTGCTGGTCGAAAGCCCCTGCTATCTGGCGGCACTTCAGGCCTTCGGTCTCACCGGGGCGCGGCTCGTGGCGGTGCCGGGCGACGGGGACGGCGTCGACCCGGCCGCGCTGGAGGAACTGGTCGTCCGGGAGCGCCCCAAGCTGCTCTACACCGTCCCCACCTTCCAGAACCCGACCGGCCGCACCATGCCCGCCGCCCGCCGGGCCGCCGTCGCCGCGGTGGCCGCCCGGCACGGGCTGTGGATCGTGGAGGACGACCCGTACGGCGAACTGCGCTTCGAGGGCGAGCGCGTGCCGTGGATCGCGGCCCACCCGGGCGCCGAGGACCGTACCGTCCTGCTCGGTTCCTTCTCCAAGGTCATGGCACCCGGACTGCGCCTGGGCTGGCTGCGCGCGCCGGCCGGCCTGCGCCGCGCCTGCACGGTCGCCAAGCAGGCCGCCGACCTGCACACCCCGACCGTCAACCAGCTCGCCGCCGCACGTTACTTGGCCGACCGGGACCTCGACGCCCACGTGGCCCGCGTCGCGCGCGTCTACGGCGAGCGGCGCGACGCCCTGCTCGCGGGCCTGGCCGACGCCCTCCCGCCCGGCTCGACCTGGCACCGTCCCGAGGGCGGCATGTTCCTGTGGGCCCGGCTGCCCGAGTCGTACGACACGGCCGCCCTGCTGCCGAAGGTGGTGCGGCAGGACGTCGCGTACGTCCCCGGCGCCCCCTTCTACGCCGGCGAGCCCGACCCCTCGACCCTGCGCCTGTGCTTCGTGACGGAGACCCCGGAGCAGATCGCGGAGGGGCTGCGGCGGTTGGGCCGAGGGCTGCGGGACTAGGACCGAAGTCCCGGCGCTGTTGCGGCTGAGGTCCGCCGACGGGGGCGGGGGTGGCTGCCTAGGGTGAAGGCATGTCCGACACAGTGGAGTTCGACCTCGACGCGTATCTCGGCCGCATCGGATGGGACGGGGAGCGCAGGGCCGACCTGGCCACGCTGCGGGGGGTGCATCTGGCGCACTCCCGGTCCGTTCCGTTCGAGAACCTGGACCCGGTCAGCGGCAGGGCGCCCTCGCTGGAACTCGGCGACCTCATGGCCAAGTTGATCCACGGGCGCCGCGGCGGCTACTGCTACGAGCACAACACCCTCTTCCGGCACGCCACGGAGGCCCTCGGCTTCCGGGTGACCACGCTGGCGGCCCGGGTCGTCCTCGGCGCGGACCGGCCCGAGAGCCGGCCCCGCACCCACATGACCCTGCTCGTCCACGTCCCCGGCGAACCGGAGCCCTGCCTCGCCGACGTCGGCTACGGAGCCATCGGCGCGCTGCTGGAGCCGGTGCCGCTGAGGACCGGCGCCGAGTTCCGCGGCGCGGGCCGCCGGCACCGGCTCGTGCACGCCCCGCACCACGGGCCGCTGGAGCTGTGGATGCTGGAGTCGCACGACGGGAAGGACTGGGAGCAGCAGTACGCCTTCACCCTGGACCCCTTCGAGGAGCCCGACTACGAGGTGTTCAACTGGCACGTCGGGACCAACCCGCGCTCCCCGTTCACCCGGAGCCGCTACGTCCAGCGCGTCACCGCCGACCGCCATGTCCTGCTGCACGGCAACCTCCTCACCGAGACCCGCGCCGACGGCACGGTCAGCGAACGCGAGGTCGCGGACGAGGACGTCGAGCGGCTGCTGAAGGAGGAGTTCGGGATCGAGGTCTAGCCGGCGCGGGCGGCCACGCACTCCCGGCGGCCGTCGGCGGGCCGGAAGCAGGCCCGGACGGTGGCTCCGGGGGGCGTCGCGGTCATCGGCGTGTAGACGTAGGCGTCCGCGTCGATGCCGTCCTCGATCCGCCTGCCGCGGGTCGCGCCGCCCGCCTCCACCTCCAGCCGGTCCCCGACCCGCGTGCCCCACATCCGGCCCCAACTCGCCCCGCACGCCGCGTTGTAGCGCACCGCCACCCAGGCGCCGGAGGCCGTGCGGTGCTCGGCGAGGGTGGCGGGACCCCTGCCGCAGCCCATGTGCATGGGGTCCTGCCCCTCGCAGCCGGCCCCTCGGCAACGGGGGCCGGTGAGCGTGCTGGTGGGGGCGGCGGACGGTTCGGTGCCGTCGCCCGGCAGCAGGAGCAGGCCCGCCGCGACGACCCCGGCGAGCAGTACGGCGCACCCGGCCACGAGCGGAGCGCGCCGCCGCCGGCCTGCCGCGACGGGCGGCTCCGGCTCCTTCGCCCGGCCGCTCCACTCCGCCTCCGCTATCTCCCACAGCGCCAGATACCGGCCCTCGGGCTCCCGGGCGATCCGGCACAGCTCCTGCACGGCCCGCCGGGGCGGCAGCGTCTTGCCGTTGAGGTACCGCTCCCAGGACGACTTGCTGTACGTCGTCCGGCCCGCCAGCGCCACCATGCTCAGGCCCGTACGCGACCGCAACTCCCGCAGCTCCGCGGCCAGTCGGGCGCCGGTCATCCGCGCAGGGCCTTCCAGGTGTGCGGCCCGATGATGCCGTCCACGACCAGACCCTCCCGCTCCTGGATCCGCTTGACCGCGCCCTGCGTCAACGGGCCGTAGATCCCGTCGATCTCGCCCGCCGGGAACCCCGCCCGGCGCAGCAGGCACTGCGCCTCCGCGACCTCCGGGCCCGCCTGGCCGTACGCCAGGATCGCGTCCCGGGTGCGGCTGTTGCCCGCGTACCAGCGGCCGTCCGCGCTCCGCTCGACCCGGCACTCGTAGGTGCGCTTCGACCGGGACGCCGACGGGGGCCCCGGGTGTGCCGCCGCGCGTTCCTCCCCGGAGCCGCCGTCCGTGAACCGCACGATCAGCACGACCGACGTGGCGATCGCCACCACCAGGGCCACCGCGCCCGCCACGAACGCGACCCGCAGGCGCCGCGGTGGCTCCGGTGCCGCGCGGCGCGCACCCCACGCCTCCGCGGCGACCTCGTGCAGGGCGAGCAGCCTCGTCGGGTCGTCCCCGCCGACGCGGGCCAGCGCCGCCACGGCCTCCCTGGGCGGCAGCGACCGGCCGCCCAGGTACCGCTCCCAGGACTTCGCGCTGTACCCCGTCTTGACGGCCAGTTGCCGCATGCTCAGCCCGCTGTGGTCCTTCAGCCGGCGCAGGCGTACCACCAACTGGCACACCTGAGGGCTCAGTTCGGCGGGCAGCTCTTTCCAACGCGCCATGCCAGAAGGTACGGCCCCCACCGCCCCGCGGTTCCCGCCGCCGTACGGAACCGGCCACCGCCGCCGTCCCGCGCCGCCGTCCCGGCCGACCGCGTCCCCGCAGGTCAGCGCGCGGGACGTCCCGGGAGGCCGTCACTTGCCCGGTGGCTGTGGCGGGCAGCCGGTCCAGCCCAGCAGTCTCGATGGCACCGCACCACCGACCCACCGAAGGGGGAACACCATGGGAGCCATGACGAGGACCCTCGTCAGTCTGACCGCCGCCGCCGGGATCGCCGCGGGGGGCCTGGCCGCCACGGGCACCGCCCACGCGGCGTCCGCACCGGCCGCCCGGCCGGCCGTGAGCGCCGAGGCCGTCGCACCGCTCGCGGTCAACAACCTCGGCCTGAACACCACCCAGGCCAAGAACTGGCAGTGCTGGCTGCGCGACACGGGCTACCACCCGGGCACGATCGACGGGCAGCTGGGCACCAACAGCTGGAAGGCGGCCCAGCGGAAGTTCAACGACCTGGGCCTGGGCGCCGGTGCCGTCGACGGAGTCGTCGGAACCAACACCGTCAAGGCGCTCCAGCGCTACCTGAACATCTTCGACTACGGCCTCACCGTCGACGGCGTCGCCGGAGCGAAGACGAGGGCCGCCTTCGCCGACTTCAACTCCATCGGCTGCTGAGCGGCCCCGCACACGCCGCGGCCCGTCCTCCCAGCGGGGGAGAGGACGGGCCGCGGTCCCGCGTGCGCGGCTACAGCCGTGCGGGCGTCCGGATGCCCAGCAGGGCCATGCCCTGGTGGAGCGTCTTCGCCGTCATGTCGCACAGGAACAGCCGGTTCTCCACCAGCTCGGGCGTCTCGGCCTTCAGCACCGGGCACTTGTCGTAGAACGTCGTGTACAGCGACGCCAGCTGGTACAGGTACGCGGCCAGCTTGTGCGGGGCGTACTCCGCCGCCGCCTCGAAGACCGTGTCACCGAAGGCGTCCAGGTGCAGGCCCAGGGCCCGCTCGGCCGGGGCGAGTTCGAGCTCCGGGTGCGCGGCCGGCTCGGTCGCGCCCGCCTTGCGCAGGATCGACTGGATCCGGGCGTACGCGTACTGCAGGTACACGCTCGTCTCGCCGTTCAGCGACACCATCTGGTCCAGGTCGAACTTGTAGTCCCGGTTCGGTGACGTCGACAGGTCCGCGTACTTCACGGCGCCGATGCCGACCTGCGCGGCCCGCTCCTGGATCTCGTCCTCGGTGAGGTCCCGCGCCTTCTCCCGTACGACCTCGGCGGCCCGCTGGGTGGCCTCGTCGAGGAGGTCCTCCAGCTTCACCGTCTCGCCCTCACGGGTCTTGAACGGCTTGCCGTCCGCGCCGAGCACCGTGCCGTAGCCCATGTTGTGCGCGGTGACGTGCTCGCCGAGCCAGCCCGCCCGGCGGGCCGTCTCGAAGACCATCCTGAAGTGCAGCGACTGGCGGACGTCCACCACGTACAGGAGCGTCGTCGCCTTCAGGTCGAAGACCCGGTTGCGGATCGCGGACAGGTCGGAGGCCGCGTAGCCGAAGCCGCCGTCCGCCTTCTGCACGATCAGCGGCACCGGCTGGTCGTCCTTGCCGCGGATCTCGTCGAAGAAGACCACGAGCGCGCCCTCGGAGCGCACGGCGACGCCGGACTCCTCCAGCAGCCGGGCCGTCTCCGGCATCAGGTCGTTGTACGCCGACTCGCCGACGATCTCCTCGTCCCGGACCCGCATGTCCAGCTTCTCGAAGACCGAGTAGAAGTAGACCTTCGACTCGTCCACGAACTGCTGCCACAGCTCCAGGGTCTCCCGGTCGCCGGACTGCAGCGCCACGACCCGCTTGCGCGCCCGCTCCTTGAACTCCTCGTCCGAGTCGAAGAGCGCGCGGGACGCCTTGTACACCCGGTTCAGGTTCGACATGGCCTGCTCGCCGTCGACCTCCGAGGCGGGGGCCAGCACGCCGGGGTGCTCCAGCAGGTACTGGATGAGCATGCCGAACTGGGTGCCCCAGTCGCCGATGTGGTGCCGGCCGATCGTCTTCTCGCCGGTGAAGTCGAGCATGCCGCGCAGGGCGTCGCCGATCACCGCGGACCGCAGGTGGCCGACGTGCATCTCCTTCGCCACGTTCGGCTGGGCGTAGTCGATGACCGTGACGCCGGGGTTCTGCTTCGGCGCCACGCCGAGGCGGTCGGGGTCGGCGTACCGGGCGGCGAGGTTCTCGGTGATCGCCCTGTCGGTGATCGTGATGTTGAGGAAGCCGGGGCCCGAGACCTCGACGTCCTTGATCACGTCGCCGGTGACGATGCTGCCGACGACCCGCGCCGCCAGCTCCCGCGGGTTCGCCTTGGCCTGCTTGGCCAGCGCGAGGACACCGTTCGCCTGGAAGTCGGCCCGGTCACTGCGTCGCAGCAGGGGGTCCGCGGAGGTCTCCGGCAGGGCGGCGGAGAGGGCGGCGGTGAGCTGCTGTTCGACGGAGTCGCTGAGGGACGTGACCGGAGCCATAGGAGTGGGTGCCGTTCTCCTCGTGGGAATCGATGGGCACGGTCAGTATCCCACGGGGGGTAAAGCCGTTTTTCGGCCGCACGCAGGTCTGTGACAATGGAGCCTCACCCGTTCAGAAAGAAGGACGTGCCGATCGTGGCTCAGAGCACCGAGACCACCGACTGGGTCTCCCGTTTCGCGGATGAGGTCATCGAGGAGTCGGAGCGTCGGGCCCCGGGCAAACCGGTCGTCGTCGCGTCCGGGCTCTCCCCCTCCGGGCCCATCCACCTGGGCAACCTCCGTGAGGTCATGACCCCCCACCTCGTCGCGGACGAGATCCGGCGCCGTGGTCACCAGGTCAGGCACCTGATCTCCTGGGACGACTACGACCGCTACCGCAAGGTGCCCAAGGGCATCGCCGGGGTCGACGAGGAGAGCTGGGCCGAGCACATCGGCAAGCCGCTGACCTCGGTACCGGCGCCCAAGGGCTCGCCGTACCCGAACTGGGCCGAGCACTTCAAGGCCGCGATGATCGACTCGCTCGCCGAGCTGGGCGTGGAGTTCGACGGGATCAGCCAGACCGCGCAGTACACCTCCGGGGTGTACCGCGAGCAGATCCTGCACGCCATGAAGCACCGCGGCGACATCGACGCGATCCTCGACCAGTACCGGACCAAGAAGTCCCCGGCGAAGAAGCAGCAGAAGCCTCTCGACGAGGCCGAGCTGGAGGCCGCCGAGGGTTCGGGGGCCGCGGCCGAGGACGACGGCTCCTCCGGCTCGGCGGGGTACTTCCCGTACAAGCCGTACTGCGGCAACTGCGAGAAGGACCTCACCACGGTCACCTCCTACGAGGACGAGACCACCGAGCTGTCGTACACCTGCAACGAGTGCGGCTTCGCGGAGACCGTCCGGCTGAGCGAGTTCAACCGCGGCAAGCTGGTGTGGAAGGTCGACTGGCCCATGCGCTGGGCCTACGAGGGTGTCGTCTTCGAGCCGAGCGGTGTCGACCACTCGTCCCCGGGGTCGTCGTTCCAGGTCGGCGGGCAGATCGTCGGGATCTTCGGCGGCAAGCAGCCCATCGGGCCGATGTATGCCTTCGTCGGCATCTCCGGCATGGCGAAGATGTCCTCCTCGCGCGGCGGCGTGCCCACGCCCGCGGACGCCCTGCAGATCATGGAGCCGCAGCTGCTGCGCTGGCTGTACGCCCGCCGCCGTCCCAACCAGTCCTTCAAGATCGCCTTCGACCAGGAGATCCAGCGGCTGTACGACGAGTGGGACAAGCTCGACGCCAAGGTCGCCGACGGTTCGGCCCTCCCGGCGGACATCGCCGCGCACGCCCGTGCGGTGCGCACGGCCGCCGAGGAGCTGCCCCGGACGGCCCGGCCGATGCCGTACCGGACCCTCGCGTCCGTCGCCGACATCACCGCCGGGCACGCGGACCAGGCGCTGCGGATCCTGTCCGAGCTGGACCCGGCGAACCCGCTCGGGTCGCTGGACGAGGCCCGGCCGCGGTACGACAAGGCCGAGGCGTGGATCAACACGCATGTGCCCGCCGACCAGCGGACCATCGTGCGGTCCGAGCCCGATGCCGAGCTGCTGAAGTCGCTCGACGAGGCGTCCCGGCAGTCGCTGCGGCTGCTGCTCGACGGGCTGGCCTCGCACTGGTCGCTGGACGGGCTGACCCATCTCGTCTACGGCGTGCCCAAGGTGCAGGCCGGCTTCTCGGCCGACGCCACGCCCAAGGAGCTGCCGCCGGAGATCAAGACGGCTCAGCGGACGTTCTTCGCGCTGCTGTACCACCTGCTCGTCGGGCGGGACACCGGGCCCCGGCTGCCCACGCTGCTGCTGGCGGTGGGGCAGGAGCGGGTGCGGGCCCTGCTCGGGGAGTAGGCGGTACGCAGGCGGTACGTACGGGAAAGGGGGCCCTCGGCTTGGTCGAGGGCCCCCTTTCGTGTGCCTGCTGTTCTGTGCCTGCTGTTCTGTGCCTGCTAGGCGATGTGTTCGTCCGCCAGTTCCGCGTTGAGGCGGTTCGAGAAACGGTTCACCATGCGCTTGGCCTCGGCCTCGGGAAGCGTGACGCCGTAGGTCGCCTCCACGTCCGCCATGAAGCCGCGGGGCGTGGGGGCTCCGTTGCCGCTCTTTATCGACTCGCGGAAGACCTGGTAGTAGGCGTCCTCGTCCGGTTCGGCGGGGAGGGTGCCGCCGCCCTCGCCGAGTTCACGGGTGCGGCCGGGGGCGACGGGGATGGGGAAGCTGCCGGTTTCCTCCATGGAGGGTTCCGGGGTGGGGGGTTCTTCCTGGTGCCACTGGTCGAAGCCCGGGTCGTACGTAGGGTCGTAGCCGCCGTGGTACTGGATCTCCTCCGGGTGCCTGGCGTGCAGCCAGGGGCTCTCTTCCGGCTCGGGTTCGTGGTCGAGGTACTCGGGGTGGGGATCGCGGGGCAGTTCGGGGCGCTGCTCGCGGGCAGGCACCGCCGCGTCGGCGCGGCCGGCCGTGACCGGCTCGGGCCGGGGCGCCGGAGGCAGCAGTGCCGGTTCGATTCCCGCCGCCGCCAGGCCCGCCGGGGCCGTTTCCGCCAGGGGGACGCCGTAGCGGGCCAGGCGCAGGGGCATCAGGCTTTCCACCGGGGCCTTGCGGCGCCAGGCCCGGCCGTACCGGGAGCGCAGGCGGGCCTGGTAGACCAGGCGCTCCTGCTCCAGCTTGATGACCTGCTCGTACGAGCGGAGCTCCCAGAGCTTCATGCGGCGCCACAGCAGGAACGTCGGGACCGGGCTGAGCAGCCAGCGGGTCAGCCGGACGCCCTCCATGTGCTTGTCGGCCGTGATGTCGGCGATCCGGCCGATCGCGTGCCGGGCCGCCTCCACCGACACCACGAACAGGATCGGGATCACCCCGTGCATGCCGACGCCCAGCGGGTCCGGCCAGGCCGCCGCGCCGTTGAAGGCGATCGTCGCCGCCGTCAGCAGCCAGGCCGTCTGGCGCAGCAGCGGGAACGGGATGCGGATCCACGTCAGGAGCAGGTCCAGTGCCAGCAGGACGCAGATGCCCGCGTCGATGCCGATCGGGAAGACGTACGAGAAGTTCCCGAACCCCTTCTGCAGGGCCAGCTCGCGGACGGCGGCGTACGACCCCGCGAAGCCGATGCCGGCGATGATCACGGCGCCGAACACGACCACGCCGATGAGAACGCGGTGCATCCGGGTCAGCTGTATTGGCGCGGCCACCCGTACTCCCCTCCCTTACCTGTTGTTGCGCGCAACAGGGTGGCACATGTGTGCGGTGCACGTGGTGCCGGAGGGGTCAGCTCTTCTTCGTCGCCGTGGCGGAGGGCTTCTTCGAGGCCGAGCCCGAGGCCGACTTGGACGGGTTCGCGCTCGCCGAGCCGCCGCCCGCGCCGTTCGCCTCCGTCACCGCGGCCACCGCCTCCTTGGCGGCCTTCTTCGCCAGCTTGGTGAGGGTGTCCGCGCTCGGGGTCTCCTCACCGGCGAGACCGGCGCCGTTGTAGTCGAGGGTGACGACGACGTTCTCGACGCGGGCCACGACCGTCTGCTGCTTGAAGAGCCCTTCCTTCTTCTTCAGGTCGTAGCGCACGGCCGTCGCCTCGTCGCCCGTGCCGCTGACCGGCTCGGACTTGACGTTCTTCGCGCCGTCCACCGCCTGGACGTCCTCGACCTGCTTGGCGTAGTACTCCCGCGCCAGCTTGTCGCCCTCGCCGCGGGTGACGTCGGAGTCGAAGCGCAGCAGCGAGACGTTCAGCCAGCGGAACTGCGAGCCGTCCACGCCGTTGTTGTCCAGGCTGTTCCAGGAGCAACTGGCGCGCGCCGCCGTGTCGTTGGACGCGCCCTCCTTGCCCGACTTGCTCGCCTGCGGCACGAGATCGCTCAGGGTGCCCTTCGACAGCACGTCGCACGCCTCGGGCAGCTTGCCGTACGCGGCGGCCTGCACCGTGGGCGACGGGCTCGCCGAGGCCGAGGCGCTCGCGGAGCTCTTGCCCGCGTCGTCCGTGCCGGAGTCCGAGGAGCAGCCCGCGGCGATCAGCATCGCGGGGACGGCGGCCGCACCGACAACAGCGCGGGAGAGGCGCCTGGCTCGCTGGGGGCTCGGGTCACGCTGGACTGCTCGCTGCATGGTTCCTTCACTCATGAGACTCGTGGTTCCTGCCGTCGGATCGGGTCCGAGGGGCCACGGTACGCGGTGAGCACGGCGGGCGTTTTGGTTTCGCCGTCTTCGCGAACGGCCGCGAACGGACCTCAGCCGGCCAGCGCGTCCGCCAGCTCGGCCGCCAGATTCCGCGCCCTGTCCTGCATTTCCTTGCTGTCCGGGACGGTGCCGACGGTGGCCGGCTGCTCCTCGTACTGGATGGTCACGATGACGTTGGACGTGCGGAACGCCACAGTCACCGTGCGCTGCTGGACCGTCGAACCGGCGCTGCTCAACACGTCGTCCAGGAACGCCTCGTCGCCCACGTCGTCGAGGACGCGGGGCTGGAGGTCGGTGGGGGTGGCGGACGGCGAGGAGGAGGCGGAGGAAGCGGAGGGGTCCGGTTCCGAGGGGGTCGCCGAGGCGGACGCGGAGCCGCTCGGGGTGATGGTGGGGGCCACGGAGTCGGACTCGGTGACGGTCGGCACCGGGAGGTCGGCCGCCGTGCGCCGGTCGGCGAAGAGCTGCTCGGCCTGGGCGTCGTCGCTGACGCCGTTGTCGTAGGACACCACCCGCTCGAAGTCGATGAAGAGATGGTCGGTGGCGTCGGTGGACTCCACCTTCCAGCGGCAGCCGACCTTGCGGTCGGTGTCGTAGGTGAGGGTGGCGGTGCCCTCGTAGGCCTTCTCGCGCTGGTTCGCGTCGGCGATCTGCGGGATGCCGGGCAGCAGGACGTCGAGGGTGTCGGCGCTGACCGCGCCGCAGGGTTCGGGGAGCGTGCGGTAGCGGCCGGGCTCGGCCGCCGTCGTCGCCGTACCGGAGTCGTCCGCGTTGGAGCCGTCCGTGGTGCCGCCGTCCGCGGAGCCGCCGGTGCAGCCGGCCAGCAGGGCCGCGAGGAGCGCGGCGGCGCCGGATACGTACGCCTTCCGCTGCACGGTCGGCTCCTCTCGCTGCGGGTTAATCGTTTGCGGGGTGGGGGCGGCCCCTGCAGACAATGTGTATCGCACGCACTGCCGTGAACGCCGGTCCGTTGTCCCTTACGTTGACCTTGGCGCCGGTTTTGCGATTTGAGACTTGTGTTGCTTATCGGGGGAATGAGGGCGATATGTCGTACGTGGAAATGCCCGGCGCGAAGGTTCCGATCCGGATGTGGACGGATCCGGCGACGGTGGAGGACGTGGCCCTCCAGCAGCTGCGGAACGTGGCGACCCTGCCGTGGATCAAGGGTCTGGCGGTCATGCCGGACGTTCACTACGGCAAGGGCGCGACGGTCGGCTCGGTGATCGCGATGCGGGGCGCGGTGTGCCCGGCGGCGGTCGGCGTCGACATCGGCTGCGGTATGTCGGCGGTCCGGACGTCCCTCACGGTGAACGATCTGCCGGGGGATCTGTCGAGGCTGCGCTCGAAGATCGAGCAGGCGATCCCGGTGGGCCGGGGCATGCATGACGACGCCGTCGACCCGACCCGGATGCACGGCTTCGGCACGGCCGGGTGGGACGACTTCTGGGGCCGCTTCGACGGGATCGCGGACGCGGTGAAGTTCCGGCAGGAGCGGGCCACCAAGCAGATGGGGACGCTGGGCAGCGGAAACCACTTCGTTGAAGTGTGTACTGACACCGAGGGTGCCGTCTGGCTCATGCTGCACTCGGGTTCGCGGAACATCGGCAAGGAGCTGGCCGACTTCCACATCGGTGTGGCCCAGAAGCTGCCGCACAACCAGGGCCTGGTCGACCGCGACCTCGCCGTCTTCATCGCGGACACCCCGCAGATGGCGGCGTACCGCAACGACCTGTTCTGGGCGCAGGAGTACGCGAAGTACAACCGCTCGATCATGATGGCGCTCCTGAAGGACGTGGTCCGCAAGGAGTTCAAGAAGGCGCGGCCCGCCTTCGAGCCGGAGATCAGCGCGCACCACAACTACGTGGCCGAGGAGCGCTACGACGGGATGGACCTGCTGGTCACCCGCAAGGGCGCGATCCGTGCGGGCTCCGGCGAGTACGGGATCATCCCGGGCTCGATGGGCACCGGTTCGTACATCGTGAAGGGCCTCGGCAACCCGCTGTCCTTCAACTCGGCCTCGCACGGCGCGGGCCGGCGCATGAGCCGTAACGCCGCCATGCGCCGCTTCTCGACGAAGGACCTGGAGGAGCAGACGCGGGGCGTGGAGTGCCGCAAGGACTCCGGGGTCGTGGACGAGATCCCGGGTGCCTACAAGCCGATCGAGCAGGTCATCGATCAGCAGCGGGACCTCGTCGAGGTCGTGGCGAAGCTGAAGCAGGTCGTCTGCGTCAAGGGCTGACCGACCGCGGGGCCCGGGCCGTCCTGGCTCGGGCCCTTTCGCGCGTCAGGCCAGCTTCTTCTCCAGCAGCGTCACCGGGTACGGGCCTCTCGGGCCGTCCTTCGTGGGGTGTTCGCCGGTTGCCCGGCGGGGCGGTGTGGGCGGTGGTCATCAGGCGGTGGATGCAGCCGGCGTCGTCCGGGCGGGGGCCCCAGGCCGCGGGGTCGGTCCAGCACAGTTCCCAGGCGCCGGCCAGGTGGCCGCCCGTGTGGGCGAGCCAGACCTCGCCGTCCCGCATGCGGGCGAGGGTGCCGGCGTCGGTCTCGGCCGCCTTGCGGTAGGTCAAGTGCGGCCAGGTGGCGGGGGGTTGTTCCAGGAGGGCGGTTCGCAGGGTGTGCGTGAGGGCCGGCGCGTCCAGGGACAGGGCCTTGGTGACGTAGTGCTCGAGCGAGCCGTAATGAGTGGTGAGGGAGGCCAGGAACAGGCGCATCACCGACTCGGGGGCGCGGCCGTAGCCCAGCCAGGTCGGTGTCCGGCCGTCGTTCCTGGCCCGCCACTCGGCGAGGAGCGCCGGGGCCGCCAGCTCCGTGAGGCTGAAGTCCTCGATGACGGTGTGGTCGCCGACGCCGAGCAGTCCCAGGACCAGGGCCGCCAGCAGTCCCGTGCGGTCCTTGCCGGAGGCGCAGTGGAAGACCAGGGGCTGGTCCGCCTCGGCCGCCTCGGCGACCAGTTCCAGGGCCCGGCGGATCTCCTTCGTGCCGTCCTGCGCCACCTCCAGGTAGCGCTCCGCCAGATACGGGCCCGGATCCACGTCGGCGGCGAGCGCGGGCTGGTCGTAGGGGCGGTGCTCGATGCTGAGGTTGTGGTAGGCGAGGCCGTCGTGGTGCGGGACGCGGCCGCGGCTATCGATCTCCCAGGGATGGCGCAGGTCGATCACCGTGCGGATGCCCAGGGAGCGGAAGCGGGACCAGTCGGGGGTGGCTTCGGCCGGCTTGCTCAGGGAGTCCGCGCGGTAGAGCCGGGACGGGCGGACGCGGCGGCCGTCCGCGGCCGGACAGCCGCCCAGATCGCGGAAGTTGTGCAGGGCGTCGAAGCGTATGTGTCTGTCCACACCGATCGTTCTACTGGCCGTTCCGCTGCGCGCCCCCGGAAACGGAAAGACCGTCACAGGTCGCGGTGCACCTTGGTGTTGGACGCCTGGGCGCGCGGGCGGACCACCAGCAGGTCGATGTTGACGTGGCTGGGGCGGGTCACCGCCCAGGTGATGGTGTCGGCCACGTCGTCCGCGGACAGCGGCTCGGCCACGCCCTGGTAGACCTTGGCCGCCTTCTCCTCGTCGCCGCCGAAGCGGGTGAGCGCGAACTCGTCGGTCTTCACCATGCCGGGCGCGATCTCGACGACGCGGACCGGCCGGCCGACGATCTCCAGGCGGAGGGTCTCCGCCAGGACGTGGGCGCCGTGCTTGGCGGCGACGTACCCGCCGCCGCCCTCGTAGGTGCTGTGGCCCGCGGTGGAGGAGACGACGACCACCGTGCCGTCGCCGCTCGCCTCCAGCTTCGGGAGCAGGGCCTGGGTGAGGTTGAGGGTGCCGATGACGTTCGTCTCGTACATCGTGCGCCAGTCGGCCGGGTCGCCGGTGGCCACCGGGTCGGCGCCGAGGGCTCCGCCGGCGTTGTTCACCAGGACGCCGATGGTCCGGAAGGCGGTGGCGAACTCGTCGACCGCGGCGCGGTCGGTGACGTCCAGCTGGTAGGCCGCCGCCGAGTGGCCGGCCGCGCTGATCTCCTCGGCCAGCGCCTCGACGCGGTCCTTGCGGCGGGCGGTGAGGACGACCCGGTATCCGGCCGCCGCGAGCCGGCGTGCGGTGGCGGCGCCGATTCCGCTGCTCGCACCGGTGACGACGGCGATGCGGGAGGCGGCGGAGGGTGCGGCGGTGGCCATGGGGGTGCTCCTCGGGGCGGACCGGTGGACGGTCTCGGGTCGACGGACTGTCCGGCCAGGATAGGCGGGCGGTGGGACAATGAAACGGGTGATCCCCACTGTGGGAGGTGGACCATGGGACAGGCACGTGAGGTCATGGACCGGCTCACGGAAGCGATCACGACGGCGGACCAGAAGACCATCGGCGAGCTCTACGCGCAGGACGCCGTCGCGATCACGCCCGACGGCGGTGAGCTGCACGGCCGGGAGGACATCGCCGCGTACTGGCGGCAGATGACGGAGGCGATGCCGGAGGCCAGGTTCGAGTCGGTGCACGCGTACGAGGTCGGCGACACGGCCATCGACGAGGGCATCTACACCGGCCGGAACACGGGGCCGATCCAACTCCCCACCGGGGAGACGCTGCCCCCGACGCAGAAGGAGATCAGGATCCGCGGGGTGGACTTCGCCACCGTCGACGACACCGGGCACATCGTCGACTACCGGCTCTACTTCGACGAGATGGAGTTCCTCGACCAGCTCGGCCTGCTGCCGCCCGGCTGATCCCCGGGCTGATCCCCCGGCTCAGCCGCCTCGCGGGGCGTACATGATCACGGCCATCCCCGCGAGGCAGATCAGCGCGCCCGTCACGTCCCACCGGTCGGGCCGGTAGCCGTCCGCGACCATGCCCCAGGCGAGCGACCCGGCCACGAAGACCCCGCCGTACGCGGCGAGGATGCGCCCGAAGTTCGCGTCCGGCTGGAGGGTGGCCACGAAACCGTAGGCGCCGAGCGCGACGACGCCCGCGCCGGTCCACAGCAGCCCGCGGTGCTCCCGCACCCCTTGCCAGACCAGCCAGGCGCCGCCGATCTCGAACAGGGCGGCGACGGCGAAGAGGGCAGCGGAGCGGGCGACGAGCATGCGCAGCAGCTTCGCATACGGCCGTCCGCGGGCCGTCACCTGATGGAGGGCGCCTGTGACCCGCTCCGCGTGGGATACATCCGTACGACGAGATGACCGGCGGTGTGCGATCGCGGAGGAGTGGGCGGTATGCGGAGTGTGCGGGTGCTCGGGACCGGGGTCGCGGCGGTGCTGCTGGCGGCGGGCGGGGCGGCCGGTGCCGGCGCCGCCGAAGGGCGGGAGGCGGATCTCGCCTATCACGGGGCCGCGTCCCTGGCCGCCGGTCAGGTCGACCTGCGGTTCACCCCGCGCAATCACGGGCCGGCGGCGGTACCGGACGCGACGGTACGGCTGCGCTGGTCCGAGCCGCTCGCCGACCGGCAGGAACTGCCCGGTGGCTGCGCCCGGTCCGGGGCGCGGGCGGTGCTGTGCCGGGTGGGGGCGCTGGCGGCGGACGGGGTGGGGGAGCGGATCGCGCTGCGCGTGCAGCTCCACAAGGCCGCGTCCGAGGTGCGGCTGGAGATCGACACGGTGTGGAGCAGCGGGGCGGTGGACCGGAACCCGGACAACGACCGGCAGCGGGTGCTGATCCTGGACACCGGGGACGCGTACTACTTCTAGGGCTGCCGGGCGGTGGGAATAGTGGGCCCGGGGGTGCCGTTCCCAGGTATAGTTGAACAGTCAACAACCTGGAGGGTGAGCGGCCATGCAGTTCGGGATCTTCACCGTCGGCGATGTCACACCGGACCCCACCACGGGCCGGACGCCGACCGAGCGGGAGCGCATCAAGGCCATGGTCGCCATCGCGCTGAAGGCCGAGGAGGTCGGCCTGGACGTCTTCGCTACCGGTGAGCACCACAACCCGCCGTTCGTGCCGTCCTCGCCGACCACGATGCTCGGCTACATCGCGGCACGGACGGAGCGGCTGGTCCTGTCCACCTCGACCACGCTGATCACCACCAACGACCCGGTGAAGATCGCCGAGGACTTCGCGATGCTCCAGCACCTGGCCGACGGCCGGGTCGACCTGATGATGGGCCGCGGCAACACCGGCCCGGTCTACCCCTGGTTCGGCAAGGACATCCGCGAGGGCATCAACCTCGCCATCGAGAACTACAACCTGCTCCACCGGCTGTGGCGCGAGGACGTGGTGAACTGGGAGGGCACGTTCCGCACGCCCCTGCAGGGCTTCACCTCCACGCCCCGCCCGCTGGACGGCGTACCGCCGTTCGTCTGGCACGGTTCCATCCGCTCGCCGGAGATCGCCGAGCAGGCCGCCTTCTACGGCGACGGCTTCTTCCACAACAACATCTTCTGGCCGGCCGACCACACCAAGCGGATGGTCGAGCTGTACCGGACCCGCTACGCCCACTACGGGCACGGCACCGCCGAGCAGGCGATCGTCGGACTCGGCGGGCAGGTGTTCATGCGGAAGAACTCCCAGGACGCGGTGCGCGAGTTCCGCCCGTACTTCGACGACGCGCCGGTCTACGGCCACGGGCCCTCCCTGGAGGACTTCACCGAGCAGACCCCGCTGACCGTCGGCTCGCCGCAGCAGGTGATCGAGAAGACCCTGTCCTTCCGCGAGTACGCCGGTGACTACCAGCGCCAGCTGTTCCTGCTGGACCACGCCGGACTGCCCCTGAAGACCGTGCTGGAGCAGCTCGACCTGCTCGGCGAGGAGGTCGTGCCGGTGCTGCGCGAGGAGTTCGCGAAGAACCGCCCGGCCGGTGTCCCGGAGGCTCCCACCCACGCTTCCCTGATCAAGAAGGCCCAGGAGGTGACCGTCGCATGAAGCTCGTCGTCGTCTCGGCGGGGCTGAGCGTCCCGTCCTCCACCCGGCTGCTCGGCGACCGTCTCGCCGCCGCGGCCGCCGGGCGGACCGGGGCCGAGGTCGAGGTCGTGGAGCTGCGCGACCTCGCGGTGGAGATCGCACACCATTTCACCAACGGTTTCCCGGGCCGGAAGCTGGCCGCCGCGCAGGACGCGGTCACCCGGGCCGACGGCCTGATCGTCGTCACGCCGGTGTTCTCGGCCTCGTACAGCGGACTGTTCAAGTCGTTCTTCGACGTCCTGGAGCAGGACGCGCTGGCCGGGAAGCCGGTGCTGGTCGCCGCGACCGGCGGCACCGCCCGGCACTCGCTCGTCCTGGAGCACGCCCTGCGCCCGCTCTTCGCCTACCTCAAGGCGGTGGTCGTCCCGACCGGCGTCTACGCGGCCTCGGAGGACTGGGGAGCGGAGGGCCTGGACGGCCGCGTCGAGCGGGCGGCGGGTGAGCTGGCCGCGCTGATGAGCGGGCTGAGCACGACGAAGGCCGCCGGGGCGGAGCGCCTGGTGCCGTTCGCGGAACAGCTCGCCGCGCTGCGGCCCACGGGGTGAGAGGCCGGTAAGAGGGCCCCGGGTGAGCTGCTCGGCACGCCGTAGGACGGGCCGGGTTGGCACACTGAGCACCGTGCCTCAGACCGTGCTCCTCGCCGAAGACGACCGCGCCATCCGGCATGCCCTGGAGCGTGCCCTGACCCTGGAGGGCTACCGGGTCATCGCGGTCGCCGACGGCGTGGAGGCGCTGGCGCAGGCCCACACCGCACCGCCGGACGTGCTCGTCCTCGACGTGATGATGCCCGGCATCGACGGCCTCCAGGTCTGCCGGGTGCTGCGCGCCGAGGGCGACCGCACGCCGATCCTGATGCTGACGGCGCTCGTGGAGACCCAGGACCGTATCGCGGGCCTGGACGCGGGCGCCGACGACTACGTGGTCAAGCCCTTCGACGTCGAGGAGGTCTTCGCCCGGCTGCGGGCGCTGCTGCGCCGCACGGGACAGGCCGAGGCCGCGCCCCCCTCCGTAGCCGACGCACCGAAGCCGGAGCCGGAGCCCGAGCCCGATCGGGTGTTGGAGGCGGCCGGGCTGCGCATGGACCTCCAGGCGCGCCGGGCCTGGCGCGGCGGGCGCGAACTGGAGCTCACCCGCACCGAGTTCGAGCTGCTGGAACTGCTGGTGCGCAACGCCGGGATCGTCCTCGACCACGCCACCATCTACGACCGCATCTGGGGCTACGACTTCGGCCCCGGCTCCAAGAACCTCGCCGTCTACGTCGGCTATCTGCGCCGCAAGCTCGACGAGCCCGGCGCCCCGCCGCTGATCCACACGGTGCGCGGGGTGGGTTACGTGCTCCGGGAGAACTGAGTGGCCCGCTTCGGCCGGCTGCTGCGGCGCCCGCGGCCCCGGCTGGTCTCCCTGCGCACCACCTTCGCGGTGTCCTTCGCCGCCGTCACCGCCGGGGTCACCGTCCTGGTCGGCATCCTGTCCTACAGCGCCGCCGCCCGGCTGGTGCGGGTGGACCAGCAGTCCGTGTTCGACGAGGTCGTGCAGGACGTGCGCAGCGAGGTCCGCAACCGGCGGATGGAACCCGTCGACTTCTCCTCCACCGCCCCCGGCCACGACCTGGTCCGCCCCGCCCGCACGGACGTGCAGGTCCTCGGCGCGGACGGCTCCGTCTACGACCCCGGCCGCCCCGGCCTGCCGGTCACCGACGCCGACCGGCGGATCGCCGCCCAGCGGGTCTCCGGGCGCACGGTCGTGCACGCGGACGTCGATGTCGGCGACGACGTCTACCGCGTCGCCACCGTCTCGTTCGGGGGCGGGCGGGGAGCGGTGCAGATCGCGCAGGAGTTCAGCAACACCGAGGATCTGCTGCGCGCGCTCCAGCAGCGGACCCTGATCCTCATGTCGGCGGTCGTGGTCGCGGCCGGGCTCTTCGGGTGGTGGCTGGCCCGGCGCATCACCCGCCGGCTGATCGTCCTCACCACCGCCGCGGAGGACGTGGCGCGGACCCGGCGGCTCGGCATCCAGGTGCCGGTCACCGGATACGACGAGGTGGGGCGTCTGGGGCGGGCCTTCGACCGCATGCTGGGCCGGCTCGCCCAGTCGGAGGAGGACCAGCGGCGGCTGGTGCAGGACGCGGGGCACGAGCTGCGCACCCCGCTGACGTCCCTGCGCACCAACATCTCGCTGCTGCGCCGCATCGAGGAGTTCCCGCCGCAGACCCGGGACGAGCTGGTCGCCGACCTCGCCCAGGAGGCGCGTGAACTGACCGACCTGGTCAATGAGCTGGTGGACCTGGCGGCCGGGCAGTCCGACTCCGAGCCGCCGCAGCGGGTGGACCTCGCCGAGGTCGCGGAGGACGTGGCGGGGCTCGCCCGGCGCCGCACCGGTCGGCGGATCGTGGTGCGGGCCAGTGGCGATACGACGACGGTCGGGCGGCCCGGGATGCTGCAGCGGGCCGTGTCCAACCTGGTGGAGAACGCGGCGAAGTTCGACCGGGGCGGGACGGCGCCGATCGAGATCAATGTGGCGGGGCCCGCGGTGCACGGGACTGTCCGGGTGGAGGTGCTGGACCGGGGGCCCGGGATCACCGACGACGACCTCCGGCATGTGTTCGACCGGTTCTACCGGGCCGCGGATGCGCGGTCCCTGCCGGGGTCGGGGCTGGGGCTGTCGATCGTGCGGGAGGTGGCCTTCGCGCACGGAGGTGCGACGTTCGCTGCGCGGCGGGCGGGGGGCGGGTCTGTTATCGGGTTCACGGTGGGGGGTGGTTGAGTCGCGTGGTCGGGTGCGGGCCGGTGGGGGCCGGTCGCGCTCACGGAGCCGCATATGGACACTGTCCCGCGCCCCTGGGTGAGCCCTAGCATCCGGCGTTATGTTGAGCCGTGAAGAGGCGCTTGCGCTGGACGCCATCGATGACGCCGACATCGGCCGTACCCTGCTCGAACTGATCGCGATACCCAGCGTCACCGGGAGCGCGGCCGAGTCCGAGATCCAGCATCACCTCGCCCGTCGCCTCGAACTCCTCGGGCTGGACGTCGACTTGTGGTCCATGGATCTCGACGCCCTGCGCTCCCACCCCGCCTTCCCCGGCTCCGAGGCCCCCCGCGACGAGGCGTGGGGGCTGGTCGGTACGACGGCCGGCGGGGACGGGCCGACCCTCGTCCTGCAGGGCCACGTCGACGTCGTACCCCCCGGGGACCCCGCCACCTGGCCCGGCGACCCGTTCGTCCCCCGGGTCACCGGAGATCTCGTGCACGGCCGCGGCGCCTGCGACATGAAGGCGGGCCTGACCGCGCACCTCGCCGCGCTCGCCGCGATACGGGCGGCCGGGATCCGGCTGCGCGGGCGGGTCGCCGTGCACTTCGTCGTGGGGGAGGAGGACGGCGGTATCGGCGCCTTCGGGACCCTGGAACGCGGCTACCGCGGTGACGCCTGTGTCATCGCCGAGCCCACCGCGGGGAGCGTCATCACCGCCAACGCCGGAGCGCTGACCTTCCGCCTCGCGGTACCCGGCAAGTCGGCGCACGGCAGCTCGCGCGAGCAGGGCGTGAGCGCGATCGACGCCTACCTGCCGCTGCACCGGGCGCTGGCCCGCCTGGAGACCGAGCGCAACAGGGACCCCGCGCCGCTGATGGCCGAGTACCCGATCCCGTACGGCCTCTCCGTCGGTACCCTGCGCGCCGGTGACTGGGCGAGCAGCGTGCCCGATCTGCTGGTGGCCGAGGGACGGCTCGGGGTGCGGCTGGGGGAGGAACCGGCCGATGCGCGCGCGGAGTTCGAGCGGTGTGTGGCGCGGGCGTGTGCCGAGGATCCCTGGCTGCGGGAACATCCGGCGCAAGTGACGTGGCCCGGCGGGCAGTTCGCGAGCGGGGCGCTGCCGGACGGGCATCCGCTGGCGGAACTGGTGCGGGACGCCCGGTCCGACGCCGTCGGCGACGGCAGGCCGCGGGTGCGCGGGGCGACGTACGGCAGTGATCTGCGCCTGTACGCCGGGGCCGGCATCCCCACGCTCCAGTTCGGGCCCGGTGACATCCAGGTCGCCCACAGCGCGCGGGAGCATGTCTCGGTGCGCGAAGTCGTGGCCGCGGCACGGACGTTGGTGCCGGTGATCCTGCGGACCGTCGGGACGAGGTGAGCACCGGCGCCCGCGAGCGGGCCGGGCGCCGGTGCCGTGGGGTCACGGGGTGACCGCGGTGCCGCCGAACGTCACCACCAGTCGGCCGTCCGAGGTGAAGGACCAGCCGAGGGCGCCGTCGTAGGAGGAGCAGCGGGAGCCGTTCGTACCGGACCAGAACTGGTTGGTGGCGTCGGAGTTGCCGATGATCCGGTCGTTCGTGCCGCTGCTGAAGCGGCAGGAGGTGTTGTTGCGGAACACCGAGGTGCCCGCGTCGAAGTTGAAGTTGCGCTCGGTGTTGTCGACGCTGACGTTGTCGGAGATCGTCATCGTGCCCGGGTTGCTGTTGTAGGTGAACCCGTGCTTGCCGTTGTCGACGGCGAAGCTGCGCCGCACGACGTGGTTGACCGGCACGTTCTCACCGCCGAGCTTGTAGCCGTTGCGGTCGCCGGCGCCGGCCTGGGAGCCGTCGCTGAGGGTGCCGTTCTCGTAGGAGAGGGAGTCCTCGACGGTCACCGGGCCGATGGGGTCCTCGTCGGCATAGGTGTACAGGTCCCAGCCGTCGTCGATGTTGTGGTGGGCGACGGCGTGGCGGAAGACGTTGCCGGTGCCGGTGGTGAGCTTGGCGGCGAAGCCGTCGGCGTCCTCGCCGTCGGAGTCGGCGTTGTCGTGCGACTCGGCGCTCAGGATGAGGTTGTTGGACGGCCACTGGGCGGTCGGCGTGGTGGAGGTCATCCGGCCGAGCTGGAGTCCGGTGTCGCGGTTGAAGCGGGTCACCGTGCGCTCGATGACGTTGTTGCTGCCGCCGACGAAGATGCCGTTGTCCCCGGCCCGTTCGACGATCAGACCCTTGATGTGCCAGTACGAGGCGTTGAGCTGGAGCCCGCGGTTGGCCGAACTCTCGGTCTGCGCGGAGAAGTTGAGCACCGGGGTCTCGCCCGGGTAGGCGGCCAGGGTGGTGCGGGCGCCGGCGGTGCCGTTCTGGCCGGCCGGGACGGTGACCGTCGAGGACTGGCGGTACGTCCCCCCGCGCAGGTAGATCGTGCCGCCCGCGGAGATCCGGCTGATCGCCGAGGTGAGGGTGGTCGGGGCCGACTGGGTGCCGGCCGCGCTGTCGGTGCCGTTCGGGGCGGCGTAGAGGGTGGCGCCGGTCGGCGGCGGGGTGTCGCCGGTGACGACGTCCAGGTGGTCGAGGTTGGGCAGGCCGGTCGCGGTGGTCGGGCTGAGGCGGACGGTGTTGCTGCCCGCGGCGAGCGGGACGGTCAGCGTCTTGGTGGTCCAGGCCGACCAGGTGCCGGTGCCCTCGAAGGACGGGGTCTGCACGGTGGTGCCGTTGACGATCAGGTTCGCCGGGCGGGGGGTGGTGGTGCCGTTGGCGAAGCGGACGTTCAGGGCGGCGGTGCCGGCGGTGGCCGCGTTCACGGTGAACTGGGCGTACGCGCCGGTGGCGTTGGTGCCGTTGCAGAAGCCGCTGCCGGAGTACCCGGGCCAGTCGGAGTCGATGGTGCCGGTGCAGACGGCGGCCTCGGCCTCGTACCGGGTGGTCGCGGCCTGTGCCGGGTTGCCGGACAGCGCGACCAGCGCACCGGCGAGCAGTGCGGCGCACGCGAGGGCGGGTCTCAGGTGCATCGGGTGCCTCCAGGCTCTTGGGAGCAAGCGCTTTCTCCCCGGAAGCTTGGGAGTGGTGTTGTGTGCGCGTCAATATCCGGGTACTTGATTCTTATTCACGGACATGAACACCGGAACGCCGTGGTGTGGGTCACAGGTTCGGGATTGAGTGCGGGGCGGGGGCGGACGTCGTACCCACGCCTGACGGGACGTGCCCGGATGCGAGGATGAGGCGCTGTGACAGCAGGGTGGGGTACGCGCACGACACGGGCCGCGGTGTTCGCGGCCGTGTGCGTGCTGCTCGCCGCCCTGGGGCACGTCCTGATGTCCGGCAGCCATGTGCCCGCGTGGACGCTGGCGGCCGGGGTGGCCGGCGCCGGGGCCGTGGGGTGGTGCCTGGCGGGCCGCGAGCGTGGGCTGCCGCTGGTCGTGACGGTCGTGGTGGCCGCGCAGACGGGGCTGCACTCGGTGTTCTCCTGGGCGCAGTCGGCGTCTGGTGCGTCCGGTGTGTCTGGCGGGTCCGGTGCGGCTGGTTCGGATGTGGGCGCGGGGCACGTGCACTCCATGGGTGCCATGGATATGGGGCACGTGCATCACGGGGGCTCGATGACGGCTGCGGTGTCACCGTCGGCGGAGGTGTCTTCGTCGGTGGAGGTGTCTGCGTCGGTGGGGATGCTCGCCGCCCATCTGCTCGCCGCCCTGCTGTGCGGGCTGTGGCTGGCGTACGGCGAGAAGGCCGCGTTCCGCATCCTGCGGGCGGTGGCCGGATGGCTGGCCGCGCCGCTGCGCCTGCTGCTCGCCCTGCCCGCCCCCGCCGACCGCAGCCCGCGCCCACGTCTCGACCGGGACCGTGCGGACCGCGTACCGCGCCTTCTCCTCGTCCACGCGATCACCTCTCGGGGTCCGCCTGTGGGGCCCGCTGTCGCCTGACGACAGCCGGCGCTTACGGCCCTGTGGCCGGTACCCCCACATCCCTCACCGGGTCCCTGACCGCCACGCCTGCCCGCTCCGCACGCCGCGGTCCGGACTCGGGACGACCCGAAGGACAACAGGTGATCGCTCCTGCCTTGCCGGAAACGGCGCCGTGCGCGGGGAAACCGGTGGCAACCGTCCCGCACTCCCCGAACGCCCTTCCGCACCACCCCGCACCCCCCAGATCCGCCGCCCTCGACGAGGCGATAACCGGGTGGGCGCTTGCCGCGCGTGCCGGGGACTCCGTCGCCGTCGAACGGTTCGTGGGCGCGCTTCAGCGGGATGTGCTGCGGTACGTCGCTCATCTCGGGGCTGATCCCCAGGCTGTGGACGACCTCGCGCAGGACACGTTCCTGCGGGCGCTCGGCAGTCTGCACCGGTTCGAGGGGCGTTCCTCGGCCCGGTCCTGGCTGCTGGCCATCGCCCGGCGCGCGGTGATCGACAGTTACCGTCGTGCGGCCGCGCGGCCCCGCCTGTGCGACGTACCGGACTGGCGGCTGGCCGTGGAGAACGCGCAGCCGCGAAGCGTGCCCGGGTTCGACGACGGTGTCGTCCTGCGCGATCTGCTGGCCGCGCTGCCCGCCGAGCGCCGGGAGGCGTTCGTGCTCACCCAGCTGCTCGGCCTGCCGTACGAGGAGGCCGCCGCGGTCAGTGACTGCCCGGTCGGCACCGTGCGTTCACGGGTGGCGCGGGCGCGGGCGACGCTGCTGGAGGCCGTGCGTCAGGCGGCGTGAGCCGGGGGAGGGGTGCCGGGTCTCCGGCACCCCGTTCCCGTCATGACGGTGGCCTGCCCCTCCTCACGTACCGGTTCAGCGGGGGCTCCTCCGCCAGTACCGCTCCGATGGTGACCGAGAAGGTGGCCGCGGCGCAGACCACGATCAGCCAGGAGAGGAGGGTGAGGACGAGGCCGAGGGAGCCGTACTCCGCCAGGCTGCGGTTGAGTGCGTTGGGGACGTAGAGGCGGGCCGTCAGGGCCAGGGCGGTGGTGGAGGCCGCGGTGAGGATCGCGCCGGGCAGCAGCGGCAGCCAGTCGACGCGGCCCGCCAGCAGCAGGCGCTGCGTCCACAGCCACACCCCCGTGCTCGCCAGGAACAGCAGCGGGACGCCCAGCCACAGGCCGACGCCGAAGCCGCTGCGGATGGGGCCCTGCAACAGTACGAACAGCACCAGTGCGAGGAGCCACACCACCCAGCGCCAGGCCGCGATGCGGGTGCTCGCCCTCGGCAACTGCCAGGCGCGTGCACAGACGCGGGCCATGACCCGGCTGAAGCTGGTGGCGGAGACCAGCGCGACGAGCAGTCCGACGACACCGCCGGTCTCGCGGGCGGTCTCGTCGACGGAGCCGCCGAGGACCTGCTCCAGTTCCAGTTCGGCCCGGCCGTTGAGCCCGAACATCGCGCGCAGCGACTCCCCGAGTTGCTCGCGGACGCCGTTGGGGGTGAAGGCGGCGACGGCGAACAGCAGCGGTACGGACGCCAGGAACGCCTGGGCGGCGAGCCTGGTCCCCGCGTCCAGGAGGTTCGCGGACAGGAGCCGGTTGGTGACCTCGGTCAGGACGGGGAAGCGCTCCTCGGCACGGTCGCGCAGACGCTGGATCCGCACCGTCCACGTCATCCCGCCTCCCACGGCCGCACCACTCGCCCCCAGTCAAGGCCGTCCGCCTCGGGGCGGCGAGCGGGGGTGGCCCGTCGGGGGCAGGGGGTGTTCTCGGGGGTGGGTTTCGGGGCGTCGGGGCGTTGGGGGTTCGGGCGGGGTGGCGGGTCGGTTCGGCGCGGGGTGTTGTGGTCAATCGTCCCTGGGCGAGGCCGTCCGCCTCGGGGCGGCGAGGGGAACTGGCCCGTCGGGGGCAGGGGGTGTTCTCGGGGGTGGGGTGTCGGGGCGCTGGGGGTTCGGGGGGATGGCGGTGGAGGTGGCCCGTCGGGGGCAGGGGGTGTCCTCGGGTGGGGTGTCGAGGCCCCCGGGGGTTCGGGCGGGGTGGCGGGTCGGTTCGGCGCGGGGTGTTGTGGTCAGCCGCTCCCCGTGAGGCCCGCCCCCGGACGGCGGCCGGGTCGGCCGGAGGGAGTCAGCGGGGGGCTTCGTCGGACGGGGCGCCGAGGCCCTGGGAGTCAGGGCGGGACGCCACCCGGTTCAGCAGGGGGTCGGGCAGGGCCGTCGCGGTCAGCCGCTCCAGTGCTGCCCGGCGCTCGTCGAGCGGTTGCGCCCGGTCCTCGGATGCCTCGGCGCGCACCCGGTCGAGCAGGGCCCGCAGCCGCCGTACGACCTGCGGGTTGGCGCAGCCGTAGAGAAGGGTCTCGTCCAGGGCGAGGGAGACGAAGTCGGCCCACTGCGGTGCGGGGCAGCGGACACGGGGCCGGCCGGCCCGGTCGAGCAGCCAGGCGGGTCCCAGCGGGCGGCGGGCCAGCCGCAGCAGGCCCTCCTCGATCTGGTCCAGCGCCTGGACGGCCGTGGTCGGGTCGTTGACGGCCGGGGACAACGAGCGGATCGCGATGTCGGCCAGCAGACGGAAGCCGTACGCCACGTCCTGTTCCACGGTACGGGTGGGGCCGTAGCGCACACAGGAGGCGGCCCGCCGGGCCACGCGCGCGGGGACGGGACCACGGCCGTCGAGCCGCCCGACCACCACCCCGGATCCGACGAAGTCACCGACCGCCTGCCGCAGCTGGACCTGGACGTCATGGCGGGCCGCGAGCCTGGTCAGGCGCGGTTCGTCGACGGCGAAGACGACGGCCGGGGGCCCGTGATGGATGAGCGGGATGCCGCGGGGGTCCCCGTGATTCCCTGACACCCCGGGCACGGTGGAGCGCGCCGAGCCGGGATCCCGAGCCGGTTCCGGACGCCACGTGGGATACGCCTCGGACGTCTCGGCGGAGCGCGCCGAGCCGGAGTCCCCAGGGCCCTCGGGATGCCCCCCGGGCCCCGGCCCGGTCACCCCCGTATCCCGCCCCGAGCCGGAATCCCCACCAGCCTCCGGACGCCCCCCGGGGCCCGCCCCAGTCACCCCCGTATCCCGCGCCAAGCCCGACCCCCCGGCCCCCTCCAACCCCCCACCCCCCTCCCCCGGAAACACCTCCTCGATGACCGTCCGCAGCCGCTCCCCGACCGCTCGGGCCAGGCCGCCGCCGGTGACGGCGTGGCGGAGTGAGGCGAGCAGGCGCAGGACCGTGACGGCGTCGATCAGGACGAGACCGATCGCGAGCGTCACACTCACCCGGGGCACGCTGTCCCCCCGGATCTGGCTCAGGGTCACCAGCGCGTACAGGGCCGTCCCGATCAGCAGACCGAACAGGACCAGGTACCGGCTGAAGTGCCCCAGCGCGGACACCAGCCGAGGCGACATGGCCTGCACGGTCTGCACGACGAGCGTGATGGCCGTGACCACGAACCCGGCGAGGGTGATCATCCCCCCGGCGATCGCGGCGAGCGTGGCCTGCGCCGTGGAGGCGTCGAAGCTCAGCCCCGCCTCGGGCAGATGCCGTTCCCACCGCGGCAACGCCCAGCCCAGCAGCGCCCCCGCGGCGACCAGCACGAGCGCGGCGCCGTTGCTGCGGGCGCGCCGGGCACGCTGACTGCCGCTGCCGCGGTGCGGCGGCCGGGCGCGTACGGGCTCTGTCGCCATTCACCGGTCCAGGTCCAGGGGGGAGAGGGACTTCGAGTGTCCGGCGGGGCGCGGCCGGGGGCGAGTCGTCATTCCCCTGTCCGGCCCACACCCGCTCGTGGCGCCGCCGGGTCCGGGAGACGGTGGCACCAACCCCTCCGGTGAGGGAGGTCCACATGACGCTGCGAGGGAGTTCGACATGACCCGCTCCGACGGATCCAGGCCCGCCGAGCCGGGCATCGCCGCGGCCAACCGGGCGGTGCTCAGCCGGTTCCCCTTCGACGACGAGCAGGATCTGGCGGACGCGCGGCGCGGGTTCATGGGCACGGCCCGGGACGGCGTCGTACGCGACACGGAAGGCCGTACCGTCTGGGACCTGGACGCCTACGGCTTCCTCGCCCAGGACTGCCCCGACACCGCCAACCCCAGCCTGTGGCGGCAGAGCAGGCTCTGCTCCGACCACGGCCTGTTCGAGGTGGTCGAAGGCATCTACCAGGTGCGCGGCTTCGACCTGTCGAACATGACCCTGGTCGAGGGCGAGCGGGGCGTCTTCGTCATCGACCCGCTGCTGTGCGCCGAGACCGCCGCCGCCGGGCTGGCCCTGTACCGGGCCCATCGCGGGGACCGGCCGGTGACGGGCGTGCTGTACACCCACAGCCACGCCGACCACTTCGGCGGCGTGCGCGGTGTGGTGACGGATGACGTGCCGATCCTCGCCCCGCAGGGCTTCCTGGAGCACGCGGTCAGCGAGAACGTCTACGCCGGTACGGCCATGAGCCGCCGCGCCGCCTACATGTACGGTGCCGCCCTGCCGAAGGGTGAGCGCGGGCAGATCGGCACCGGCCTCGGACAGACCGTCTCCACCGGCGCGGTCGGTCTGATCCCGCCGACCGTGGACATCACCGCCACCGGGCAGACCGAGACGGTCGACGGCGTCCGCATGGTCTTCCAGCTCACCCCCGGCACCGAGGCACCGGCCGAGCTGAACGTCCACTTCCCCGACCACGCGGCGCTGTGCATGGCCGAGAACGCCACCCACAACCTGCACAACCTGCTGACGCTCAGGGGCGCGCAGGTCCGCGACCCGAAGGTGTGGGCCCGTTACCTCACCGAGGCGATCGACCTGTTCGCGGGCTCCTCGGACGTCGCCTTCGCCTCCCACCACTGGCCCATCTGGGGCCGCGAGCGCCTGATCGGGTTCCTGTCCGAACAGCGGGACCTGTACGCCTACCTCCACGACCAGACCCTGCGCATGCTCAACCAGGGCCTCACCGGCCCGGAGATCGCCGAGCTGATCGAGCTGCCCCCGGCCCTGGAGCGGGCCTGGCACACCCACGGCTACTACGGCTCCGTCAGCCACAACACCAAGGCCGTCTACCAGCGTTACCTCGGCTGGTTCGACGGCAACCCCGCCCACCTGTGGGAGCATCCGCCGGTCGAATCCGCCCAGCGGTACGTGGAGTTCATGGGCGGCGCCGACGAAGTCCTGCGCCGGGCCCGGGAGTCCTTCGCCGCCGGCGACTTCCGCTGGGTGGCCCAGGTCGTCAACCACGTCGTCTTCGCCGACCCCGGCAACACCGAGGCCCGCGCCCTCCAGGCCGACGCCCTCGAACAGCTCGGCTACGGCAGCGAGAACGGCACCTGGCGCAACTTCTTCCTCATGGGCGCCCTCGAACTGCGCCACGGCTCCGTCGGTACGCCCACGGCGACCAGTTCGCCCGACATGCTCGCGGCGCTCACCCTGGACCAGCTCTTCGACGCCCTCGCCATCCGGGTCGACGGCCCGCGCGCCTGGGACGCGGACCTCACCGTTCGCTGGAACGTGACCGACGCCGAGCCCGTCACCCAGCGCCTGCGCAACGGCGTCCTCACCCACGTGACGGGCACCGGCCCGGCGGCGGCCGCCCCGCAGGTCGAGATCACCCTCGGCGAGGCGGACCTGCGGGCCGTCCTGCTCGGCATGGTGCCGCCGGCGGACCTGGCGTCCCGGGACGGCATCAAGGTCACCGGTGACGTGGGCGTACTGGCCGAACTGCTCGGCCATCTCGGGGAGCCGGACCCCGACTTCGCGGTCGTCACCCCCTAGTGGTGTTCTGGGGGCGGGTCAGTACCGCAGGGCCGTGCCGACCTGCGCCCGCACGCTCCCGGAGAGCTTGTGCGTGCTGCGTGCCGTAGCGCTGCCGGAGGCGTCGGCGCCCACGTCGGAGAGGGTCACCACCACCATGTCGACCAGCTTGCCGTCCTCGGCGCGGAACTCGACCCGTACGGCGAAGGACTTGGGTTCGCCCGCCGTGTTCCGGGCCGTCACCTGGACCGTGGTGCGGCCGTCGCCGTCCGTGCCCGGCTTGCCCAGCGTGACCTGGTCCTTGGCCTCGACGCCCCCCTTGACGGACTCCATCGCCTGTCCGGCCTCCGCGGTGGCCGAGGCGACGGCGTCGGAACCCCGGGAGGCCAGGGAGGAGGCCGCGGAGGCCGCCCTGCTCGCGGCGTCCGAACCGACGCCGTTCCCCTCGTCCGAGCAGCCGCTCACCCCCGCGGCGCACACCGCCACCAGCGCCGCACTCACCGCGGCCCGTCCGGCTCGTCCCACCTGTCCAACCATGACGTCTCCTGCCTGTCCGTGATCAGCCGTCACCCCAGTGAAGGGCCGCCGGGCAGCCCCCGCATGCCCCGGCGACCGGGGGCGCCGGGGATTCACACCAACAGCCCCGCGGCGCGCTTCACCCGAACGGCCCGGCCCTCGTGGCCGGCTCCCGGCGCGGCGCGGAAGGTCGAGGCGTACGGCGCCGGCCGGACCGGACCGCCGGACAGGCACCGGAAGGGGACCCCATGCGGCGCTACCCGCCCATCGCCGACCACGGGATGATCGGCGACCTCCAGACCACCGCCCTCGTCTCCTCCGACGGCGTCGTGGACTGGTTCTGCGCCCCGCGCTTCGACTCGCCGAGCCTCTTCGCGGCCCTGCTCGACCACGACCGCGGCGGGCACTTCGCGATCGGCGTGGAAGGCGCGCACGTGACCACGCGCCAGCTGTACCTGGCCGACACCGCCGTGCTGATCACCCGCTTCCTCACCCCCGACGGGGTCGGCGAAGTGGTCGACTTCATGCCCGTCGACCGCCCGGAGACGGCCACCGACCACCACCGGCTGGTCAGGGTGATGCGGGTGACCCGGGGCCGGGTCCGCTTCTCGCTCACCTGCCGCCCCCGCTTCGACTACGCCCGCGCCGAGCACCGCCTCACCCTGCGCGAGGACACCGCCCACTTCTCCGCGTCCGGCACCGAGGCCTACCTCCAGACGGCGGGACCGGTGTCCCTGCAACCGGACGGGCGGGACGTGCGCGCCTTCGTGGAGCTGGAGCCGGAACACCTGGCGGCGGCGGTCCTGACGGTGTGCGCGGCCGGCGGCGAGCCGCCCCCCTCGCCCACCGCGGACAGCGTCCGCGCCGAGTTCGAGGAGACGTACGCCTTCTGGCACCGCTGGATCCGCCGCAGCCGCTACCGGGGCCGCTGGCTGGAGACGGTCAACCGGTCCGCGATCACGCTGAAGCTGCTCACCTACGCCCCCACCGGCGCCCCCGTCGCCGCCGCGACCGCGGGCCTGCCCGAGCAGCTCGGCGGCGAACGCAACTGGGACTACCGCTACACCTGGGTCCGGGACGCCTCCCTCTCCCTGCACGCCCTGCTCGGCCTGGGCTTCACCGAGGAGGCGCACGCCTTCCGGCAGTGGCTCGGCGAGCGGCTGCGCGAGGGCCGCACGGTCACCGGGGAGCCGTTGCAGATCATGTACCGGGTCGACGGCGACCCCCGGCTCGCCGAGGAGACCCTCGGCCATCTGGAGGGCTACCGCGGCTCCGCCCCGGTCCGCATCGGCAACGGCGCCGCCGACCAGCTCCAGCTCGACATCTACGGCGAGGCGGTGTACGCCCTCACCCGCACCGAGGACCTCGCCCACCACATGGGGTACGACGGCTGGCTGGGCCTGTCCCGGGTGCTCGACTGGCTGGTGGACCACTGGGACCGCCCCGACGAGGGCATCTGGGAGACCCGGGGCGGCCGGCGGGACTTCACCTACAGCCGGCTGATGTGCTGGTCCGCCTTCGACCGCGGCATCCGCGTCGCCCGCGAGCTGGCCCGCCCCGCCGACCTGGCCGGCTGGACCGCCGCCCGGGACGCCGTCTTCCGGCAGATCATGGACCGCGGCTGGAGCGAGCGGCGCGAGGCGTTCGTCCAGCACTACGGCAGCGACGTGCTCGACGCCTCACTGCTGCTGATGCCGTCCGTCGGTTTCATCACACCCCGCGACCCGCGCTGGCTGTCCACCCTGGACGCGATGGAGAGCGAGCTGGTCTCCGACAGCCTGGTCTACCGCTACGACCCGGCCGCCTCCCCCGACGGACTGCGCGGGAGCGAGGGCACCTTCTCGCTGTGCAGCTTCCTCTACGTCGACGCCCTCGCCCACTCCGGCCGCCTCGCCCAGGGCCGCTATGCCTTCGACAAGATGCTCACCTACGCCAACCACGTCGGCCTGTTCGCCGAGGAGATCGGCCCCACCGGCGAACAACTCGGCAACTTCCCCCAGGCCTTCACCCACCTGGCCCTGATCACAGCGGCCCTGTCCCTGGACGAACACCTCGACGACGCCCCCGAGAAACCCCGCCTCAGGGCCACCCGGAATTGACGATGTGTTACCGAGCGCGCACCTTCTGTAGCAGTCTTGAGTCATGACGTACATCCCGGAAGACCTGAAGTACACCTCGGAACACGAGTGGGTCCGCACCCTGAGCGCCAACAAGGTCCGCGTGGGCATCACCGAGCACGCGCAGAGGCAGCTCGGTGACATCGTCTTCGTGGAACTCCACCCCATCGACGGCCGGATCGACGCCGGCGAAACGTTCGGCACCCTGGAGTCGGTCAAGGCCGTCACCGAGCTCTACATGCCGGTGACCGGTGAGGTGACCACCCGCAACGACCGCCTGAAGGACGATCCGGAACTGATCAACACGGACCCGTACGACGACGGGTGGCTGATCGAGGTCACCGTGAGCAACCCGAGCAGCGACGGCCTGATGACCGCCAAGCAGTACGGCGCGTACCTCACGGCCGAGGACTAGCCGCCCGCCGGCGGCCGCAACCACTCCAGGGAGCGCCCGCCGGCGCCTGTCACCACCGCCGGAAAGGAGCGAGCCGCCTCAGGGCCACACAAGGCAGTACGGCTGATGTCCCGCCTCATGCAGGCGATGGCTGAAGTCCTGCCACTCGTGCAGCGATTGGTGACGGGAGGGCGCTGACCTGGGATTTCGCAAGGAAATGCGCGTTGACATGGGGAAACTCCTCTCGGTAGTTCTCACGGGTCAACGCCGTTTCCCAGGCTCATGTGCCCTGGATGTGCCCTCGCGGCCTCTCACCAGAGGGCGCCTTGCTCGGCAGATGGGCGGGTAGGGGGCGGCGCTGTAGCCAGGCTCACTCGCGTCTTGACGTTGATGGCGCGAGGTTCCGTCGTCACAGCGCCCGCCTCACGCAGCTGCCGGACGGTCTCGATCACTTGGGCGGGCCGGTAGACGGTTTCCAAGAGGGCGTATCGCTTGAGCTCGGGGATGGTTCGCCCGCCAGGCGTTTCGGAGATGAAGTCGTGCAGGATCCGTCGCAGCGGAGCCGTATCCGGTTCGAATACGAGATCAAGCATCTGCTGTTGGGTGTCCCTGGGGTCGCGGTAGCGGACGCCGTAGGAAGGGTCCACCTTCCACATGGCGTCCTTCATCTTCTCCAACCCCCGTTCGTGCTGGGTGCCGAAGATCAGGTAGAGCATCCTGCCGCCCTCGTCGACCATCTCGAAGTACAGCGTGTGCGTGAAGCCTGCCTGGCGCAGCGTGTTCCGGTACTGCTCGCGCAGGAAGGTGAACTTGCCTGAGGGAGACTGCTGGAAGACGCCTTGCCACTCCTGACTGCCGAAGGCTTCGTTGCCGAGCTGGCGGTGGCCGTCGTGCTTCTCGGCGAACCGGGTGAGGAAGCTGGGCTCGAAGGTCACCATCACTTCCGTGCTGGGATGGCGCCCCAGCTCCTGGAGGAGTGAGAAGGGGATGTCTGGTCCGCCGAAGCTGTCCAGCAGCACAAAGAGGGGCTTCCCCAATGCGCCGATGTCCCGCAGCTTCTGCAGGAGGGCCGGGCGGAAATCCCCGTGATGTATGTCGACGGCTATTCGTTTGGTGATGTCGTCCGTTTGCCTGGAGCGGACGAGCTCCATCTGGCGCTGTAACTCTTTGACACGCCGGGCGTCCTCCTCCATGAGGATCACGCGCATACGCTTTGGGAACCTATGCAGAGCGTCGGCGAAGACTTCGTAAGCGATGACCGGGGAGCCAGGCTCTCCCCGTTTGTAGACGCCGGCACCCGCGAAGCCTTCGGCGTAACCGATCACGTCGAGTCGTGATAGCAGAATCGGCGCCCATGCCGCCAAGTACTGCTTCAGTAAGTCATGTTTGGCCGCCGTGTGCGGATCGCGTTCCCACACGGCATCCTTCGGTACGGCCACGATCGGTCCCCCTACTCCCGTCGGCCCCGCTGGGAAGAGGGTCACACACCGTTGCCATATGCCACCAGAGTGCGTACGGCGACTGCTGGACTTTGGCCGCTAATGGGCTGCGACAGGCAGTCGGGGTGGCATCTCGTCCCAGGTCGCTCCGTCGAGTTCGCGGCCCCCTGACTTCGGGCTGCGGCCACCCCATTGCTTGAAGAAGAAGGGCACTCCAGCGTCGTTGCAGGCGTCGCGGATGTCCACCAGCCACTCCTCCTGCACGGGCCGATGGTGGGGCCCGGACTCCCCCCCGGCGATAACCCAGCCGATGCCGTCCAGGTGCAGACCGGTAAGCGGACCGAGTAGTGGCTCACAGGACAGGAAGCGCACAGCAGCGGGAACCTGTCGAAGGTCGTCGACACGATCCAGGTGCTCTGCATCTTCGACGGAGACGCCCATCCACAGGTTGGAAGGCCAGTCGAGTTCGCCGGCCACACGTCGCAGCCTGCGGGCTCTCTTGGTCAGTAGCTGGTAGGTGTGTTGGGGAGTCTCGGCAATTACCTGGAAGACCTGCCGGACGAAGTCCAGGGGGACCTTGGCGTGGAAGAGGTCGCTCATGGAATTGACGAAGACCATCCGTGGGGCCTTCCACTGGCGGGGAATGGCCAATGCGTCTGGGTGAGGGGTGAGGCCGAAACCCGGGCCGGAAGTCCTGGGATCCCCGTCCGTTTGGTACTTGGCAACACCCATGGCCTTGAGGCGCCTGGATAACGTCAAGGCGTAGCAGTTGTCACACCCGGGGGAGATCTGGTCGCATCCTGTGGTGGGATTCCAGGTCGCCTCGGTCCACTCGATGGTGCTGCGATCGCCCATGGGTCCCCTCCCGTAGCGGGTGGACACTGGTCATCAGCGCTTTCCCACCCGGCGCTTCGACTGCGCTGCCTAACGAGCGACGTGCTGAACTGACACGCGATCACCCCCATCCTCCACGTCGAACGCATGTTCTGTGAAGGGGGTGTTGGAGTCGAGGTCGGTTCAGGCAGCTGTGCGGCTACCTGAGGGCGTCAACCAGCGCGGCACAAAGAGACTTCGCGTCGTCGAGGCCTTGGCGGCATGCGGCATGCGGCATGCGGCATCGGTGAGTACGAGACGCTGACCGATTCGAGCGGACCCTGGGCACTCTGGACAGGTACTTCTCACCCACGATGCCGTCGTTATGCGTGAAGACGTGCCGGGCGGCCCCGGTTTCGAGGAGGCGTTGCCACGACTGTGGGCAGGCTCCGGGTAGGTCATGACGCTCTCCGCGGAGTAGCCGTGGATTCCGGGCGCCAGCTGTTCGCTTGAGCTGTTCCCAAGCACGTCTGTTGACCGTTGCCTGGTCGACCTCCGAGATGTCGACCCAGAGACTGCCCTCGCCATCAGCGATAAGTTTCTTGCATGCGTCACAGATGGCGAGAAGCTCGTGCGTCAAGGCGTTCCCTCCCAGCAGGTGCGAGGCTACTTCGAGGCGTCCTCGATGGCCTCGAAGATGTCGGCGTCGGTCTCCTTCTGCCAGTCGGGCAGGTCGGGCCAGTCGGCGACGTATCCGGGCTTGGGGTTCTCGAAGTGCTTGTACATCTGGGCGGTCCAGCAGGTGGCGACGAAGCGGCTCTTCTGCTCGCGGGTGAGGCGGGAGGCGTGGCGGTCGCTGAGGTCGAGGAACAGTCGCACCTGGTTGTACACGGCCCCGGCAGCCTGACGCTCCCACTCGGGGGTTTCTTCCCAGGGGGTGATGTAGCCGGGCTTGGGTTCGCCGGGGAAGTACTTTCGAACGCCGGTGATCCAAGCCTCGCGGAACACGTGTGCGCCCTCGATCTGCGACATGCCTTCCCCTCTCGTCACATCGTGCACAGTGCGTCGATATCGGCGCCCAGTTCGACCACGCGGGCGTCGCGGGCGAGGGGGCCAAGATCGGTTCGTAGCCCCTGGAGTTTACGGGCGACGTACCCGGAGGACGTCGCCCGGGCGAGCTGCAGGGCCTCGCGGCCGTAGGTGATGACCTGGTCCGGGTCGTGGCGCTTGGCGCCGATGGACGCGAGGTCGGTCAGGACTGCGCCGCGGCGCCGGAAGGACTGCCCGGAGGCGAGTACGTCCTGGCTCAAAGCAGTGGTGAGAGCCTTCTCGGCGAGGTCGAGGCGGCCGAGTTGGAGGTAGCGGGCGCCGCGTTCCTCGGCGAGGCGGGAGCCGTCGAAGCGCAACCAGCCGCCGGTGTGAAACGGGCCGTTGAGGTCCGTGACCCTCTCCGCCTCGTCCAAGGCGCGCTCGCAGGCGGACAGGTTCCCGAGTCCGGCGTACGCCTCGGCCTGAACGGAGGCGACCCAGTGGCGGGTGGACAGGGAGCTGTCTCCTCGCCGCGCCACCCGCTCTGCAGCCGAGAGTGCGGTGGCAGCCTCGGCGTAACGCCGTTCGTACAGGTCGACGTATGCGTGCCGGACCAGGGCGCATGCCCAGAGGTCGTAGGACTCGGCTTCCTTGCTGGCGGAGGCGGCGAGTGTGTAGGACGCGGCTGCATCGGTGTAGCGGTTGCCGTCGAAGGCCAGTTCTCCGGCGAGCTGGAAGAGATCACCGGCCGCGCCGCACAGAGCCTGGGATTCAGCTGCTGGCTGGCCGTCGAGAGTGTCGTTGAGCGTGGTGAGCTGGTCGCGGACGATCGGGTACACGGAACCCTTGGCACGGGCGAGTTGGTACACCTGCCACAGGTGGCCGTTCATGCGCAGGAAGTCCTCCGACATCCCACGGCGGGTCCCGTCGGTGAGGGCGGCGCTCTCGTCGGCGGGCAGAGCCACGAGGGCGCTGGTGACGGCGATGGCGCGCAGAAACTGGCGTCGGATCATGTCGTCGAGGTCCCCTGAGCCGTGGTGGTCGCGAGGCGGCGACCCTGCCGGCGCTGGACGGGCTGCTTGTGGCTGTCCCACCAGGGCGTCGAGTTCGTCAAGGTCGAGGTGCAGCAGCTCGGCCAGCCGTGGCCGTAATGGCGGCTGGGGTGTGGTGGTCCGGGTCTCCCAGCGCCCGATCGTGCGCCGGTCGACGCCGAGGGCGTGCGCGAGCTCTTCCTGACTGTAGCCCAGCGCCCTGCGCCGCTCCGCAAGCCCCATGCCGCCCCCTTTCCACGTTCCCGTCCGTGTCTACCCTGGCGGCGCTGATCTGTCCCATGAGTGTCCCAGGACTGCCTCATGGATGCCGTGGTCCGCGCCAACCCGCTCCGGTTTTCTGGACGTTGTCAGCCACGACAACGGTGGACACCGGAGAAGGGGTGCGGGCATGGGAACACAGAGCGCCATGTCGTCCGAGGCGGCGCAGCTCCCGACCGCCTTGGAGGCGGTCGACGAGAGCGTGGCCACGGCGCTCGCAGTCGGGCTGGTGATGCCGGATCGCTCGGTGATCGAGGCGACGACCCGGGACCTGGTCGGTCACCTCAGAGCGCTGATGGCCGAGGACCTCGGCTTCGACGAGGACCCGGCCGTGCAGGCGCTGTTCCGGGAGGGCTGCCGGGTCCTCGACCTGACGCGCCGGCCCACCGCGGAGTCCACCCACTTCGGCGCCTATCAGTACATGCGTGAAGTCGGCCTGCTGACCAGGCGCTTCGCTGATGTCTACCGCGAGGCGCAAGAACAGGACGAAGCCGATGCCTGACGAAGCCCCCACCGATCTGCCCATGCGCTGGCGCGGAGCGACATTGCCCGAGCAGGAACGGGCACGACGCCTCTTCATCAGGCCACCCGGCCTCCCGCCCTTCGTCAGGCAACCCGAGAAGAGCCACCGCGAACAGTGAAGAAACACATCACGGCCCAGGTCATGTACGTCGTCTCGGTCCTTGCGCTCGGCGGCTCGATCACGCTGGCAGTGTCGCGAGGATGGTGAGACATGGAAGCAACAGGCGCCGTGGTCCTTACGGCTGGCGGCAGTGGCTGTTGTCAGCCCTGATCATCGCCTCCACCTCACCGGTCGCCTGGGCCTTCTGGTACTTCGACCGCTCCTAGCCCTCGACGGGCACTCACTGACTCCCGCTCTGGCCGCGCGAGCCCTCAGGAAGACCCGGTCCCCCACCGGGGCGGGCTCAGCAACTCCCCGGCGGCCGGAGCGGGATCCCACCACGGGGCAACCCGGTGTGCGCCCTGCCGCCGTGGCAGAGCAGTACCTCCGATAAGCCCCCGTCCCGGTCGCTGGATCTGCCTGCGGCTGGGACGGGTCCTGGGCTTCGCAACTTGCGGGGCTCGTCCACTCACTCCGTAGGAGAGGAACGACCATGAACATCGACGAACTGTTCACCGGCGACCTGATCACCGGCGTCCCCAGCATGGACGCGGCGCTGCTCGACAAGATGCCCGGTGGCGGCGACAACAACGGCGACCACTGCAGCTGACCAGCCCGTGAACGCGGTGGAGCAGGGCTGACTGCTCTGCTCCACCGCCCTGACTAGGGGGGAAGCAGGTGCTTTCGTTTCGTGTGCGGCTGGCTGACACCTGGAGCACAGCCTGGCGCTGGGACACAGATCGTTGGGTGAGCGGCGATAGCTGGATCAGACCCGCTCACGCGGCTGCCCTGGAAGCCGAGCTTGTGCCGGGCGATGGATCCGGCGTCCACGCGCTGGTGAGAGAGGACAAGGGCGGGGAGGTGGACTTCACGTCGCTGCTCCTACGCCCGGACGAGGTTCAGGTTTCAGTGGGAGTGTTTGGCACCGCACCGCTCTACCTCGTAGCGGCCGGAGAAGACCTATACGGCTCATGGGACTTGGCCGACCTACGGCCGCACCTGCGACCCGACCGACTCAATCCCCAGACCGTGGCGCGCACCTTGACCCGCCGACACCGCTACAGCTCCGACACCCTCTTCGACGGCGTGTACCGGCTCACGGAACGCGCCACGGCCGTCTTCACGACCGCGGGACTCGCGATCCTCTACCCCGAGCCCGCCCAGCACGTGCTGGAGCCCCGAAGGCTGCGCGCGGGTGTTGACCCGGTGGAGACGTTCGATGCGCTGCTGACCGAGGCCGTGGCCGGGTGGCGTTCTACGGTGAGCTGCGTCGGCGTGGAGGTGTCTGGCGGGGCCGACTCGGGCAACGTGGCTCTCTCGACCGCCGCAGCCGGCTTCAGCTCCGTCCACACGTTCGGCTTGCTCATGGGCGGCCGGATCGGCTGGGTCCAGCAAGAGCGACGCCGCATCCTGGTGGAACACCTGGAGCTGCGGGACACGGCTGTCCCGGCCATGCAGTACCCACCGTTCATGCCTGGTGGGGTACGAGGGCGCGGAGCGCCGCACGACCCGGCAGGAGCCTTCTACCAGGAGGCTTTCGACGCCCTGCGTGGACGCGTGGCTGCCCACGGTTGCGAGGTGATCTTCACGGGCGGTGGTGGGGACGAGGTCAATGCCTGCCACTCGCGTACGAACGTCCAACTGCCCAAAGCCAACTCCATCCCGTGGCTCGGGAACAAGGCCGTTGAGGCCCTGGTCCAGGTGGACGAGAACCTCGCTCCCATACCAGTACTCCCCGTCCCCACCCTCATGGCCTTCGGCCTGCACAACCCGGCCTACCTGAGACACGGCATCTGGCCGGTCGCCCCGCTCGTCCACCCGCGAGTCGTCCGCTTCATGGAGCAGCTGCCGCACGAGCACAAGCAGGGCAAGACAATGTTCCGCAACCGCTTGCGGCGTGCCGGATTGTCCGATTCCGTCGCGGCCCCGGCCGAACCGGAGAACTTCCTCGCGGTCATGGAGTCGGGCCTGCGAAGCTACGGTCTTCCGCTCTTGGACGACATGCTCCGCGAGTCGCTGTTGGTCGACCTCGGCTACGTTGATCCTGTCGCCCTGGCCCAGGCCCGGGACCACGCGGAGCGAGCCCCCGTCGTGCCCGACCTGCTCTGCGACACACTCGCCCTGGAAGTCGGACTCCGGAGCCTTTCATGAGCAACCTGGACACCGTGGAGGCGGAACGCCTCCAAGCGTCCAACCTCTTCTACCGAGACCCCGCTCTGTATGACAGCGTGCAGGCCGACAGCGATAGCACGAGCATCTGTCAGGCGCTGATCGACCGGTACTCCCCGGAAGCCCGCACCCTGCTGGACTTCGGCTGCGGCACCGGCAGGAACCTGCAGCTGCTGGCCCGGCGCTTCGACTGCATCGGTATTGATCTACAACCTGGTCTGGTCGACTACGGGCGACACACGCGCTCCGAACTCGACCTCCGTGTCGGGGACATGCGCACTGTGCGACTCGGCTGCACCGCCGACGTCCTGGTGTGTCTGGGCAACTCCCTCGCCTACGTGCACGAAAACGCTGACCTCCAGGCAACGTTCCAGACCTTCGCCGCACACGCACACCGCCACACCCTGCTCGTCCTGTGCTCCCCGGTGGCCCCGATCCAGTCACCGAGCCCTCAACAAGCCCGCGTTGAGACGCGCCTCGGGCCTGCCACGGTGACTATCGGCTACGAGTGGGATCTGCGGACGCAGATCAACACCATGCGTCGTCACTGGGTGTTCGACTCGGGCGAGGAGTACCACGATGCCATCCGGCGGCGTGTTCTCGGCCCTCGCGAGCTGGAGCTGCACGCGCTCCTCGCCGGTTTCGAGGTCTTTGAGATTGTCAACGAAACCGGCGCACTGACTGTCCTGGGTCCAGGCGCCTACACCGTAGCTCGCTATCAGGGGTGAGGCTGCGACGACGCCTCCACCGAGGACGCCAGGCTGGAGCGCAGGGCATATCAATGCCTCGCCCAAACTCATGTGCCCTGGCCGCCTGACGGCCCCTCCCGGCACATGACAAAGGCGAGGTCCGAAAACCCCGCCCGAATCACCGAAAGCCCAGGTCAGGGCCACACAAGGCAGTACGGCTGATGTCCCGCCTCATGCAGGCGGTGGCTGAAGTCCTGCCACTCGTGCAGGAGTTGGTAGACGTTGAACGCGTCCCGCGGGCCCCCGCGGTCGGGGACCGTGGACCAGATGAACGCCGCCGCGCCGACCGCTTCCTCGCCGATGCCGCGCAGGGGGTCGACGACCGTCATGGGGAGTTTCACCACGGCGTAGTCGGGATGCAGGACGACCAGCTCCAGCGGGGGGACCTTGTGCAGGGGGACACCCTCGATGCCGGTGAGCACCATCGCGGCCATGGTCTCCGGCTTGATCTTGGTGAACATGCCGTTCATGCCGAGTTCGTCGCCGCCGAGTTCCTCCGGGCGCATCGAGATCGGGACGCGGGCCGCGGTCGCGCCGTCCGGCGCGCCGAAGTACTTGTACGTCACCCCCACCCGACCACCATTCCCGCTCGCCTCCCGGAGCCGGTCGACACGTCGGTCGATCCGCTCGGGGTCGGTCTGTCCGCCCTGTGCCTGCCGTGCGTCGGTGGTGTCCGCCGCCTCGCGCCGGTGCTTCCCCCGCCGGGCACGTCGAGGACCCAGGTCATCAGTCCCCTCGCCCAGTCCGCCACCGCGATGCATATCTCCACCCGACTGCTTTTCTAGGACGCGTGGCCCCCGCCGCGCAACCCGATCATCGTGTCAGTGACCTCCCCCACGGCCGCTCGCCGAAACGTGCGCGCTGAAACACCTGTCCGCAGGATCTTGTACCAGCCCCCAGTTTCGCAGATCGCCCGGGGGTAGGAGTCGGATGTCCGGTCGGAGGAGAGCGGGCCCACAGCCCCGGGCGCCCGCTGGCCTACCCTGAGGAGGTCACTGGCAACCGGAGTCCGAGCAGTCGGAGAAGGTCGGAGAAGTCGCACGACATGAGCTCACTGCCCTATTCATACGATGCGCCTGAGTCGCAGGCTCTGTTCGACCGTGCGGCGGCCGTCACGCCCGGCGGCGTGAACTCCCCGGTGCGCGCCTTCCGCGCGGTGGGCGGAACACCCCGGTTCATGGTGTCCGGCACCGGTCCCTACCTCACCGACGCCGACGGACGCGAATACGTCGACCTCGTCTGTTCCTGGGGGCCGATGATCCTCGGGCACTCGCACCCCGAGGTCATCGCCGCCGTGCAGGAGGCCGTCGCGCGCGGCACCTCCTTCGGTACGCCCGGTGAGGGCGAGGTCACGCTCGCCGAGGAGATCGTCGACCGCGTCGGCCCGGTGCAGCAGGTGCGCCTCGTCTCCAGCGGCACCGAGGCCACCATGTCCGCGATCCGGCTCGCCCGCGGGTTCACCCGGCGCACCAAGGTGGTCAAGTTCGCCGGCTGCTACCACGGCCACGTCGACTCCCTCCTCGCCGCCGCCGGCTCCGGCGTCGCCACCTTCGCGCTGCCGGACACCCCGGGCGTCACCGGTGCCCAGGCCGGCGACACCATCGTGCTGCCGTACAACGACCTGGAGGCCGTGCAGGAGGCCTTCCACCGGCACCCGGGCGAGATCGCCTGCGTCATCACCGAGGCATCGCCGGGCAACATGGGCGTCGTACCGCCGCTGCCCGGGTTCAACCAGGGGCTGAAGGACGCCTGCCAGGCCAATGGCGCCCTCTACATCTCCGACGAGGTCATGACCGGCTTCCGCACCAGCCGCGCCGGCTGGTTCGGCGTCGACGGTGTCGTCCCCGACCTGATGACCTTCGGCAAGGTCATGGGCGGCGGCTTCCCGGCGGCGGCCTTCGGCGGCCGGGCGGACGTCATGGCGCACCTCGCGCCCGCCGGGCCGGTCTACCAGGCCGGCACCCTCTCCGGGAACCCGGTCGCGACGGCCGCGGGGCTCGCCCAGCTCCGGCTCCTGGACGACGCCGCGTACGAGAAGGTCGGCGCCGTGTCGGAGCAGATCCGGACCCTCGTCGCCGAGGCGCTCACCAAGGAAGGCGTCGCGCACCGGCTGCAGACCGCCTCCAACATGTTCTCGGTGTTCTTCACCGACCGGCCGGTGCAGAACTACGAGGACGCCAAGAAGCAGGAGTCCTTCCGCTTCACCGCCTTCTTCCACTCGCTGCTGGAGAACGGCGTCTATCTGCCGCCGTCCTCCTTCGAGTCCTGGTTCGTCTCCACGGCCCACGACGAGCGGGCCGTGCAGAAGATCGCCGACGCCCTTCCGGCGGCGGCCCGGGCGGCGGCGGAGGCGCGGGCATGAGCGGCTCCGACATCACCGTCGTCCATCTGATGCGGCACGGCGAGGTCGCCAACCCGGACGGCGTCCTCTACGGCCGGCTGCCCGGCTACCACCTCTCCGAGCTGGGCCGGCAGATGGCCGACCGGGTCGCCGAGCACCTCGCCGCCCGGGACATCACCCATGTCGGCTCCTCCCCGCTGGAGCGGGCCCAGCAGACCGCCACGCCGATCGCCAAGGCGCACGGCCTGGACCTCGCCACCGACGAGCGGCTCATCGAGGCCGACAACGTCTTCCAGGGCAAGACCTTCGGCGTCGGCGACGGCGCCCTGAAGCGGCCCGGGAACTGGAAGCACCTCGTCAACCCCTTCAAGCCGTCCTGGGGCGAGTCGTACTTCGACCAGGTCGTGCGGATGATGGGCGCCCTGGACACCGCCAAGGACCGGGCGCGCGGTCACGAGGCCGTGCTGGTCAGCCATCAGCTGCCGATCTGGATCGTGCGGTCCTACGTCGAGAAGCGCCGCCTGTGGCACGACCCGCGCCGCCGCCAGTGCACGCTGGCGTCCCTGACGACGTTCACGTTCCAGGGCGACCGGATCGTCTCGGTCGGCTACAGCGAGCCGGCGATCGACCTGGTCCCGCCGCATCTGCGGGCCGGGGCACGGCCGGTCAAGGGCAAGAACAAGGCATTCGGGGCCTGAACGGGCCCTGGGCCCGCTCAGGGCCTTAGTGCCCATTCTTCGTATTTGTTGTGAAACACATGTGATCCGCCGGAACCTCCCCCTTCGTCACGTCCTCTGACTGGGTGACCAGCACAGAACGTGACGAAGGGGGAGGCCATGCGCACTCTCACCCGCAGGGGAGCACTCGGACTCGGCGTCGCCGGGGCCGCCGCGGTCGGACTCGGCGGGTGCGGGACCTCCACCCCGTCAGAGGGGTCGACCCCCTCCGAAGGTTCCGCGGCTCACCGCCCGGCCGGTTCCGGGCCGAAGCCCTCGGCCCGTCTCATCGGCGACGGCTCCACCGCGTACACCGGCAAGCAGCCGAAGCAGCCCGAGCGGCCCGTCCCGCTGGAACCCGGCCAGACCCCGCCCCAGTTCGTCGTCTTCTCCTGGGACGGCGCCGGTGAGGTCGGCAACGGCCTCTTCCCGCGCTTCCTCGACCTCGCCGAGGAACACGGCGCCCGCATGACCTTCTTCCTGTCCGGGCTCTATCTCCTGCCCGAGTCCAAGAAGCGGCTCTACGACCCCCCGAACAACCCGCGCGGCGCCTCCGACATCGGCTACCTCACCGACGCGCACATCAAGGACACCCTGAAGAACGTCCGCCGCGCCTGGCTCGACGGACACGAGATCGGCACCCACTTCAACGGCCACTTCTGCGCCGGTTCCGGCTCGGTCGGCAACTGGACCCCGCGCCAGTGGCGCAGCGAGATCGACCAGGCGAAGTCCTTCGTGCAGGAGTGGCGCACCAACAGCGGCTGGACCGACCTGCCCCCGCTGCCCTTCGACTACGACAAGGAACTCGTCGGCGGCCGCACGCCCTGCCTGCTCGGCCAGGAGAACCTGCTCCCCGTCGCCCGCGACCTTGGCTGGCGCTACGACGCCTCCTCGCCCGGCGGCCGTCAGGTCTGGCCGGCCAAGAAGCAGGGCATCTGGGACCTGCCGCTTCAGCAGATACCTTTCCCCGGCCGGAGCTTCGAGGTCCTGTCCATGGACTACAACATGCTCGCCAACCAGTCCGTGAACTCCACCAACGCCCCCGCCCACAACTACCCGGCCTGGCGCGAACAGTCCGCCCAGGCGTACATATCCGGCTTCAAGCGGGCGTACGAGACCAATCGCGCTCCCTTCTTCGTCGGCAACCACTTCGAGCAGTGGAACGGCGGCATCTACATGGACGCCGTCGAGGAGGCCCTGAAGCACATGGCGCGGGAGAAGGAGAAGGGCGAGGACGTGCGGCTCGTCTCCTTCCGGCAGTTCACGGACTGGCTGGACGTGCAGTCGCCGGAGGTCCTGGACAAGCTGCGCACACTGGACGTCGGCCAGGCACCCGCGGAAGGGTGGAAGCGCTTCTGAAATGCGGGTTTTCACCTGCAAGGGGGGTGTGCAAGATCCCCGGAACGGACATGCGAAACTTTTCACATGAGTGCCGCCAGTCGCGCCCCCCTGACCCTCGCCGGTGCCGTCGTCGCCGCGTCGCTGCTGTCCGCGTGCACGTCCGGAGGCACCTCGGGCGGTGGCGGCGACACGAACTTCATCATGGGCAAGGACGGCATCTCCACCGTGGCGAAGGGCAAGCGCGACGCGGCCCCCGAACTGTCCGGCAAGACCCTCGACGACAAGCAGCTCGCGGTCTCGTCCTTCAAGGGCAAGGTCGTCGTCCTGAACGTGTGGGGCTCCTGGTGCGCCCCCTGCCGCGCCGAGGCCCCCAACTTCCAGAAGGTCTACAAGGACCTCAAGCCGCGGGGCGTGCGGTTCGTCGGCATCAACGTCGCCGACCCCCAGATCCGCAGCGCCCGCGCCTTCGAGGAGCAGTACGGCGTCACCTACCCCAGCCTGTACGACCCGAGCAGCAAGCTGATGCTCCGCTTCGACAAGGGCACCCTCAACCCGCAGGCGATCCCCTCCACGCTCGTCCTCGACCGGGACGGGAAGATCGCGGCCCGCTCGCTGGCCGCGCTCAGTGAGGAGAAACTCCGCAAGATGATCGACCCGGTCCTCGCGGAGAAGTGACGTGAGCGCGCTCACCACGCTCGCCGCGGAGGGCTACAACGGCACCGTGCTCAACGGTGCCCTGCTGGTCGCCCTGCCCATCGCTCTGCTCGGCGGACTCGTCTCCTTCTTCTCCCCGTGCGTGCTGCCGCTGGTCCCCGGCTATCTGTCCTACGTCACCGGCATCAGCGGCACCGACCTGGCCGAGGCCCGGCGCGGCCGGATGGTCGCGGGCGCCTCCCTGTTCGTGGCGGGCTTCACCGCCGTGTTCGTCTCCGGCGGGGCCCTGTTCGGCTACTTCGGGGCGACGCTCCAGGAGCAGCAGGACGTCCTGTCCAAGGTGCTGGGCGGGCTCATGATCCTCATGGGCGTGTTCTTCATGGGCCTGATGCCCTGGATGACCCAGCGGGAGTTCCGCCTCCACCGCAGGCCGGTGGCCGGACTGGTCGGCGCCCCCCTGCTCGGCGCGCTGTTCGGCATCGGCTGGACGCCCTGCATCGGCCCGACCCTCGCCTCCGTGCTCGCCCTGTCCTCGCAGCAGTCGAGCGCGGGCCGCGGTGCCATACTGACCGTCGCCTACTGCCTGGGCCTCGGGGTGCCGTTCGTGCTCGCCGCGGTCGCCTTCCGCAAGGCGCTCGGTGCCTTCGGCTGGGTCAAGCGCCACTACGTCTGGGTGATGCGGATCGGCGGGGCGATGATGATCGTCACCGGTCTGCTGCTGCTGACCGGAGCCTGGGACAGCCTCGTACAGGACATGCAGTCCTGGTCCGCTGGATTCACCGTGGGGATCTGACCGATGAGCAAGACGACAACCGACCGCGCCGAAGACCAGGACCTCGGCGCCGCCGGCTCCCAGCTCTCGACCGCCCCCAAGGAGGAGCCGGCGAACCTGCCCGCGATGGGGGTCGTCGGCTGGGTCCGCTGGTTCTGGCGGCAGCTGACCTCGATGCGGGTCGCGCTGCTGCTGCTCCTGCTGCTGGCCCTCGGCGCCATCCCCGGCTCCCTGATCCCGCAGTCCGGCAGCGACGAGACGAAGGTCGCCGAGTTCCGCGAGCGGCACGAGATCCTCGCGCCGGTCTACGACCAGCTCGGTCTCTTCCACGTCTACAGCTCGGTGTGGTTCTCCGCGATCTACATCCTGCTGTTCGTCTCCCTCATCGGCTGCATCGTGCCGCGCACCTGGCAGTTCGTGGGCCAGCTGCGCGGCCGGCCGCCGGGCGCCCCGAAGTGGCTGACCCGGCTGCCCGCCTACACCACCTGGCGCACCGAGGCGGAGCCCGAGCAGGTCCGCGAGGCCGCTCTCGCCCTGCTGAAGAAGAACCGCTTCCGCGCGCATGTCGCCGGTGACGCGGTCGCCGCCGAGAAGGGCTATCTGCGCGAGGTCGGCAACCTCCTCTTCCACATCGCGCTGATCGTGATGCTGATCGCCTTCGCCTGGGGCCAGCTCTTCAAGTCCGAGGGCAACAAGCTCCTCGTCGAGGGCAACGGCTTCTCCAACACCCTGATCTCCTACGACGACTTCAAGTCCGGCAACCTCTTCAGCACCCACGACCTGACGCCGTTCAGCTTCACCCTCGGCGACTTCACCGGCACCTACGAGACCACCGGCCCCAACAAGGGCACCCCGCGCACCTACCAGACCACCCTCACCTACTCCGAGGGCGCCTACGGCAAGGACCGCAGGACGACCGTCAAGGTCAACCAGCCGCTGGAGATCGGCGACTCCAAGGTCTACCTCACCGCCCACGGCTACGCCCCCGTCGTCACCGTCCGGGACGGCAAGGGCAAGGTGGTGTTCCGGGACGCCGTGCCGCTGCTGCCGCTGGACTCCAACGTCACCTCCACCGGCGTGATCAAGGTCCTCGACGGCTACAAGAACGCCGAGGGCGTGACCGAGCAGCTCGGGATCAAGGCCTTCTTCCTGCCGACCTACACCGCCGGCAGCGAGGTCGCCTCCACCTTCCCCGCCCTGATCAACCCGGTGCTGAACCTGGAGCCCTACCACGGCGACCTCGGCGTCAACTCGGGCATCCCGCAGAGCGTGTACCAGCTCGACAAGAAGCACATGAAGGGCTTCAAGAACGCCAAGGGCAAGCAGATGCGGGAGAACCTGCGGCCCGGGCAGACCGTGAAGCTGCCCGGCGGCGCCGGCTCGATCACCTACGAGGGCACCAAGGAGTGGGCGAACTTCCAGATCACCCAGCAGCCCGCGAGCGGCTGGGCGCTGGCCGGTTCCCTCGCCGCGATCCTCGGCCTGGCCGCCTCCCTGTTCATCCAGCGCCGCCGGGTGTGGGTGCGGGCGGTCAGGGGCGCCGACGGGGTGACCGTCGTGGAGATGGCCGGGCTCGGCCGCAGCGAGTCCGCCAAGGTGCCCGAGGAACTCGGCGACCTCGCCGGGATCCTGTACGAACGGGCGGCGCCCGGCGCGCCGGACCCCGAACCCACAACCGACCCCGCTGTACCTGCCGAAGGGGCTGAGAAGTGACTCTCGCCGCCGCAACCAACGAAAGCCTCGCGAGCCTCAGCAACACGCTGATCTACTCCGCGATGGCCGTCTACACCCTGGCGTTCTTCGCGTACATCGCCGAATGGCTCTTCGGCAGCCGCAGCAAGGTCGGCCGCACCGCCGCCGCGCTCACCGCGTCGCAGAAGGCGGGCGCTCCGGCGGTCACGGTGCGCAAGGCCGGCGGCACCGCCGTCCTGGAGCGGCCGAAGGTCGTCGTCCGGGCCGCGAGCGGCACCCGCGACGTGCCCGACGGCCCCGGCGCGCACGGCGGGGACGAGCAGGGCGACCTCTACGGCCGTATCGCCGTCTCGCTCACGGTGCTCGCCTTCCTCATCGAGTTCGGCGGTGTGCTCGCCCGGGCCCTGTCGGTGCAGCGGGCGCCGTGGGGCAACATGTACGAGTTCAACATCACCTTCTCCACGGTCGCCGTCGGGGTGTACCTGACGCTGCTGGCGCTGAAGAAGAACGTGCGCTGGCTCGGGCTGTTCCTGATCACCACGGTCCTCCTCGATCTCGGTCTCGCCGTCACTGTCTTGTACACCGACAGCGACCAGTTGGTTCCCGCGCTGCACTCGTACTGGCTGTACATCCACGTCTCCACCGCGATCTTCTGCGGCGCGGTGTTCTACGTGGGCGCGCTCTCCTCGCTGCTGTACCTCTTCAAGGACAGCTACGAGAACAAGCTCGCGGGCGGCGGCACCCCGGGCCGGTTCGCGAACTCCGTGCTGGACCGGCTGCCCGCCGCGGCGTCCCTGGACAAGTTCTCCTACCGCGTCAACGCCGCCGTCTTCCCGCTGTGGACGTTCACGATCATCGCGGGCGCGATCTGGGCGGGCGACGCCTGGGGCCGCTACTGGGGCTGGGACCCCAAGGAGACCTGGTCCTTCATCACCTGGGTCGCCTACGCCTGCTACCTGCACGCCCGGGCCACGGCCGGCTGGAAGGGCCGCAAGGCCGCCTACCTGGCCCTGATCGCCTTCGGCTGCTGGCTGTTCAACTACTACGGCGTCAACATCTTCGTCTCCGGCAAGCACTCCTACGCCGACGTGGGCCTGGGCGCGCTGCAGTCCGTGGGGTTCTGAACCTACGCTGGTGTCATGACCGGACCCATCGAACAGGGCACCAGCCAGACCGACGGGAGCACGCGCGTCCTGCACTTCCTGGTGCGGCTCCCGAAGCGCATGGAAGAGGTCTGGCCGGCGCTCGCGACCCCGGAGGGGCTGGCCGGCTGGTTCACCGACGTCGACGTCCTCGAACCCCGGCTCGGCGGGATCGTCGCCCTGCGCGGCCTGGGCGCCGGGGAGGTCACCGCCTGGGACGTGGACCGGGTCGCCGAGTACACCGTGGAGGGCGGCGGCCGGCTCCGCTTCCACCTGGAACGCGACGGCGACGAGGCGAGCGCCCTCCGCTTCACCCACGAGTACCAGGGCGGAACGGAGCCGGAGGACCGCTGGTGGACCCGCTTCGAACGCCTGATCGAGTTGTTGCGATAGCCCCGGGCGTCCCGGCCCTCACTCCCCGATGTCCTCGTGCCACAGCTCGGGCCGCTCCCGGATGAAGTCGCGCATCATCCCGACGCACTCGGAGTCGTCGAGCAGCACGACCTCCACGCCGTGCCCGGCCAGCCAGTCGTGCCCGCCGTGAAAGGTGACGGCCTCCCCGATGACGACCCGCGAGATCCCGAACTGCCGGACCAGCCCGGAGCAGTACCAGCAGGGCGAGAGGGTCGTCACCATGGTCGTCCCGCGATACGAACGCTGCCGTCCCGCGTTCCGGAACGCCGCCGTCTCCGCGTGGGTCGACGGGTCGTCGTCCTGGACGCGCCGGTTGTGGCCGCGGCCGAGCAGGGTGCCGTCGGCGCCGTAGAGCGCCGCGCCGATCGGGATGCCGCCCTCGGCGAGCCCGGCGCGGGCCTCCTCGACGGCGGTGGTGAGCCAGCTGCGTGCCTGTGACCGATCCATGGGTCCACTCTGGCCGAACGAAGCCGGTGCCTGCCACGTCGGAGTCACAGGCAGCGGGAAGAGGGGGCGTCCATGAGGGCGGTAGTGCTGATGGCCGGGATCACGGTCGTGGCGCTGAGCGCGGTCGGCTGCGCCGAGGCGGACGGGGGCGGGGCAGCGGAGGCGTCCTGCGCCTACCTCGTCGAGTACGACGACCGGCAGTACGGAGACGTGGCCAACATCGACTTCCTACCGGGTCAAGGGCCTGGACCCCGAGGTGGCCATCGCCGTGGGGGACGACCCGGGCGCCCTCCTCCTGGTCGCCGTCCGCCGGAACGGCGAACTGCCCCTGGAGTTCGAGAAGTTGCGGCAGGCGGCGACGGACGAGTGCGTCGGCACCCGCCCCGCCCCCACCGCGTCCGGCACCGACGACAACCCGGACGACACCCCCCTCTATCGCACCCTCGCCCACATCGACCGACTCGCCGCGAAGCGGTACGCGGGGTCCTTCACCGGGCTCTCCGTCGAGGCCGTCTGCGACGCCGCCGAGGACCTTCCGGTTGGCGTCGGTGTCGTGGATCCGACCGCCGAGCCGCTCATCCAGGACGCCTTCGACGCCGAGCACATCAAGGTCGTACACGTCGAGCAGAGCCACCTGGACCGATCGGCGACCCCGATGGGCCCATCGGCAGGACGCCCCAGCAGCCCGTGGACCTGCGCCGACACCGGCTCGTAGCGTCCAGGACATGACCTCAGAGAACAAGGGCACGGCCCAGCTGACGACCGCGATGGTGCTCTCCGGCACCCTCGGTGTCTTCGTCGTCGAGTCGGGCGCCTCGCCCTTCAACGTCGTCTTCTTCCGCGTCCTGTTCGGCGCCCTCGCCCTCGGCGGCTACATCCTCGCCCGCGGCTGGTTCCGCGAGCGCGGCCTCGGCTTCACGCCCCGCACCCTCGCACTCGCCGTCCTCGGCGGCGTGTTCATCGTCTTCAACTGGGTCTTCCTCTTCCAGTCGTACGAGAACACGTCCATCTCCGTCGCCACGGTCGTCTACCACACCCAGCCGTTCTACGTCGTCCTGCTCGGCGCCCTCCTCTTCCGCGAGCGGATCACCGCCGCCAAGGCCGGCTGGATCGGCGTCGCCTTCGCGGGACTGGTCCTCGTCTCCGGCGTCCGGCCCGGGGACCTGACCGCCGCCTCGGGCGAGTACGTCCTCGGCCTGGGCCAGGCCCTCCTCGCCGCGCTCCTCTACGGCCTGTCCACCGTCGTCACCAAGAGAATCACCGGCGTCCGCCCGCACCTCATCGCCCTGGTCCAGGTCATCGTCGGCATCCCGCTCCTCCTGCCCTTCGCCGACTTCGGCGCGATGGCCGGCACCGGCGCGGACTGGGGCTGGCTGGTCGGGCTCGGGGTCATCCACACCGGGCTGATGTACGTCCTGATGTACGCCGCCTACGCCCAGCTCCCCACCCCGAAGATCGCCGTCCTCGCCTTCGTCTACCCGGCGGTCGCGATGACCGTCGACTGGGCGGTGTACGGCCATCACATCGGCCTGGTCCAGGCGCTCGGCGTCCCGCTGATCGTGACGGCGAGCCTGAAGGTCACCCTTGCTCGGCGATCAGCTTCCGTGCCTGCTCAAGGAAGAGCCGGGCGTGCGCCGGAAGCCGCTTCCCGGCCCGCCACGCCAGCTGCGTCCGAAGCGTGAACGGCGGCTCCCACGGCAGCCGTACCAGCGACCCCTCCGCGAGTTCGGCGGCGACCGTCACCTCGGGCAGCAAGGCGATCCCGAGACCGGCCGCCGCCGCCCGCTTGGTCGCCTCGATGGTGCCGAACTCCATGAACTCCACAGCCGGGTCCACCGACTTCAGCTCCCGCTCGAACAAGTCCCGGTAGGCGCAGCCGGGTTCCGTGGCGAGCAGCGGATGCCGGAGCAGACCGGCCGTCCCCGGGACCTCCACCGCGGTGCCCGCCACCAGCGCCAGCGGCTCGACCGCCAGCACCTCGCTCTCCAGGCCGGGATGGTCCGTCTCCGCCTCCATCAGGAAGCCGAGGTCGTACGTCCCCTGCCGCAGCGCCTGCCGGGTCTCGTCGCCGATCGTCGTGCGCAGCGCGAGCCGCACCTTCGGATAGCGGTGGTGGAACAGTTCCAGCAGCGGGGGCAGCCGGTAGGAGGTCAGCGACTCCATGGTGCCGACGACGAGCGACCCCGTCGGCTCCTCTTCGGCCGTCACCGCGGCCCGGGCCTCGGCGCTCAGCTCGATGATCTGCCGGGCGTAGGGCAGCAGCCGCTCACCCGCCTCCGTCAGCCGGATCCGCCCGCCGAGCCGGTCGAACAGCTCGGTGCCGAGGGAGGATTCCAGGGCCCGGATCTGACTGGTCACACTGGACTGCGCGTACGCCAGCTCCGCCGCGGCCCGCGTGAAGCTCAGGACGGTCGCGACCTTCTCGAAGGTGACGAGGAGCCGCAGCTCCATGTCAGGGCTCGTCCCGCTTCTTCTTGTCGTCGTCCTCGTCCAGGGACTTCAGGAAGTCCGGGTTGTCGTCGGGCGCCACCCACTGCTGGGAGCGGCCCGTGCGCACCCCGGACCAGCCCTCGGCGGCCGGGCTGCGCTTCTTGCCCGCGATCAGCCACGAGATCGAGCCGACCAGCGGGAACAGCAGCACGAGGATCGCCCACAGCGGCTTGGGGATGTGCCGGATGTCCTCGTCCTTCGTGCTGATGCAGTCGATGAAGGCGTAGATGCTCAGCGCCAGCGGTACCAGGAACATCAGCACCCGGAGCATGGGGCCCTCCAGCGATTAGTGGTCGGGGACGCGATCACAGCCCCCAGGTACAGGGCCAGGGTAGCGGCTCGGGGATACTTGACCCCATGGCTTACGACGATCTTCGTTCCCTGCTCAGGGCACTGGAACGCGAAGGCGACCTCAAACGCGTCAAAGCTGAGGTCGATCCGTATCTGGAGGTCGGGGAGATCGTCGACCGGGTGCAGAAGGCAGGTGGCCCGGCACTGCTCTTCGAGAACGTGAAGGGCTCCTCGATGCCCCTCGCGATGAACGTCTTCGGCACCGACCGCCGGCTCCTGAAGGCGCTCGGCCTGAAGTCCTACGCCGAGATCAGCGAGAAGATCGGCGGGCTGCTCAAGCCCGAGCTGCCGCACGGCTTCGTGGGCGTGCGGGAGGCCTTCGGCAAGCTCGGCGCGATGGCCCACGTACCGCCGAAGAAGGTCAAGTCCTCCGACGCGCCGGTGCAGGAGGTCGTCCTGCACGGGGACGACGTCGACCTCGACGCCCTGCCCGCCCTGTTCACCTGGCCCAAGGACGGCGGCTCCTTCTTCAACCTGGGGCTGACCCACACCAAGGACCCGGAGTCCGGGGTCCGCAACCTCGGTCTGTACCGGCTCCAGCGCCACGACCGGCGCACCATCGGCATGCACTGGCAGATCCACAAGGACAGCCGCAACCACTACCAGGTCGCCGCGCGCCGGGGCGAGCGGCTGCCGGTCGCGATCGCCTTCGGCTGCCCCCCGGCCGTCAGCTACGCCTCCACCGCCCCGCTCCCCGGCGACATCGACGAGTACCTCTTCGCCGGGTTCCTCGCGGGCAAGCGGATCGAGATGGTCGACTGCAAGACGGTCCCGCTGCAGGTCCCGGCGCAGGCGGAGGTGGTGATCGAGGGCTGGCTGGAGCCGGGCGAGATGCTGCCGGAGGGCCCCTTCGGCGACCACACCGGCTTCTACACCCCGCAGGAACCGTTCCCCGCTCTGAAGATCGACTGCGTGACGATGCGGAAGCGCCCGCTGCTCCAGTCGATCGTCGTGGGCCGCCCGCCGACGGAGGACGGGCCCCTGGGCCGGGCGACCGAGCGCTTCTTCCTGCCCCTGCTGAAGATCATCGTCCCGGACATCGTGGACTACCACCTGCCCGAGGCGGGCGGCTTCCACAACTGCGCGATCGTCTCGATCGACAAGAAGTACCCCAAGCACGCGCAGAAGGTGATGCACGCGATCTGGGGCGCCCACATGATGTCCCTGACGAAGCTGATCGTGGTCGTCGACTCCGACTGCGACGTCCACGACCTGCACGAGGTCGCCTGGCGGGCGCTGGGCAACACCGACTACGCCCGTGACCTGTCGGTCGTCGAGGGTCCCGTCGACCATCTCGACCACGCCTCCTACCAGCAGTTCTGGGGCGGCAAGGCGGGTATCGACGCGACGAGGAAGTGGCCCGAGGAGGGCTACACCCGCGACGGCGGCTGGCCGGACATGGTGGAGTCGGACCCGGAGACGGCGGCGAAGGTGGACCGCCGGTGGAAGGAATACGGGCTGTGACTTCCGCGTCTGCCGCGCTTCCCCAGCCGGGCCGCACCAAGGCGTTCCTGCGCCTGGTCATGATCGAGCACTCGGTCTTCGCGCTGCCCTTCGCCTACATCGCCGCCCTGACCGCGATGTTCCAGTGGGACGAGAACATCCATTGGGGCCGGCTGCTGCTGGTCACCGTCTGCATGGTCGGCCTGCGCACCTTCGCCATGGCCGTGAACCGGATCATCGACCGCGAGATCGACGCCCGCAACCCCCGCACCGCGCACCGCGAGCTGGTGACCGGCGCGATGTCGGTGAAGCACGCCTGGACGGGCGCGCTGATCGCGCTGGTGGTCTTCCTGGGCTCGGCGGCGGCGCTGAACCCCCTGTGCCTGGCCCTCGCGCCGGTCGCGGTGATCCCGATGGTGGTCTACCCCTACGGCAAGCGGTTCACCAACTACCCGCAGGCCATCCTTGCTCTGGCCCAGGCGATGGGCCCGATCGGCGGCTGGCTGGCGATCACCGGCGAGTGGTCCTGGGACGCGGTGATCCTGGGCCTCGCGGTCGGCATCTGGATCGGCGGCTTCGACCTGATCTACGCCTGCCAGGACGTGGAGTCGGACCGCGAGACCGGCGTCAAGTCGGTCCCGGCCCGCTTCGGCGTCCCGGCGTCCGTCCAGGCCGCCCGGGTCTGCCACGCCCTCACCACGCTGCTGCTCGTCTGGTACGCGCTGGCCACCGGCGCGGGCGCGTTCTTCTGGCTCGGCCTGCTGATCGTGGCGGGAGCCTTCGTCTACGAGCACACCATCGTCCGCCCGACCGATCTCTCCCGCCTGAACAGGGCGTTCTTCAGCGTCAACGGCTTCATCGGCATCGCCCTGTTCGGCTGCGCCCTGCTGGACCTCCTGGTGCGGGGGCTGACCGTCTGACCGTCCCGTCCACCGGTACGCTCAAGATGTGAACGCAGGAGAATCGCAGCGCGTGCCTTGGATCGTGGGGGTGTCCGGAGCGTCCGGGACGCCGTACGCGGCTGCTGTGCTGCGCGCGCTGCTCGCGGCGGGGGAGAGCGTGGATCTGGTGGTGAGCCGCGCCTCGCGGCTCACGCTGCTCGACGAGACCGGGCTCTCCTTCCGGGACGCGCACTGGCAGGACGACCTGCGCGCCTGGCTGTCCCGGGGGGCGGACGGAAAGCCGGGCACCTTCGACCCGGACATCGCGGGGGTACGGCACTGGAGTGCCGGGGACCTCGCGGCGGGGCCGTCCTCCGGCTCGTACCCCACGAAGGGCATGCTGATCGTGCCGGCGTCCACCGCCGCCGTCGCGGGTGTGGCGCTCGGGCTGTCCAAGGACCTGCTGCAGCGGACCGCGAGCGTCACCCTGAAGGAAGGCCGCAAGCTGGTCGTCGCCGTACGGGAGACCCCCTTGAACGGGCAGACGCTGCGGCACCTGGTCACCCTCGACGACGCGGGCGCCACCGTCGTGCCCGCCTCGCCGGCCTTCTACGCCGGGGCCACCCACATCCAGGACCTGGTGGACTTCGTCGCCGGGCGGGTGCTCGACGCGGCGGGCGTGCCGCACCGCCTCTACCGCCGCTGGAAGGGCGACCTCGGCGGCGCACGCACCGACTGAGGCGGCACGGCAGGACGCATCAACCGTTTCAGACCTCTTCAGACCTCTTCAAGATCTTTCGGATCAGGATCATTCAGCGGAAGGCTTCGAATCGCATGGACGCGGTGGACAGGCAGCTCATCCAGGCCCTGAGGGAGAACGGCCGGGCCTCCTACGCGGAGCTTGGGCGCCTCGTCGGCCTGTCGGGACCCAGTGTCACCGACCGCATCAACCGGCTGGAGGCGGCCGGGGTCATCACCGGCTACCGCGCCACGGTCGACGCCGCCTCCCTCGGCCTCGGCGTCACCGCCCTGATCGGCATCTCGCTCTCCGACGCGGCCGACCACGAGGACGTGGCCCGGCGCATGAAGGACCTCTCGGAGATCGAGGACTGCTGGTTCATCGCCGGCGACGACTCGTACATGCTCAAGGTGCGGGCGAACGACGTGGACGGCCTGGAGAAGATCATCCGGCGGCTCAGCGGCACCAAGGGCGTCTCCCGGACCCGTACCACCATCGTGCTCTCCACGAAGTGGGAGAACCGGGTGGGTGAGTTGCCCGAAGAGGTGTAGGCCCGCAGGGCCGTATGGGGGTACCGCCCGCCCGAAGGGTGGGGGAGTAGGTTTGTCACGTCGGTCTAGGAGAGGTGTACGCATGGACGTCGGGCTCAAGCGCGAGCTGGAGGAGAAGGTCCGCTCCGGTGAGCGGCTGACCCGCGAGGACGGCATCGCGCTGTACGCGTCGGACGATCTCGCCTGGCTCGGCGGACTCGCCCACGAGGTGCGGACCCGCAAGAACGGCGACGTGGTCCACTTCAACGTCAACCGTCACCTCAACATGACCAACGTGTGCACGGCGTCCTGCGCCTACTGCTCCTTCCAGCGCAAGCCGGGGGAGAAGGACGCGTACACGATGCGCATCGAGGAGGCGGTGAAGCTCGCCAAGGCGATGGAGTCGGAGAACCTGACCGAGCTGCACATCGTCAACGGCCTGCACCCGAACCTGCCGTGGCGCTACTACCCGCGCTCGCTGCGGGAGCTGAAGGCCGCCCTGCCGCACGTGTCCCTGAAGGCCTTCACGGCGACGGAGATCCACCACTTCGAGACGATCTCGGGCCTGTCGGCGTCGGAGATCCTGGACGAGCTGATCGACGCGGGCCTGGAGTCGCTGACCGGTGGCGGCGCGGAGATCTTCGACTGGGAGGTCCGCCAGCACATCGTGGACCACCGCACGCACTGGGAGGACTGGTCGCGGATCCACCGCCTGGCGCACGAGAAGGGTCTGAAGACCCCGAGCACCATGCTCTACGGCCACATCGAGGAGCCCCGGCACCGGGTGGACCATGTGCTGCGGCTGCGCGAGCTGCAGGACGAGACCGGCGGCTTCCAGGTCTTCATCCCGCTGCGCTACCAGCACGACTTCGTGGACATGCAGGACGGCAAGGTCCGCAACCGCCTCCAGGCGCGCACCCAGATGGCGACCGGCGCGGAGGCGCTGAAGACGTTCGCGGTGTCGCGGCTGCTGTTCGACAACGTGCCGCACGTCAAGGTCTTCTGGGTCATGCACGGCGTCCAGACGGCGCAGCTGGCCCTGCAGCACGGCGCTGACGACATGGACGGCTCGGTCGTCGAGTACAAGATCACCCACGACGCGGACAACTACGGCACGCCGAACAAACTCACCCGCGAGGACCTGCTGGACCTGATCAGGGACGCAGGCTTCCGCCCGGTCGAGCGGAACACGCGCTACGAGATCATCCGAGAGTACGAGGGCCCGGACCCGGCCCGCAGGGAGTCCCCCCAGCCGATGCGGGTGTGAGGGCGAGGCCGTTACGGCTGGTCGGGCTTCCCCCGGTTCCCACCTCAGGGGCGCGGGGAACTGCGCGACCAGCCCCCACCGGCCCGCATCCGCCACACATGCTCGGCGTAATGGTTACGATGCGCAGGTGGCCCTTACCTTCACCCTCGACCCCGCCGTCGGCCCCACCCTCCGCGACGGCGTCCTCGACCTGTGGACGGACGTCTCCAACGCCGGCGGCTCCGTCGGCTTCGTGCCCCCGGTGACCCGCGAAGCGATACGCCCCGAGCTGCTCAAGCACTTCGCGGCGATGGCCGAGGGCCGCACCCGCCTGCTCGTCGGGCACGACCCGGACGGACAGGTCGCCGCCACCGCGTTCTTCACCTTCAACACGCACCGGCTGATGACGCACTGGGTGTGGCTGTACACGGTGATGGTGCACCCCCGGCACCAGGGCAAGGGCTACGGCCGGGACCTGCTCGCCGCCGCCGAGCGCGCGGCCCGCGGTTTCGACGGCATCGACGCCGTACGGCTCACCTGCCGCGGCGGTCAGGGCCTGGAGCGCTTCTACGGCTCCTGCGGCTACAAGGAGGTCGGCCGGATCCCGGACGCCATCGAGGTCGCCCCCGGTGACCGCCGCGACGACGTGATCATGCTGCTGCCGCTCGACTGAGCCCCGCCCCCAAGATCGCGCCCCGGACATGCTTCACTGGATGTCGCACCTTTGGGACTTTGTCGGAATCGGAAGACTGGATTGAGATGCTCCGCTACACGCTGATGCGCCTCGGGATCTTCGCGGGCTGCCTCGTGGTCGTCTGGGGCCTCGTCTACTCCGGTGTCGCCCCGCGCGGCCTCGGCGACTCCAACGGCATGTGGGTCGTGCTGCTCGCCCTGCTGATCTCCGCCCCGATCAGCTTCGTCGTGCTGCGCAAGGAGCGGGACCGCGCCTCCGTGCAGATCGTCCAGAGGGTCGACCGGGTGAAGGCCAACCTGGAGGCGAACCGCTCCCAGGAGGACGGCATCGACGACTCCGCTCGGGCGCAGGGGCAGACGTCCTAGTCTTGCCCCATGGGTGCAGTCAAGTCCAAGCGAATGCCGCGTGCGGTCCGTGAACAGCAGATGCTGGACGCCGCCGTACGGACCTTCGGGCGCCGCGGATACATGGCCGCCTCGATGGACGAGATCGCCGAACTCGCCGGTGTCTCCAAACCGTTGGTCTACCTGTACCTGAACTCCAAGGAAGACCTCTTCACCGCCTGCATCCGCCGCGAGGCGCGCGCGCTCACCGCCGCCGTACGGGCCGGGGTCGACGCCGACGCGCCCCCCGACCGCCAACTCTGGGACGGCCTGCGGGCGTTCTTCACGCACACCGCCCGCAACCCGGACGGCTGGGCGGTGCTGCACTTCCAAGCCCGCACCCACGGCGACGCGTTCGCCGCCGAGGCGACCGCGATGCGCGAGGAGATCGTCGCGTTCGTCACCCAGCTGATCCTCGCCGCCGCCCGCGCCGCCCACCGCGACCCGGACCTCCCCGAGGACGAGGTCGCCGGGCTCGCCGAGGCCCTGGTCGGCGCCGCCGAGTCGCTCGCCGACTGGGCCAACGCCACCCCCGGCGTCAGCGCCCGCCAGGCCGCCGCGACCCTGATGAACTTCGCCTGGGCGGGACTGGGCAACATGATGGACGGCCGCCCCTGGGTGCCGCCGGTCAGCTGACCGTCCCCGCCAGGTGCACGCGGCCCGCGCCGCCGCGCACCTCGAACCGCCCCGGCTCCGCCCCGTACGTCACCGTCCCCGGCAGCGGCACCGGCGCCCGGAACTCCGCGGTGACCCGGGCCGCCGGTGGAACCCCGTAGGCAGCCAGACAGCGCGCCACCGTCCACATCCCGTGCGCGATGGGCCGGGGGAAGCCGAACGGCCGGGCGGTGAGCGGGTGGAGGTGGATGGGGTTGCGGTCGCCGGAGACGGCGGCGTACCGCCGTCCGAGGTCCGCGCCGAGCCGCCAGTCGGCGACCGCGGGCAGCGGCGCCCGCTCCTGCCGCGGTGCGGCGCGCGTGTCCGTCCGGTGCCGCGCGAGATAGGTGCTGCGCGACTCCCATACGGCGGCCCCGCCGGCCCTGAGTTCCGTCACCACCGCCGCCTCCGTGCCGCGCCGGTGCGGGGCAAGTCCGGCGACGTACACGGTGAGTTCGTACTCCTGAAGGGCCGCGAGCCGTTCCCGCTGGGTGATCTCGATCGAGGTGTGCACGAGTCCCAGCAGCGGCAGCGGGAAGTCCCGTCCGCTCATCAGCCGCAGGGCCGACGGGAAGCCCAGCACATGCGGGTAGGTGAGCGGCAGGGCGTCCTCGCCGGTGGCGAAGCCGCACACCCGCTCGTAGGCGGCGAGCCGCGCGAGGTCGACGCGCACGCCCGGCAGGACCAGCCGGCCGCGCGGGAAGTCGGCGTCGGCGCGGGGCCGTTTGAAGGGTGAGAGCAGGGCACCGAGAACGACGGTCATGGCGGCTTCCACCTTGCTTCCCCTCGTGACTGCTGCTTACTTCGGAGTAAGGTTACCGGAGGTAAGCACTTCTGTACGCCCCGAACCGGAGTGACCCTCACGTAACCCCCGAGGATGCACAGCCCCGCCCCCGAGCCCTCCCCGAACACGCACAGCCCCCACACGTAAGCCCCGTACGATCTCCTTCCTAACCGGCGGTAACCCCGTTCCGCACGTAGGGAGCCGTCCGCGAACGCCGTGCCAGGAGCCGCCCGTGTCCACGCCACTGCCTTCCTTCGCCGCGTCCGCCGCCTTCGACGACGCCCCCGCCCCCACCCTCGTGGAGCCGGAGACACGGCGGCTGGACGGAGCCGTCCGGGAGGCGTACGTACCGCCCTTCGCGCCGCCCGTCTCGCACGGCTCACTGGGCGACCTGCCGTTCGACAACGCCCTCGCGGTGCCGGACAAGGTGCTGCTCAGCCGCAAGACGCGGGACGGCAGTTGGGCCGACGTGACGGCGACGCGGTTCGCCGCGCAGGTGCTAGCCGTGGCCAAGGGGCTGATCGCCGAGGGGCTGATGCCGGGCGACCGGATCGCCGTCATGGCGCGCACGACGTACGAGTGGACACTGCTCGACTTCGCCGCCTGGGCCGCCGGCCTGGTGACCGTGCCCGTCTATCCGACCTCGTCCGTCTTCCAGACCCGCTGGATCCTCCAGGACTCCGGCGCCGTCGCCCTGGTCACCGAGACCGTCGCACAGGCCGCCGCCCTCGGCCCCGAGCGCGAACGCCTCCCCGACCTGCAGCACTTGTGGGTGATGGAGAAGGGCCATGTCGAACGGCTCGCGGAGACCGGCCGCCGGATACCGGACCAGGAGGTCGAGGTGCGCCGGGGCATGCTCGGCCCGAGCACCCTGGCCACCCTGATCTACACCTCCGGCACCACCGGCCGCCCCAAGGGCTGCGCGCTCACCCACGGCAACTTCTTCGCCGAGGTCGACAACGCCATCGAACTGCTCTACCCCGTCTTCAAGTCCAGATCCGACGAGGACATCTCGGTCCTGCTCTTCCTGCCGATGTCCCATGTCTTCGGCCGCATGGTCGCGGTGGCCTGCGTCCGCGCCCGGGTACGCCTCGGCCACGCGCCGAGCCTCCAGTCCGAGGACCTCCTCGCGGACCTCGCCGCCTTCCGCCCGACCTGCCTGCTCGCCATCCCCTACATGCTGGAGAAGGTCTACAACTCCGCCCGCGCCAAGGCGGAGGCGGGCGGCCGGCTGACCATGTTCGACCGGGCCGCCGCCGTCGCGGGCCGCTACGGCGAGGCCATGGAGGCCAAGCAGCACGGCACCGGCTCGGGTCCGGGCCGCGCCCTGAGCATGGCCCGTTCCTTCTACGACCCGCTCGTCTACCGCCGGATCCGCAACGCCATGGGCGGCCGGGTCCGCCACGCGATCTGCGGCGGCTCCCCGCTCGGGCGCCGCCTCGCCGCGTTCTACGCCGGTGCGGGCATCGAGATCTACGAGGGCTACGGCCTGACCGAGACGACCGCCGCCGCCACCGTCACCCCGCCCCTCAAGCCCCGCCTGGGCACGGTGGGCTGGCCGCTGCCCGGCACCCGGGTCCGGATCGCCGCCGACGGCGAGATCCTGATCTCCGGCGAGCAGGTGCTGCGCGGCTACTGGGACCCGGCCGCCGGGGGAGTGGTCCCGGCCGCGGTGGACGGCTGGCTCGCCACCGGTGACATCGGCGAACTGGACGACGAGGGCTATCTGACCATCACCGGCCGCAAGAAGGAGCTGCTGATCACGGCCGGCGGCAAGAGCGTGGCCCCGGCACCGCTGGAGAACTGGCTCCGTTCCCACCCGCTCATCTCGCAGGCCATGGTCCTCGGCGACCGCCGCCCCTACGTCACCGCCCTGATCACCCTCGACACCGACGGCGTGAACCACTGGCGCCGGATGAACGGCCGCCACCCGGTACCGGCCGAACTCCTCGTCGACGACCAGGAGTTGCGGGCCGTCGTGCAGCGGGCGGTGAACGAGGCGAACAAGCTGGTCTCGCGCCCCGAGTCGATCCGCCGGTTCGCGATCCTGCCCAGGGACTTCACGGAGTTCACGGGCCACCTCACCCCGTCGATGAAGCTGCGCCGGGCGGCGGTCATGCGGGACTTCGCGGCCGAGATCGAGGCGCTGTACGAGCGCTGAGCGTCAGGGCTGCGGCCAGTGGTCCGAGGCGAGGAAGGCGGACCAGGCGGCGGGGGAGAGGGTCAGCCGGGGGCCGGTGGGGGTCTTGGAGTCGCGGAGGTGGATGGTGGTGGGGGTTATGGCGACCTCCAGGCATTCGCCGCCCTCGCCGTCGCTGTAGCTGGACTTGAACCAGGCGAGCTGCTCTTTGTTCATAGCTCCTCCAGCTTGCTCTCGATCAACTTGCGGGTCTCCGAGGGGGAGAGCGCCATCGCTCGCATGATCCCATAGCGATCGGCGATCTTCCGGACCTCTTCTGGATCGGTGACCAGCCGGGGGTGCCCCTGCGCTTCCGTGTACGCCACCTGCCCGTGGCCCTTTGGCGTCAGCAGGTTGAACGCGCTGCCCAGATTGGGGTGTTCCTCCACGCGGGTCGGCATCACCTGGATTTCGACGTTCTGCATCTGCCCCACATGCAGCATGCGGCGAAGCTGGTCCGTGTGCACACGCCGACCCCCGATCGGCCGATCCAGCAGGACCTCTTCGAGGACATAGCTCACGATCGGAGCAGGCCGACGCTCGAAGACCTGCTGCCGCGAGAGCCGGTCCGCCACCCGCCGCTCGATCGTCTCCTCGTCGAGGAACGGCCGCCGTTTCGCGAACACGGCCCGTGCGTAGTCCTCGCTCTGCAACAGACCCGGCACGCCGTGGTTGGCGTAGAAGTGGAGCTCGACCGCCTCCGCTTCCAGCCCCGCGTAGTCCCGGTACCACTCCGGGTGCCGGGTCCTCGCTTTTGTCATCGCCGCCTGTACTTCCGGAATAACCTCCTTCAACAGGCCCCCGGCGTCCAGGATTTCGTCGGCCTTCTCCAAAAGATCCGGCTGTGGCGTCCGTACGCCCCGCTCGATCGCCGAGATCGCGTCCGGGCCGTATCCCACCAGCGCCCCGAACTCCTTCTGCGTCAGCCCTTTCCGCTCTCGCAGCAGTCGGAGCATCTTGCCCACGGCCGTGAACAACCCCGTCGTTCCGTCCGCCTCCGCCGGTGTCTCAGGACCCCGTTTGCTCACGTCCGCACCCTCTCTCACGACAACCCGCACACCGCACTCAGCGCAGTCGTACAGATACCCAGCGTCGTCCCGTCCCTCCTGGTCAGGGTAGAGAGAACCCGCCACTCTCGGTGACGTGAACGCCGAAATCACCACCCCCACTGCTGAACTGGCCCAGCGCATCAGCGCCACTCCGCGCGGCGCCCGGCTGGCCCGGCACCTGACCACCCAGCAACTGGCCCTGTGGGGTTACGCCCCGGACAGCGAGGTCAGCGACACCGCGCAGCACCTGGTCGCGGAGCTGGCCGCCAACGCCGTCACGCACGGCCGTGTGCCCGGCCGCGCTTTCGAACTGCGGCTGCTCCTGTTTCCGGAGGGCACTCTCCGTATCGAGGTGAGCGATGCGCGGGGCGACCGGAAACTGCGGTACGTGACGGAGACGGACGGCGAGGGCGGCCGGGGCCTGATCCTGGTGACGCTGCTGGCGAGGGCCTGGGGCGTGGCGGAGCGGGACGTGGGAAAGACGGTGTGGGCGGAGATCGGTCCGGGCCCGAAGTGAGGCTCGCCCACTAGGAGTTGGCGTCGTCCGAGGGCGGGGCGGGCGGCTCCGCATACAGTATGTCGCGGGCCTGTTCGGCGGCGCGGGCGATGCTCTCGCCGACGAAGTCGACGAAGCGGGCGATGTTCTCCAGGCGGACTGCGGCCGGGGTGTCGGCGCCGAGGATGCCGACACCCTGCCGTGCGGTCTTGGCGAGGTCGAAGCTGGCGCGGGCGCTGGCCATCATGGACTGGAACCAGACGTCGTTGTCGACGACGTAGCGCTCGCGGCGGCGTTCGTCGCGCTCCCGGCGGATGAGGCCCTGGTTCTCCAGAAACGCCACCGACTTGGAGACGGACGCCGGGCTGACGTCGAGGCGCTGGACGAGTTCGGCGGCGGTGAGACTGCCCGCGTCGGTGGTGAAGAGGCAGGTCAGCACCCGGGACATCATCTTGGGCAGGCCCTGTGCCATGAGGAGGGTGGTGAACGCCTCCTCGTACTCCCGCACCGCTTCGGGATCGCGTCCGTAGGCCGGTGCGGGCGCCTTCGGGTCCCGGGGGGCGGCCTGCTTGCGGCGGTGGGCGCGCTGTTCGGTGGCGCGGTGGGCGAGGTCGGCGCGGTAGCCGGTGGGGCCGCCGTTGCGCATGACCTCGCGGGTGACGGTCGAGGTCGGGCGGTCCAGGCGCCGGGCGATCTCCGCGTAGGCGAGGCCGTCGGCCAGTCCCAGCGCGATCTGCTGACGTTCCTGCTGGGTGAGCCTGCCTCCGGGCATCGCTGTCTCCTTCATGGGTCCTGAGGCGGTCAGCATAGCGTTCATTTCCTAGCCATTGCAACGGTTGGGGTTGATGTGCGTTGCGTTAGATGTTGGCCTGTTGCAACGATTTCGCTCAATCTACCTGGCGTTATGGGGATTGCGTGCAACGAAGTTGTTGCCAGGATCTCGAACGCAACGTAGCTTTCCATCAACGGAAACGACGGCGGACGGAACGCCCGCCACCTGAACCAGGAGAGCCACCATGCAGACCTTCGCCACCCCCGCCGCCATCACCGCCGTCCTGGACATCCCCGCCGGACGCATCCAGATCATCGCCGGCGACCGCACCGACACCACCGTCGACATCCGCCCCGCCGGCGCCGCCGAGAAGCACGACATCAAGGCCGCCGAGCAGGTCCAAGTCGCCTACGAGGACGGCGTCCTGCGCATCACCGCCCCCGAGGTGACCCACCGGCTCCTGGGCAACACCGGCTCCGTCGAGGTCACCGTCCAGCTCCCGGCCGGCTCCCACGTCCAGGCCAAGGCCGACGCCGCCGAACTGCGCGGGGTCGGACGCCTCGGAGACGTCGACTTCGACGGCGGCTACCGCTCGGTCAAGCTCGACGAGACCACCGGGGCCCGCATCACCGCCCACGACGCCACCATCACCGTCGGCCGCCTCACCGGCCCCGCCGACATCACCACCCAGCGCGGCGACATCCACATCACCGAAGCCACCACCGGCACCGTCACCCTGGCCACCCAGCACGGCGACATCGAGATCGGCGCCGCCCACGGCGTATCCGCCTCCCTCGACGCCGGCACCGCCTACGGCCGCGTCCACAACTCCCTGAACAACAACGACGGTTCCGCCGCGCCCCTCGCCCTTCACGCCACCACCAGCCACGGCGACATCACCGCCCGCAGCCTCTGAGCCACCGAGCCTTCGAAGGAGCCCCTCTCATGACCAACCTGGCGATCGCGGCGGACGGACTGCGGAAGTCCTACGGCGACAAGACGGTCCTCGACGGGATCGACCTGGCCGTACCGGAAGGCACGGTCTTCGCCCTGCTCGGGCCGAACGGTGCGGGCAAGACCACGGCGGTGAAGATCCTGTCCACCCTGATCTCGGCGGACGGCGGCCGGGCGAGCGTCGCCGGGCACGATCTCGCCGCCGAGGCCCAGGCGGTACGGGCCGCCATCGGGGTCACCGGTCAGTTCTCCGCCGTGGACGGGCTGATCACCGGCGAGGAGAACATGCTCCTCATGGCGGACCTGCACCACCTGCCCCGGAGCGAGGGCAGGCGGGTGACGGCCGAACTGCTGGAGCGGTTCGACCTGGTGGAGGCCGCGAAGAAGCCGGCCTCCACCTACTCCGGCGGTATGAAGCGCCGCCTGGACATCGCGATGACGCTGGTCGGCAGCCCGCGGATCATCTTCCTGGACGAGCCGACCACGGGGCTGGACCCCCGTTCACGGCACACCATGTGGCAGATCATCCGGGAGTTGGTCACGGGCGGGGTCACGGTCTTCCTCACCACGCAGTACCTGGAGGAGGCGGACGAACTCGCCGACCGGATCGCGGTGCTGAACGACGGGGGGATCGCGGCGGAGGGAAGCGCCGACGAACTGAAGCGGCTGGTCCCCGGCGGGCACGTACGGCTCCGCTTCACCGACCCGGCCGCCTACCGGGCCGCAGCGTCCGCGCTGCACGAGACGACGCGGGACGACGAGGCGCTGGCGCTGCAGATCGCCAGCGGCGGAAGCCAGCGCGAACTGCGCGCCATCCTCGACTGGCTCGACGCGGCGGGCGTGGAGGCCGACGAGCTGACCGTGCACACCCCCGACCTCGACGACGTGTTCTTCGCCCTGACCGGCGGCGCCGCGACCGTCCCCAACCAGCCGAAGGAGAACGTCCGATGAGCTCTGTGTCCCTCGCCGTGCGCGACTGCTCCACGATGCTGCGCCGCAACCTGCTGCACGCCCGGCGCTACCCGTCGCTGACCCTGAACCTGCTGCTGACTCCGATCATGCTGTTGCTGCTCTTCGTGTACATCTTCGGCGACACGATGAGCGCGGGGATCGGGGGCGGGGGGCCGGACCGGGCCGCGTACATCGCCTTCGTGGTGCCGGGGCTGGTGCTGATGACCATCGGCAGCACGACGATCGGCACGGCGGTCTCCGTCTCCAACGACATGACCGAGGGCATCATCGCCCGCTTCCGGACCATGGCGATCCACCGGGGGTCGGTGATCATCGGCCATGTGATCGGCAGTGTGCTCCAGGCCGTGGCCAGTGTGGTCCTGGTCGGGCTGGTGGCGGTGGCGATCGGCTTCCGCTCCACCGACGCGACGGTGGTGGAGTGGCTGGCGGCGTTCGGACTCGTCGTCCTGTTCGCCACGGCACTGACCTGGATCGCGGTGGGCATGGGGCTGGTCAGCCCGAACGCGGAGGCGGCGAGCAACAACGCCATGCCGCTGATCCTGCTGCCGCTGCTCTCCAGCACGTTCGTTCCGCTGGACGCGATGCCGGGCTGGTTCCAGCCGATCGCCGAGTACCAGCCCTTCACCCCGGCCATCGAAACCCTCCGAGGCCTCCTGCTCGGCACGGAAATCGGCATCAACGGCTGGCTGACCCTGGCCTGGTGCACAGCCTTGACGGTCCTGGGCTACCGCTGGTCCACGGCCCGCTTCAACGCGGACCCGAAGTAAGGGCACCCCATAGCCCGCGTAGCTGCGGGCAGTCGTGCCGCTGGGGCGGCACGGGTGGGCGCAGCGGCCCCCCGCCAGCGCGGGGGAGCGTGCCCACCCCCACCTCGACCCCGACCGACGGTCACGGCACCCCCAGCCAGCGCAACCCCGCCGCCACGGCCGCCGCTCCCAGGACCACCACCGCGAACGGGGCCCGGCGCCAGGCCAGTACACCTCCGGCCAGCGCCCCCGCCGGGCGGGCCCAGCCCGCGAAGTCCCCGCCCTCCGTCAACGCCCCCGTGGCCAGGAGCGCCACCAACAGCACCACCGCCCCGCCCGCCAACAACTCCCGCACCCGCCCCGACAACTCCACCCGCCCATGCAGCACAGGCCCCGCCAGCCGAAACGCGTACGTCCCCACCGCCAGCACCAGGATCAAGCCCACCGTCGCACTCACGCCGAACCGACCTTCCGCCCGCGCCCGTACAGCGCCAGCCCCACCAGCGCCAACAGCACCGGCACACCCGCCGGAACCACCGACGAGACCGCCAGTGTCACCCCCGCCCCCACCACCGCACACCGCCGCACCCGCGCATCCGCCCGCAGCACAGGCAGCACCAGAGCCACCAGCACCGCCGGGAACGCCGCGTCCAGCCCGTACACCGCCGTATCCCCCAGCGCCGTACCCGCCACCGCCCCCGCCGGCACCCCCACGTTCCACACCACGAACAGCCCCACCCCGGAGACCCAGAAGGCCGCCCGCCGCCGCCCCGGATCCGGCTGCGCCAGCGCGAAGGCCACCGTCTCGTCGGTCACCAGATGCGCCCCGAGGAAGCGGGAGAACCGGCCCCCGCTCGCCAGGACGTCCGCCACCGCCAGACTGAAGGCAGCGGTCCGGGTGTTCAGCAGCAACCCCGTCGCCGCCGCCGCGAGCGGCCCGCCCCCCGCCAGCAACACCCCCACCGCACTGAACTGCGCGGACCCGGCGTACACCACCACCGACATCACCACCGGCACCCACACCGGAAGCCCACCCGCCACGGAGATCGCCCCGAAGGACACCCCCACCACCCCACTGGCCACCCACACCAGCGAGGCGTCCCGGACCAACCCACGGGACCCACCCACCGTTCGCCACACCGTACGCATGTTCACTACGATGGACAGCAGACCCCTCGTCCGTCAAGGCGAACGATCGTACCGATGGAGCGAACGCAGATGGCCGACACCCCACCCCCACGGCTCCCCCTGGACTGGATCGCCGCCTCCCTGCGCAGGGAACGCACCCGCGCCGGCCTCTCCCTCTCGGAACTCGCCAAGCGCGCGGGCATCGCGAAATCCACGCTCTCCCAGCTGGAGGCGGGCAGCGGAAACCCGAGCGTGGAGACCCTGTGGGCGCTCGGCGTCGCACTCGGCGTGCCGTTCAGCGCCCTGGTGGAACCCCCGGCCCCGCCCGTCCACGTCATCCGCGCAGGCCAGGGCCCGTCCGTCGCCTCGGAGAAGGCCGCGTACGCCGCCACCCTGCTCTCCGCCAGCCCACCCGGCGCCCGCCGTGACATCTACCACCTGCGCGCCGAACCGGGCCCGGCCCGGGAGTCGGAGCCGCACATCCCGGGCTCGGTCGAGCACCTGATCGTGAGCACCGGCAGGATGAAGGCCGGTCCCGCGGGCGAGGAGGTCGAACTGGCCCCCGGCGACTACATGTCGTACCGCGGGGACGTCCCCCACTCCTATGAGGCCCTCGCCCCCGGCACGACGTTCGTCCTGGTCATGCAGCACGTGTAGCGGGCCCCGGAAAAGGCAGGAGCCCCGACGCCTGACGGCGCGGGGCTCCTTGGGTACTGCTCTCAGGTCCGGATCAGAGGCGGGGATCGCCTCAGACGGGGGTGACGTTCTCCGCCTGCGGGCCCTTCGGGCCCTGGGTCACGTCGAAGGAGACCTGCTGGTTCTCCTCCAGCGAACGGAAGCCGCTCGCATTGATCGCGGAGTAGTGGACGAAGACGTCGGGGCCGCCGCCCTCCTGGGCGATGAAGCCAAAGCCCTTTTCGGCGTTGAACCACTTAACGGTTCCGGTAGCCATAAGCCCTCCTTGGGCCCAAAGGGTTGCCCTGCTCCAGAACCTGCAAGTGTGAGAGCAAATGCCTGCACTGCATACTTCTGAAAACGACTAGAGCCTGCGGTTACATGCTCCGCAGGCTCTGTACTGCAAGGGAAACCAAACTGCAACTTGCGGGCGAGCCTAGCACGCGGGCAGCCGAAAGCAATAGAGGTCAAGATCACGTCACCCGAACGTTTGAAGGGCCGAAAACCGCTTGACGTCGGGGCCGAAGTCTGGAGCGTACCCCAGAGGGTCTAGCCTCGCGATGTGGACAATTCTCGCACCCGGCCGCGTGTCGGCCACATCCAGTTCCTGAACTGCCTGCCCCTGTACTGGGGGCTCGCGAGAACGGGCACGCTCCTCGACTTCGAGCTCACGAAGGACACCCCGGAGAAGCTCAGCGAGCAGCTGGTGCAGGGAGACCTCGACATCGGGCCCATCACCCTGGTCGAGTTCCTCAAGAACGCCGACGACCTGGTCGCCTTCCCCGACATCGCCGTCGGCTGCGACGGGCCGGTGATGTCGTGCGTGATCGTCTCGCAGGTCCCGCTGGAGAAGCTGGACGGCGCCCGGGTCGCCCTCGGCTCGACCTCGCGCACCTCGGTCCGGCTCGCGCAACTGCTGCTGGCCGAGCGCTACGGCGTACAGCCCGACTACTACACCTGCCCGCCCGACCTCAGCCTGATGATGCAGGAGGCGGACGCGGCCGTACTGATCGGCGACGCGGCCCTGCGGGCCAACCTGCACGACGGCCCGCGCTTCGGCCTCGACGTGTACGACCTCGGCGCGCTGTGGAAGGAGTGGACCGGCCTGCCGTTCGTCTTCGCCGTCTGGGCCGCCCGCCGCGACTACCTGGAGCGCGAGCCGCTGATCACCCGCAAGGTCCACGAGGCGTTCCTCGCCTCCCGCAACCTCTCCCTGGAGGAGGTCGGCAAGGTCGCCGAACAGGCCGCCCGCTGGGAGGCCTTCGACGAGCGGATCCTGGAGCGGTACTTCACCACCCTCGACTTCCGCTTCGGCGCCCCCCAGCTGCAGGCGGTCGCCGAGTTCGCCCGCCGCGTCGGCCCGACCACCGGCTTCCCCGCCGACGTGAAGGTGGAACTGCTCCAGCCCTGAGGCCGTAACCTGCTGGGAGTTCTACGGGGGAGTTCTACGCGGGGGAGGGGGACGCCATGCAGCCGCTCGGAGTCGAGGAACCCAGCGTCGTGGGGCCCTACCGGCTGCTCGGCCGGCTCGGCTCCGGCGGGATGGGACGCGTCTACCTGGGGCGCAGCGCGGGCGGCCGGACCGTCGCGGTCAAGATCGTGCACCCGCACTTCGCGCTCGACGAGGAGTTCCGCGCCCGCTTCCGCCGCGAGGTCGAGGCCGCCCGCCGGGTCGGCGGCGCCTGGACGGCCCCCGTCCTGGACGCGGACCCGGAGGCGCCGGTCCCCTGGGTCGCCACCGTGTACGCGGCGGGCCCCTCCCTGTCGGCGGCGGTCGCGGACACCGGCGCCCTGCCCGCCCACACCGTGCGAGTCCTGGGGGCGGGGCTTGCCGAGGCGCTGGCCGCCGTGCACGAGCTGGGCCTGGTGCACCGGGACGTCAAGCCCTCCAACGTCCTGCTCACCGTCGACGGCCCCACCCTGATCGACTTCGGCATCGCCCGCGCCATCGACGGCACCGCCTCCCTCACCTCCACCGGCGTCTCCATCGGCTCCCCCGGCTACATGGCGCCCGAGCAGATCCTCGGCAAGAACGTCACCGGCGCGGCGGACGTCTTCTCCCTGGGCGCGGTGCTGGCGTACGCGGCGACGGGGGCACAGCCCTTCCCCGGCGACTCCTCGGCGGCGCTGCTCTACCGGGTCGTGCACGAGGAGCCCGAACTCGGCTCGCTGGAGGGTGAGTTGCGGGAGGTGGTGGAGGCGTGCCTGGACAAGAACCCCGCGGGCCGTCCCGCCCCGGCCGAGCTGGCCCGGCGGCTGGCCCCGGAGGGCGCGGCACGGCTGGTGGCGGCCGGGTGGCTGCCCGGGGTCCTGGTCGAGCGGGTCAGCCGCAGCGCGGTGCAGGTGCTGAACCTGGAGGCGACGGGTGGGGGTGAGGGCGGGGGTGGTGGGGGCGGGGTCTCGGGGCCGGTGGCGTTCAGCAGTCCCGCCGTGGGGGACTTCGGCAGTCCCGCCGTAGGGGAGTTCGGGCCGCCCCCGGTCATGCCTGCCTCTGCGATGCCTGCCTCTTTGGCGCCTGCCACCGCGATGCCTGCCGGTTCGACGCCTTCCGTCGCGGTGCCCGAGCCGCGGGACGCCGAGCCCGGCACGGCGCCGCGGCCCGGCAAGCTGTCGGTCTCCGTCGCGGCGACCTCGGTACCGGGCGACGGCGGCCGGGGACGCCGTATGAGCTGCACGGTCGCGCTGGCCGTCGCCGGCGCGCTGGCCGCCGTGACCGTCGGGTCGGTGTTCGTGCTCGACCTGCTCCCCGGCAACTCCCCGGACGACGCGGGCGGTTCGGACGCCGGCTCGTCCTACTCCCAGGCACCGCCCGGCGCCTCCGGCTCCGCGTCGGCCGCCCCCGACGCCCTGACGGCCTACCTCGGCACCTGGGAGGGCCAGGGCGTCGCCCTCGACGGCAAGCTCCCCCTCGGCGCCTTCCGGCTCACCGTGCACCGGGCCGAGCCGGGCGAGAAGCTGGGCGAACTCCGCCAGACGGATGTGCTCGGCGGCGTCTGCAATGACGTACTGACCCTGAAGAGCGTCAGCGCCGAGCGGCTCGTGGCGACCTCCGTGGGTGCCGAGTCCAACCACAAGGGCTGCAACCCGGCGCCGACGACGGTCACCCTCACCCCCGTCGGCGACGACCTCGACTACGCCTCGGACAGCGCGGAGTCGGGGAAGCCGACGGCACGGCTGTCGAAGACCGGGTAGCCGTCATCCGGGGATGACCACCGTGCGCAGCTCGCCGTCGCCCAGGTGCAGCATGCCCTTGCCCGGCACCGCGGGCCCGCCGACCATGCCGCGGTTCAGGCGGAAGCCGATCAGATCACCGCTGGAGGACTCCTGCGGGGAGAGCAGGATGCCGCGGCGGGCCTTCTTGGCGTCGACCTGCCAGCCGGAGAAGCCGCTGCACACGTCCTCCTCGTCACCGGCGATGACGAGCGCCAGCCCGCGCTCGGCACCACGCGAGACGATCTTCTTCATCTGGCTCGCGGCGTCGCAGTCCTCCAGGATCTCGCCGTCGTCGATCAGGACGACCACCGGGTTCTCCACCGACGGCTCCGCGCCGTCGATGAGCTCCTCGAACTCGTCCTCGTCGATGTCGTCACCGGTGAAGACCTTCAGCACGCCCTCCACACCGTCCAGTTGGCGGACCGGCGACTGACGCGGCGCGGCCACGACGAGCCGTGCGCCCTGCGTCAGGAACGACTGCGCGAAGTTCATCAGCACCGTCGAGCGACCGGACTTCGCCGGGCCCGCGATGACGAACGACGGCACGCCCCGCGCGAGATCGGGGCCGAAGCCGATGATCTCGTCGCCACCGATACCGGCCAGCGCGTACAGCTTGGAGCCCGAGACGTCCGGGTCGCGCAGCTCCCACGCCTCGGGGAAGGAGATCCGGCTCGGCAGGCTGTCCACCCGGAACGGCCGCCGGGCGCGCGGTACTTCGGCGTCGCGGGCGGTCGCCGCCTCGCCGATCGCCGCCAGCGCCGCCGCCTGCCCCTGTCCGGTGGTGTCCTCGGCGAGCAGCGCGAACTGCGTCTCCGTACCGGCCTCGTTCTTGAAGGCGCGGCCCGGCGGGATCTCCTCGGGCACCTTGCGCGCCGGGATGCCGAGCGTGGAGAAGTCGCTGCGGTCGGCCAGCCGCAGACCGTACTTGTCCTCGGTGAGCGTGGCGATACGGCCCACCAGCAGCGTCCGGTCACCGGTGAGGACCAGATGGATGCCGACGCTCGCGCCCTCCCGCATCATCGTCTGCAGATCGTCCGTCAGCGCCCCGTGATCGACCTCGCCGAGCGTGGGCACCCAGCCCTCCCAGCGGTCCAGCAGCACGACGATGTGCGGCAGCCGCTCGTCCTCCGCCACCGCGGCCCGCTGCTCACCGATGTCGGCGAAGCCCTTGTCCGCCAACACCCCCTGGCGGCGGTCCATTTCGCCCTTGAGCCGGTTGACGAGCCGGACCACCCGCTCGGTCTGGTTACGGCTGACCACCGCCCCGCAGTGCGGCAGCCGGGTCAGCGCGTTCAGCGCGCCGTTGCCGCAGTCGATGCCGTACAGGTGCACATCGGCCACCGAGTGCGTACGGGCGATGGAACCCGCGATGGTCCGCAGCACCTGCGAACGGCCGCTGCGCGGCGCACCGCCGATCATCAGATGCCCGAAGCTCGCGAAGTCCACGGCGACCGGGCGGCGCGCCTGGAGCGCGGGCAGGTCCTCGACGCCGTACACCGCGGGCGGCAGCTTGCCGGCGGCCGGGGTGAAGGCCGGTGCCGGGATCGCGTCCAGCAGCAGCGTCTCGTCGAGGGCGGGCAGCCAGGGGCTGTGCTGCGGAGGGATGCCCAGCGACTGATTGGCCCGGCGGATCTCGTCCACGAGCACCTTGAGGTCGGTGATCTCCTCGTCCTCGCGCGACTCGGCCTTCGGCTTGGTCAGCGCGGCCCGCCCCAGGTCCTCCCAGGTCAGCGGCGACACCCACGGCATGAGGACCGCGGGGTCCGCGGCGCCGGGCCGGCGGCCACCCACCCGGCCCGACTGGAACGGCACCAGGGAGGCGTGCCCGAGCCGGACGTACGCCCGGCCCGGCGTGCTCTTGGAGATGTGCCCGGCCTCGGGGGAGTCGATGACGTCGGTCGACTCGCCGCCGTCCGTCACGCGCAGCGCGATGCGGAGGTTGGTGTTGGCCCGGATCTCGGGCGACACGACACCCGAGGGTCGCTGCGTGGCGAGGAGGAGGTGGATGCCGAGGGACCGCCCTCGCTGGGCGATGTTGACCAGACCGGTGACGAAGTCGGGCAGGTCGCGCACCATCGAGGCGAACTCGTCGATGACGATGAGGAGTCGGGGCACGGGCTTGTGGGACGGATCCCTGCGCACCAGATCCTGATAGTCCTCGATGTCCTTGGCATCGGCTTTGGCGAGGATGTGCTCCCGCCGGTGCAGCTCGGCACCCAGCGACTCCAGCGCCCGCTCCACGAGATGGGCGTCGAGGTCGGTCACCATGCCGACGGTGTGCGGGAGATGGACGCAGTCCTTGAACGCCGCGCCGCCCTTGTAGTCGACGAGCACGAAGGTCATGTTCTCGGGCGTGTTCGCCACGGCGAGGGCCGCGACGATGGTCTGCAGCAGCTCCGACTTGCCCGAACCGGTCGTACCGGCGATGAGACCGTGCGGCCCGTCCTTGCGGATGTCGATGCCGAAGGGACCGTCGTACGACTCACCGATGACGGCGAGCGTCGACTGCCCGCCCATCCGCCAGCGCGCCACGATGGCGTCGCTGGTCGGCGGCTCCAGCTGCAGCACGTCGAGCAGCCGGCTGGAACCGGGCAGCGCCGAGTCCTCCGTCTCCCCGCTGATGTCCCGCAGCGAGGACAGGGACCGGGCGAGCCGCAGACACCAGGCGGCGGAGACGAAGTCGGGCCGTACGTCCTTGCGCCGCTCGGCCCCCGCCTCCTCGACCCTGAGCCGCAGCTTGTCGGGCTGCTGGGCGCCGGGCCCGCCGGGCTCGGGGGCGCTTTGATGCCACGCCTGGAAGGACGGGAAGCCCCCCGCGGGCCGGGCCGCCTGCTGGACGCTCTCCTGCCGCTGCCGGCCCTCCTCGGCCTTGGGCTCCGCCACGACGAACGCCTGGCACTCGCCGGGCAGGAACCGCTCCTCGGCGTCGAGGCAGAGCGCGTACATGGACACGGACGGCCCCTCGCGCAGCAGCCGTACGACACCCGGCAGCGACCGCAGCCGCCGCGACCCGTCCCATACGACGACGATGTCCGGGTCGGTGAAGGTGCTGCCCTGGCTCCGGTTCTGCTCGGCGGCCTTCTTGCGCGCGTCGAGGATCTGCGTCAGCTCACCGATCCGGGCGCCGACGGTCTCGGCGTCGGTGCCGATGAGCACGTTGACGTCCTGCCCGCCGGACGGCCTGGAGTGCGGCAGCCAGCGCATCCAGTCCCAGCTGCCCTGGGCGGAGTGCTCGGACAGGACGTAGAACTGCACGTCCATCGGGCTGTGCAGGGCGGCGAACTGGGCGACGGCCCAACGCCCCATCGCCCGCGCGGAGTCGCCGGGCCCGGCCATGCCGATGACCCCGAGGCCGCGCAGGTTCAGCGCCACGGGCGCGTCCTCGATGGTCCAGGTGACCTCGCGCTTGTGGTCGTCCTGCTCCGGGTCGTCGAGCACGACCTCGGACGGCAACTGCCCGGTGCCGACGCGGAGAAGAAGGTGATCGCGGTCGGTGCGCCGCCGCTCCCAGAGCCGGGTGCGGGGTCCGGTCCCCAGCGACAGGACCGTCGCCGGATCGGGAATGGCCTGGCGCCGGTCGTCGCGCTCGGCGACGAGGGCGTCCTGGGCGTCCTGCTCGATCCGCGCCTTCTGCTCCTCGTACTCCTTGACCTGCTTCGCGTGCGACTTCCTGCCGTGCTTCTTGTCGTTGTAGTAGTTCGCGAAGAGGAGGAAGGGGCTGAGCGCCGCCATGATCAGGTAGTACCAGCGCTGGAAGATCAGCACGGCGACGACGGCCCCGACGAGCGGCGTCAGCGCCATGAGCCAGGGCAGCGGCCGGGCTTCGTACTCACGCGGCGGCGACGGCAGCCGGAACCGGGTCTGCCGCTCCGGGGGCCGCAGACGCGGGGGCCGGTTGTAGTCGAGGCCGACGCCGTCCTCGGACCACTTCAGGGCGGCGTTGGGAGGGGAGTAACGAGCCAGCTCGACCAGGGAGTTGCCGATGGCGATCTGGGATCCGAGCTGCCACAGGTCGGGGTCGGGGGGAGGAGCGACGGCGGAGGCGTCTGCGCCGGCCGGGCGACCCCGCTTCTTCTTTTCCTTCTTCTTCCCCTTTTCGCGGGCCTTGTCGTCCTTGGGGTCGAGGATGTCGTCGATGGGGGTGCCGTCGAGGGAGACGCCGTCGGTGTCACCGTGGACCTTGAACCGGCAGGTGCCGTCGGTGGCGACGGAGAGGGTGAGGGCGCGGGCGTCGAGTTCGGGGTCGTCGATACGGATGTGACTGGCCGGCCCGCTGCCGATGTCGTACCGCCCGACACCGAGCCGGTGCACGTACCCGGCGACGGGCCCGCCGACGATGCGCAGCTCCACGAGCCCGGTGGGTTCCCCGGGCAGGCACCCGGACGGGTCCTGGAGACTGACGACGGCGCCTTCGCGCAGGGGCGAGTTGAGGACGGTGGCGGAGGGGTCGACGGCGTATCCGTCGACGTAGAGAAGGGGGGCGTTGTTGCCGGGGACATGGTGGGGCTGCTGTCCGATGGGAATGACCTGAGCCCCGGAGTGCCCGACCTGCCTGGCCAGTTCCTGGGCGATGTCCCCCATGGTGGACTCAGGATCGGCATCGAGCACGACGTCGGCGGTGCCCCCGCCGAACGGGTCGACGACGGTCAGAGTCAGGCGCACGTCTCTTGTCCTCCCCGATGCCCCTGTGACCGCTTCCGCAACGCCGGCCACAGTTCGAAGCGACGATATCCGCTGGGCGCGGAGCGGCGACAGCGGGAGGGGGCGGTCGCGGGTTCCGTCTTCCCGATGGCAACGAAGTGCGGGAGTTGTTGTGACGGGGCCATGACGGCTTGTTCACAAAGCCGGGATGTGACACCTCAGGCCCCACCCGTAAGCTGCTGCCTCAAGAGCGGACGATCACACCGGCTGGCGCACCCGAGTTGGGGCCGGCCGGTCACTGTCGGACCGCAAACAGGGAGCCACGGGGGTTGGCCCTGCGGCGTTGTGGAGAGGGAGCGGCTTCATGGCCAAGGACCTTGACGTCACATATCAGGACATGCGGGATGCTGCCAAGCATGTCGTGAAGGAGAAGGAGCGGCTCCAGGAGAAGCTCGACGGCCTGAAGAAGTACATCAACAACCTGGTCGAGTCGGGCTACGTCACGAAGAGCTCCTCCAAGGCCTTCGACGAGAACTTCACGGAGTTCGTGCAGGGTTCCAAGGACACGCTGGACGGTCTGGACGGCATGGGGGACTACCTGACCATGGCGGCGGACAAGTTCGAGCAGATCGACGACGAACTGGCCAAGCAGGCTCGGGGTAAGTGACGTTCGTCGGATGACGCGTGGGGCGGCGGCCTCGATCGGGGCCGCCGCACCGCTGTGACCGAGCTGGACATGGCACAACGGGGGCATTTATGAGCGACTTGTCGGCCGACTACGCGGTCCTGAACCGAGTGAGACACAACCTCGATCACATAGCCGAGCTGATGAAGAAGCCGGGCCGGGAGATGGAACACGTCACCGGCGACGCCATGGGGGTGCCGGAACTCGCCAAGCGCATGGACGACCTCGGTGACGAGTGGTCGTACGGCATCAAGCAGCTGACGAAGTTCTCGGAGAAGGCGTCCGAGGCGCTGCTCAAGGTCAAGGAGTCCTTCGAGAAGCTGGACCACGAACTGGCTGAGGCCAACAAGAACCAGGGCAAGGCCAAGGGAGGCGGCAAGTAGTCATGGCCGAGGCGAAACTGGAGAGTTTCCCGGCCCTGGGCTTCGTGCCCTGTCCCGGTGATCACACGGTGGCCGACGAGGTGGCCAAGACGGTCCGCCGGACGGCGAAGGCGCTCGTCGAGATCTGCCATGTGCTGCACGGCACCGGGGTCGGTGACTGGAAAGGGAAGGCGGCGGAAGCCTTCCGGGAGAAGTTTGACGATGAGTTCCGCCCGCGCATGGACGAGGCCCGCGACTCGTTCGACGCTGCCGCCACCGCCCTGGAGGACTGGGCGGCGTACATGGAGAACAAGCAGGCCGACGCCGTGCGGCTGGAGGCGAGTGCGGCTGCGGTCAGTGAACAGTTGGGCAACGCGCGCGACACGTCCGACAAGCTGAAGAAGGCTGACGACGACACCAAGGACGCCGACGACCACGAGGACAAGGTCAAGGCGGCAGGCCGTACGGTGAGCGCCAAGGAGGAGGAGCTGGAGGAGCTCCGCCGCCGGGGTCGCCGTATGGCCGGCAACTACCGGGAGTACGGCAAAGAGATAGCCGAGCGCCTGAAGAAGGCCATGGACATCGCCCCGAACGAGCCCGGCATGTGGGACAAGCTCGGGGACGCCATCGCGGATCTGGGAAAGGCAATAGCCGATCTGCCGGGGGCGGTGGGTGACGTACTCGCCGCAATAGGCGACTGGATCAAGAGCCACGCCGACTGGATCACCGTCGCGGCCTCCGTCATCGGCGTGATCGCCATCTTCTGTCCGGTGCTGGCCCCGCTGGCCATCGGGCTGAGCGCCGTCGCGCTCTTCGCACACGCGGCGTCCTACGGAGTGAGCGGGCTGTTCCCGCCGACCGGGGGCAACATCGGCAACTGGCTCACCCTGGGGGGCGACGCACTGGGCATGATTCCCGGCGTCGGTGCCGCGAAGGCGGGAATCACGGCCGGGCTCAAGGCGGGCCGAGGGGCCGGGGGCGTCGTCGCGGGCACCAAGGTCGGTATCAAGACCGGCTCCACAGTGGCGAAGAATGCCATGAAGGCCGCCGACCCCGTAGCAGCGGTGATCGACAAGCCGATCATGGCCGCCGCCGCCAAGCTGGGTGTCTCGCGCGGCGCCGCCCTGACGACCACGGAGGGTGTTCAGGCCGCGGCACAGCTCGCGTGGACGGCGCCCACCGCCATCAACGCCTACGAGACGAGCACCGGTCGCTACGACGCCGCCACCTGGGGAACCGGCGTGGGCAACATCGCCACCGGTGCGGGCGGAGGCAAGTTCGGCGGAGTCGTGGCCGTGGGTAGTGCCATCGGCCTGGGTGCTTGGGAGCTGACGGACTGATGACCCCCACCGCAACACCGATCGCCCCCACTGACGTACCCGACCTCTGGTTCGAGCTTCCGCCGGGCTTCATGGAGTTCGACCTCGCCGAGGACCCCGAGGCGCGCGTGCTGCGCATGGCGGAAGCGGCCGAGATGCTCTTCGCCGACGCCACGGGGGAGCAGAGGCTCAGCCTCGTGGTGTCGAGCGAGTACATCCTGCAGACGATGATCGCGGCGGGTGCCGAGCACGTGTCGAGCTGCCTGTTGCGCATGCCCGGGGACCAGCTGTCGCAGGGCACGCTCTACGTGATGATCGAAAGGCCGGAGGCCGGCCCGCAGAGCCAGGACAGACAGGGGTCCGCGAGACGGACGGCCGCCCAGTGGCGTGAGCTGTATTCGGATGCCGAGGTTGGGCTGGTCATGCTGCCCTACGGCATTTCGGCCCTCTGCATCCGCGATCAGGACCTGCGGATCCCCGGCGTACTCTTCGGTCTGGACGAACCCGTACCCGCCACCGTCCGGCAGGTGCAGTTCTGCGTGCCGCTGAAGACCGGACCTGGGTCGGCCCTGTTCGTCTTCATGACCCAGGACATCGAGCACTGGACTGAATACCTCGATGTGCTCAGCGGCATCATGAAGTCGGTCTCGGTGGACGAACCGCGCGGAGGGAACACTCCGCAGGCCACTGGCCCGAATGTCGAAGGAACGGAGTGACGAGCATGAGCGGCCTTGCAGGGGCAGAGGGCGAGGCGCACATGAGGCGTATCCGCTATCCGGTTCTGCTGGCGGTCGGCATTGGCTGCTATGTACTCGCCGTGATCGCGGGGCTGTTCGTCCTGGCGGACGATCTCGGGCCCGTCGCTGAGATCCTTCTGTGGATCGCCCACGGCGTGCTGCTGATCGTGCTGATCCGGAAGCTCGGGGCCAAGGAATCGAGTGCCTACGCGGCGCTGTTCATGGTGATTACGTCTGCGATGTCGGTGGTTGTCGCTGACCTCGCCCGTGACGACCTCATGCTGGCACAGCGGGGCGAGGAGGTCAGCGCAACGGTAGTGAGCGAACGGCGCGATCCGGCCCAGGGGCGAAAGGGCCGTCACTCCTACTACACGCTGGAGCATCAGGACGGTACCCGGGTCCCGGGCCCCGAAATGGAAACGACGTCGGACCTCTACGACGCCGGCCAAGTGCTGACGGTGATCGAGGACCCCGACGGCGACCTCCGTCCGCAGACGCCGGGCCAGGTGGACGCCACCGCCGAAGCCCTCGGCTCCAGCGCGCTCGCCCTCGCCGCACTCGGCTCCGTCGCGTGGATGACCTGGCGCGGTTCGGACGCCGCGAGGCGCCGGGACGCGCAGAAGGACAAGGGGACGGGCGCCGTGGGGCAGCCGTACAAGGCTGCGGAGCAGGAGGAGAAGCTGCGTGAGGCGCTGCGCACCCACCCTGCCGACAGGCGCGGCTACATCAAGGTGCTCCCCGAGGAATACCCCGACCTGACACACGGCCGGGCCGCCCGGATCGCCTGGGAGCTGGGCCTGAAGGCGGAGGCACTGGGGAATCGGGGCTCGTGGCGGTTCAAGGAGACGGTGATCGAGGAAGTCCCGCACGACTGAGGGGGGCGGGGGGAGTGGACGTGGCTGCAGCCCTGACCTGCTACAAGAAACTGGCAAAACTCACCACGTGAAACATCCTCTTCAGGCCGCAGGGTGGGGTCTCGTCGGACTTGCCCTTGGCGTACGGCTCGACGATGGAGCCGTCGGCGTTGATGGCGCCCGTGGCCTGGACCTCGTGGAAGACGGCACGTCGAGCCAGGCCCACGTCGGCAGGTTCAGCTTGGTGACCGCCGCAGGGGCGAGGGTGACCTCGGAGTCCGGTAGCTCCATGTGCTGGTCGACGCCGTGGCTCGTTCGGTCAGGTCGTGGCTTGGAGCCGAACGCTCTTGGCGAAGTCGTCGATGGCGTCGAAGGATGCCTCAAGGAGCGCCGGATCGTTGTAGTGGCCCTTCAGAAGCAGGTCGATGTTGTGGACCGGGTCGTTCCAGGCGTAGGCGACGGAAAGCATCAAACCCCCGTCTGGAGCCGTCCAGCTGCGGAGACAGCGGAGGCCTTCCCCGAAGTGGGGAGAGACGAACGGCGTGGTCTCGACGCGGCTGCTGGCATCCGCTGTTGAGGGGTCGGGTTCGGCCATCATGCTCAGATGCAGAGGTGTGTGTGCCTCGTCGCACGCGAACTGCTTGGCGAAAAGGACCAAGGGTGCGGCCTGAGGCGGCATCGGGCCGAACAGGAAAGCCTGCTCGGCCTGGACGCGATTCCGCAGCATGGCGGCGGAGCCTTCCAGGAACTTCTTCATCTGCCGTTTCTCACGCCAGGTGAGCCTTCGCTGGTGGAGCAGAGAAGTCGCTTCGACTTGCAGATCCAGCCACTGGGCGAACTCCGATTTTGTGCCGTGCAGAGGCATGTGAAACCAGAGGGACGGATCGGAGTCGGTCTCGACGATCATCATGCGTAGCTCCATCGGAAGGTGGTCATCACGGCGTCGAAAAGCTCCACCAGGGTCTCGGTGAACTCGATGTCCATGCCGGAAGCGATCAGTGTGCTGAAGGAGAACGTCAACCATTGAGCGGGGAGGCTGTGCGGGATCGGCACTGTGTACTGCACGCGCCACGACGGTACCTCGACGCCCTTGGCGGGGTCGGCCGGCATCTTCAGCAAGGTGCGTACGGCGGCAGTCCCGTCGAGTTCCCGTGCTGATGCCTCTTCGGCCCCCCGGGCGAGGTCAAGGAGGACACGGTCGGGATCGACGTTTTCCGTCGGCGCTCCCAGCGGCTCCGAGGCGATGAAGGAGGCGGGGATGAGCATTCCGTGCATCCGCTCGACAGGGAGGTAGAGCGTGAGGCCGTCGGACTTGCGGGCCTGCCGGACCGTGTCTTTGAGTTCCTTCGTGAGGAGCATGCGCGCCTTGGGGATGTCATCCTTCGGGAACCCGACGGGCAGCTGAGTCACCGACTTTTGCACGATCCGTTGGATTGCCTCCCTCGTGCCAGTCTGGAGGGGAATCGTGTCCCATCCAGGCGGTGGGACGAGGTTGAACCCGGTGGGCATGCTGGTGGATTCCCCAGGGTTCTCAGGACGTGGCATCGCGGTGTCCAACCTTTTCCACGGCCCAAGTCGCGCCGACCAGCAGGGTGAGCAGCGGGGCGCCGATGACTCCCGGCCAGAAGGAGACGAGGAGGCTGGGGATCGCGAGAGCCCACCCCATGGCGAGGTCGCGGGTCAGCAGGGGTGGCCGCCGACTGGGCCTTGGGTTCTGGAAGAGGATCCAGAGGAGGTAAAGCAAGCAGCCTGCGAGCATGGCCCAGTAGAGCCAGAGCAGAAAGTCACCACCGGATTCGGGAACCACAATTCCGATAGCAATCATGGGGAAAATGGAGACGAGTCCACCGATGATGGTCACGCGAACCCTATAATTTGCGCCTGCGCCCAGTTGGTCTCTAAATGACATGTATCCGGCCTAGTTTCCGTTTGTGATGCAACTTCCCCGCAGTGGTCAAGTGTCACCAATGGGTGTCGGGTTCAGGCATCCAGCCGCTTTCCTTCCATGTGTTGTAGTCCTCGTTGTACGGCTTGTCACCGGGAAAGAAGGACGCATGCTCGTTCAGCCAGCCGACGGAGTCGCTCTTGCTCAGCGATTTGTCCATGACATCCACGGCCATACCGGTGTATCCGGCGAACACCGACGCAGCGTATCCTGCGTGTCCCAGCCTTGAGGCGCCGCCGGCGACAGCGTCCGGGAAGGCTTGCTTGTTGGCACGGAGCTGGCCGAACAATCCGGGCGCCTCGTCATCGCCCACGTGCATCCACTTGGAAAGTCCGGAAACCGGCGTTGGCTCCTTGGCGACCAGACCGGTATCCCGGGAGATCTTCTTCAGGGTGTAATTGCGCAGGTCCGTGTAAAATTTACGCGATCCGGCGTCCCTGGCGTTCGCAATGGCCTTACTCAAATCATCCAGCATTCCCTTGTGTGATCTCAGGCCCCCTTTGAGGCCGCCGGTACGTGCAACTTGAGCTGCCGCGCTGGTGCGCTTGGCGGCGCTTTTGAGCGCAATGATGCCGCCGCGGCCAATTCCCATCAGGAGTAGGCCGCCGATGTCGAAGGCCAGATCGGTCCAGGATGCGTCGCCGGAGGCGACCAGTAGGGATCTGGTGAGGATGGTGAGCAGGGCGATGCCGAGGACCAGAACGTTCAGGCCCGGAATCCAAATGGCCACGATGCCGGCGATGGTGGCGATCCAACCCAACCCGTCGAGTACGGTCTTGATCCAGTCCGCGTTGTCATGAACCCATCCTTTGACGTCGTCCCACCACGAGTCCTCAATGACGTCGTCGATCTCGTCCTTGATTTTTCCCGCGTGGTAGCCGGCTCGGCTGTCACGGTCGCCGGTGATGGTGTTCAGCTGACTCCGATACGTCTGCAGAGGATCGTGATCCGTTCCGCTGACAGACGGCTTCGGTGTGTTCTTCTCTCCCGAGTCGGCCTCCTTGGCTTTCTCGGCCTCGATCTCGGCCTGCTTCTCCTTGGCCCGGCGCAGGACCTTGTCGGCGTCGGACTGGAAGTCCTCCAACTCATTGGCCCACGTGGTGAGATGGCCGTGAACGCGCTCGTACCGACTGGCCACCTCCCGCATGTGCTTCTCAAGGGTCGAGGATTCCTCGCGCAGGCGGTTTACGTATTTGCCCTTTAGTTTGTCCTCGTTGCTGATTGTCTGCAGGTTCTTTGCCTGATCCCTGAGCTTCTTCGCAACCGACACCATGTGGCGGACCTCAGCGCGGATCTCTTCCGGATCGCCGGGTACGGGATCGGTGTCACAGAGCGGCTGCCAGTCGACCGGGCGGCGCTTTGATGTTGGTGTCACTTCTTCTGCTTCTGGTCATCGCGCTTGGCAAGCTGGTTGTCGAGATCCTCAAATGCCTTTTTGGTGCCGGCCACGAGCTTGCCGACCGAATCGAAGCCCTCGACAAGCTTGGTGCGGTAGTCGTCCCAGTTGTCGACGAACTTCTCCATAGCCTCGGCCATCGAGCCGGCACCCCAGTGTTGGCGCATGTCGTCACGACGGTTCTCGAGATCCTCGAATGTCTTCTTGAGCTGGCCCAGCTTCTTCTCGGACTCCGCGAGGAAGTCGTAGTCGACTGTCAGGTCTGGCTCTGCCACTGGGCACCCTCCCCCTGTGTGTGATGTGTCGCTTCTTCGGTCAGCGGTTGGTGGCCTGGATTTCCTGGACGGTGACGGCCTGGTTGCTGCCGTAGGTGCCGTTCGGGAGGTCGCCGCCCGTGCCGCCCGTGCCCGTCCACGTGATTTCCCAGGTGATGGTGGCCTGGAGGTTGTAGGTGCCGTCGCCGGAGGAGCGGAGGTATTTCAGGCCGCAGGGTGGGGTTTTGTTGGCCTTGCCTTTGGCGTAGGGCTCGCCGATGGAGCCGTCGGTGTTGATGGCGCACTCGCCCGATGCCGGGTAGGTCTCGGCGTCTGTCGTGCCGGGCTCCAGTTTCAGGGTTACCGGCTTGGCTGTGGTGGTGGCCTGGAGGTTGAGGCCGGGGGCGTTGATGGCGGCCGTGGCCTGGATCTCGTCGAAGACGGTCTTGTCGAGCCAGGCCCATGTCGGCAGGTTCACCTTGGTGACCGCCTCGGGGGCGAGAGTGACCTCGGTGTCCGGCAGCTCCATGTGCTGGTAGGCCAGGGCTGCGAGGATCTTTGGGGTGATGGCCTGTTCGTACTGGGGTGGCGGGGGCTCGCCGGTCTCGACCCAGAAGGGGAGGTCGTTGCATGAGCTGCGCTTGAGCAGGTCTGGCTCGTCGGGGTTTTCGACGGCGGCCCAGAACATGCCCTTGCCGTCGTTCTCGACGTTGTAGTCCTTGTAGCCCGGTGTGTCGGTCCAGCCGTACTCGTCCTCGTAGTGGCGCTGCAACTCGCTGAGCGCGGCGCCGGCGTGGCCGCCCATGCCGGGTGTGTTCATCTGGCCTTCGATGTCCTTGGACATCTTCTCTTTGAAGTCCTTGGCGCCGAGGTAGGGGGCGTACCAGCAGGGTGGTGGCGTCCAGTTGACGTCGGCGGAGGTGACGTTGCCGGTGCCGCCGTTCTTGGCTACGGATCCGGAGTAGTGGATGCGGGCGGCGGCGTAGATGCCGTTGCCGTCACTGCCGCCCGACTGCTCGGTGTTGGAGCCCTGGGTGTTCCCCGGCTGTTCTCCCGCGAAGGCCGGTTCCGTGACGAAGGCACCCAAGGCCAGTGTCAGCGCGGCCGCGCCGGTGGTGAGGGTCGTACGCCGTGACCTGTTCACTGGCACTGCGCCGCCTTCGTCTCGACGTACACCTTGGACGCCTGCCACAGAGCGTCCCCGGTGGGGAGCTTGACCATGATGATCTTGAAGCGGTCGTAGTCCGAGATGCTGGGCGCACCCTTCAGGACCTTTCCGGTCTTGACCTCTTTCGAGTAGAACTTGGTCGAGTCCACGCAGAACGCGACCTCCACCGAGTTGCCGTTGGAGGCGGACCTGGTGGTGGCCTGGTAGTGGCGTCGGGTGCCGGTTGCCGTCCAGCCGCCTTCGAGCCTGACGTCGATCTGCGTCTTCGCGTACCTCAGCCCATCGCCCGTGGCGTAGGCGGCCAGGGCGGCGTCGTCGGTCGTGCGCTTGTTCACGCCCCGATAGATGGCCCGGAAGAAGTTGGCCGTATCCGCCATCGCCGCAGCCTCGTTCTCGTCCTCCGGCTCGGCCCAGTCGAAGACCAGGTTCATGTCCTTCGGCAGGGAGACATCCACGCCGTCCGGCTTGTTCTGCGCCGTGGCCCCGGAGGGCTGCGCCGACTTCGTCGGCTTTTCCGTCCCCTGCTCGGCGCCGGCGATCTTGTCGTTGTCGCTGGACTTGTCGTCCTCGCTGCCACACGCTGTCAGCAGCAGAGCCGCCGTCGCGGCGAGCGCGGCAGCAACGGGCAAAGAGCGGCGCTTCACAGTGGACTCCCCGTGAGATACAGATGCAGTTGAGTGCACTGACGGTATCTATGGGGCGGGTCGGTTCGCCAGGCGGAACGTGCCCTGTGAGGTGGGCGTTCAGGAAACTTCTGGTGCAAATCGTGCGCCGTGTGTGTCCTGAATCGTATCCGGTGGGAAGTGACGTCGGTCTCGGGCGGCGGGGGCGATCCGGGTCGAGTCCGACGTGCATGCTTCGCGGAAGCTACGGGTTACGGGACGCGCACCGCCTCCCGCACCCTTTCGACCAGCCGCCGAACACCCTCGGGTACCGCCGTCAGCAGCTCGTCCGCCTCCTCGTACGGCACCCGGGCGCCCCGGCTCGTGGGCAAGGTCAGGATCCGGGTGTGCAAGGCGGCCGGCGTCGCGATCGCCGTATCGCGGCACAATCCGCACACGTGCAGCAGCCGCCGCTGCCTGCCCTGGGCGGAGACCCGCACATGGTGGCGCGTGACCGCCGGGCCGTGCAGGGGATTGACCGCGCAGCAGCGGTTGTAGCCCTTGCCCGCGAGCGCGGCACGGCCTGCCCGGGCCAGCACGATCACCGCGACCAGGGTGGCGGCCGACGTTGAGGAGTCCTCGACACGGCCCGCGTCCCCGTCGAGGAGCAGCAACGCCGCGTCGAGACTGTCCGCCGGCCGGCGATCCGACGCCGTCACCGCGGCTGAGGACTCGAAGTCCCATGTCAGCGCGCGCAGTTCGACCCGTGCCGTGCTTCGCAGGTACGACATCGGCGGCTCGGTCGGCGACACCTCCGGGAGCGAAGCCGTCGGCAACGGCTGCGGCCGGAGGCGCCGCAGCACCCTCCGGACGATCGCCACGACGGCCGCCACCAGACCGAACACCGCCCCCGCCGCGAGCGTGCCCATGAACAGCCCCGGCGTGAAGTCGGTCCCGAACAGGGGCGGAAGGTCGTCCTCGGTGACGGGGTCCGTGACCGGGTACGGCTCGCCGGAGGTCTCGGGCCGGTCCGTGCGCGGGGCCTTGTCGAGGACCGTCATCAGGGCGTCGAGGCGCTCACCGAGCAGGTGGTCGTCGGCCTCCTCCGCCCTGTCGTCGCCGTAGGCGATGGACGAGGGGAGGTCGAAGAGGAGGTCGAGGCTGTCCAGCAGGAGGCCGTGGTTGAAGACCTCGATGGAGCCGTACACCGGATCGGCGACGACGTACACGCCGTCCTCGCCCAGTTTGTCGTGGACCGCGGCCGCGAACGCCTCCTCGTCCCCCTCGGACTCGTCCGCGGGCAGCTGCGGCACGACGGACACTTACACCGGGCCGCCGCCCTCGGACTTCCGGAACTTCTCGATACGGCTGTGCAGGCGCTCCAGTTGGGCCGCGTCCAGGACTCGGGGGCTCTCGGGATCCGCGTACACCGGGTCCTCGGCCAGGCCCTGCGCGACCCGGTCGATCCGGACGTTGAGGTCCATCGCCCGCGGGCGGGGGGAGGCGCTCGACGTGGTCTGGTCGAAGGCCGCCGTCGCCACCAGGAGGACGGTGGCAGCCGCCGCCAACGCCACCGCCGGGACCAGCCAGCGGCGCCTGGGCTTGCCCTTCCGGCCGCGAAGCCGGCGTACGTACGGGGTCAGCAGGAGGATCAGCAGCGGTACGCCCGTGAGCAGCATCCCGGTCAGGAAGGACTGGCTCTCCCGGTCGGACGGCCCGATGTACATCTCCTCGGGCTCGTCGTCGCCGTACTTCTCCCGGGCCGCCTCCGCCCGGTCCGCTGCCTTCCCGGCGCCGTCGGCGACGACCTCCGCGAACAGCTCGAACTCGCGCAACGGACCCGCGTCGTAGGGAAGTTCGTAAAGGCAGACGGCCAGGGCCTCATCGACCGGCGCGTTGACCCCGAAGGCCGCGGCGTACGTGACCGACGACTCGTCGATGAGGACGTACAGCCCGTTCCGGTCCAGTCGGTCGTGCACAGCGCCGAGCAGGCCCTCCCTGTCCGCCGCCAGGCCGGGCAGGACCAGGACATACGTCGGGACGCCCGTGCGCTTCGCCACCTCGGCGAAGTCCGGAGTCATCGACTTCGGTACCTCGCGCGGGAGTTGGTCGGACACGTACACCGGGCTCTCCCGGAGACGGTCGGCCAGGTAGGCCGCCTGGGTGTCGGCGCGGGCCGGAGTCGCTGTGGCAAAAGCCGCGAGCAGCGCTGCAACGAGAGCGCACAACGCGAGGAGTGCCCGCGCGAGCCGGCCCCCTTCCGTGGCGTATGCCCGCAGCGCGCTCACCGTCGCCGCCCCCCGTATCCCGTCGGCTGTTGTCACCGGCGGCACTCTACTGAGGGCTTCGCTGGTGCGAAACTCGTCGCGGCGCGGGCTACGGGGAGAGGACGATCAGGCTTCGGGGTCCGCGAAAAGGTCGTCGGCGGAGTCCACCGTCACGGCCCGGGTGAGCCAGGTGCGGAGCGCGTCCAGGTCCGTGCAGGAGGTGATCCGCTCGCGCGCCGCCTCCGTCACCTCGATGCCGCGTGTGTCGAGGATCAGGAGGACACCCTCGGCACGGCCTTCGGCACGGCCTTCGGCACGCAGGCGCTGGGAGGTCTCGGAGCGGAAGAAGGACAGATCCACGGACATCAGTTGCCTCCAGGTCTCGGCGGCCCTGGCTTTACCGAGGCCGAGTTCGGTGAGCTCGGCGAAGATCCTTGCGGTCTCCTCGTCGATGGTCTTCAGGGCGACAGCCAGGGCCTTCAGTATGGCAGGAGCGTTCGGATCCTTACCATGCGTGATGGCGCTCAGGGTCGCGAGCGGGATGTCCCGGGCCGCGGCGGACGGATCCGTGATGACCGGGACGTTGTGAGGGCCCAGGACCAGGGCGCGCAGGGTGAGAGTGGGCCACTGCGGGGGCCCGATCTTGAACGGCTTCGAAGCCCAAGCGGCGGTGTGCCTGTCCTGGCACGTCACGAGAAGGACCGGAGGGATGCCGTACTTCTCGCGGAGGTGCGCGACGTAGTAGGCCCAACTGGTGGGCTTGCGAGGGTCCTTCTCGCCTTGTGCCTCGACGATCAGGAGGTGACTGTCGCCCGACTCGGTGTCGATCCTGAGGAGAGTGTCCACGCGCCGTTCCGTGGGTCTGGTCTCGGTGAGATCCGTGGGCATCAGGGACACGGCGGCGGGGTCGGGGAAGGGGAGGTCCAGGGCCCGGAAGGTCCGGGCGAAGACGCCCGGATCCTCCTGGAAGATGCGATGCATCGCCTCGTGGGATGAGCTGACCATGGGGCTGAAGCTAGGTGGGGCGCTGCACAGTGGTCTGGCATACGCCCTCGATTCACTCGTGGGTGTGGACCAGGTTCATCTCGTGAGTGAATCGTGCAGGGCTCATGGTCGCCGCGTGACGAACAGGCGGCGCGGTGCCGGTTCCCCTTCGCTACCGCACAGGCGGACGCAGCTCACTACCGCGTGTGCGACTGGGTCACCAGGGAATCCAGTTGCGGATGAGTAACAGTCCCGCCACCGCTCCCCACGGGGCCGGACGCGTCTTGAGGGGCTTATGAGCGGCTGATACGGTGCCATGGCTTGACACTCACCCCAGCTGCTGACTATCCGCGCAGACCGCGACGATGAAGCGGGAAGTCGGGTGAAGTGTCCGGAATTGCAGAGAATTTGACAGTCGTGGCAGACAATTTCTTGGGTGTACGGGGAGCGGTTGCGTGAAGATCCAAGAGCGTACGGGGGCGGGCGCTGGACGTTCCGCCGCTCCGGCTCAGCCGTCGGTCGGCGATCGGCTTCCCACCCCTCCTCGCGAGCGCAAACCCGCGCTGGCCGCACTGGCGGTGCTGCTGATCCTGGTCGGCGCGCTCGGCGCGACCATGCTCGTGCTGCAGGCCGGTGACCGGATCGAGGTCGTCAAGGTCACCAAGGAGATCCCGGCCGGCGGATCCGTCACCGACGACAACGTCACCTCCGTGATGGTCGCCGAGGACGAGAGCATCCACTACGTCGAGTGGCACCTGCTGGACGGCCTGAAGAAGCTCAAGGCCGTGCACACCATCCCGGCCGGTGTCGTGCCCGTCGGTGAGATGTTCAGCGAGCAGGTCGGTGTCACCGAGGGCAAGGCCACCGTAGGACTCTCCCTCAAGGCCGGTCAGTACCCCACCGGTCTGAAGGCGGGCGACACCGTCGCCGCCTACCGCGTCGGCACCACCAGCGGCTCCAACTCCAGCTCCAATGAGGAGGACAGCGGCGCCGCCGCGGGCGGTGGCAGCGACACCCTCATCGTCGACCAGGCCACCGTCACCTCCGTGCCGGGCGCGGGCGGCGACGACATCGTCGCCAGCAGCAACCTCGCCGTCACCCTCACCGTCGACGCCGACAAAGCCGCCCTCCTCGCCCAGGCCGCCTCCAACAACGAAGTGGCCCTCGTGCTCGTCCCCGGCAGCAACTAGAAGGCGGCACACCACCCATGGCGCTCATCGCTCTCGCCGCCGACAAGGGTTCCCCCGGCGTCACCACCGCGGCCGTCGCCCTCTCGGCGGTCTGGCCGCGTCGCGTCCTGCTCGCCGAGACCGACCCGGCGGGCGGCGACCTGGTGTACCGCAGTGCCGCCGCGCACGGCGGGCCGCTCAACCCGAACACCGGCATGCTCTCCATAGCCGCGACCGCGCGACGCGGACTCGTGCCCGACCAACTCTGGGACCACGTCCAGCCGTTGAGCGGCGGACTCGAGGTCCTCGTCGGACTCGGCATCGCCGAGCAGGCCGCCGGTCTGGCCGGGCTGTGGCCCACCCTCGGGCACGCCTTCGCCGCCCTCGCCGACTCCCCGCACGCGCCCGCCGACGTCATCGCCGACTGCGGCCGGATCAGCGGCGACACCCCGGCCGTGGAACTCTTCCCGCACGCCGCCCTCGTCCTGCTGATCAGCCGTACCGAACCCGAGGCCATCGCCCGGGTCCGGGACCGCGCCGCCGCCCTCGCCGCCAAGCTGCACGGCGGCCCGCGCGGCGCCGCGAGCCTCGCCACCCCGCTGATCGGCGTCGTGCTCATCGCCGACCCGGGCGACGCCGCGAAGATCGCGGGCCAGGTCAACGACATGCTCGTGCACGCCCAGACCGGCGCCCGTGTCGTCGGCACCATCGCCGAGGACCCCAGCGGCGCCGACCAGCTGGCCGGCCGCAAGCGCGGACGCCTCGACAAGTCGCTGCTGATCCGCTCGGCCCGCAAGGTCGCGGCCGACATCTACCAGCAGTACGGCGCCGCATGGGCCCACCAGGCGCAGCTGAACGGCGGCCCGGCTCGATGAGCGCTGTCGATCATCAGCTGGTCAAGCGGTTCCGGCAGGAGGCCGGCGACCGCATCTCCGAACAGCGCCGCCTGGACCAGGTCAGCGGCGTCACCCCGATGTCCAGCGAGGACGAGCGGCAGTACGCCCGTGCCGTCATCGCGCAGATATTGGAGGAGTACGCCCGCACCGAGATCAACGCCGGGCGCACCCCGCTGGACGCGGAGACCGAGGAGCAGTACGCGGCGGCCGTGCACGCGGCACTGTTCGGGGTGGGACGCCTCCAGCCGCTCCTGGACAACCCCGAGGTCGAGAACATCGACATCAACGGGTGCGACCAGGTCTTCGTCGGCTACAGCGACGGCCGTGAGGTCAAGGGCGACCCGGTCGCGGAGACCGACGAGGAGCTCATCGAGCTGATCCAGGTGCTCGGCGCCTACTCCGGTCTCTCCTCCCGGCCCTTCGACTCCGCCAACCCCCAGCTCGACCTGCGGCTGCCCGACGGCTCCCGGCTGTCGGCCGTCATGGACGTCGCCCGGCGCCCCGCGCTGTCCATCCGTCGCGCACGCATGGGCAAGGTCTTCATCTCCGACCTCGTCGGCAACGGCACGCTGACCCCCGAGGTCGGCCACTTCCTCGCCTGCGCGGTCCGCGCCCGCAAGAACATCATGATCGCGGGCGCCACCAACGCCGGAAAGACCACGCTGCTGCGGGCCCTCGCCAACGAGATCCCGGGCCATGAGCGCCTCATCACCGTCGAGCGCGCCCTGGAGCTGGGGCTCGACACCTTCCCCGAACTCCACCCGAACGTCGTGGCGTTCGAGGAGCGGCTGCCCAACTCCGAGGGCCAGGGCGCCATCACCATGGCCGAGCTGGTCCGCCGCAGCCTCCGGATGAACCCCTCCCGGGTCATCGTCGGTGAGGTCCTCGGCGACGAGATCGTGACCATGCTCAACGCGATGTCGCAGGGCAACGACGGCTCGCTGTCCACGATCCACGCCAACAGCTCCAGCGAGGTCTTCAACCGTATTTCCACCTACGCGCTGCAGGCGACCGAGCGACTGCCCATCGAGGCCAGCCAGATGCTGATCGCGGGCGCGGTGAACTTCGTCGTCTTCATCCAGCGGCGCAACGACTACCAGAGCGGCGGCCGACTCCAGCGCATGGTCACCTCCATCCGCGAGGTCAACGGCGTCGACGGCCGCGTGCTGTCCAGCGAGGTCTTCGCCGAGGCGCCCGACGGCCGCGTCGTACCGCACGCCCCGCTCGCCTGCCTGGAGGACCTGATGGCGCACGGATACCGGCCCGCCGGAACGTGGGGGTGAGCACATGAGTGAACTCGGCTCCATGGGCGGCCTGTTCTCCACGACCGTCCTGTACGCGCTCGTCTGCGGCGTCGCCGTCGGCGGTGGACTCGCGCTGCTCCTCATCGCCGTACGCGGACTGCCCGCCAAGCCCGAGCACGAGAAGCAGCGGGCGAGCGAGCGCGCCAACGAACTGATCCGGTTCGCCGGTCAGCGCGGGTCGCTCGCCGCGGGCGTAGGACTGGTCGTCCTGCTGCTCACCCGGTGGGCGGTGCTCGGCATCGCGGCCGGGATCCTCGTCTTCTTCTGGGACCGGCTCTTCGGCGGGGCCGCCGAGGAGCGGGCCGCCATGAAGCGGGTGGAGGCGCTCGCCTCCTGGACGGAGTCGCTGCGCGACACCATCGCCGGCGCGGTCGGCCTGGAGCAGGCCATCCCGGCGTCCGCGCGGGCCGCGGCCCCGGTGCTGCGGCCGCACCTGGACGCCCTCGTCGACCGGCTGCGCTCGCGCACCCCGCTGCCCGACGCGCTCCAGCAGCTCGCCGACGAGATCGACGACGCCTCCGCCGACATCATCGTCGCCGCGCTCATCCTCAACGCCCGGCTGCGCGGCCCCGGTCTGCGGCAGGTGCTCGGCGCGCTCGCCAAGTCCGCCCGCGAGGAGGTCGACATGCGTCAGCGCGTGATGGCCCAACGGGCGTCCACCCGGCGCTCGGTGCAGATCGTCGTCGCGGTGTCCGTGGCCTTCGTACTCGGACTGTCCGTCTTCAACCGCGAGTTCGTCGAGCCCTACGGCGACCCGGTCGGCCAGCTCGTCCTCGCCTGCGTCTGCGGCCTGTTCGCGCTCGGCTTCCTGTGGCTGCGCAAGCTGTCGACGATCGAGACACCGGAGCGCTTCCTGGTCCGCGATGAGGCGTCGGTGCAGTTCGTGCGGCCGCGGACGCCCTCCGGTGCCGCCCAGCCGTCGCCGTTCCAGCCGGAGGAGGGGGCACGCCAGTGAGCGATGTGACGATGCCGATCGTCGTCGGCGCGATCTTCGGACTGGGCGTGTACACCCTCGTCCGCGCCCTGATGCCGACCAAGCGCAGCGCCGTCGCCCAGGTCGCGCGGATCGACGCGATGCGGTCGCGGGGTGCGGCGTACGGATCGACGCGCACCACACAGGACACGGGCCGCTTCTCCTCGACCCGGACCGAAGTCGGCCGCCGGGTCGCCGAGTTCTACCTGCAGCAGGGCTGGGAGCAGCGCTCGCTGCGGGCGGACCTCGCGGTGCTGGAGCGCAGCTGGGAGAAGTTCCTGGCGACGAAGGTGCTGCTGGGGATGGCGGGCCTGTTCTTCGGCCCGTTCCTGTTCGCGGTCGTCTGGACCCTCGGCTTCGGCAGCAGCCCGGTCATCCCGGTCTGGCTGGCCCTGCTCTTCGCGGTCCTCTTCTTCTTCCTCCCCGATGTGGAGGTACGGCGGGACGCGGCCGAGAAGCGGCGCGACCTGCGGCGGGTGATCGGCGCCTATCTGGACCTGGTGTCGATGAGCCTGGCCGGCGGACGCGGTCTGCCGGAGGCGCTGATGGCGGCGGCCGAGATCTCGGACGGCTGGGCCAACCAGCGCATCCGCAACGCCCTCGCCGACGCCCGGATCACCGGCACCAGCCAGTGGCAGGCGCTGGGTTCGCTCGGCGAGGAGCTGGGCGTGGAGGAACTGAAGGACCTGTCGGCGTCGTTGGCCCTGGTCGCCGACGACGGCGCGAAGGTCCGGGAGTCCCTCGCCTCCCGCGCCGAGACCATGCGACACCGTGAACTCGCCGAGATCGAGGGCAGCGCGGGCGAGAAGTCCCAGTCGATGCTCGTGGCGCAGCTGCTGCTGTGCGCCGGGTTCCTGGTGTTCCTGATCTATCCGGCCGCCATGCGCGTGTTCCAGGTCTGACGCCGACCAACCCTCTGAAAGGACAACTGACCATGACCGAACGGAACTTCCGTACCGGGATCCCGGCGGTGGACTTCCTCGTCACCTTCCTGCAGAGCCGGGTGCAGCGCGCCCGCTCCGGCGAACTGGACCGCGGCGCCTCGGCCGTGGAGTGGGTCATCATCTCCGCGGTCGTCGTGGCGATCGTCGGCGTGGTCGCCGCGATCATCAACCGCGCGCTGGAATCCGGCGCGGAGAACGTGGAGGACTGCATCGAGGGCGCCAGCGCGGCCGGCACCTGCTGACCGTGGTGACGGGGGTGCAGCGACGTATGCGGGCCTGGGTACGCCGTAGACGGGAGGAAGCCGCCACGCGCGGCGACTCCGGCATGTCCGCGATCGAGTTCGTGCTGCTGACCCCCGTCCTGTTCTTCATGATCTTCGCGACCGTGCAGTTCGCGCTGTACTTCTTCGCCGATCACGTGGCCCAGGCGGCGGCCCAGGCCGGAGCCCGCAAGGCGCGTGCCACGGCGGACGCCCAGCCGGGCGGCTGGCGCGGCGAGGCCCGTACGGTCGTCGACAGCTACATCGAGCAGCTGGGCCCGACGCTGGTGCTCTCGCCGGACGTGACGATGCTCCAGCCGGAGCAGAACACGGTGGGCGTGGAGATCACGGCGCGGGTGCCGTCGGTCTTCCCGGGCCTGGACCTGACGGTGCACGCGCAGTCGGCGGGGCCGGTGGAGCGGTTCGTGCCGGAGGGGGAGAACTGATGCGGTCCCTGCGGGAGGACCGGGGCCTGTCCACCATCGAGGTCGTGATCCTCGCTCCGGTGATGATGCTGTTCATCCTGGTGCTGGTCGCCTTCGGGCAACTCGTCGACGGGCGGGGCGCCTTGGACGGCGCCGCCCGGGACGCGGCCCGCGCCGGGTCCATCCAGAAGGACCACGGCACGGCGATGGCCGAGGCCCGCAAGGCGGCTGCCGCGAACCTGGCGGACGTCTGCTCGGGCCCGGTGACGGTGACGCAGACGAGCGCGGGCTTCGACCCGGAGGTGGACCCCCTCTTCTCGGTCCAGGTCAGCTGCGAGGTCAGGGGCCTGGCGATGCTCGGCCTGGACATCGACCCGACGATGGACGCGACCTTCAGCTCCCCGCTCGACCCCTTCCGGAGGTCGGCGTGAGACGGTGGTTCTCGCAGGTCCGCGCGGGGATGGACGACCGCGGTTCGGGCGCGGGCGCGGTGATCATCTTCGCGCTGCTGTTCCTGGCCCTCGCGGCGTTCGTCATCGACGGAGGCATGTCCATCAGCAAGCGCGAGCGCGCGGCCGACATCGCGGAACAGGCCGCCCGTTACGCCGCCCAGGACATCGACCGCGAGGCCCTCTACGACAACGAGGGCGGCCCCGCGCCGATCAACTACGAGAACTGCGACGCCCGCGTGAAGGCCTTCGCGCGCGAGATGGACATGACCGGCCCGGACATCGCGGCGACGCACTGCGTGGCGGCGGACGTGGACCAGGTGCAGGTGCAGGTCCAGCTCACGTACTCCCCGGTCTTCACCGGCATGTTCTACGGCGGTGACGTGATCGTCCGCGGGGAGGCCGTGGCCGAGAACGAGGTGGGCTGACGGGGCTCAGCCCTTGTCTTTCTTGGGCCGCTTGTCCTCGGTCTTCATCGCGTCGTTGACCTGCTTGGCGAGTTCGTCGTCGAGCTTCTTGAACTCGCGGACCACGGCGTCGGACATGCCGGCGAGGGCGTCGAGCTGCTGGCCGATGTCCTCGCGGCCGTCCTCCCAGTTGGACTCGAAGTCCCCGAGAGCGCTGTTGACGGTGCCGTCGCCGATGTCGTCCGCGTAGGCCTCGAACATCTTCTTGGTGTGGTTCATCCGGGTCTTGATGGACCGCAGCCGCCGCCCGTAGTCCTCCAGCTCGGTCAGCGGCAGCGACAGGTCGCTCTTGCCCTTGCCCATGTATGCGTCCCCCGACTGGTACTCGTAGGCTGATCGGCACCGTACATCGGATGAAGGGGGAAGGTCGACGTCATGGCCCGCTACATGGAGGCGCTCACGATCGAGCGCGGCGGCTTCCGGATCAAGGTGCCGGAGTCGTGGTGGGAGTTCGACGTCCGCCCTGAGTCGCGCGACGACTCGATCCGCCGCATGGTGAACGACCGGGTGGCCGGCCACCCAGAGTTGTCCAAGTACCGCGACACCTATGTGGAGTTCCTCCGCAAGGCCGCCGCCGACGCCTGGAAGTCGGGCGCACTGTACTGCGGTTGCATGGCGGAGAGCTTCGGCGGCGACACCCCGATCACGGGCTCGGTGACGGTGTCCCTGGTGGGCGGCCGCTCGCAGTCGGGCGAGCCCCTGTCGACGGACCCGTCGGTCATGGCGAGCCAACTCGCCGTCAAGGAAGCCAAGAAGGAGGGCGACTCCTGGCGCAAGGTGACCACCGTCGACATCCCGGGCGTGGGCCCGGCGGCCCGGACGTACGGCATCGAGGACATCGCGGTACCGGACGACGCGCTGAAGCGCACGATCCGCGCGGTGCTGATGCAGACCTTCATCCCGGTGCCGGGCCAGGAGGGGAAGGTGGCGCTGGTGGCGGGGAGCAGCCAGGTACTGGATCTGGCGGACTCGTTCTTCGACATCTTCGATGCGATTACTTCTACGTTCCGCTTCGCGGAGTAGGCCGCGAGAGACGATCCATGGTGAGTTCCTGTGGGTCTTCGCGCAGAGCGCGCCCAACGGGCATCTCGACATCGCCGAGCAGACCGGGCAGTTGCGCTCCCTCCTCCAAACCAGGCCGCTCCCCGTACTGGACGCATACCGTGCCGAACACGGGGATCTCGTCCCGAACACTGGCCGACCGTGATCATTCAGGCCGGCCCAGCATGCCGGCCGGCCGGCTCGGTGCGGTCGTGAGTGCCCGCAGTTCGGCCGAGACTGTCCTCGGACTCCTCACCGGGGCTGTGCGCGTCCCCTTCTTCCCCGACGACTTTCCCAGCGAGCGGCCCTCGTTCTCACCGGACCCGTATCACTGAGTCCGCAGATCCACCGGCACCCTTCGCATCGAACCTCTGACCCTTGTATGTTCACGTGTGCATACGGTTGTTGAAGATGCGTACGTGACGGGGGTTGCGGTATGGCGGGGCATCGGCCCACGGATTGGCATGTCCTGGATCTGGACGGTGATCCGGTGCCGGGGGATCCGCAGCAGGTGCGGCAGCTGGCGAAGAAGCTGCATGACTTCGCGGATGACGTGTCGGATGCGTTGCGTCTGGTGAAGGGGATGGCGGGGGAGGGCACGCTCGCGGAGTGGGCGGGTAAGTCGGCGGATGTCTTCAAGGAGGACTTCGCCGATGTCCCGAAGAATCTGAAGAAGTTGAAGTCGTCGTACGAGTTGTGCGGTGATGCGCTGGCGGATTACTGGCCGAAGCTGGAGCGGGCGCAGGCGTTGGCGGATCGGGCGTTGGCGCGGGGGCGGGAGGCGCGGTCGGATCTGGCGTCGGCGAAGTCGCGGCTGTCGACTGCTGATTCGTGGGTGACGCGGGCGGGGAAGGAAGCCGGCAAGTACAAGGACGACCCGACGGGCAGCAAGGCGGCCGACAAGCCGGACGAGGCGAAGGTCCGTGCGGCGACGCGGGATGTGCAGCAGGCGGAGACGGCTCAGGCCACCGCGCGTGGTGATGTCGCTGATGCGCAGGGCGCGTTGGACGCGGCGAAGAAGATGGCCGAGGACGCGCGCAAGATGCGCGAGGAGGCCGCCAGGACCGCGAAGACGAAGATCGACGAGGCGTCGGACGCGGGGATCCAGAACCGGTCATGGTGGGAGGACATCGGGGACTGGTTCGTCGACAACTGGGACACGATCGTCGCCGTATGCAAGGTCGTCGTGGCGGTGGTGGGTGTGATCGCGATGATCATCGGGGGGCCGATCCTGGCCGCGATCGTGATCGTCGCCGGTCTCATCGTGCTCGCCGACTCCCTCTACAAATACTCCAAAGGCCAAGCCGGTCTACTCGACGTCGGACTCGCCGCGCTGGACTGCATACCCGGCATGAAGGGCCTCACCAGCCTCGGCAAGCTCGCCATGGGTATGAAGGCGCTCGGCAAGGGCGGCCTGAAGGCCATGGCCAAGGGGCTGGGGAAGAAGGGCCTGCGCAAGGAGGCCGACGACGCCGTCGCGCACAGCAAGCCGACGAAGGGCCGCTGCAAGAACGGCGACCCCATCGACATGATCTCCGGCGACATGCTGATGGAGGAGAGGGACGTCGACCTGCCGGGCCTGCTCCCGCTGGTCCTGCGCCGCACGCACCTCTCCTCGTACCCGTACGGCCGCTGCTTCGGCCCCTCCTGGGCCTCCACGCTGGACGAACGCCTCGAACTCGACGACGAGGGCGCCGTCTTCGCCACCGAGGACGGCATGCTCCTCTTCTACCCGGTGCCGACGCCGGGCACCTCGGTCCTGCCCCTGGAAGGCCCGCGCCTGCGACTCGACTGGGACGGCGCTCCCGGCGCCCCCGTCAGGATCACCGACCCGCTCAGCGGCATCACACGCCACTTCGCCCCGCGCAGGAAGCCGGCGGCACCCGACGAGGCGTTCACCCTCCCCCTCGCCGCGATCACCGACCGCAACGGCCTCCGTATCGACTTCGACCGCGACGACGACGGCACCCCGGTCGCCGTACGGGATTCGGCGGGACGCCACCTCTACGTCGACACCGCGGACGGCCGCGTCACCGCACTGCGCCTCCACAACCCCGAGGACGGCCCCGACGGCACGCTCCTCAGGCGCTTCGGCTACGACGCCCAGGGCAACCTCGGCAGCATCCACAACTCCAGCGGCCAGCCCCGGAAACTGACGTACGACGCCCGCACCCGCATCACCTCCTGGACCGACCGCAACGGCTACTCCTACCGCTTCACCTACGACGCCCTGGACCGCTGCACCGCGGGCGAGGGCGACGACGGCAGCCTCTCCTGCACGGTCGAGTACGACAGCGAGAACCGCGAGACGCGCTACACGGACGCGCTCGGGAACACGACGACGTACCGCTACAACGAGCAGCTCCAACTCGTAGCGGAGACAGACCCCCTCGGCCACACCAATCACTCCGAGTGGGACCGCTACGGCCGGATGCTCTCCCGCACCGACGAACTGGGTCGCACGACCCGCTTCACCCTCGGCGAGCACGGCGAGCCGGTGCGCATGGACCGCCCCGACGGCACCAGCATTCACGTCGAGTACGACGCGGAGATCCAGCCCGTCGCCATCGTCGAGCCCGACGGGGCGCGCTGGGAATGCGCCTACGACGACCGCGGCAACCTGCTGAGCAGCACCGATCCGCTGGGCGCGCTGAGTTCGTACACCTACGACACCCGCGGCCACCGCATCGCCCAGACCGACGCGCTCGGCAACACCTTCCGCTTCGACACCGACGGGACCGGACTCCCGGTACGGGTCGTCGACCCGCGCGGGAGCGTCGCCGTCGTGCACAGGGACGCGTACGGCCGTGTCGTGCGGATCGACGACCCCGTCGGCGGCAGCGTCCGGCAGGGCTGGAACCCCGAGGGCCTGCTGCTGTGGCGAGAGCGTGCCGACGGCAGCCGCGAGTCCTGGTCGTACGACGCCGAGGGCAATCTCACCGAACACCAGGAACCGGGCGGCTTCACCACGGCCTTCGAGTACGGCGCCTTCGACCTGCCGAGCGCCCGGACCGACCCGGACGGCACCCGTTACGTCTTCACGCACGACGCCGAGCTGCGCCTCACCGCGGTGACCAACCCGCAGGGCGGCGCATGGCGTTACCGCTACGACGCCGCGGGCCACCTCATCGCCGAGACGGACTACAACGGCCGCACGGTCACCTACGCCTACGATCCCGCCGGCTACCAGATCGAGCGCACGAACGGAACCGGCCAGACCGTGCGCGTCACCCGCGACGCCGCCGGGCGTGCCGTGACGACGCAGACCGACACCGGCGCGGTCACCTCCCTGCGCTACGACGCGTCCGGCCGGATGGTCGAGGCCGTGAACGCCGACAGCAGCGTCGCGTACGCCTACGACGCCGTCGGCCGGATCGTCGCGGAGACGGCGGACGGCCGTACCGTCACGAGCGAGTACGACGCGCTCGGCCGACGTATCCGGCGGACCACCCCCTCCGGCGCCGTTTCGCAGTGGTCGTACGACTCCGCAGGTCTGCCCGCCTCGCTCGTCACCGCCGCCGGCGAACTGACGTTCACGTACGACGCGGCCGGTCGCGAGACCGCTCGGGGCCTGGGCGGCGCGGCGACGCTGACGCAGTCCTGGGACGCGGGCCACCGGCTGGTGGAACAGATCATCCAGTCCCGGACGGGGGTGGACGGCAGCGGGTCCGGTACCCCGGCCGTCCGCCAGTCCCGCGCCTACGCGTACCGCGCCGACGGCCACCTGACCGCGATCACCGACCGCCTGTCCGGCACCCGCCGCTTCGACCTCGACCGCGCGGGCCGGGTCACCCGGGTCACGGCCGACACCTGGACCGAGTCCTACGCCTACGACGAACTCGGCAACCTCACCACCGCCGAGCACCCTGCCCCCGACGGCCAGGACGCCCAGGGCCCGGCGCAGCACGCCGGCACGAAGGTCAGCTCGGCGGGCCGCACCTCGTACGAGCACGACGCCCAGGGACGCGTCTCCCGGGTGATCCGACGGACGCTGTCGGGCCTGCGCCGCGTATGGACGTACGTCTGGGACGCGGAGGACCGCCTCACCGAGGCGGTGACGCCCGACAACGGCGTCTGGCGCTACCGCTACGACGCCCTGGGCCGCCGTACGGCCAAGGCACGGGTGCGGGAGGACGGTTCGCTCACCGACGAGGTCCTCTTCACCTGGGACTGCGCCAACCTCGCGGAGCAGCAGACGCTCCGGGACGGTGTGCTGGAGACGGACACCTGGGACTGGGAGCCGGGGACGCACCGGGCGGCGGCCCAGGTGCGGAGCAGGTTCCGCACGCCGGAGGAGATCGACCGGCAGTTCTACGCGATCGTCACCGACCTGGTCGGGACCCCCACCGAACTGGTCGACGAGGACGGCGAGATCGCCTGGCGGTCGGCGACGAGCCTGTGGGGACGGCCGCTGCCGGACTCGGGCGAGGCCCTGTGCCCGCTGGCCTTCCCGGGCCAGTACCGCGACGCGGAGACGGGCCTGCACTACAACCTGGCCCGCTACTACGACCCGGACACGGCGAGCTACCTCTCACCGGATCCCTTGGGTCTCGCCCCGGCGCCGAATCATCACGGATACGTCGACAACCCGTTCCGCTGGAGCGACCCGCTCGGTCTGGAGGAGGACGCCAAGGAACCGACCCGGGTCTACGACGACTCGGAGTACAGCAAGCACGGTTCGGGGTCCAGTTCGTCGGCCAAGGGCGAGGTGAGCCGGGCGCCGTCCAACGGTCAGGCCGCGCTGGACCGCTCGATCGACATGGACCCGAACAACCCCAACGTCACCCGGCGTCTCGGCGTGGACCACGCCAACAACGAGATCGTGGTCCTGGACCGGCACCGGGAGATCCTCGACAAGGACGGCAACGTGGTCAAGGAGATCTACCATGGCCACGTCCAGTCGTCGTACCCCTCGAAGAGCGTCACACAAGGCGACCTGACCAAGCTGAAGAAGGCGGGAATGATCGACAACGTCAAGAAGCAGCGGGTGCTCCCGCCGCCGCCCTGCGATGACTGACGGCCGTAGCTGGAACTGGGAGACCGGCGAGGGCCTGCTGGGTGTCGACGACCCCGCCGAGGTGGACGCGGCGTTCGAACGGGGTGAGGAGTCCCTCGGCGCGGCGGTGATCGGTCTGGCGCTGAACTGCCCGCCGGAGGTGGCCTCGTCGCGGATCATCCGGGCCCTCGCCGTACTGGACCGCTCCCGGCGGGACTTCCCGTTCACGGCGGCGGCGCACGTGGCCCGGCTCAACGGGCGGCTGACTCCGGAGCTCTACGCCGCGCTGCGAGCGGAGGGCTGGGGTGGCTTCGCCGACCATGCGATCAGGGACACGCTGACGTTCGTACCGTTCCGTGAGCTCCCGCCGTGGTTCAAGTGGCAGATGGTGCGGACAACGGTGGCCGACAAGCTGGAGTCGTGGCGCCTGACGGTCACGGATGCGGTGGAGGAGGCCTGGAAGACCCTGCGCCGACGCCGGTCCTGAACAGTGGTGTCGGAAGCGCTGCTCGCGCGCGCGGTGTTCGGGCCGCTGGGCGGGGTGGTGGAAGTCGGTGCGGTGAACTCCACCGGCACCTGGCGGCTGACCGAGGTCTCCATGGGCGACTATCTGGCGCGTCACCGGCCCGACACCGAACGCCTGATGGAGGGCATCCGGTCCGTCTGCCGGTTCAGTGACCACGCGATGGCGATCGTCGACGAGTTGGGCAGATTCCGCGACCATGACGTGCCCGCGGCCCTCCTGCTGCTCTGGTCAGGGGGCATCACGGGTGTGGCGCAGCCGCTGGAGCGACTTGAGGAGCCGCCGGTGGTGCGGCGGATGTGCCGTATGGCGGCGGACCTCCAACTCACCCTCTTCCTGCAGGCCCTGATCAACGCCGCCATCGCCGCTGGGACGGAACCCGGACGAGGGGCGCCCGAAGTCGCCGAAATCCTTGCCACCGCCTCCGACTTGGCCGACACCACGGGCCGAAGCGCCCCGGCGGACATCTTCAGGATGTGGCGGGTCGCTCATCTCCCGGCCATCCTCCGCCCTGAGTCGGACGCACCGGAGAGCGGCAAGGCCGGCTTCCGGGCATACGACCAGCTGCTGGAGGAACTGCTCGCAGCAGACTGACCTTTACTACAAGGAGGCCACTGTGACGCGCGGGTGGGAGCGCGAGCATCGATGGTCCGAGGAGACCGACCGGGTGTTGCGCAGAGCCGGCTGGTACTCGCTGCTCTCCAGCCCGCCGAACTCGGTGAGGAAACGCCGGGCCGCCTCGTGGATCTCGAAGCCGCCGTGCTCGCGGAGCGTGTCCCACTCAACCGTGCACACCGAACGGCCCGGGGGGATCTACGACACGTTCGCCGAAGCCCTGCTGTTCCCCGGCTACTTCGGCAGGAACTGGGACGCGATGGTGGACTGTCTGGATGATCTGTGCGGTGCGGTGACCGGCGGGGTTGGGGTTGCCGCAGTCATCGGCGAAGCGGATCGACTCCTGGAGGCGGAGCACTTCCCCCTGTTCGTGTCTGTGCTTCGTCTTCGAGTTCGATGAGTTCGATGAGTTGGACGAGATCGACGGGTTCGACGGGAGCGGGTCGTCCGCAGGGTGGAACATCCCGACCTGACGATCACGGTGGGGGAGGGGTTCGTCGCGGCCGCTCTGAACCCGCAGGTGTGGCACCAGCGGAGAGCCCCCTGAGCCTGCCGTCGCGATTGTGTGGGGAATGTGAGGAGTCCCCCGGTCCCGGCCGCCCGGGCCCACCTGGCCTTCGACGACCCCGAGGCGAGTCCATAAGATCTCTGTAGGCTCAGCACACCCATCACACCTCACCCCGCCGCACCCGACCACTCACGACCACACACCCCAGGACACCTCCCATGCCGCGACGCTCCAGCTCGACGGGAAGCCCGACGGGAAGCCCGACCACCCCGCGGAACCGGACCCCGCAGCCCGTGCGGGTGCACCGGCGTTCGTTCGGGGACGTCGTCAAGGCGTTCCTCGCGTTCGTCGCGCTGCTCGTGCTGGTCGTCGGGGTGCCCTGGGCGCTGGCAACGCAGTTGGGGTGGCCGCTGCCCGAAACCTGGGACCCGCAGGAGTGGCTGACCGACGAGCTGAGCGTCGGCACCTTCCTCGGCATCCTCACCTTCTTCGTCTGGGTCGCCTGGGCCCAGTTCACCGCCTGCGTGATCGTCGAGATGAAGGCCGCCCTGTCGGGCGTCGGGGTCCCCGGGCGGGTACCCGGCGCCGGGCCCAGCCAGTTGCTCGCCCGCCAGCTCGTCGCCGCGCTGCTCCTCGTCGGCGCCACCGCCGCCAGCCTCACGCCGGGGCTCTCCCAGCTCGGCCAGAGCCTGGACGCCGACCAGCGCGGTGCCGTCGCCGCCGCCCAGCAGACGCCCGGTGGCGGTCTCTTCGCCCAGCAGCAGGAGCAGGCCGCGGCCTCCGCCGCCGCCCTCGCCGAGCAGGCGTCCCACGCCGAGGCGGCAGCGCCGAGCAGCGCCAAGGACGGCGACACGAAGTACTACCGGATCCAGCCGCCCGAGGGCCGCCACCACGACTCCCTGTGGGAGATCGCCGAACGGCACCTCGGCGACGGCCGCCGGTACAAGGAGATCTACCAGCTCAACAAGGACCGGGTGCAGCCCGACGGCAGCAAGCTGTCCGAGGCCAGCCTCATCCGGCCCGGCTGGATCATGGAGATGCCGGGCGACGCCCGCGGCGGCGAACTCGTGGAGATGCCCGACGAGTCCCCCGACGTCTCGCCGGAAGTCGAGCAGCAGATCCACGACTACGCCAAGACCGGCGGCGACCACGCCCAGGGCGGCGGCGCAGGGGCCGCCCACGTCTCCCTCCCCGAGCAGCGCCCCGCCCCCGACCAGCGGCAGACCCCCCACAACACGCCCGCCGCCACCCCCGCCACGCCCGCCACCACCCCCTCCGCCGCCGCGCAGTCCGACGGTTTCGGCCTCCCCGAGGCCCTCCTCGCCGCCCCCCTCCTAGCCGCCGGCCTCCTCGGCGCCCTCGGCCGCCGGCGCCGCCAGGCCATGTGGCAGTCGGCGCTCGGTTCCGTCGGCGGGCGGCGCGGCATGGAACCGCCCACGCCCACCGGCGACGCCGCCGACGCCCAGGACGCCCTCCTGGTCGGCGCCGACCCCGAAGGCGTACGACTGCTGGACCGTTCCCTGCGCGGGCTCGCCGCGTCCCTCGCGGCGGAGTCCCGCGCCCTGCCCACCGTCTACGCGGCCTGGCTCAGCAACGGCGATCTGCATCTCCAGCTCGCCCAGCCCGCCGGGAAGCCCCCCGCGCCCTGGCAGCTCGGCCAGGACCAGACCTTCTGGATGCTGGCCCGCAGCGACGCCGAACGGTACGAGGAGGCGGACACCGCCGCGCCCTACCCCGGCCTCGTCAGCCTCGGCACCATGGACGACTCCCGGCTGCTGCTGAACCTGGAGTCCGTGCCGGGCATCGTGTCGCTGAGCGGACGCGAGGCCGACCGGGCCGCCGTATTCGCGTCCGTCGCCGCCGAGTTGGCCACCAACGGCTGGTCCGACCGCATGACCATCACCCTCGTCGGGTTCGGCCAGGACCTCACCCCGCTCGCCCCCAACCGCCTGCGCCACCTCGACGGCATCGACGACCTGATCGAGACCATGGAGGCCGAGACCCGGCAGCGGCGCGGCGCGCTCGGGGCCACCGGACACGACTCCGTGCTCACCGGCCGCACCGGGCCCGCCCAGCACACCCGTTGGGCCCCGCACCTCGTCCTGCTCGCCGCGCAGCCCTCCGCCGAGGACGCCGTCAAGCTCGCCGAACTCGCCTCCGACGCAAGCCGGCTCGGCATCGGCTACCTCGTCGGCACCGAGACCGGCGATCTGCCGGGCGCCGCCTGGGAGATGGAGATCACCGGCGAGGGCAAGCTGCTCGCCCCGCTGCTCGGCCTCGAACTCGAGGCGCAGCTCCTGCCGACCGCCCAACAGCAGGCCGTGGTCGAGCTGTTCGTCCAGGCGGACCCCGACCACGGCCCCGAGGGCGGCCCCGCCAACACGCCGCCGTTCCTCGTCGACATCAGCGAGCAGGGACGGCCCGCGGTCTACGCCCGGCTCGTCGGCCCGTACGAGATCATCGGCCTCGACACCCCGGACGGCGAGCGCAGCGCCCTGCTCCACGAGGCGCTCGCGCTGCTGCTGCTGCACCGCGAGGGCGTGCACCCGCGCGTGCTGTCCTCCGCGCTGTGGCCGCGCGGGGTCACCCAGGACGTGCGCGACGCGCTGCTGGAGCGGCTGCACGCGTGGCTCGGCACCGACCCGGACGGCAGCCCCCGGCTGCGTACCGACGCCACCGGGCGGCTCACGCTCGCCAAGTCCGTCGTCTCCGACCTCGACGTGCTGCGCTCGCTCTACCACGAGGCCACCCAGGGCCGGGGGATCAACAGCCGGCAGGTCCGGGGGCGGCTGCTCACCGACGCGCTCGTGCTGGTGCGCGGACCGCTGCTCGCCGACCGGCCCGAGGGCCGCTACCGCTGGCTCACCCACGAGATCATCGACGCCCAGCTTCCGCTGCTGGTCGCGGACATCGGGCTCGCGCTGTCGGCGTTCCACCTGGAGAAGGACCGCGCGGAGAAGGCCATCGAGGCACTCACCGCGGCCCTGAACTCCGCGCCCGCCGACGAGCGCCTGTGGCACGAGCTGCTGCGCGCCACCCACGCCACCGGCGACACCGCCCGCCTCCAGGCCCTGGCCGCCGACCTCATCACCCGCAGCGGGGCGCGCGGGCTGCCGCCGCGCACGGAGGCGCTGCTCGACGAGCTGCTGCCGGCCTGGCGCTCCGGCGCCGTCGCCGCGGGATGACCGAGGTGATCGCCGCCGCCCTGTGGGGTGCGGCGGCGGGCGCGTTCCTGCCCCGGGCCGTGTACCGCTTCTCGGCCCCGGCCGGCGAGCCCTGGCGGGACGGCTGCCCGGACGGGCATCCGGTACGCGGCTGGCTCGGGCGCGCGCGATGCGCGACCTGCATGAAGGCATACGGCCCTGCCGTCGCCCCCCTCTCCCTCGCCACCGCCCTCGTCTGCGCCGCCCTCGCCGCGGCCACCGGCACCCGCCCCGAGCTGGGCGTATGGCTGCTGCTCGCCCCCCTCGGCGTGCTGCTCGCGGTCGTCGACTTCCGGGTGCAGCGGCTGCCGGACCCGCTGACCCTGCCGTTCGCGGCGGCCGCCCTCACCCTGCTCGGCGTGGTCGCCTTCGTCCCCGAGCACACGGGGGAGTGGCTCACCACTCTCTACGGCGCCCTCGCCCTCGGCGCCGGCTACCTCCTCCTCTTCCTCATCAACCCCTCCGGCATGGGCTTCGGCGACGTCAAGCTCGCCCTCGGCACGGGCGCGGTCCTCGGCTGGTACGGCTGGTCCACGCTCATGCTCGGCACCTTCGCCGGCTTCCTGCTGGGGGCGCTGTACGGCGGCGCCCTCGTCGTCGCCCGGCGGGCGGGGCGCAAGACGGCGATCCCGTTCGGCCCGTTCCTGATCACCGGGGCTTTTCTGGGCCTGCTGGCCGGGGCGTACGCGGCCTGACGTCGGCCCGGCAAAGCACCTGGCGTACGCTGGATCTCCGTCCACAACCCTTGACGAAAGGGACGCCGCCGGTGACCGAGAAGGCCGACCTTCAGTCCGTCCTCGACCGTGCCGCCGCGGGCGGGCGCATCACGCCCGAGGAGGCGCTCGACCTCTACCGCGACGCCCCGCTGCACGCGCTCGGCGCCGCCGCCGACGCCGTGCGCCGCCGCAGGTACGCGGGCACCGAGCACATCGCGACGTACATCATCGAGCGCAACATCAACTACACGAACGTCTGCGTGACGGCGTGCAAGTTCTGCGCCTTCTACGCCGCCCCCAAGGACACGGCCAAGGGCTGGACCCGCGACCTCGACGACATCCTGCGCCGGTGCGCGGAGACCGTCGAGCTCGGCGGCACCCAGATCATGTTCCAGGGCGGCCACCACCCGGACTTCGGCGTCGAGTACTACGAGCACCACTTCGCCGCCATCAAGAAGGAATTCCCCCAGCTGGTCATCCACTCGCTGGGCGCCTCCGAGGTCGAGCACATGGCCCGCATCTCCCAGGTGTCCGTGGAGGAGGCGATCCGGCGGATCCACGCCGCCGGCCTCGACTCCTTCGCCGGTGCCGGCGCCGAGCTGCTGCCCGCCCGCCCCCGCAAGGCCATCGCGCCGCTGAAGGAGTCCGGCGAGCGCTGGCTGGAGATCATGGAGATCGCCCACGGGCTGGGCGTCGAGTCCACCTCCACCATGCTGATGGGCACCGGCGAGACCAACGCCGAGCGCATCGAGCACCTGCGGATGATCCGCGACGTACAGGACCGCACGGGCGGCTTCCGCGCCTTCATCCCGTACACCTACCAGCCCGAGAACAACCACCTGAAGGGCCGCACCCAGGCCACGCTCTTCGAGTACCTGCGGATGATCGCCATCGCCCGGCTCTTCATGGACAACATCGCCCACATCCAGGGCTCCTGGCTCACCACCGGCAAGGAGATCGGCCAACTCTCCCTGCACTACGGCGCGGACGACCTCGGCTCGATCATGCTGGAGGAGAACGTCGTCTCCAGCGCGGGCGCCAAGCACCGCTCCAACCGGCTGGAGATCATCGACCTGATCCGCAAGGCGGGACGTGTGCCCGCCCAGCGGACGACGACGTACGAGCACATCGTCGTGCACGACGACCCGGCGGACGACCCCGTCGACGAGCGGGTCATGTCGCACATCTCGTCCACGGCGATCGAGGGCGGTACGGCCCACCCCGAGCTGAAGCTGCTGGCCTCCAACTAGGCCCGCGGTGCTGACGATCCACGCGGCGCCGCTCGTCCTGCCGGTCGGCGCCGCGCCGGTGCCCGACGGGGCGGTCGTCGTCGACGGCGACCGCGTCGCGGCCATCGGGCCCTACGCCGAGCTGGCCGCGTCCTTCGGGAGCGCGCGCACCCGCCGCTGGCCGGGAGTGCTGACCCCGGGGCTGCGGCAGTGGCACGGGCGGTGGCTGCTGACCCGGGTCTACCACCCCGACCCGCGCGAGGCGGACGAACTCGGCACCGAGCCGGTCACGGGTGCCGCCCTCGACGCGCTCGCCCCGGACGCGGGCCGGATGGCGGGCAGCGTCCGGCGCGGGCTGCAGCGGATGCTCGCGCACGGGACGACCCACCTCGGCGGCCCCTTCCCGGACGCCGTACGGCAGTCCGTGGTGCGCGCGGGACTGCGCGAGGTGCCCGAGCCGTGGCGCTCGGCCCCGCCGGTGGGGGACGGGCCCGACCTGGATCCCTTCGCCGAAGGCTCCGACCTCCCCGGCACCGTCCACGGCCCGCTCACCGTCGGCGGCGCGGCCGACCTCGCGGTCTTCGACGTGCCGGACGAGGCGGCCCTCCGCGCCAAGGGCGCGCGGACCTGCGTGGCCACGGTGCTCGGCGGCCGGCTGGTGTACCGGCGGCGCTGACCCCTCAGCCGGCGAACGCCTCCCCGAAGGCGCCTGAACTCTGCTCCACCCCACTGCACTTGGTCAGTGCGTCCGCCCCCTCCGCACACTCCTGGTCCCGAAGCGTCGACCACATCGACACCCAGGCGATCTCCCTCCGCTCCGCGAACCGCCGTACCTGCGCCGCGTCCTGGAGCGTGAAGGTCTCGCCGTCGACATCGTTCACGCCGATCATCGAGGTCAGCGCCATGCCCCGCCAGGCGGCGGCGGAGGACGTGCCGAAGACGTCCCGGAGCTGGGCGTGCGCCGCCTTCGCCGCGGTGAGGGCGTAGTCGCCCATGTCACCGTCGTAGGACTCGCCGTAGTTCATCGTCATGAGGTTGACGGTGGAGACCTGGACGGCGTGGTCGTTGGCCGACCGCAGGAGGGCGACTCCGGCGTCGTCGAGGCCGGCCGGCATCACCGGGAGCGTGAAGGAGACCGTGAGGCCGGTGCGCTCCCGCTGGAGCAGGGCTATCGCCTCCGCGCGCAGGTCCACCGAGTCGGAGTCGGTCAGTTCGTCGCCCTCGATGTCGAAGTCGGCCTGGGTGGAGCCCGCCGCGTCGAGTGCGTCGCCGTACGCCTTCGCCAGCGCCTCGGCGCTGTCGCAGTGCTGGGCGAGTTCGTCGCCGGAGGCGCCGCCGAAGGAGACGCGGACCGTGGCACCGGACTCCTTCAGCCCGGCGACCCGGGACGCCACCTGGGTGGCGTCCACGTCGTACACCCCGCTCCAACTCGGCGTGCAGTCACTGCCGTCCGCGATCACGAAGGCCAGGTTGTACGTCGCCGGGGAGCCGGCCGTGTCCGTGGCGGAGGCGGTGAGGGCGCTGACGTAGGGGGCGTAGGAGGTAGGGCTTTCGGCGCTCTCGGTGTTTTCGGAATCCGCTGAGCACCCGCTCATTGCCAGGGCAAACATCAAGGTGAGTCCGGCCGTCGTCTTCAGGAAGCTCCGCATCCAGTGAATGTCTCACATCGCGCCGGACGCACCCCCGGAAGTCGCCCGCAGCGGCCCAACTCTCAGCGAACAGACAGCTCAAGGAGGTTTTCATGGGCATCTCACATGAATACCGGCGCCTCGGACACATAAAGCTTCCCTACTGTCCGTGGAATGCACTCCGAGCCTGCCATCGAAAGCCGCGCCGCGACTCGCGGTCGCCGCCGCAAACGCGGCAACGGGTCCGTCGAAGGGCCCGTGTTCGTTGACAACTCCGGACGCCGGTCGAGGATGCTGCGCCGTATCGGCATCGCCGTGGGCGTGGGCTGCGTCGGGTACGCGGTCGTCCTGGGGATGGCCTTCATGGGCATCGGCACCTCGATCACCCCGGCCGAGCTGCTGCCGTTCGGCACCAGTGCCCAGGGCGCCGGGCCGGGCGGTGTCCCGGGCGAGCAGCCGCAGGGCGGCATGGGAGGCCAGGTCCCGCCCAGCGGCGCCCCGTCGGCCCCGCCGTCCGGCACGCCCGCGCCCACCGCTTCCGCGTCCACCTCCGCCGCTCCCGCGTCCACCGCTTCCGCCTCCGCCGTGGCGGACTCCGCCAACTGACCCTGGACCGCAGCCACTCCATGACTACGACGCCACCCTCACGCGGCCGTCGGCGTGCCCCCACCCGGATGAAACGGGTGGCCGGCAAGGCCGCGGCGCTGCAGAAACCGCGTGTCATCCTCGCCCTGCTGCTCCTGCTCGCGCTGACCAGCGTCATGCTGCTGGACGGCTACCTGCGCGCCGAGGTCGGCGGCGACCAGCGCGTGCGCAGCGGGGCCAGCTCCAGCGACGTGCCCGACGACATCCTCGACGGCGGCCCGATCCTCACCTTCCGGGGCGGCCGGGCCGGCACGGTCTCGGTCCCGGACAAGACCATCGCCCTCACCTTCGACGACGGCCCGAACCCCACCTGGACGCCCCAGGTCCTGGAGATCCTGGAGGAGTACGACGTCCCGGCCACTTTCTTCGTGGTGGGCTCGATGGTCTCCCGCTACCCGGGCATCGTGAAGGACCTGGTCGACCAGGGCAACGAGGTCGGCATCCACACCTTCACCCACGTCGACCTGTCGTACCAGAGCGACGCCCGGGTCACCCGTGAGATGACCCAGTCCCAGCTCGCCCTCGCGGGCGCGGCCGGCATCACGACCACGCTGTTCCGGGCGCCGTACTCCTCGGAGACGGACGCCATCGACAACTACAGCTGGCCCGTGTACCAGGCGCTCGGCGAGGACGGTTACACCAGCGTCTTCATCGACACCGACAGCGACGACTGGAAGCGGCCGGGTGTCTCGAAGATCGTCAAGTGGGCCACTCCCGCGAAGGACCAGGGCGCGTCCGTGCTCTTCCACGACGCCGGCGGCGAGCGGTCCCAGACGATCAAGGCGCTGCCCCGCTACATCGAGAGGATGCGGGCCAAGGGATACACCTTCACCACGATCAGCGGGGTCATGCAGGAGGAGGGACCCGCCGCCGGTCCCGGCGGCTCCGGCCTCCAGGCCGCCCACCGCGAGGCCACCGGCGCGACCCTGTACGAGGGCAAGGCCCTCATCGCCGCCGTCGCCGTCGCCGAGTGGACCGTACCGGCGCTCTCGGTCGGGCTGATGGTCGTCGGGGTCGCGGTGCTGGGCCGGTTCGGGATGATGCTGCTCCTCGCCCGCCGCCACTACCGCCAGCGCAACAGACGCCGGTTCAGCTGGGGTCCCCCGGTGACCGCGCCGGTCAGCGTGATCGTCCCGGCGTACAACGAGAAGGAGTGCATCGCCAACACCCTTCAATCGCTGGCGAGGAGCACCCATCCGATCGAGGTCATCGTCGTCGACGACGGCTCTACCGACGGCACCTCCGAGATCGCCCGGGCCGTCGCCGACTCGCTGGGCATGCGCAATGTCCGCGTGGTCCGCCAGGAGAACGCGGGCAAGCCCGCCGCGCTCAACAACGGCGTCCGCAGCGCCAGTCACGACATCGTCGTGATGATGGACGGCGACACCGTCTTCGAGCCGGACACCGTACGGCAGCTCGTGCAGCCCTTCGCCGACCCCGAGGTCGGCGCCGTCGCGGGCAACGCCAAGGTCGGCAACCGCGACACCGTCATCGGCGCCTGGCAGCACATCGAGTACGTGATGGGCTTCAACCTCGACCGGCGCATGTACGACCTGCTGCGCTGCATGCCCACGATCCCGGGCGCGATCGGCGCGTTCCGCCGGGAGGCGGTGCTGGAGGTCGGCGGGATGAGCGAGGACACCCTCGCCGAGGACACCGACATCACCATCGCCATGCACCGCGCGGGGTGGCGGGTCGTCTATCAGGAGCACGCGCGCGCGTGGACCGAGGCGCCGGGCTCGCTCAGGCAGCTGTGGTCGCAGCGCTACCGGTGGTCGTACGGCACCATGCAGGCGCTGTGGAAGCACCGCAAGTCGCTGACGGACAAGGGGCCTTCGGGCCGCTTCGGGCGGGTCGGGCTGCCGCTCGTGGTCGTCTTCCAGATCGTCACGCCGGTCTTCGCCCCGCTGATCGACGTCTTCACCGCCTACTCGATGATCTTCATCGACTTCGGGGCGGCCCTGCTGGCCTGGCTCGCGGTGCTGGCCGTCCAGCTGGTGTGCGCGGCGTACGCCTTCCGCCTCGACCGCGAGAAGTACCGCTACCTGCTGATGATGCCGCTCCAGCAGCTGGCCTACCGGCAGATGATGTACCTCGTCCTGATCCACTCCTGCGTCACGGCCCTGACCGGCGGCCGGCTGCGCTGGCAGAAGCTGAAGCGCACCGGTGAGGTCGGGACACCGGCGGGGGCGGGCTGAGTGGGCGCGCACCGGCGCGGGGGGACTGTCACCGCCGCAGCGGCCCACCCCGTTCGCGACCGCTACTTCGACACCCTCCGCGCGGTCGCCCTGATCAGGGTCGTGACCTACCACACCTTCGGCTGGGCCTGGGCCGGACTCGTCTTCCCCTCCATGGGCGTCATGTTCGGCCTGGCCGGCACCCTGATGGCCAAGTCCCTGGAGCGGCCCGCGCCGCAGGTGGTGCGCGGCCGCCTCCGTCGCCTCCTGCCGCCCTTCTGGTTCTGGGGCTTCTTCGTGGTCCTCGCCATGCTGATCCACGGCTGGATGCCGGGCCCGGCGATCGTCTACTGGGTCCTCCCGCTCGGCGACCCGCCCGGCAACGCGTGGGGCGTCCAGGCGTACGAGATCGTGTGGTACCTGCGGACGTACCTGTGGTTCGTGCTCCTGTCCCCCTTGCTGCTGAAGCTGTTCCGGCGCGCGCCCCTGGCCGTCCTGCCGGCCTCCCTCGCCCCGGTCCTGGTGCTGCACTTCCTCTGGACGCCCCGGGACGACCGGCTCGGCAGCGCCCTGTGGGATCTGTCGACGTACCTCTTCTGCTGGATCCTCGGCTTCGCGCACCGCGACGGCGTGTTCCAGCGGACCAGACCGGCGGCGGTGGTCCTGCTGTCGCTCGCCGCGCTCGGCTACGGCGGCTGGTACGCCTTCGCCCACCAGGGCGCGTACGGCACCTACGACCTGGACGAGATCCCGCTCGCGCAGGCCTTCTGGTCGGCCGGGTTCGTGACGCTGCTGATGTGGGCCAAGGCGCGGTTCCGGATCGACTTCGCGGGGCTGTCCCGGTTCCGCCGGCTGGACCGGCTGGTGACGGTCTTCAACGCGCGTGCCGTGACGATCTACCTCTGGCACGAGATCGCCCTGATCCTCGCCGTCCCGCTGATCGACCGGTTCTGGGAGGTGCCGGCCTTCGAGGCGTATCTGCCGCTGGAGAGCCAGTGGTTCATGTTCGGCGTCGGCTGGGTGCTGATCGCGGGGTTCGTCCTGCTGTGCGGGTGGGTGGAGGACATGGCGGCGAAGCAGCGGCCGCGGCTTCTGCCGGGACGGGGTGCTGCAAGAATGGGCGCGTGACCCGCGCCTCCCTGAACAAGCAGCCGCACGAAGTCGCCTCGATGTTCGACGACGTCGCGGAACGGTACGACCTGACGAACGACGTGCTCTCGCTCGGCCAGGACCGGGTGTGGCGCAAGGAGGTCGCCAGAGCGGTCGACGCCCGCCCCGCGCAGAAGGTCCTGGACCTGGCCGCCGGTACGGCGACCTCCTCCCTGCCCTTCGCCCGCACCGGTGCCTATGTCGTCCCCTGCGACTTCTCGCTCGGCATGCTCCAGGTCGGCAAGCGCAAGCACCCCTGGCTGCCGCTGACGGCGGGCGACGCGACGAGGCTGCCCTTCAAGGACGACACCTTCGACGCCGTCACGATCTCCTTCGGCCTGCGCAACGTCCAGGACTTCGACGCCGCCCTGCGCGAGATGTACCGGGTGACCAGGCCCGGCGGCCGGGTCGTCATCTGCGAGTTCTCGCACCCGACCTGGGCGCCCTTCCGGACCGTCTACACCGAGTACCTGATGCGCGCCCTGCCGCCGGTCGCCCGCGCGGTCTCCTCCAACCCCGAGGCGTACGTGTACCTCGCGGAGTCCATCCGCGCCTGGCCCGACCAGCCCGCGCTCGCCGAGCGGCTGCGGAAGGCGGGCTGGTCGAAGGTGGCCTGGCGGAACCTGACCGGCGGTGTCGTCGCCCTGCACCGGGGCTTCAAGGAGAGCTGAGGCGCCGCGGCGGGGCTTCAAGGAGCGCTGAGGCGCCGCGCCGCGCCGGGGCTTCGAGGCCAGCCGGCACGCCGTCGCTCAGGCGAACCCGGACGCCGGGGCGTAGGAGTGACCGGTCGGCTCGTCCAGCTCCCGCTGCGTCCCACCGCCCGGCGGACGCGGCGCTCTTGGCTCGCGCACCCCGGAGCCTCCGCCGCCCTCGCCCTCGGCGAACTCGAACCAGACGGTGACCACGGCCCCGCGCGGCACCTCGACGCCGGGCGCCGGGTACTGCCGTACGACGTAGTCCACGACGGCGAGTCGGAGGTCGGGGCGGTCGGGGGAGGCGATCAGCACGCCGCGTGCCTCGGCCGACCTGCGCGCGTCCACGGCCATCAGACCGACGAGGCGCGGTACGCGCACTTCGGTTGTCCTGGGCGGTATGTACACAGACGTCACCCCCTGCGGTACCGGCAGGGTAACCCCCGCCGGGTACCACCCGGAAGCGCTAAGTGTCTTTCTGTGACAGTCAGTTACTGCGAGTAACGTAACTGCGTCAAGCCGCTCCGCTTGTCAGGTCCAAGCGGTAGCAGTGCCCCTGTCGATCGCTCGTCGGCGTGCGGAACACCTCGGCGAGCGTCATGCCCAGCCGCCGGGTCACCGCGATCGAGCGCTCGTTGCGGGCGTCGACCATCGCCACCACGCTCGGCACGCCCGCCGTCCGCACCCGCTCCAGCGTCTGCCGCGCGGCCGAGGTGACGTACCCCTTGCCCCAGTGCTCCCGCGCCAGCCGCCAGCCGATCTCGATCTCGCCCGTGGGCCCCCACGCGCGCTCCCAGGGCTGGGCGCCGGTGAAGCCGATGACCCGGTCGGACTCGTCCAGCACGGACCACAGACAGAACCCGCGTTCGGCGTCGTGCCGCCGCTGGCGGGCGGTGAGCTCCTCGTACACCGACAGTCCGGCGGACCTGCCGCCGTGGAACTCCATGACGTCCGGGTCGTCGAAGAGCCGGTGCCAGACGACCGCGTCCTCGTCGGTGGGGACGCGCAGCCGTACTGCGGGGAGAGCTCGGTTCACGGGGGGCAACCCTTCAGCCGGGTGATCGATGCTGCTGAATAGACTGCCCATGTCCTGTGCCGGTCGGCACGCAGATTTCGAACTTGGGGAGATCCCGCCGTGACCGAGCCCCTCCTCTCCGACAACACCGCTGATGTGATCGTCGTGGGCGCGGGGCCAGCCGGCTCCACGACCGCGTACCACCTGGCCAAGGCCGGACTCGATGTGCTGCTGCTGGAGAAGACCGAGTTCCCGCGGGAGAAGGTCTGCGGTGACGGCCTGACCCCGCGCGCGGTCAAGCAACTCGTGGCGATGGGCATCGACATCTCCGAGGAGGCCGGCTGGCTGCGCAACCAGGGCCTGCGGATCATCGGCGGTGGGGTCCGGCTCCAGCTCGACTGGCCCGAACTCGCCTCCTTCCCCGACTACGGCCTGGTCCGCAAGCGCGACGACTTCGACGAGCAGCTCGCCCGCCAGGCCCAGAAGGCCGGCGCCCGGCTGTACGAGCGCTGCAACGTCGGCGCCCCGATCGTCGACGACCGCACCGGCCGGATCACCGGCGTGCACGCCAAGCTCGGCGAGGAGAAGCACGAGGTCGCCTTCCACGCGCCGCTCGTGGTCGCCGCCGACGGCAACTCCACCCGCCTGTCCCTGGCGATGGGCCTGCACCGCCGCGAGGACCGCCCGATGGGCGTCGCGGTCCGGACGTACTTCGAGTCCCCGCGCCACGACGACGACTACCTGGAGTCCTGGCTCGAACTGTGGGACCGGCGCGGCCCGGGCGAGGACCGGCTGCTGCCCGGCTACGGCTGGATCTTCGGCATGGGCGACGGCACCTCCAACGTCGGCCTGGGCGTGCTCAATACCTCCGACTCCTTCAAGGAACTGGACTGGCGCGAGGTGCTGAAGGCCTGGTGCGCGTCGATGCCGGAGGAGTGGGGCTACACCCCGGAGCACATGACCGGCCCGATCCGCGGCGCCGCGCTCCCGATGGCCTTCAACCGCCAGCCCCACTACACCAAGGGCCTGCTGCTGGTCGGCGACGCCGGCGGCCTGGTGAACCCCTTCAACGGCGAAGGCATCGCCTACGCCATGGAGTCCGGCCAGATCGCCGCCGACGTCATCGTCCAGGCCCACGCCCGCCAGACCCCCGCGGGCCGCGAGATGGCCCTCCAGCGCTACCCGCGCGTGCTCAAGGACACCTACGGCGGCTACTACACGCTGGGCCGCGCCTTCGTGAAGCTCATCGGCAACCCGAAGGTCATGAAGATCGCCGCCCAGCGCGGGCTGACGCACCCGCTGCTGATGAAGTTCACCCTGAAGATGCTCGCCAACCTCACCGACCCGACCGGCGGCGACGCGATGGACCGCATCATCAACGGCCTGAGCAAGGTGGCCCCGAAGGCCTGAACGGCCGCTCAGCGCCCGAACGTCGACGGCCGGGGCGGAGGAGTCCTTCCTCCGCCCCGGCCGTCCCACACCGCCGACCTCGGCCGACAGCGATGCCGGACGGGGCCGCTGCCCCCGAGCGGCTGCGGCCCCGTCCGTACTGTTGTGCCCCTTTTCGGGCCGTGCGTCAGAGTACGCGCACCGCGCCCGAGGCGGGATAGCCGGAAAGGTCCTGAATGACCACGCCCTTGGACGGGTTGGCCGCGTCCAGGTACTGGCCGTCGCCGATGTAGACGCCCACGTGGTACGCCGAGCCCTTGCCACCCCAGTAGAGGATGTCGCCGACCTGGAGGCTGGACAGGGAGACGTCCGTGCCGACCATCGACTGGTCCTGGGAGACCCGGGGGAGGTCCACGCCGACCTGCTTGAAGGCGGCCTGCACCAGCGAGGAGCAGTCCCACGCGTTCGGGCCGGTGGCGCCCATGACGTAGGCGTCGCCCAGCTGCGCCTTGAGGAAGGCGATGACCGTGCCGACGCTGCCGCTCGCGGGGGCGGAAGCGGTGGCGGTGGTGGTGGCGGTGGCGGTCGTGCTGGTGGCGGCGAGCGTGGTCCGCTCGGCGCTGCGCGCGGCGCGCTCGGCGGCGGCCTTGCGGGCCGCCTCGGCGGCCTCCTTCTTGGCCTCCGCCTTCTTCTTGGCCTCCGCGAGGTCGGCCTTGGCCTCCTTCGCGGCCGCCGCGGCGGCGGCGTCGCGCTCGGCCTGCAGCTCATAACCGGCCGCGGCCTGCTGCGTGACGTCCGCGGACTCGGCGACCTGAGCGGCCAGGTCGGCCGTCAGGGTGGGCAGTTCGATGGTCTGCGTGACCGGCTCGGCGGCGCTCGCCGTGGCCGACGCACCCGCCGCTGCCATGCTGAGGACGCCACCGGCAACTCCGGCGCGCATCGCGAGGGTCGTGGACCCGGAGCGGCGGGGTTTCCGGTGGCTGCGTATGTGAGCGGTGTGGGACATGAGAACAACCGGTATCAGGGGCTCCTCCATACCTTCAAGAAACGTGTGCTGCGCCACAGTTGTTCAACCGACCCCCCGAAAACCTCTCCTGACACCCTTTATTGACGCCGTAACGGACATTGCGGGCGCCACCCCGCACGCCCGTGATCACGTCCTTTCATCGGTTCGCCCGAATTGCCCCGCGCCTACCACTGGTTGGGGCAGGTGGCCAAGCCCGGTTCTCATCGGCCTCTCATCAATGTGGCGGAGGTCACGCAACGGTCACAGCCGCGGGTGCGTCCCCCGTGCGCGACCGACCCCCCGATCGCTCGTGAACGCGTGCACGCGTCCACACCCCGCCCCGCGTCTCCCTCTGATGTGTGAACGCGGTCCTCTATCAGGACCCTGGGCCCATCTCCAATTTGCATGCAAGGGAAGTCTCTTGATATGGAGACGACCCATCCGAGCTGCGCCGACGAGCGGAAATGTCACCTCAGGTGATCACTTGCATGCCTCGCGTACGAAGATCACCACTCATCCGACTTCATGATCCTTCGTCAGGTGGTGGAGATCACAAAGCTTGTGCAATACCCCGTGTCGCAGATCACAGAGCGGCGGGCATAAGATGCGAGGCAGTTGGGCTTGTGACCTGCTTCACATGTTCTCGATCTTCGCCGGGACGAGCGGGGTTCGAGGAACCGGTGGGACAGGAGTGGCGAGCCCGACGCAACCGCCAGCAGTCAGTGCCGACTGAGAGGAGCGAGGAGCGGTGAACGCGTATGCGCCCATCCTCGTACTGGGAGCCCTCGGGGCAGGCTTTGCGATCTTCTCCGTGGTCATGGCCACGCTGATCGGTCCGAAGCGGTACAACCGGGCCAAGCTCGAGGCCTACGAGTGCGGCATCGAGCCGACCCCCACGCCGGCCGGCGGCGGGCGTTTCCCGATCAAGTACTACCTGACGGCGATGCTCTTCATCATCTTCGATATCGAGATCGTCTTCCTCTACCCCTGGGCCGTCACCTTCGACGCCCTGGGGATCTTCGGGCTCGTGGAGATGCTGCTCTTCGTGCTCACCGTCTTCGTGGCGTACGCGTACGTATGGCGGCGCGGCGGCCTGGAATGGGACTGAGGGGCCTTTAACTCATGGGACTCGAAGAAAAACTGCCGAGCGGCTTCCTGCTGACCACCGTCGAGCAGGCCGCGGGCTGGGTGCGCAAGGCGTCCGTCTTCCCGGCCACCTTCGGCCTCGCCTGCTGCGCCATCGAGATGATGACCACCGGCGCCGGCCGCTACGACCTGGCGCGCTTCGGCATGGAGGTCTTCCGCGGTTCCCCGCGGCAGGCCGACCTCATGATCGTCGCCGGCCGGGTCAGCCAGAAGATGGCGCCGGTGCTCCGGCAGGTCTACGACCAGATGCCGAACCCCAAGTGGGTGATCTCCATGGGGGTCTGCGCCTCCTCGGGCGGCATGTTCAACAACTACGCCATCGTGCAGGGCGTCGACCACATCGTCCCGGTCGACATCTATCTGCCCGGCTGTCCGCCCCGGCCCGAGATGCTGTTGGACGCGATCCTCAAGCTCCACCAGAAGATCCAGACCTCCAAGCTCGGCGTGAACGCCGAGGAGGCGGCCCGCGAGGCCGAGGAAGCCGCGCTCAAGGCGCTCCCCACCATCGAGATGAAGGGGCTGCTGCGATGAGCGACACGAACAACGGCGTCAACCCCGAGAAGGACCTCGGCACCGAGAACCTCCCCGGCCAGCGGGGCGAGGGCGGCGAGGAGATCCGCGTCCAGCGCGGCATGTTCGGCGCCAACAACGGCGGCGACACCTCCGGTTACGGCGGCCTGGTCCGCTCGGTCCGGCTCCCGGGACCGGCCACCCGCCCCTACGGCGGCTGGTTCGACGAGGTCGCCGACGAACTCGAGGGCGCTCTGGAGGAGCAGGGCCTGCTGCCGGAGAACGCCATCGAGAAGACGATCGTCGACCGCGACGAGCTCACCTTCCACATCGAGCGCGAGCACCTGCTCCGCGTCGCCCGCACCCTGCGCGACGACCCGGCCCTGCGCTTCGAGCTGTGCACCGGCGTGAGCGGGGTCCACTACCCCCACGACAAGGGCCGCGAGCTGCACGCCGTCTACCACCTGCGCTCGATCACCCACAACCGGCTGATCCGCCTGGAGGTCAGCGCCCCCGACAGCGACCGCCGCGTCCCGTCGCTGGTCTCCGTCTACCCGACCAACGACTGGCACGAGCGCGAGACCTACGACTTCTTCGGTCTCGTCTTCGAAGGCCACCCGGCCCTGACGCGGATCATGATGCCGGACGACTGGCAGGGCCATCCGCAGCGCAAGGACTACCCCCTCGGCGGCATCCCCGTCGAGTACAAGGGCGCCCAGATCCCGGCTCCGGACCAGCGGAGGTCGTACTCGTGAGCACTTCCCACGCTTCCCCCCGCGAGACCACCGAGGGCACCGTCTACACGGTCACCGGTGGCGACTGGGACGAGGTCGTCCAGTCCGCGGCCCGCGCCGACGACGAGCGCATCGTCGTCAACATGGGTCCCCAGCACCCCTCCACCCACGGAGTGCTCCGGCTGATCCTGGAGATCGAGGGCGAGACGGTCACCGAGGCCCGCTGCGGCATCGGCTACCTGCACACCGGCATCGAGAAGAACCTCGAGTTCCGCACGTGGACGCAGGGCACCACGTTCGTGACGCGCATGGACTACCTGACGTCCTTCTTCAACGAGACCGGCTACTGCCTCGCCGTCGAGAAGCTCCTCGGCATCGAGGACCAGATCCCCGACCGGGCCACCCTGATCCGGGTGCTCCTGATGGAGCTCAACCGCCTCTCCTCGCACCTGGTGTGCATCGCCACCGGCGGCATGGAGCTAGGCGCCACCACGATCATGATCTACGGATTCCGTGATCGTGAAATGATTCTCGACATCTACGAGCTCATCACGGGCCTGCGGATGAACCACGCGTACATCCGCCCCGGCGGCCTCGCCCAGGACCTGCCGCCGGGCGCGGTGGACCAGATCCGCGAGTTCGTGAAGAAGATGCGGAAGAACCTCCCGGAGTACGACAAGCTCGCCACCGGGAACCCCATCTTCAAGGCCCGTATGCAGGACGTCGGCCACCTCGACCTGGCCGGCTGCATGGCCCTCGGCGCCACCGGCCCCATCCTGCGCTCCACCGGCCTGCCGCACGACCTGCGCAAGTCCCAGCCGTACTGCGGCTACGAGACCTTCGACTTCGACGTCCCCACCGCCGACACCTGCGACTCCTACGGCCGCTTCCTGATCCGCCTGGAGGAGATGCGCCAGTCGCTCAGGATCGTCGAGCAGTGCCTGGACCGGCTGCAGCCCGGCCCGGTCATGGTCGCCGACAAGAAGATCGCCTGGCCCGCCCAGCTCGCGCTCGGCCCGGACGGTCTCGGCAACTCCCTCGACCACATCAAGAAGATCATGGGCACCTCCATGGAGGCCCTGATCCACCACTTCAAGCTGGTCACCGAGGGCTTCCGCGTTCCGCCGGGACAGGCGTACGTGGCCGTCGAGTCGCCCAAGGGCGAGCTCGGCGTGCACGCCGTCTCCGACGGCGGCACCCGCCCCTACCGGGTCCACTTCCGCGACCCGTCCTTCACCAACCTTCAGGCGATGGCGGCGATGTGCGAGGGCGGCCAGGTCGCCGACGTCATCGTCGCCGTCGCGTCCATCGACCCCGTGATGGGAGGCGTCGACCGGTGACCACCAGTTCTTCGGAGCAGGGCGTCAGCCTGGGCATGCCCGAACTGCCCGCGCCCGGCTACCCGGACGACGTCCGAGCCCGGCTGGAGCGGGACGCGCGCGAGATCATCGCCCGCTACCCCGACTCCCGGTCCGCGCTCCTTCCGCTGCTGCACCTGGTGCAGTCGGAGGAAGGCCACGTCACGCGCACCGGGATGCGGTTCTGCGCGGACATGCTGCAGCTGACCACGGCCGAGGTCACCGCGGTGGCCACCTTCTACACCATGTACCGGCGCCGCCCGAGCGGTGACTACCAGGTCGGGGTGTGCACCAACACGCTGTGCGCGGTGATGGGCGGTGACGCGATCTTCGAGGCGCTCCAGGACCACCTCGGCATCGGCAACGGCGAGACCACCGACGACGGCAAGGTCACCCTGGAGCACATCGAGTGCAACGCGGCCTGCGACTACGCCCCGGTCGTGATGGTCAACTGGGAGTTCTTCGACAACCAGACCGTGCAGAGCGCCAAGCGCATGGTGGACGACCTGCGCGCGGGAGCACCGGTCTCCCCCACGCGCGGGGCGCCGCTGTGCACCTTCAAGGAGACGGCCCGGATCCTGGCGGGCTTTCCCGACGAGCGGGAAGGGGCGGTCGAGGCCGGCGGAAGCGCGGGACCCGCTTCGCTGATCGGACTCAAGCTGGCCAAGGGGGAGACCGCCCCCGCGCGCGTGGTGCACCCGCGCGACGGCGGACCCCATGAGGAGCCGCAGGACAGGGCGGTGCACGAGCCGTCACCCACGCAGCACCTGAGCTCACACGACGCGCCGCAGGACACATCGGCCTCCGACCCGGCCCACCCGGCCGGGCCTGCCGCCGAGGAGGGGGAGTGATGACCTTGGCACCCGAGCTGAAAGACACCGGCCCCGAGAAGCTGCTCGCACCCGTGCTGTCGGCCTTCTGGGACGAGGACAAGTCCTGGACGCTGGACGTCTACCGAAGGCACGAAGGGTACGAGGGACTCCGCAAGGCGCTCGCCATGTCGCCGGACGACCTCATCGCCTATGTGAAGGACTCCGGTCTGCGCGGGCGCGGCGGCGCGGGATTCCCCACCGGAATGAAATGGCAGTTCATTCCCCAGGGAGATGGGAAGCCGCACTATCTGGTTGTCAACGCCGACGAGTCGGAGCCGGGAACCTGCAAGGACATCCCGCTCCTCTTCGCGAACCCGCACAGCCTCATCGAGGGCATCGTCATCGCCTGTTATGCCATCAGGTCTTCTCACGCCTTCATCTATCTGCGGGGTGAAGTCGTCCCCGTGCTCCGGCGGTTGCACTCGGCCGTGAGCGAGGCCTATGCGGCCGGCTACCTCGGAGAGAACATCCTCGGCAGCGGCCTCGATCTCGAACTCACCGTGCACGCGGGCGCCGGGGCGTACATCTGTGGTGAAGAGACCGCACTGCTCGACTCGCTCGAAGGCCGCCGTGGTCAACCGCGGCTCCGTCCCCCCTTCCCCGCGGTGGCGGGCCTGTATGCCTGCCCCACTGTGGTGAACAACGTCGAGTCGATCGCGTCGGTTCCCGCGATCCTGCACAAGGGCAAGGACTGGTTCAGGTCGATGGGCAGCGAGAAGTCCCCGGGCTTCACGCTCTACTCGCTCAGCGGCCATGTCGCGAGCCCCGGCCAGTACGAGGCCCCGCTCGGCATCACCCTGCGCCAGCTGCTGGACATGAGCGGCGGAATGCGGCCCGGCCACCGGCTGAAGTTCTGGACGCCGGGCGGCTCCTCGACGCCGATGTTCACCGACGAGCACCTCGACGTCCCCCTCGACTACGAGGGAGTGGGCGCCGCCGGTTCGATGCTCGGCACCAAGGCGCTCCAGTGCTTCGACGAGACGACCTGCGTGGTCCGCGCCGTCACCCGCTGGACCGAGTTCTACGCCCACGAGTCCTGCGGCAAGTGCACGCCCTGCCGTGAGGGCACGTACTGGCTCGTGCAGCTGCTGCGCGACATCGAGGCCGGCAAGGGCGTGATGAGCGACCTCGACAAGCTGAACGACATCGCCGACAACATCAACGGCAAGTCCTTCTGCGCCCTCGGCGACGGTGCCGCCTCGCCGATCTTCTCCTCGCTCAAGTACTTCCGCGAGGAGTACGAGCAGCACATCACGGGCCGCGGCTGCCCCTTCGACCCGGCCAAGTCGACGGCCTGGGCCGACCACCGTACGGAGGTGAACGCATGACTGTGACCACGAGCGCTCCCTCCGGAGGGGGAGAGGCGGCGGTCCCGCCGGAAGATCTCGTCTCGCTGACCATCGACGGCGTGGAGATCAGCGTGCCCAAGGGCACCCTGGTCATCCGGGCCGCCGAACAGCTCGGCATCGAGATCCCCCGCTTCTGCGACCACCCGCTCCTCGACCCGGCCGGCGCCTGCCGCCAGTGCATCGTCGAGGTCGAGGGCCAGCGCAAGCCGATGGCGTCCTGCACCATCACGTGCACCGACGGAATGGTGGTGAAGACGCATCTGACCTCGCCGGTCGCCGAGAAGGCCCAGCACGGTGTGATGGAGCTGCTCCTCATCAACCACCCGCTGGACTGCCCGGTCTGCGACAAGGGCGGCGAGTGCCCGCTGCAGAACCAGGCCATGTCGCACGGCCAGGCCGAGTCCCGCTTCGAGGGACGCAAGCGGACCTACGAGAAGCCCGTGCCGATCTCCACGCAGGTGCTCCTCGACCGCGAGCGGTGCGTGCTGTGCGCCCGCTGCACCCGCTTCTCCAACCAGATCGCGGGCGACCCGATGATCGAGCTGGTCGAGCGGGGCGCCCTCCAGCAGGTCGGCACCGGCGAGGGCGACCCCTTCGAGTCGTACTTCTCCGGCAACACCATCCAGATCTGCCCGGTCGGAGCGCTCACCTCGGCGGCGTACCGCTTCCGCTCCCGCCCCTTCGACCTGGTGTCCTCGCCGAGCGTCTGCGAGCACTGCTCGGGCGGCTGCGCCACGCGCACGGACCACCGGCGCGGCAAGGTCATGCGCAAGCTCGCCGCCGACGACCCCGAGGTCAACGAGGAGTGGATCTGCGACAAGGGGCGGTTCGCCTTCCGGTACGCGCAGCAGCGGGACCGGCTCCAGACGCCGCTGGTGCGCAATCCCGAGGGCGAACTGGTGCCGGCGTCCTGGCCGGAGGCCCTGCAGATCGCGGCCCAGGGGCTGCTCGCCTCGCGCGGGCGGGCCGGTGTCCTGACCGGCGGCCGCCTCACCATCGAGGACGCCTACGCCTACAGCAAGTTCACGCGCGTGGCGCTCGATTCCAACGACATCGACTTCCGCGCGCGGGTGCACAGCGGCGAGGAGGCCGACTTCCTGGCGGCCCGGGTCGCCGGACGCGGCCGTGACCTCGACGGTACGGGCGTCACCTACACCCTCCTGGAGAAGGCGCCCGCGGTCCTGCTCGCCGGGTTCGAGGCCGAGGAGGAGGCGCCCGGGATCTTCCTGCGGCTGCGCAAGGCCTGGCGCAAGCACGGCCAGCAGGTCTTCTCGCTCGCCACGCACAGCACCCGCGGCCTGGAGAAGGCCGGCGGCGTCCTGCTGCCCGCCGCTCCCGGCACCGAGACCGAGTGGCTGGACGCCCTCGCGAGCGGGGTCGGACTGGAGGGCGACGGTGCCAGGGCCTCCGAGGCGCTGCGCACCGAGGGCGCGGTGATCGTCGTAGGGGAGCGGCTGGCCGGGGTGGCGGGCGGGCTCACCGCCGCCGTACGGGCCGCGTCCGCGACCGGCGCGCAGCTGGTGTGGATCCCGCGGCGGGCCGGTGAGCGCGGCGCCGTGGAGGCCGGCGCGCTGCCGTCGCTGCTGCCGGGCGGCCGTCCGGCCACCGACCCGCGCGCGCGGGAGGAGGTCGCCGCGGCCTGGGGCGTGGCCGAGCTCCCGCACCGCTACGGACGCGACACCAGCCAGATCGTGGAGGCCGCCGCCACCGGTGAACTCCAGGCCCTGGTGGTCGCCGGAGTCGAGATCGCCGACCTGCCCGACCCGGCACGCGCACGCGTGGCGCTCGCCGAGGCCGGCTTCCTGGTCTCGCTGGAGCTGCGGCCGAGCGAGGTCACCGAGCTGGCCGACGTGGTCCTGCCGGTCGCCGCCGTCGCCGAGAAGGCGGGCACCTTCCTCAACTGGGAAGGCAGGGTGCGCTTCTTCGAGGCCGCGCTCAAGCCCGACCACATGACCCGCCGCCTGCCCCCGACCGACGCCCGCGTCCTGCAGATGCTGGCCGACGCCATGGACGTCCACCTGGGCCTGCCGGACCTGCGCACCGCGCGTGCGGAGCTGGACCGGCTGGGCGCCTGGGACGGACCCCGTGCCACCGAACCCCTGGAGACCGGGGCGCAGTTGCCGCGGCCGGCCGTCGGAGAGGCCGTGCTGGCCGGGCACCGGCTGCTGCTCGACCAGGGACGCCTCCAGGACGGTGACGAGGCGCTCGCCGGGACCCGGCACACCGCCCACGCGCGCCTGTCGGCCGCCACGGCCGCCGAAGCGGGGCTGAAGGAGGGCGACCTCCTCGCGGTGACCGGCACCGCCGGGACCGTGCAACTCCCGCTCAGGATCACCGCGATGCCCGACCGGGTGGTCTGGCTGCCGCTGAACTCCACCGGTGGCGGCGTCGCCTCCGACACCGGGGCGCGACCCGGCTCCCTCGTCCGCATCGGCCCGGCGACGCTCGCCACCGGAGCACCCAAGGAGGTGGAGGCATGAGTGTGTTCCTCGCCGCTGAAGACCTCTCGATGTTCGGCCGCGACCCCTGGTGGCTGGTCGTCGTCAAGGCGGTGTTCTGCTTCGCCTTCCTGATGGTGACGGTGCTGTTCTCCATCGTCTGGGAGCGCAAGGTCGTCGCCTGGATGCAGCTGCGCATCGGCCCCAACCGGCACGGCCCCTGGGGCATGCTCCAGTCGCTCGCCGACGGCATCAAGCTGATGCTGAAGGAAGACGTCATCGTCAAACGCGCGGACAAGGTGGTCTACGTCCTCGCGCCGATCGTCGCGGCCATCCCGGCCTTCATGGCGATCGCGGTGATCCCCTTCGGCCCGGCCGGGAACGAGATCTCGATCTTCGGCGAGCGCACCACGATGCAGCTCACCGACCTGCCGATCGCGATGCTCTACATCCTCGCGGTCGCCTCGGTCGGCATCTACGGCATCGTGCTGGCGGGCTGGAGCTCCGGCTCCACGTATCCGCTCCTCGGCGGCCTGCGCTCCTGCGCGCAGATGATCTCGTACGAGATCGCCATGGGCGCCGCCTTCGCCTCGGTGTTCCTCTACTCGGGGTCGATGTCGACGTCCACGATCGTCGAGGCGCAGCATGACCGCTGGTACGTCGTCCTGCTGCCGGTCTCCTTCCTGATCTACATCGTCACGATGATCGGCGAGACCAACCGTGCCCCCTTCGACATGCCGGAGTCCGAGGGCGACCTGGTCGGCGGCTTCAACACCGAGTACTCCTCGATCAAGTTCGCGATGTTCATGCTCGCCGAGTACGTGAACATGGTGACGGTCTCGGCGGTGTCGGTGACGCTCTTCCTCGGCGGCTGGCGGGCCCCCTGGCCGGTCTCCACCTTCTGGGAGGGCGCCAACCACGGCTGGTGGCCGCTGCTCTGGTTCGTGATCAAGGTGCAGCTGCTGCTCTTCTTCTTCATCTGGCTGCGCGGCACCCTGCCCCGCGTCCGCTACGACCAGCTGATGAAGCTCGGCTGGAAGGTCCTGATCCCGGTCTCCGTGGTCTGGCTGATGCTCGTCGCGACGGTACGGACCCTGCGCAACGAGAACTACGACTTCGCCGACATCGCCCTGTACGTCGGCGGCGGCGTCCTGGTGCTCCTGCTGCTCTCCTTCGTCGCGGACATGTTCCGCGGCAAGCCGAAGGAGGAGGAACCCGCCGCCCCGGCCGCCGGATTCGACGCGATGGCGGGCGGATTCCCCGTGCCGCCGCTGCCCGGACAGGAGCTGCCGCCGGTGCCGCGACGCCGTTCGCGCCGGGAGCGGGAGCTGATTGTCAGTGGCGGGGTCAATACTCACAGTGACGACGGATCTCTGGATGGAAAGGAGGCGTCCGATGGCTGAGGAGCCCAAGGAGACCAAGCCCGGTTTCCAGAATCCCGTGGCCGGCTTCGGCGTGACCTTCAAGGCCATGTTCAAGAAGCGGCTGACCGAGCAGTACCCGGAACAGCAGAAGACCACCGCTCCCCGGTTCCACGGACGGCACCAGCTCAACCGCCATCCGGACGGCCTGGAGAAATGCGTCGGCTGCGAACTGTGCGCCTGGGCCTGCCCCGCCGACGCGATCTACGTGGAGGGCGCGGACAACACCGACGAGGAGCGCTACTCGCCGGGCGAGCGGTACGGCCGCGTCTACCAGATCAACTACGCCCGCTGCATCCTGTGCGGCCTGTGCATCGAGGCGTGCCCCACGCGCGCGCTCACGATGACGAACGAGTTCGAGCTGGCCGACTCCAGCCGCGCCAACCTCATCTACACCAAGGAGCAGCTGCTCGCCGGCCTTGAGGACGGCATGGTCGACGCGCCGCACGCCATCTACCCCGGCACGGACGAGCAGGACTACTACCGGGGCCTGGTGACGGAGGCCGCGCCGGGCACCACCCAGCAGGTCGCGCTCTCCAAGGGCGAGGTCCCGCAGGAGGCCGCCTCGACGTTCGGCGAGGACGAACCGGCGTCGGGGAAGGTGGTCGGCCGATGACCGCGCAACTCGCCGCCTACTCCACCTCCACCGGCGAGGCCTTCCAGTTCTGGATCCTCGGCACGGTCGCGGTGATCGGCGCCCTGTGCACCGTCTTCATGAAGAAGGCCGTGCACAGCGCGCTCTGCCTGGCCGGCACCATGATCGTCCTGGCGGTGTTCTACCTCGCCAACGGCGCCTACTTCCTGGGCGTCGTGCAGATCATCGTCTACACCGGCGCGATCATGATGCTGTTCCTGTTCGTGGTGATGCTGGTCGGCGTGACCGCCGCGGACTCCCTGAAGGAGACCATCAAGGGCCAGCGCTGGCTGGCCCTTCTGTGTGGCCTCGGCTTCGGCATCCTGCTGTTCGCCGGGATCGGCAACGCCTCCCTGACGGAGTTCAACGGCCTCGCCCAGGCGAACGCGGGCGGCAATGTGGAGGGCCTGGCCGCCCTGCTGTTCACCAAGTACGTCTTCGCCTTCGAGATCACCGGCGCCCTGCTCATCACGGCCGCCGTCGGCGCCATGGTGCTCACCCACCGCGAGCGCACCGAGCGGGCCAAGACGCAGCGCGAGATGGCCGAGCAGCGGGTGCGCGAGGGCAAGCACGTGCCGCCGCTGCCGGCGCCCGGCGTGTACGCCCGGCACAACGCCGTGGACATCGCCGGTCTGCTGCCCGACGGCACCCCCTCGGAGCTCACCGTCAGCAAGACGCTGCGGGAGCGCGGCCAGATCCGTGATGTGTCCACCGAGGCGCTCAACGACCTCAAGGCCCTGGAACAGCGGGCCGAGGAGCGCCTGGAGCGCACGAAGAGCGGGGAGGCGTTGAAGTGAACCCGGTCAACTACATCTACCTCGCGGCCCTGTTGTTCACGATCGGCGCCACCGGCGTACTGATCCGGCGCAACGCGATCGTGGTGTTCATGTGCGTCGAGCTGATGCTCAACGCCTGCAACCTCTCGCTCGTCGCCTTCTCCCGGATGCACGGCAATCTCGACGGCCAGATCCTCGCCTTCTTCACGATGGTCGTCGCCGCCGCGGAGGTCGTGGTCGGGCTCGCGATCATCGTGTCGCTGTTCCGTTCCCGCCACTCGGCCTCGGTCGACGACGCCAGCCTGATGAAGCTGTAAGGGGTCGCTGAATCGTGGAGAACCTGATTGCGCTGCTCATCGCGGCGCCCCTGCTCGGAGCGGCGGTCCTGCTGTGCGGCGGCCGGCGCCTGGACGCCGTCGGGCACTGGATCGGCACGCTCCTCGCGGCCGTGTCCTTCGTGTTCGGCGCGATCCTCTTCGTCGACCTGCTCGGCAAGGACGCCGACCAGCGGACGCTGACCCAGCATCTGTTCAGCTGGATCCCGGTGGAGGGCTTCCAGGCGGACGTCGCCTTCCGCCTGGACCAGCTGTCGATGACGTTCGTCCTGCTGATCACCGGTGTCGGCTCGCTGATCCACCTGTACTCGATCGGGTACATGGAGCACGACGAGCGGCGCCGCCGCTTCTTCGGCTATCTGAACCTGTTCCTCGCGGCGATGCTGCTGCTCGTCCTCGCCGACAACTACCTGCTGCTGTACGTCGGCTGGGAGGGCGTGGGTCTCGCCTCGTACCTGCTGATCGGCTTCTGGCAGCACAAGCCCAGTGCCGCGACGGCCGCGAAGAAGGCCTTCCTGGTCAACCGCGTCGGCGACATGGGTCTGTCGATCGCGATCATGATCATGTTCACCACCTTCGGGACCTTCGCCTTCGGCCCGCTGCTCGGCACCCACGAGGAGCCCGGGCTCGTCGGCGAGACCTCCGAGGGCACGCTCACCGCCATCGCCCTGATGCTGCTGCTCGCGGCCTGCGGCAAGTCCGCCCAGGTGCCGCTGCAGTCCTGGCTCGGGGACGCGATGGAGGGCCCGACCCCGGTCTCGGCCCTGATCCACGCGGCGACGATGGTGACCGCGGGCGTCTACCTGATCGTCCGCTCCGGCGCGATCTTCAACGCCGCCCCCGACGCCCAGCTGGTCGTCACCATCGTCGGTGCCGTCACGCTCCTGTTCGGTGCGATCGTCGGTTGCGCGAAGGACGACATCAAGAAGGCGCTGGCCGGCTCGACCATGTCGCAGATCGGCTACATGGTCCTGGCCGCGGGCCTCGGCCCGATCGGCTACGTCTTCGCGATCATGCACCTGGTGACCCACGGCTTCTTCAAGGCCGGGCTCTTCCTCGGCGCCGGTTCGGTCATGCACGGCATGAACGACGAGGTCGACATGCGCAAGTACGGCGGCCTCAGGAAGTACATGCCGATCACCTTCATCACCTTCGGCCTCGGCTACCTCGCGATCATCGGCTTCCCGGGCCTGTCCGGCTTCTTCTCCAAGGACAAGATCATCGAGTCGGCGTTCGCCAAGGGCGGCACCGAGGGCTGGATCCTCGGCGGCTGTGCCCTGCTGGGCGCCGCGATCACGGCGTACTACATGACGCGCGTGATGCTGCTGACGTTCTTCGGCGAGGAGCGCTGGCGCAACCGGCCCACCGCCTCCCCGGCCGCGCCCAGCGCGGAGCCGGCCGCCGCGCACCACGGCGACCACGCTGAGCCGCACCCGCACGAGTCGCCCAGCTCCATGACGATCCCGATGATCCTGCTGGCGTTCGGATCCGTCTTCGCGGGCGGCCTGTTCAGCGTCGGTGACCGCTTCGTGCACTGGCTGGAGCCCATCACCGGCCACGACCACGGCCACTCCCCGCTCAGCGCGGCCACGGTCACGGCGTCCACGGTGGCCGTGATGGTCATCGGTGTCACCGCCGCGTACCTGCAGTACGGGCGCCGCCCGGTGCCGGTCGTCGCCCCGCGCGGGTCGCTGCTCACCCGGGCCGCCCGGCGCGATCTGCTCCAGGACGACTTCAACCACGTCGTCCTCGTCCGCGGCGGCGAACACCTCACGCGCTCCCTGGTGTACGTCGACCACACCCTGGTCGACGGCGTCGTCAACGGCACGGCGGCCTCGGTCGGCGGCCTCTCCGGACGGCTGCGCAAACTGCAGAACGGCTTCGCGCGGTCGTACGCGGTCTCGATGTTCGGCGGTGCGGCACTCCTCGTCGCCGCGACCCTGCTGATGAGGGCGGTCTGATACCGATGTCCTTTCCCCTGCTGACAGCGACGGCGGCGCTCCCCGCGATCGGGGCGATCGTCACGGCCGCCGTACCGGCCACGCGGCGCACCGCGGCCAAGTGGCTGGCGCTGCTCGTCTCGCTCGCCACGCTCGCGCTCGCCGTCGCGATCGTGGTCCGCTTCGACCCGGACGGCGACCGCTACCAGCTCACCGAATCCCACTCGTGGATCGCCGAGTTCGGGGTCCGCTACGACCTGGGCGTGGACGGCATCGCGGTGGCCCTCATCGCGCTGACCGCCCTGCTGATCCCCTTCATCATCCTCGCGGGCTGGCACGACGCCGACCCGCTGGAGACCGGCAGCAAGCGCTGGCGGCCGACGCAGGGCTTCTTCGCCCTGATCCTGGCCGTCGAGGCGATGGTGATCCTCTCCTTCGAGGCCACCGACGTCTTCCTCTTCTACATCTTCTTCGAGGCCATGCTCATCCCGATGTACTTCCTCATCGGAGGCTTCGGGGACCGTGCCCACGAGCACGGCGAGGAGGTGGCGTCCACCCAGCGCTCGTACGCCGCGGTGAAGTTCCTCCTCTACAACCTGGTCGGCGGCTTGATCATGCTGGCCGCGGTGATCGGCCTGTACGTGGTCGCCGGGAACTTCTCACTGCCCGAGATCGCCGAGGCCCGGGCCAACGGCTCGCTGGAGATGGCGACCAGCACCGAACGCTGGCTGTTCCTCGGCTTCTTCTTCGCCTTCGCGGTGAAGGCGCCGCTGTGGCCGCTGCACACCTGGCTGCCCAATGCCATGGGCGAGGCCACCGCCCCGGTCGCCGTGCTGATCACCGCGGTGGTCGACAAGGTCGGCACCTTCGCGATGCTCCGCTTCTGCCTCGGGCTGTTCCCGGAGGCCTCGAAGTGGGCGACGCCCGCCGTCCTCGTCCTGGCGCTGATCAGCATCATCTACGGCGCGCTGCTCGCCGTCGGCCAGCGGGACATGAAGCGCCTGGTGGCCTACGCGTCGATCTCGCACTTCGGCTTCATCATCATGGGCATCTTCGCGATGACCAGCCAGGGCCAGTCGGGCGCGACGCTGTACATGGTCAACCACGGTCTCTCCACGGCCGCGTTGATGCTGGTGGCCGGCTTCCTGATCTCGCGGCGCGGCTCGCGGCTCATCGCCGACTACGGGGGAGTGCAGAAGGTCGCCCCGGTGCTCGCCGGCACGTTCCTGATCGGCGGTCTGGCGACCCTGTCGCTGCCCGGACTGGCGCCGTTCGTCAGTGAGTTCCTGGTCCTGGTCGGCACCTACGCCAGGTATCCGGTGGTCGGCATCATCGCCACCTTCGGCATCGTGCTCGCCGCGCTCTACACCCTCGTCCTGTACCAGCGGACGATGACGGGGCCGGTGAAGCCCGAGGTCGCCACGATGCCGGACCTCAGGGTGCGGGAGCTCGCGGTCGTCGCCCCGCTGGTCGTACTGCTGATCTTCCTGGGCGTCTACCCGAAGCCCGTCACGGACATCGTCAACCCGGCGGTGGAGCAGACCATGTCCGACGTACAGAAGAAGGACCCCCAGCCCGAGGTGGAGGCGGCCAAGTGAGCGCATCAGCCGTCCACAGCCTGTGGACAACCGCGGCCGACCCGATCTCGAAGATCGACGCGCCGAAGATCGAATACGGACAATTGTCGCCCACGCTGATCGTCGTCGGCGCGGCGGTCGTGGGGGTGCTGATCGAGGCGGTGGTACCGCGCAAGTCCCGGTACTACGCCCAGGTGATCGTCTCCGCCATCGCGCTGACCGCCGCCTTCGCCGCGGTGGTCGCGCTCGCGGCCGACGGGTACGGCACCACGAAGGCCGGCATCGTGGCGATGGGCGCCATCGCCGTCGACGGCCCGGCGCTCTTCCTCCAGGGCACGATCCTGCTGGCCGGGCTGGTGGGCCTGTTCACCTTCGCCGAACGGCGGCTCGACCCGGCGGCGCACGGCAACCGGGTCGACTCGTTCGCCGCGCAGGCCGCGTCCGTGCCGGGCAGCGACAGCGAGAAGGCCGCGGTGCGGGCCGGGTTCGCCACCACCGAGGTGTTCCCGCTGCTGCTCTTCGCGGTCGCGGGCATGCTGGTCTTCCCGGCCGCCAACGACCTGCTGACGCTGTTCATCGCGCTGGAGGTCTTCTCCCTGCCGCTGTACCTGATGTGCGCCCTCGCCCGCCGCAAGCGGCTGATGTCGCAGGAAGCGGCGGTGAAGTACTTCCTGCTCGGCGCGTTCGCCTCCGCGTTCACCCTGTTCGGCATCGCGCTGCTGTACGGCTACGCGGGCTCGTTGTCGTACGCGACGATCGCGCAGGTCGTGGACGGCACCCTCACCACCGTCGACCCGGCCCTCGCGTCCACCATGGGCAATGACGCGCTGCTGCTGATCGGCATGGCGATGCTCGTCATGGGCCTGCTGTTCAAGGTCGGCGCGGTGCCCTTCCACATGTGGACGCCGGACGTGTACCAGGGCGCGCCGACCCCGGTGACCGGCTTCATGGCGGCGGCGACCAAGGTGGCGGCGTTCGGCGCGCTGCTGCGGGTCCTGTACGTGGTGCTGCCCGGCCTGCGCTGGGACTGGCGGCCGGTCATGTGGGCCGTCGCGATCATCACCATGCTGGGCGGCGCCATCGTCGCGATCACGCAGACCGACATCAAGCGGCTGCTGGCGTACTCGTCGATCGCGCACGCGGGCTTCATCCTCGCCGGTGTGATCGCTACCACGCCGGACGGTGTCTCCTCCGTGCTGTTCTACCTGGGCGCCTACTCCTTCGTGACGATCGGCGCCTTCGCGGTGGTCACGCTGGTCCGGGACGCGGGCGGCGAGGCCACGCACCTGTCCAAGTGGGCGGGGCTCGGTCGGCGTTCGCCGCTGGTGGCGGCCGTGTTCGCGGTGTTCCTGCTGGCCTTCGCGGGCATTCCGCTGACGTCCGGGTTCGCCGGGAAGTTCGCCGTGTTCAAGGCGGCGGCGGAGGGCGGGGCGGCCCCGCTGGTCGTGGTCGGTGTGATCTCGTCGGCGATCGCGGCGTTCTTCTACATCCGCGTCATCGTGCTGATGTTCTTCAGCGAGCCGCGCGCCGAGGGCCCCACGGTCGCGGTGCCGTCACCGCTGACGACGACGGCGATCGCGGTCGGCGTGGCGGTCACGCTGGTGCTCGGTGTGGCGCCGCAGTACTTCCTGGACCTGGCGAGCACTGCCGGGGTGTTCGTGCGCTGACCCGCGCCGCCGACCCGGAGGGCCCCCGGTTCCCGAGGTGGGAGCCGGGGCCTTCGTCGTGCGCCGGGGCAGGGATGACCGGCTCCCTTCGGCCGACCACCGACCGTCACGAGGGGCAGCCTGTGGATAACTCGGGCGCTGTCGGTGCGGACGCCTATCGTGGACGCAGTGGTCGACAAGCGACGTACGGGGGGCACGACGATGGGCGGGACGGGCGGGATCGGTGTCATGACAGCGGTAGCCGAGAGCGAGGCGTTGGCCACGCTCAACAGGGTCTTCGGGTACGAGACCTTCCGGGGCGAGCAGGAAGCGGTCATCGAGCATGTGGTGGCCGGCGGTGACGCCGTCGTCCTCATGCCGACCGGCGGCGGCAAGTCGCTGTGCTATCAGATCCCGTCCCTGGTCAGACCCGGTACGGGCATCGTGGTGTCACCGCTGATCGCGCTGATGCAGGACCAGGTGGACGCGTTGCGGGCGCTCGGCGTGCGGGCCGGGTTCATCAACTCCACGCAGGATTTCGACGAGCGCCGGGTGATGGAGGCCGAGTTCCTCGCCGGGGAGCTGGACCTGCTGTACCTCGCCCCGGAGCGGCTGCGGCTCGACTCCACGCTGGATCTGCTCTCCCGCGGCAAGATCGCGGTGTTCGCGATCGACGAGGCGCACTGCGTGTCCCAGTGGGGCCATGACTTCCGGCCCGACTATCTGGCGCTGTCCCTGCTCGGCGAGCGCTGGCCGGACGTGCCGCGGATCGCGCTCACGGCGACCGCCACCCACGCGACGCACCAGGAGATCACCGAGCGGCTGAACATGCCGACGGCCCGCCACTTCGTGGCGAGCTTCGACCGGCCCAACATCCAGTACCGGATCGTGCCGAAGGCCGACCCCAAGAAGCAGCTGCTGAGCTTCCTGCGCGAGGAGCACGCCGGGGACGCGGGCATCGTGTATTGCCTCTCGCGCAACTCCGTGGAGAAGACGGCGGAGTTCCTCAGCCGCAACGGCGTGGAGGCGGTGCCGTACCACGCGGGGCTCGACGCGGGGACCCGCGCGGCGCACCAGTCCCGCTTCCTGCGGGAGGACGGGCTGGTCGTGGTGGCGACGATCGCGTTCGGCATGGGCATCGACAAGCCGGACGTACGGTTCGTCGCGCACCTGGACCTGCCGAAGTCGGTCGAGGGCTACTACCAGGAGACGGGCCGGGCGGGCCGGGACGGGCTGCCGTCCACGGCGTGGATGGCGTACGGACTCAATGACGTCATCCAGCAGCGCAAGATGATCCAGTCGGGGGAGGGCGGCGAGGCGTTCCAGCGGCGGGCGGCGGCCCACCTGGACGCGATGCTCGCCCTGTGCGAGACGGCTCAGTGCCGGCGGGGGCAGCTGCTCGCCTACTTCGGCCAGGACCCCGATGCGTCCGCCTGCGGCAACTGCGACACCTGCCTGACTCCGCCCGAGACCTGGGACGGGACCGTCGCGGCGCAGAAGGTGCTGTCGACCGTGGTGCGGCTGCAGCGGGAGCGGGGCCAGAAGTTCGGGGCCGTGCAGATCGTCGACATCCTGCTGGGCAAGCGCACGGCCAAGGTGATCCAGTTCGACCACGACCAGCTCTCCGTCTTCGGCATCGGGGAAGAGCTGAACGAGGGCGAATGGCGCGGCGTCATCCGGCAGTTGCTGGCCCAGGGCCTGCTGGCCGTCGAAGGGGACTACGGCACGCTCGTGCTGACCGAGGGCAGCGGGGCGGTGCTCCGGCGGGAGCGGGAGGTGCCGCTGCGCAAGGAGCCGAAGAAGCCGGTGACCTCGCGGTCGGCGTCGGCCGGCAAGGGGGAGCGGAAGGCCCGGGCCGCCGTGGTGGAGCTGCCGGAGCGGTTGGTGCCCGCGTTCGAGGCGCTGCGGGCCTGGCGGGCCGAGCAGGCCCGGGAGCAGGGGGTTCCGGCGTATGTGATCTTCCATGACGCCACGCTTCGGGAGATCGTCACGGTCTGGCCCTCGTCGGTGCGGGAGCTGGGGAGCGTTGGCGGGGTGGGGGAGAAGAAGCTGGCGACCTACGGGGAGGGCGTGATCGGGGTTCTGGCCGGACTGGGCGAGGGCGCGGCCGAGCCCGAGTCCGAGTCCGAGTCCGAGTCCGAGTCCGAGTCCGAGTCCGAGCCTGAGTCCAAGTCGAAGTCCGAGCCCGAGCCCAGGCCCAAGTCCGTTTCTCAGCGCGAGGAGGATCACTGGCCCGAGATGGACGCGGAGCCGGAGCCTGACGCCTGGGAGTGAGGGGGCGCCCGGGGGCGGGACGCGCCTTCGCCGCTAGGCCAGCGCCGTCAGCCCCGGGCCGAAGACGATCAGCAGCGGGAGCAGGGGCACCAGCGCCGCCGCGGTGGTCGTCAGGACCCGGTGGCGGCGGTCCAGGCGCGGCTGGGGTTCCAGCAGCCGGTCCACGCGCTCGCCCAGCAGGCGGTGGCTGGAGGCGCAGGACAGGACGCCTCGGTGCTGGTTGAGCTCGATCAGCGCCAGCGCCGTGGTCAGGTGGCCGCAGCGGCGGGACGCGGTGTCGTCGGCGGCCAGCTCGACCAGGCGGTGGGTCTGGTCGCAGAAGTGGGCGAACAGGGGGATGCGGGGGAAGCCGGTGGCCAGTGCGGTGGACAGGTGCAGCAGCCAGTCGTGGCGGGCCCGGGCGTGGCCGCGTTCGTGGGTGAGGACGGCGTCCAGCTGGTGGTCGGTCAGGCGGCGCAGGGCGCCGGTGGTGACGATCAGCTGGGGCGGGTTGCCGGGCATCCACCAGGCGTCCGGGTACTCGTCCTCCAGCACCAGCAGGGGGCCGCGTGCGGCCGGGAGACCGGCGGGCAGGTCCGGGGCGCGTTCGCGCAGGTGGGCCCTGGCCTGGCCGCGGCTGCGCCGGGCCTCGACCAGCTCCCGGGCCAGCATCGCCGTCGTCCAGGCGGCGCCGCAGGCCAGCAGCAGCGTGAAGGCCGTCGCCCAGACCGGCGCCGTGGACAGGTCGTACGCCGCGGTCACCGCGGGCGGCGCGGGCGCGAAGACATGGTCGCGGACCGTGTGGAAGACGGCGGCGGCGCCCAGGACGAGGGCCGTCAAACAGCACAGCAGCACGGTCGCGACCAGGCACTGCCACACCCACAGCGCGACCACCGGCTCCCGCTCCGGCCACATGGCCCGGGTCAGGGAACGCGGTACCGGCACGGCGGCCATCAGCGCGACGGCGCTCAGCAGGAGCAGGCAGACGGTCATGCCACGGGCTCCGGATCCTGGTCGGGACAAGGGCGGCTGCGGGGCGGGGTGTGCGCGGGCGGTGCGAGAGCGTGTCCCGCGCGCACCGTCCGCCGCCCAGTATGACGGCGAGCGGCGGTACGCGGCAGACATCGGCGGCCATCGAACCGTTCGACCCGAGGGGCGCGGCCGTGAGCGGCAACTCCCGCGGGGGTGATGGCCGTTCGGCAGGCGGTGGGGTCAGGCCCCGCCGCCGGCCACCACGCGCCCGGTGACCTCGCCCAGCCCCACCCGCGCCCCGTCCGCTCCCGGGGCCCACGCCGACAGCGTCACCACGTCGCCGTCCTCCAGGAAGGTCCGCTTGCCGTCGGGGAGCTCCAGGACGTCCCGGCCGTTCCAGGTGAGCTCCAGCAGGGAGCCGCGCTCGCGTTCCGCCGGACCGCTGACCGTGCCGGAACCGTAGAGGTCGCCGGTGCGCAGGGAGGCGCCGTTGACGGTCATGTGGGCCAGCTGCTGGGCGGCCGTCCAGTACATCGTCGAGAAGGGAGGTTCGGAGATCACATGACCGTTGAGGGAGACCGAGATGCGCAGGTCGTAGCCGGCGGGTTCCTCGGCCGCGTCGTCCAGGTAGGGAAGCAGGCCGTGGGTGCGCTGCGGAGGGGCCACCCGGGCCTCCTCCAGCGCGTCCAGCGGGGTGATCCAGGCCGACACCGACGTGGCGAAGGACTTGCCGAGGAAGGGGCCGAGCGGGACGTACTCCCAGGCCTGGATGTCGCGCGCGGACCAGTCGTTGAGCAGGCACAGTCCGAAGACGTGCTCCCGGAAGTCACCGAGGCCGACCGGGCTGCCCATCGCCGACGGCACGCCCACCACGAAGCCGACCTCGGCCTCGATGTCCAGGCGGACGGACGGGCCGAAGACGGGCGCCGCGTCGGCCGGCGCCTTGCGCTGGCCGGAGGGCCGTACGACGTCGGTGCCCGAGACCACGACCGTGCCCGAGCGGCCGTGGTAGCCGATCGGGAGGTGCTTCCAGTTCGGGGTGAGGGAGTCCGCGGCGTCCGGGCGGAACATCTGGCCGACGTTCCGGGCGTGGTTCTCCGAGGCGTAGAAGTCCACGTAGTCCGCGACCTCGAAGGGCAGGTGCAGGGTCACCGCGGAGAGCGGGTGGAACAGCGGCTCGATGGTCTCCCGGTGGGACGGCACCGTGACCCAGGCGGTCAGCGCGCGGCGCGCGTCCGACCAGGCGGTGCGGCCCGCCGCCAGCAGCGGGTTCAGCGTGGGCCGGGCGAGCAGGGAGGCGTACGGGGAACCCAGGGCCAGCGCCGCCGCGCCCGCGTCGAGGACGTGGTCGCCGAGCCGTACGCCGACCCGGCGCGCGCTGTCCTCACCGGGAAGGGAGAAGACACCGTACGGAAGGTTGTGCGGGCCGAAGGGGTCGCCCTCGGGGACATCAAAGGGGGGCATGGGTGCTGCCTCACTCTCGTGCGTGCCACGGGTCCGTGTCGTCGCCGCACACGTTACGGGTGGGGCACCCGTCTTGGGCAGTGCACAAGGAGCGGGACGATCGGTTCCCGAGGTGCGCCCGGCCTGCTGGCGGCCCTGTCGCACGGACCTCGCTCCGGCCCGTCCCGCCCTCCGCGCCCGTGCGGCACGGCAGTGCCCTCAGGCCGCCAGCAACGGGTGAGGGCAAGGGAGTTGGAGGGGGCGCGTGGGGCGCAGGAGGGCGCCGGGGTCGTCCGGTTCGCGCTGAGTCGTGGGGGCGTCCTGTCCGTATTCTCTGATCATGGCCGCACCCATCGCATATTCACTCATCGCCACCGACCTGGACGGGACCCTCCTGCGAGGCGACGACACGCTCTCCGACCGGTCGCTGGCCGCACTCGCGCGGGTGGCGGAGGCGGGCGCCCGGCACCTGGTGGTGACCGGCCGGCCGGCGCCCAGGGTGCGGCCGCTCCTGGACGACCTGGGCAGCGAGGGGCTCGCGGTGTGCGGGCAGGGCGCGCAGGTGTACGACGCCGGCGCGGGCCGTCTGCTCTGGTCCGTCACCCTGGACCAGGAGCTGGCCGAGACCGCGCTCGGCAAGATCGAGGCCGAGGTGGGGCAGGTGTACGCGGCGGTCGACCAGGACGGCGTCGACGGGCTCACCCTGATCGAGCCCGGGTACCTGATGCCGCATCCCACCCTGCCCGCGGTGCGCGTCGGCCGGCGCGACGATCTGTGGGGCGCGCCGATCAGCAAGGTGCTGCTGCGCCATCCCGAGCTGTCCGACGACCAGTTGGCGGCGACGGCGCGTGCGGTGGTGGGTTCGCTGGCGACGGTCACCATGTCGGGGCCCGGGACCGTCGAACTTCAGCCATGCGGCATCACCAAGGCGACCGGGCTCGCCCTGGCCGCGGATCACCTGGGTCTCGGCCCGGAGGGGACGATCGCCTTCGGTGACATGCCGAACGACATCCCGATGTTCGACTGGGCCGCCCACGGCGTGGCGATGGCCAACGCCCACCCCGAACTCAGGGCGGTCGCCGACGAGATCACCCTGTCGAACGAGGACGACGGCATCGCCGTCGTCCTCGAACGACTCTTCCGGTGACGGGCCCGGTCAGTACGCCCCGAAGACGTTGTCGATCGAGCCGTACCGCTGCGCCGCGTAGTTGCAGGCGGCGGTGATGTTGGCGACCGGGTCGTAGGGGTCCCACGAGGTGCCGGACACGTGGTACGCCTGGAAGGTCGGGTCGATCACCTGGAGCAGGCCCTTGGAGGGGGTGCCGGCGGCGGCGTTGGAGTCCCAGTTGTTGATCGCGTACTGGTTGCCCGAGGACTCCCGGATGATGTTGCGGTAGATGCCGTTGTAGCTGCCGGGGATCCCCTTCTGGGCCATGACCTGGAGGGACGCGTGGATCCAGCCGTCCAGGTTGTTGGCGTACCCCAGCGAGGCGGCGGTGGTGACGGTCGGGGTGGCCGCGGAGGCGGTGGTCGCGCCGAGGAGCGGCAGCGCGAGTACGGCGGCTCCGGTGCCGAGGACGGCGAGCTTGCGGGCGACCCGGCTGGTGCGGGCAGGACGGTGCTGAGCGGCAGCAGGCATGACGAAGTTCCTCTCCGGCGCCTGCGAGGTGAGCTGTCGGGTTCGGGCGGGAGCTGCCCGGCCGCGCACCGCGAAGGGCGCGCGACTGCACCCCGAGCCGCACCGGCGCGTCCGAAGACGTTCCGGGTCGGCGACTTACCTGGTTCCCCCGCTCCTGCCGTACGAAGAATCTCGGTGGAGCCGGACGGCGGCAGGATTAGGCGTCCGCCCGACAGGCCGGGAACGTATGCGAGAGCACATGTCCGAAACAAGTAGCGGATTCACATATCCAGGGTTTTGATCTTCGTCCACAGGGTGTGTGGCGGGTGCATCTTTGCGAGTGTCAAGGCTCAACTGGCGGCCGGGGAAGGGGCGTCGGGGGAAGTCCGTGGGGTGCCGGTGGACTCGCGGGCGTGAGTCACATCACGCGTGATCGCAAGTCACACTAAATCGGGCAATCGCCTCAAGGAGGCTTAATCAGCCCGCCGTTCGCGGGATCCGCTTCTCCCGCGTCCGGTGGAAGACCACTTCGCCGCCCGCCGTGCACATCACCTCGTTCGAGGCGACGAAGTCCTCCGCGTCACAGGTGAGCTCCGAGCGGGTCCGCACGGTCGTGTCCCACGCCAGGTCAGGCCGGTGCAGCCGGATCGACCGGTCCGAGCGGGTGCGGGCGGACAGCGGGTCCGCCTCCCGGATCGTGTACGTCTCCAGCGCGTCCTCGGTGCACTCCAGGCCGTCGGGGTACACGCGCGTGCCGCCGTCCCGCGGATCGACCTCCAGGCGCCACTCACCCTTGGCCACGTCCCGGACGACCAGCCGCTCCGGGCGCGGCTCGTCCAGCGTGACCGGCTCATTCGCCCCCAGCGGCTCGGCCTGCTCGGGTTCCTCGAAACCGACGCCGCCCCCGGAAGCCTCGGCCCGCGCGCGCACCGGCACCTCCAGGAAGCTCCCCGCCGGATCCAGCGTGAAGCCCGCCCCCGACTCCGCCTGCGGCCACACCCACGGCCAGTACGCCGACGACACCGCGAGCCGGATGCGGTGCCCGGCCGGGAAGGCGTACCCGATGCCGTTCAGCCGGAGCTCCACGTCCCGGGTGGCACCCGGCTCCCACGGCACCGCCCGGTCCCGGCCGAGGCGCGCGGAGAGGTTCAGCACGCCCCGCGTGACCAGGGTGGAGGTGCCGTCGGGGGCGACATCGCACAGCCGGGCGACGACCTGCCCGCGCGACACCTCCGACGTCAGCCGCAGCCGCACCCCCGGCCGCCCCAGCACCCAGGTGTCCTTGCCCACCGTGAACTCGAAGCAGGCCGAGCGCGCGTCCTCCTCCCGCTGGTCCGGCGGCAGGTCGGCCTCGTTCCCGACCGGGCGGAAGCGGCCGGCGTCCACCCCGGTGTGCATCGGCGACCGTACGAGGACGGGGGCGCCCTGGAGGGCGTACGTCACGTTCGTGATGTGCGGGGAGGGCCAGGCGGGCTCGCCGACCCAGTGGCCGGGCAGGGTGCCGCAGGCCGGGGCGGGCGGGTGCGGGCCGGTGACGTAGGCCCGCAGGAGGGGCTCCGCCAGTACGTCCGTGGGGGCGCCCTTCAGCCAGTGGTCCCACCAGCGCAGGGTCTCCTGGAGGAAGCCGATCGCCGGTCCCGGCAGGCCGCGGTCGGGGTACTGGGCGGACCAGGGGCCGATCAGGCCGCGGACGCGGTCGGCGGGCAGGTGCTCGACGAGGCGGAGCACGGTGTCGCGGCACGGCTCGTGCCAGCCGCCCACCGCCAGGACGGCGGCGTCGATGGCGCCGTAGTCCTCGCGGACGCTGCCCCGCCGCCAGTAGTCGTCCCGGGTCTGGTGGTCCAGCCAGGTGTGCAGGAGCGGTTCCAGGGACTCCAGGCGCCTGAGCCACATGTCCTGCCAGGCGTCCCCGGCGTACCGCGGATCGGGGGGCCGGGAGGCGTGGGCGAGCAGGGTGGCGGCCCCGGCGTGCAGACCTGCCGCGAGGACGGAACCTCCCGTGCAGTGCGCGTCGTTGTCATAGCGATCGTCGGTGGCGCAGACCGTGACGATCGCCTTGAGCGGCTCGGGCGCGAGAGCCGCGACCCGGAGGGAGTTGCCGCCGCCCCAGGAGAGGCCGAACATGCCGACCTTGCCGTCGCACCAGGGCTGGGCCGCCAGCCAGTGCACCACCTCGACCCCGTCCGCCAGCTCCGTCGCCGAGTACGCGTCCGTCGGCAGCCCCTCGCTGTTGCCGTGCCCGCGGACGTCCACCCGGACGGAGACGTAGCCGTGACCCGCGTACCAGGGGTGGCGCTGGACGTCGCGCGGGGCGGTCCCGTCGGTCAGCCGGTGCGGGAGGTACTCGAGGAGCGCGGGCACGGGCTCGTCGCTCAGCGGGCGCCACACGCGCGCGTACAGCATGGTTCCGTCCGCGAGGGGGATACGGACATCCGCGTGGGTTGTCTCGTAGGGGAAGGACGTACGGATGTGCGGGCTCATCGTGAGGGCCTCGGGGGCGGGCGGCCGTCGACTTCGGTTCGAGACACGCTCCACCGCTTCCACGTAAGTCGATCTATATCCGTTCTTATCAGGTGATCAAAAACATAACCGCCGTGATCCGATACCGCCCGTCGTGGACGGGTGGGCGGCAGCGGTGATCGAAACGTGACCGGATACGCTGACTTGAGTGAAGGCAGCGACCTATCGACAAACCGCGTAATCGCCAGTAGACACCAGCAGACAGGAGACCCCTCGTGACCGTCGTCGGGCCGTTCGGGCTGAGCGTGCGGGACCAGGCTCTGGAAGCCGATGTCCAGGCCGGATTGGCGGCTGTCGAGGAGGGACTGCTCGAGGCCACCAAGAGCGAGGTCCCCTTCATCACGGGCGCAGCCCAGCATCTGGTGCGCGCGGGCGGGAAGCGGTTCAGGCCGCTGCTCGTGATGCTCAGCGCGCAGTTCGGGGACCGCCACGCGCCGGGGATCGTGCCGTCGGCCGTGGTGGTGGAGCTGACCCACCTGGCGACGCTGTACCACGACGACGTGATGGACGAGGCCGAGGTCAGGCGCGGGGTGCCGAGCGCCAACACCCGCTGGGGGAACTCGGTCGCGGTCCTCACCGGCGACTTCCTCTTCGCCCGCGCCTCGCACATCCTCGCCGACCTCGGCCCGGAGGCCGTCCGGGTCCAGGCCGAGGCGTTCGAGCGGCTGGTCACCGGGCAGATCCTGGAGACGGCGGGACCGCAGGACGGGCGCGACCCGGTCGAGCACTACCTCGATGTGCTGGCCGGGAAGACCGGCTCGCTGGTGGCGGTGTCGTGCCGCTTCGGCGCGATGATGTCGGGCGCCGACGAGACGGTGGTGGACGTGCTCACCCAGTACGGCGAGCGGCTGGGGGTCGCGTTCCAGCTGGCCGACGACGTCCTGGACATCGCTTCCGACTCCCGCGAGTCCGGCAAGACGCCGGGTACGGACCTCCGGGAGGGGATCGCGACCCTGCCCGTGCTGCGGCTGCGGGAGCGGGCGCAGCGGCTGGGTCTCGCGGAGGACATCGCGCTCTGCGAGCTGCTGGACTCCGACCTGACCGACGATGTGCGGCATGCCGAGGCGCTGGCCGCGCTGCGGGTGCACCCGGCTCTGGAGCAGGCCCGCCGGGACACCGTGCGGTACGCCCAGGACGCGCGGGCCTCGCTGGCGCCCCTGCCCGAGTGCGACGCCAAGGCCGCGCTGATGGAGCTGTGCGACGCGGTGGTGCACCGCGCGGGTTAGCGGCGCGGCCCCCTTCCGGGCCACCGGCGAAACGGCGGCGTCACCGTCCGACCCCTACGGGTCGGGGGAGGCGCCGCCCTCTTGTGTCATACCGCAGGTGTACACGGAGTTGAGCCCGCGGTCTGACGCTTCGCGGCCGCCGATTTGGTCAGATGGTGACAACGGAAAACACCACTGCTCACCGATTCGGGTGAGAATGGCGGCTGAGGGCTGGACGCACGGGAGTTGGCAGGCCGCCGCCGACGACGGAGGTAAGTCAGACATGGCACCGTACGAATCCGACGACAGCACGACCGCGAACGAGGTCGACGACCTGCGCTCGGGGCGGCGCAAGGCCGCGCGGTACGTCGTTCCGGTCGCGGTGGTGGGCGTGGCGGCGGCGACCATCGGTCTCGTCCCCGCCCTCGCCGACTCCGGCGACCCCGACCTGCCGAAGATCAGCGCACAGCAACTCATCGAGAAGATCGCCGAGTCCGACGTACAGCAGCTGTCCGGGACCGTGCGCGTCAGCACCGATCTGGGGCTGCCCGACCTCGGCGGTCTGGAGAGCTCGCTGGCGTCCGGGGCGATGGAGTCCGGGGACGGTTCGTCCGCCGACCCGTCGGCCAAGCTCACCGAACTGGTGTCCGGCAGCCACACCCTGCGGGTCGCCGTCGACGGCCCGGACCGGCAGAAGCTCTCGCTGCTGGAGAACGCCTCGGAGTACAGCCTCATCCACAACGGCAAGGACGTCTGGGGCTACGACAGCTCCTCCAACGAGGTCTTCCACAGCACCGCCCCCGACAGCGCCGAGCCGGAGAAGGAGGTCCCGGCCACGCCCAAGGACCTCACGGAGGAGGCCCTGAAGTCGGTCGACGACACCACGTCCGTCACCGTCGACGGCACCGCGCAGGTCGCGGGCCGGGACGCCTACCGGCTGCTCATCAAGCCCAAGCAGTCCGGCACCACCGTCGGCGCCATCACCGTGGCCGTCGACGCGAAGACCGGTATGCCGCTGAAGTTCACGCTCACCCCGTCGAGCGGCGGCGCGGCCGTCGTGGACGCGGGCTTCACCGACGTCAGCTTCGCCAAGCCGGCCGCCTCCACCTTCGACTTCACCCCGCCGAAGGGCGCGAAGGTCACCGAGGACGACGCGATCGAGGCCCCGGCGGAGGAGCAGGAGGAGCACTCCAAGGCGCCCGAGCTGGAGCCGGAGGGCGAACCGGAGGTCATCGGCGAGGGCTGGAACTCCATCGCCGTCCTCGACACCGGCGGCGAGGGCATCCCCTCCGGCTCCGAGGTCGGCGGAGACCTCGGCGGCTTCATGGATTCCCTGGGCGACAAGGTGAAGGGCTCGTTCGGCGAGGGTACGGTCTTCAAGACCCGCCTGATCAACGCCCTGATCACCGACGACGGCACGGTCTACGTCGGCGCGGTCACCAAGGACGCGCTGGTGAAGGCCGCGAACGCCGGGTAGTAAGGCACCCATGACCGACACGTCCGCCGCGGAGCCGAAGCCGGAGCAGGGTGACGGCGTGATCGTCACCCGCGCTCTCACCAAGCGCTACCGCGGCGGACAACTCGCCGTGGACGGTCTCGACCTGACCGTCCCGGCGGGCAGCGTCTTCGGCTTCCTCGGCCCCAACGGCTCCGGCAAGACCACCACCATCCGGATGCTGATGGGCCTCATCGAGCCCACTTCCGGCACGGCCCGGGTCCTCGGCCGCCCCATGCCCCGGGCCGCCCGCTCCGTTCTGCCGCACGTGGGCGCCCTGATAGAGGGCCCCGCCCTCTACGGCTTCCTCTCCGGCCGCGACAACCTCCTGCGCTACGACGCCGCCGACCCGACCGCCGACCCGCGCACCCGGCGCGAGCGCGTCGCGGCGGCACTGGACCGGGTGGGCCTGACGGCCGCCGCGGCCAAGAAGGCCAGGGCGTACTCGCTCGGCATGAAGCAGCGGCTCGGCCTGGCCGCCGCGCTGCTCCAGCCGCGCCGCCTGCTGGTGCTGGACGAGCCGACCAACGGCCTCGACCCGCAGGGGATGCGCGAGATCCGCGCGCTGATACGGGAACTGGCCTGCGACGGCACGACCGTCTTCCTCTCCTCCCACCTCCTCGACGAGATCGAGCAGGTGTGCACGCACGCGGCCGTGATGGCCCGGGGCCGGCTCGTCACCCAGGGCGTGGTCGGCGACCTCGTGGCCGGCATGCGCGGCAGGCTCCTGGTCACCACCCCCGACACCGCGGACGCCGCCCGGGTGCTGAAGGAGCAGGGCGCGAGTGATGTCGTGGTAGCCGAGGACCGGGTGACGGCCGAGCCGCCCGACCGGGACCTGGCGGAACTCACCGCCGCTCTGGTGACCGCGGGCGTCCGCGTCCGTGGCTTCGGGGTCGAACGGGCCTCCCTGGAGGACGCGTTCTTGGCGCTGACGGGAGAGGGCTTCGATGTCGCAGGCTGAACCCACCGCCCCGGTGCGCGGGGGATGGACCTTCGGTCTGCTGCGCAACGAGTGGTGGACGACCCTGCGCCGCTGGCGCACCCTCGCCCTGCTGGGCGTCCTCGCCGCCGTGCCGGTCCTGGTCGGGGTCGCCGTGAAGATCGAGACCGGCGACGGCGGTTCGGCCGGCGGCGGCGGTGGCGAAGGCCCCGCGTTCGTCGCGCAGATCACCAACAACGGCCTGTTCCTGGTGTTCACCGCGCTCGCCGCGACACTGCCGTTCTTCCTGCCGATGGCGGTCGGCGTGATCGCGGGCGACGCCATCGCCGGCGAGGCGAACGCGGGCACCCTGCGCTATCTGCTGGTCGCCCCCGCGGGCCGCACCCGGCTGCTGCTCACCAAGTACGCGACCACGATGGCCTTCTGTCTGCTGGCCACGCTCGTGGTCGCGGTCTCGGCGCTGACGGTGGGCGCGCTGCTCTTCCCGCTGGGGGACCTGACGACGATCTCCGGTACCCGGATCGGTTTCGGCGAGGGACTCGGCCGCGCGCTGCTGATCGCGCTGGTCGTCGCCGCGTCCCTCACCGGGGTCGCGGCGCTCGGCCTGTTCGTCTCCACCCTGACCAACAGCGGCATCGCGGCGATGGCCACGACCGTCGGCCTGCTGATCACGGTCCAGATCCTCGACCAGATCCCCCAACTGGACGCGCTCCAGCCGTACTTCTTCTCCCACTACTGGCTGTCCTTCGCCGACCTGATGCGCGAACCGGTCTACTGGGACGACCTGGTCAAGAACCTCGGCCTCCAGGCCCTGTACGCCGCGGTGTTCGGCTCGGCGGCCTGGGCGAGGTTCACGACGAAGGACATCACGGCCTAACTCTCGTGGGGGAAGCGCGCGAGCGGGGTCTCCCCCTGGAAGAACGTCTTCGCGCGGGTCAGCGCGTCGGCGTCGTTGAGTACGTCACCGGGCTTGCTGCCGTTGCCGAGCAGCACTCCGCCGAAGCGCATGCCCATGTACGCGGCCGAGTTGTTGAGCGTGCCGATCAGCGGGTCGGCGACCACCTGCTCGTGCTCGGCGAGCACGGTGACGCCCCAGAGGGTGCGCCCGGCCAGCGTCGGCTTGAAGTCGAGGCCGGGGGTGCGCAGCCAGCCGGCCCAGTAGTCGAGGTAGCGCTTGGTGTGGGCGGACACGGAGTACCAGTACAGCGGGGAGACGATCACGATGTCCGTCGCCGCGAGGGTGGCGTCGAGCAGCAGCGCTTCGGGGCCCTCGGTCGGGCGGACACGGTCGCTGTCGTGGCGCAGGTCCACGAAGTCCGGCAGCGGACGGGCGGCGAGATCGATCCACTGCTGCTCGACGTCCTCGGGCAACTGTTCGGCGGCGCGGCGGGCGAGCGTCTCGGTGTTGCCGTCGTCGCGGCTGCTGCCCAGGACGAACAGGAAACGGCGGGTCATGGGTCCCCCAGAAGGCGAATGGTCGGCGTACGCGAACAAACTGCATCTGCATTATATGCGTACGCAAGAAGTTGTCGAGGGGGATTATCCGGAGTCCGCCCGCTACCGTCGCCCGATGCCGGTCAGGTGGGCCAGCGCCTCGGTCTCCCGGGGCGGGCCCCCGGCCCGCTCGCCGAGCCGCCAGTCGTGGACCCAGGGCACCCGGTACACGTCGATGACCTCCTCGATCGCCTTCACCCGCCGGGCGAGCGGGCGCGGCAGCCGGCCCGGCGCGTCGGCGACGAGCACGACCGCGTCCAGGTCGAGTCCGGGCGGCACCGGCCCGTGCCGGAAGGCGTCCAGCGCGCGCAGTACGGCGTCGAGGCCGGCGGCGTGCGTACGGCCGACCAGCAGGACGGAGCGCGGAGCGCCGGGCCCCGGCCAGTCGCGCCCGCAGTCGTGGCCGCCGTAGACCAGGGCCAGGGTGGTGACGCCGGCGCCGCCGTGGGTGCCGACCCAGGAGTAGCGCCGGGGGGTGACTCCGGCGGGCGGGCTGGGCGGCGGTGGTGCTTGAGGTACGGCCACCGGCCCGCGGATCCAGATTTCCGGTCCCTGTCGCACGTCGGTGGGCATGCCCGCGCGCGCCCCTCGTCACGCCATCGATGTGGGGGCGGGTCCTGGAACGAGGCTGTGACGACTCGGTGACGTGTGTGGCGGGGACCTGCGGAGAGACTCGACGGTAGGTGCTGCCAGGGAGTGAGGAACCGATGTCTCGACTCAGCCGCGCGAAGAAGCGGGAACAGGGGGAGGAGCGGGCGGTGGATGCGGGAGCTTCCGTGGGTTCTGCGGCTTCTGGCGGTCCTGGAATTGCCAGGGGCTCTACGGCTTCTACGGCTTCTGCGGCTCAGGCGGTTTCCGCGGCGGCGCCGATAGAGGTCCGGGTGCCGGGGGACGGCGGGGGAGGCGCGTCGGTCGGTGGTGTTCCGGTCGCTGCGGTTCCGGGCGAGGAGATCCAGCAGACCGTCCTGACCCACCTGCACCGGATCGCTCTCGCTGCGGGGACCCCGGTGCGGGCGACGATCCGGGACGACCGGATCGGGTACGTGGTGCCGCTCCTGGTGAACCTGGACGGGTCGAGCGCGCTGATGGGGGAGCCGGTGGACACGACGCCGCGAGCGGAGTCGGCCGTACCGCTTCCGCCCGAGCCGCCGCGGGCCGTCCGGGAACCCGCTCCCACGTTCCCCCTGCGGGCGGTACGGGACGCCGTCCCCGGCACGGTCGCCCCACCGACGGGCGCGTTCGGCCCGCCGCCGGTGATGGACGCGCCGGTGAGGGAGACGCCGGTCGGGGACGCGCCAGTCCGGGACGTGCCGGTCAGGGACATGCCGGTGAGGGAGACGCCCGTGAGGGACGTGCCGGTCAGGGACATGCCGGTCAGGGAGACGCCCGTGAGGGACGCGCCGGTCAGGGACATGCCGGTCAGGGAGACGCCCGTGAGGGACGCGCCGGTCACGGACGTGCCCGTGCGGGACGTGCCCGTGCGCGACGCCCCGCCCCCGGTCGGCGCCCCACGGTCACCGCACCCTTCCCGACCGGCGGCCCCGGACCCGGCCTTCGACCCCGGAGTGGACCCGGGACCCAAACCCCCGACCCCGCCCCGGGGCTTCGACGCCGTCGCCGAGGCGGTACTCGGTGACGAGCCCCCCACCGCCACCCTCCTCGCGGAACCGGTGACCAGGATCAACGAGGCCGTCCGGGCCGGGCGCACCCAGGAGGCGGCGGAACTCGCCCAGCGGACCGTGGCAGAGGCCGCGCAGTCACTGGGCCCCGAGCACCCCGACGTGCTCCAGCTGCGCGAACTGACCGCGTACATCGCCTACCTGGCGGGCGAACCGGCGCAGGCCCTCACCCTCTCCCTGGACCTGGCCCGGATACACCACCGCGCCCAGGACGCCGAGGCCGCCTACGGCAACGTCCTGAGCGCGGCGACCGCCTGGCGAGCCGTACGCGACCCCGAGCAGGGCCTGCGCCTCGGCCACGACCTGATCGCCCTGTGGGCCGTCCTCGCGGCGGAAGCCGGCCCGGCCGCCGAAGAACCCGAGAAGCTGACCGCGGCCCGGACCCGCATGGGCCGCCTCGCGCAGCGAGCCCGCAACCGATAGAGGCCCCGGCGGCTCACTGCACGCAGAACTCGTTCCCCTCCGGATCCGCCATCACCACCCACTGACCGGAGGGTTCCTTCACCTCCCGCAGCACACTCGCGCCGAGCCCCCGCAGCCGCTCCACCTCCGCCTCCCGCCGCCCCTCGGGGGCGTGCAGGTCGAGATGGAGCCGGTTCTTGCCGGTCTTCTCCTCCGGCACCCGCTGGAACAGCAGCCGCCGCCCGAGCCCCGTCCCGCTGTCCGGGTCGAAGGGGTCCTCGGGATGCCGTACGGCGACGAGGTCCCGGAAGGCGAGCCGGGCACGGAACTCGACGGTGGCCTCACGGGGCAGCGCGCCGAGTTCCAGCAGCCGTTCGATGAGCGCGTGGTTGTCCTCGACCTCGTAGTGCAGCGCGGCGGCCCAGAAGTCGGCCTGCGCCTGCGGGCTCGCGCAGTCCACGACGAGCTTCCAGTGCAGCGGCGCGGGTGCGGACGCGGAATCGGGAACCTGTGTCATGGGTCCCTTATAGCGGCCCATCAGGTCGGGAACTGTCCTAGTGGGCCGCGGCTTCCCTCTTGTCGTACGCCTCCCGCGCCTCCGCGATCTCCCGCTGGTGCCGCTCCGTCCAGTCCACCAGCGACTGGATCGTCGCGTGCAGGGTCCCGCCCAGCGGTGTCAGCTCGTACTCCACCCGAGGCGGCACCACCGGATGCACGGTCCGCTTCACCAGCCCGTCCCGTTCCAGCTGCCGCAGCGTGACGGTGAGCATCCGCTGGCTGACCCCGTCGATCTCGCGCCGCAGCTCGGTGAAGCGCAGCCGCCGGTTCTCCAGCAGGGCGATGACCAGCAGCGACCACTTGTCGGCGACCCGGTCCAGGATCTGCCGTACCTGGCAGTCCTCGCGGGTGTCCCACTGGAAGGGGTCGGCGTCGCCGTAGTCCACGGTGCTCGCGCAGTTACTCGGTGACTGAGAAGTGCCTTCTTCCATGTCTGCCGATGGTGCCGCAGGGTGGGGGTGGTTACAAGAGGGAACCGACCCTCTTTCGCGTAACTCCCCTCTCTTTCCTGGAGTGTTCCTATGGGCACCCGCGCCTGGGCCCTGCTGTTCGTCCTCTGCGGAACGATTTTCCTGGAGGGCATCGACGTCGCCATGATGGCCGTCGCGATCCCGTCGATCAGAGCCGATCTGGGGCTCACGACCGGCACCGCGGCCTGGGTCATGAGTGCCTACGTCCTCGGGTACGCCGGTTTCACCCTGCTCGGCGGCCGGGCCGCCGACCTGCTGGGCCGGCGCCGCATGTTCCTGCTCTGGCTCACCGTCTTCCTCTGCTTCTCCGGCCTCGGCGGTTTCGCCACCGAGGGCTGGATGCTGGTCCTCGCCCGCTTCGTCACCGGCGTCGCCGCCGCCTTCATGACCCCGGCCGCGCTCTCGCTGATCACCACCTCGTACGAGGAGGGCCCCCGGCGCAACAAGGCCCTGATGATCTTCGCCGGTACCGCCGCCGGAGGCTTCTCCTTCGGCCTGGTGGCCGGCGGACTCCTCACCGAGCTGGGCTGGCGGTGGGTCTTCTTCGCGCCGGTGCTGCTGAGCGCCGCCCTGCTGCTCGCGGCGGTGCGGCTGGTCCCCCGGCAGGACGGTCCGCGCGCCCGCGGACGGAGCTTCGACCTGCCCGGCGCGATCATCGCCGCCGGCGCCATGCTGCTGGCCGCCTACACCGTCGTACGCCTGGAACACGGTCTGGAGGATCTGCCGCTGACCTCGGGCGCGGCGCTCGCGGCGGTGCTGCTGGCCGCCGCCTTCGTGGTCGTGGAGCGCCGCACCGCCGATCCGCTGGTCCGGCTGGGCATCCTGCGGGTGGGATCCGTCGTGCGCGCCGACCTCGGGGCGCTGCTCTTCGTCGGCGCCTTCTTCGGCTTCCAGTTCGTGGTGACGCTCTACCTCCAGGAACTGCGCGGCTGGTCCTCGCTGCAGACCGCGCTCGCCCTCGTGATCATGGGCTGCGACATGATCCTCGCGCCGACCCTGACGCCCTGGCTGGTCGCCCGGTACGGCAACACCCGCGTGATCGTCGGCGGCTTCGCGCTGGCCGTCGTCGCCTACGCGCTGTTCCTGCCGGTGGGCCCGGACTGGCCGTACGCCGCGATGCTGCCCACGCTGTTCGTCGCGGGCCTGGCGTTCGCGCTGGCCTACGGGCCGCTGACGATCGCGGCGACGGACGGGGTCGCCGAGCGGGAGCAGGGCCTGGCGAGCGGGCTGCTGACCACCGCCACCCAGTTCGGCTCGGCGATCGGCATCTCCGCGGTGACGGCCGTCTACGGCCTGGCGTCCACCGGGCCGGGACCCGAGGAGACGCTGTCCGCGTTCCGTACGGCACTGGTGGTGCCGGTCGCGATGGTGGCGCTGGGGTTGCTGATATCGGCCCTCGGCGCCCGGGCGGACCGGCGGCGCGCGGAGCGCCAGGCGTCGGCGGTCAGCAGGGTCAGCGCCAGCCACACCAGCGCGAACCCGGCCCAGCGCTCGGCGGGCATGGCCTCGCGGAAGTAGAGGATGCCGAGCAGGAACTGGAAAACGGGCGCCAGGTACTGCAGCAGCCCCAGGGTGGACAGCGGCACGCGGATGGCCGCCGCGCCGAAGCAGACCAGCGGCAGCGCGGTGACCAGGCCGGTGGTCGCGAGGAGCGCCGCGTGTCCCGGGCCCTCGGTGGTGAACGTGGAGCCGCCGTCGGCCGACAGCCACAGCAGAAACGCCAGCGCCGGCAGGAACTGGATGGCGGTCTCGGCGGCCAGCGACTCCAGGCCGCCGAGGTTGACCTTCTTCTTCACCAGGCCGTAGGTGGCGAAGGAGAAGGCGAGGACGAGCGAGATCCACGGCGGCCGGCCGTAGCCGATGGTGAGCACCAGGACCGCGGCGAAGCCGATCCCGACCGCCGCCCACTGCACGGGACGCAGCCGCTCCTTCAGGAGCAGCACGCCCATCGCGATGGTGACCAGCGGGTTGATGAAGTAGCCGAGCGAGGCCTCGACGACCCGGTCGTTGTTCACGGCCCAGATGTAGACGCCCCAGTTGACCGCGATGACGGCCGAGGCGACGGCGATGAGCGCGAGCTTGCGCGGCCGGCGCAGCAGCTCACCGGCCCACTTCCAGCGCCGTACGACCAGCAGGGCCAGCGCCACCGCGACGAGGGACCACACCATCCGGTGGGCCAGCACCTCGACCGGCTCGGCGGGCTTGAGCAGCGGGAAGAACAGGGGGAACAGCCCCCACATCCCATAAGCCGCGAAGCCGTTCAGCAGACCTATGTGCCGCTCGCCCTTCGGCTTCCCGCTCACGGGCCCTCCTTCTGGTCGTCCTCGCCCCGAAGAAGGTAGCGCCGATCACCCTCGCCTGTCATGCCCGTATCGTCATACGGTCATGACACGCGGTGGCGCCCGGTCACGGGGGGCGTCAGTCCTTGAGCGCGGCGGCGATGGCCTCGGAGAACGGCGTGGTCGGACGGCCGGTGAGCCGGGACAGGTCGCCGGAGGAGACGACCAGTTCGCCCTTGGCTATGGCGGCGTCCACCCCGACGAGGATGTCGGCGAACGGCGCCGGCATCCCCGTGCCACCGAGGATGCCCTTCATGACCTCGCCGGAGACGGCGTTGTAGGCGATCTCCCGGCCGGTCCGCCGGCTCAGCTCGGCCGCGTACTCGGCGAAGCTCCACGCCTCGTCGCCGCCCAGCTCGTACGCCGTGTTCTCGTGCCCCTCGCCGGTCAGTACGGCGACGGCGGCAGCGGCGTAGTCGGCGCGTGCGGCGGAGGAGACCCGGCCCTCGCCGGCGGCGGCCACGACGGCGCCGTGCTCCAGCACGGGGGCGAGGTTCTCGGTGTAGTTCTCGTGGTACCAGCCGTTGCGCAGCAGGACGTAGGGCACGCCCGAGCCGGTGAGCGCCTCCTCGGTGCCTCGGTGGTCGTCGGCGAGCGCGGCCGTCAGGCTGCCCGGGGCGCTGGTGTAGGCGAGCAGGGCGACACCGGCGGCCTTCGCGGCCTCGATGACGACCTGGTGCTGGGCGACCCGGCCCTTGTCGAACTCGTTGCCGGAGACCAGCAGCACCTTGTCGCCCGCGGCGAACAGGCCGTCGAAGGTCTCGGGCGCGTTGTAGTCGGCGACGGCGATCCGGACGCCCTTGGCCGCGAGGTCCGCCGCCTTCTCCGGGGTGCGCACGACGGCGGTGATCCGGTCGGCGGGCACCTTGTCCAGCAACTGCTCCACGACGTGGCGGCCGAGGTTTCCGGTGGCTCCGGTGACGACGATGCTCATGATGCGGGCTCCTTGGGAGGTGGGTGATGTCATCGACCCTAGAAGGAGCGCTAACTATTGGAAAGTACCCACTTTGAAGTAAGGTACTGGCATGACGGTAAGTGAGGGGACGCGCCAAGGGCAGCCCGACGGTGAGGCGATGTGCCCGTACCGCCTGGTGCTGGAGCATGTGACGAGCCGCTGGGGCGTCCTGGTCCTGATCCACCTGCTGGACCGGCCCCGCCGCTTCAGCGAACTGCGCCGGGCGATCGGAGAGGTCCGCCCGGTCAGCGAGAAGATGCTGACCCAGACCCTCCAGACCCTGGAACGCGACGGCATGATCCACCGCGACGCCCAGCCGGTGATCCCCCCGCGCGTCGACTACTCCCTGACCGGCCTCGGCCGCGAGGCGGCGGAACAGGTGCGGGGGCTCGCCGAGTGGACGGTGCGGCGGATGGGGGAGGTCAACGCGGCCCGGGAGCGGTACGACGCGGAGAAGGGGCGGGGCTGAAGGTGCGGGGCTGAAGGGGCGGGGTCGAAGGGGCGCGGCTGCGGCAGAGGGCCCGGGCACCCTGCGGTACCCGGGCCCTGATCGGCCGGTCGGTCAGCCGACGACCGTCCAGGTGTCGCCGCCCGCCAGCAGCGCGGCCAGGTCGCCCTTGCCGTTCTGCTCGATGGCCGCGTCCAGCTGGTCGGCCATCTGCGTGTCGTAGACGGGCCGCTCGACGCTGCGGAACACACCGATCGGGGTGTGGTGGAGGGTGTCGGGGTCGGCGAGCCGGGAGAGGGCGAACGCCGTGGTCGGCGAGGCGCTGTGGGCGTCGTGGACCACGATCTCCGCCTCGTTCTCCGGCGTCACCGTCACCACCCTCAGATCACCCGTCGCCCGGTCCCGGACCACGCCCCGCGCCCCGTCGGTGCCGAAACGGATCGGCTCGCCGTGTTCCAGGCGGATGACCGCCTCCTGGGCCTGCTGCTTGTCCTTCAGGGCGTCGAAGGCACCGTCGTTGAAGATGTTGCAGTTCTGGTAGATCTCCACCAGCGCGGTGCCGGGGTGCGCGGCCGCCTGGCGCAGCACCTCGGTGAGGTGCTTGCGGTCGGAGTCGACGGTCCGCGCCACGAAGGACGCCTCCGCGCCGATCGCCAGCGACACCGGGTTGAAGGGCGCGTCGAGCGAGCCCATCGGCGTCGACTTGGTGATCTTCCCCAGCTCGCTGGTCGGGCTGTACTGGCCCTTGGTCAGGCCGTAGATCCGGTTGTTGAACAGCAGGATCTTGAGGTTCACGTTGCGGCGCAGGGCGTGGATCAGATGGTTGCCGCCGATGGACAGCGCGTCGCCGTCCCCGGTCACCACCCACACGCTCAGGTCCCGCCGGCTGGCCGCGAGACCCGTCGCGATCGCGGGCGCGCGGCCGTGGATGGAGTGCATGCCGTACGTGTTCATGTAGTACGGGAAGCGCGAGGAGCAGCCGATCCCCGAGACGAACACGATGTTCTCCCGCGCCAGGCCCAGTTCGGGCATGAAGCCCTGCACCGCGGCCAGGATCGCGTAGTCACCGCACCCGGGGCACCAGCGCACCTCCTGATCGGACTTGAAGTCCTTCATGGACTGCCTGGCCTCGGCCTTGGGAACGAGCGAGAGTGCCTCGATCGTGCCCGTGCCTTCCCTGGACGTCTCAGCCATCGATGGCCTCCTTGAGAGCCGCTGCGAGCTGTTCGGCCTTGAACGGCATGCCGTTGACCTGGGTGTACGAGCGGGCGTCCACCAGGTACTTCGCCCGGATCAGCGTGGCGAGCTGACCGAGGTTCATCTCGGGGACGACGACGCGGTCGTACCGCCCCAGGACGTCACCGAGATTCTTCGGGAAGGGGTTGAGGTGCCGCAGGTGCGCCTGCGCGATCCCGTGTCCGGCGGTGCGCAGCCGGCGGACGGCCGCGGTGATCGGGCCGTAGGTCGAACCCCAGCCCAGCACCAGGGTCCTCGCGTCGTGCGGATCGTCGACCTCGAGGTCGGGCACCTCGATGCCGTCGATCTTCGCCTGCCGGGTGCGGACCATGAAGTCGTGGTTGGCGGGGGCGTAGGAGATGTTGCCCGTGCCGTCCTCCTTCTCGATGCCGCCGATGCGGTGCTCCAGACCCGGGGTGCCGGGGACGGCCCAGGGCCGGGCGAGGGTCTGGGGATCCCTCTTGTACGGCCAGAAGGCTGCCGAGCCGTCCTCCAGGGTGTGGTTCGGGCCCTGCGCGAACTGCACCCGCAGGTCCGGGAGTTCGTCCAGCTCCGGGATCCGCCAGGGCTCGCTGCCGTTGGCCAGGTAGCCGTCGGAGAGCAGGAAGACCGGCGTCCGGTACGTCAGCGCGATCCGTGCCGCCTCCAGCGCCGCGTCGAAGCAGTCGGCGGGCGTGCACGGCGCGACGACCGGCACCGGCGCCTCGCCGTTGCGCCCGAACATGGCCTGCAGCAGGTCCGCCTGCTCGGTCTTGGTCGGCAGACCGGTCGAGGGCCCGCCGCGCTGGATGTCCACCACCAGCAGCGGCAACTCCAGCGAGACGGCCAGCCCGATCGTCTCGCTCTTGAGCGCCACCCCGGGGCCGGAGGTCGTCGTCACCGCGAGCGAGCCGCCGAAGGCCGCGCCCAGCGCCGCCCCGATCCCGGCGATCTCGTCCTCCGCCTGGAAGGTACGCACACCGAAGTTCTTGTGCCGGCTCAGCTCGTGCAGGATGTCGGAGGCCGGGGTGATCGGGTACGAGCCCAGGAACAGCGGCAGATCCGCCTGCCGGGAGGCCGCCACCAGGCCGTACGACAGGGCCAGGTTCCCGGAGATGTTCCGGTAGGTGCCGACGGGGAAGGTCTTGGCGGCCGGGGCGACCTCGTAGGAGACCGCGAAGTCCTCGGTCGTCTCGCCGAAGTTCCACCCCGCTCTGAACGCCGCGATGTTCGCCGCCGCGATCTCCGGCTTCTTCGCGAACTTCGTCTTCAGGAACTTCTCCGTGCCCTCGGTGGGCCGGTGGTACATCCATGACAAGAGGCCGAGCGCGAACATGTTCTTGCTGCGCTCGGCCTCCTTGCGGCTGAGGTCGAATTCCTTGAGGGCCTCCACCGTCAGGGTGGTCAGCGGCACCGGATGCAGGTGGTAGCCGTCCAGCGAGCCGTCCTCCAGCGGTGAGCTGACATAGCCCACCTTCTGCATGGCCCGCTTGGTGAACTCGTCCGTGTTCACGATGATCTCCGCGCCGCGCGGCAGATCCTGCACGTTCGCCGCCAGCGCCGCCGGGTTCATCGCGACCAGGACGTTCGGCGCGTCACCCGGCGTGAGGATGTCGTGGTCGGCGAAGTGCAGCTGGAAGGAGGAGACGCCGGGGAGGGTGCCGGCGGGGGCGCGGATCTCGGCAGGGAAGTTCGGCAGCGTCGACAGGTCGTTGCCGAAAGCCGCTGTCTCGGAGGTGAAGCGGTCACCGGTGAGCTGCATACCGTCACCCGAGTCCCCCGCGAACCGAATGATCACTCGGTCCAGCCGGCGGACGTCCTTCGCCGTCGCCGGTTTGCGCTGCTCTCCCAGAACTGCTTCGTCGGCCTGCTCCGCTGGGCTACTGACCTGGCTGGTCACTGAACTGGACCTCCCTCGAGGCGGCTGTCGGGGACAGGCCTTCCCGCGGGCCCTCCCACAGGATCAACCCTACGTCCGTAAAGGTCGCCTTCCCCGGGCCATTCGCATGATGGACACGGTTTTGAGACGGTTCGCCACCCTGACTTGTCACGGTTTACGCGCCCCCCGGCGCTTTCTCGAAGACGCTCTCCGCTCTGTGTGTGGTTCTGTGTGTGGTTCCCCCGCTCGGCGAGGGCCGCCGGGCGGGACTGACGCGGTGTCAGTTACGTCATGAGTTCAGATAGGTGAGTACCGCGAGAACGCGACGGTGATCCCCGTCGCTCGGGGACAGCCCCAGCTTCAGGAAGATATTGCTGACGTGCTTCTCCACGGCCCCGTCGCTGACCACCAGTTGGCGGGCGATGGCGGAGTTGGTCCGCCCCTCGGCCATCAGCCCCAGGACCTCCCGCTCCCGCGGGGTGAGCCCCGCGAGCACGTCCTGCTTCCGGCTGCGTCCGAGCAGCTGCGCGACCACCTCCGGGTCGAGCGCCGTGCCGCCCTGGGCCACCCGCACCACCGCGTCCACGAACTCCCGCACCTCGGCGACCCGGTCCTTGAGCAGATACCCGACCCCCCGGCTGGAGCCTGCCAGCAGCTCGGTGGCGTAGCGCTCCTCCACGTACTGTGACAGCACGAGCACACCGAGTCCCGGATGCGCCTTGCGCAGCTGTACGGCGGCCCGCACGCCCTCGTCGGTGTGGGTGGGCGGCATCCGTACGTCCGCGACGACGACGTCCGGAAGTGTGCCCTGCGCGTCGAGCTCCGTGATGGTCTTGATCAGTGCTTCCCCGTCGCCCACGCCGGCGACGACCTCGTGCCCGCGGTCGGTCAGCAACCGGGTCAGGCCCTCTCTGAGCAGCACTGAATCCTCTGCGATGACCACCCGCACCCTGTCCTCCACGACGTCCGGCCCCCCGAGCCTGTTGCGCGCCCGGCCGGCTGTCTCCGGCCCGGTCCCGCGGCTCCTCAGTATCGCGCGATCGGCCGGTCCTCACCGGGCCTGTGGATAACCCGGCCTGCTGTTTTCCGATCCGAGGGCCGGGAGGGGCCGATCCGAGGGCCGGAAGGGGCTGATTTCCGGCCGCGTGCGCACACGGACACGTCCGCCTCCGGGAACCGGAGACGGACGTACTACGCCTGTACGGCTCTACGGCGCTTACGCCTGTACGGCTCTACACCGCCCGCCAGGGCAGCTCCGCCGTGATCCGGGTGGGCCCGCCCACCGGCGAGTCCACGACCAGGATCCCGTCCACCGCGTCCAGGCGTTCGGCGAGCCCGGCCAGACCCGACCCGGCGGAGGTGTCCGCGCCGCCCACGCCGTTGTCCACGACCTGGAGCATCAGCCGGTTCTCCACCCGCCAGACGTCCACCCCCGCCCAGGTGGCCCGCGCGTGCTTGCTGATGTTCTGGAGCAGTTCCGAGACGGTGAAGTAGGCGATGCCCTCGATCGCCGGCACCGGCCGCGCGGTCAGGTCGACCTGGACCTCGACCGGGACGGTGCAGCGGGAGGCGACCGAGGAGAGCGCGGCGTCCAGACCCCGGTCGGTCAGTACGGCCGGGTGGATGCCGCGGGCCAGGTCGCGCAGTTCCTGGAGCGCCGTCTTCACCTCGCCGTGGGCCTCCTCCACCATGCGGGCCGCGGCCTGCGGGTCCTCCGTCAGCTTCTCCTTCGCCAGCCCCAGGTCCATGGCCAGCGCCACCAGCCGGGCCTGCGCGCCGTCGTGCAGATCGCGCTCGATGCGCCGCAGGTCCGCGGCGGCCGTGTCGACCACGACCCCGCGGCCCGACTCCAGCTCCACCACGCGCGTGGCCAGCCGCGTCGGCCCGAGCAGCCCGTGCACCAGCAGCCGGTCCACCATCGTCAGCGCCCGCACGATCCACGGCGTCGCCAGCGTGAACAGCAGCCCCACCAGCGCCGTCACGGTGATCTCGAACGCGTTGTCGAGGTAGATGCGGTGCGTCTCGTCGCCGTAGAGCTGGATGCCGCCCTGGCCGCCGTAGAGCGGGAAGAGCCAGAACCACAGCGGATACGTCAGCAGGCTCCAGCCGATGGCCCAGAAGTTCACCGCGACCACGAAGGAGAAGACCGCCCACGGCAGCTGCAGCACCGCGTACAGCAGCGAGCGCCAGGAGGCGCCGCTCTTCAGGACGGCACCCATCCACGCCATGAAGCCCTGCTTGCGCATCCGCAGCGGCTCCGGGTCCGCGACCTCCAGATCGAGCAGCCCACGCGCGCGTGCCCGCTCCATCGCCCCGAACCCCCGGCAGCCGGCCAGGCCCGCCGCCAGCACCGGGATCCCCAGGAACGTCACCAGCAGGCCCGCCCCCAGCGACACCATGGTGACCGCGTAGGTGAAGAGCAGGATGCTGATCGGCAGGCTCAGCAGGACGTAACCGAGCTCGCGCCAGTGCCGCGCCTCGAACGGCGCCCGCAGCCCGGCGGGCAGCCGGTGAGCGCGCTCACTCTCGGGGAAACCGAGCCCGTAACCCTGTCCGTACTCCGTGGCCATCGACGTCGTCCGTTTCTGCTCGTGCGGCTGTGTCTTCGCGATACCTCCACCCTCCTCGGGCGCAGGTCGGCGGGCCATGGAGTCCGTCGGCGTCTTGGGCGGGGGGTTTTCCCTACCCCTGCTCCGGCACCCGGTCGCGCCAGGGCAGCTCGGCGGTGACCGTGGTGGGGCCGCCCGGCGGGGAGTCGATGACGAACAGCCCGTCCACGGCGCCGAGCCGGTCGGCGAGCCCGCGCATCCCCGTACCGCCGTCCAGCCGCGCGCCCCCGTGCCCGTCGTCCCACACCTGCAGCAGCAGCCGGTCGTCCGTCCGCCACACCTCGACCGAGGCGGTCCGGGCCCCGCTGTGCTTGCTGATGTTCTGCAGCAGCTCCGAGACGGTGAAGTAGGCGATGCCCTCGATGGCCGCGGCCGGCCGCCCGTCCAGATCGACCGTCACCTTCACCGGCACCGTGCACCGCGTGGCCACCGACGACAGCGCCGCGTCCAGCCCCCGGTCGGTCAGCACCGCCGGATGGATCCCGCGCGCGAGATCCCGCAGCTCCTGGAGGGCGAGCTTCACCTCACCGTGCGCCTCCGCGATCATCGAGGCGGCGAAGTCCGGGTCCTCCAGCAGCTTCTCCTTGGCCAGACCGAGCCCCATCGCCAGATTGACCAGCCGGGCCTGCGCGCCGTCGTGCAGATCCCGCTCGATGCGCCGCAGGTCGGCGGCGGCCGTGTCGACCACCACCCCCCGGTCGGACTCCAGCTCGGCGATCCGCCGCTCCAGCTCGTCCGAGGGCGACAACAGCCCCCGCACCATCGCCCGGTCCGCGTTGGCCAGGCCCCGCGCGATGAACGGCAGCACCGGCCACAGCACGAACAGCGAGGCCAGCGTGATGGTGAAGGTGAGCACGCCCCAGGGCAGCCGGATGAAGTCGTACAGCACCGTCCGCCAGCCCACCGGGTCCTTCAGCATCAGCCACAGCTGCGCGAAGAAGCCGTTCCGGCTGCCGCGCAGCCGGAGCGGGCTCGGCTCGTCCACCCGCACCCCGAGCAGCGCGCGGGCCCGCGCCCGCTCCAGCTTGCCCAGCTGCCGGGCGCCCATCAGCCCCGCCGCCAGCAGCGGGAAGCCGACCACGGTGACCGTCAGCCCGGCCCCGGTGAACAGCATCGTCACGACATAGACGAACCCCAGCAGCGACATCGGGAGGTTCGCCAGCAGATGCGCGATCTCTTTCCAGGTGTGCCGGTCGTAGGCGAAACGGGCCGGCGGCAGCCGGTCGCCGTCGGCCGGTTCGGCACGGCGGGCGCGGTCGGAGGACGGGTGGCGTTCGGTCATATGGGCTAGCGTGCCGGTCGAGCGGCACTCGCGCCATGAGGCGGACCGCCGCCCTCCCCGGGGGAAAACCCCACCCGCGCCCCCGAAGCCGTGACAGGCTGCTTACGCTCGCTTTAGCAGGGCCTAGACTCCCGTGCGTAAAGATCGTCGAACTAGATCGTCGAACGGCTGTGTTCACTGAGGTCAGGGAGCGAGGGACGGACGTGCCGGAATCGACCGTCGTCGTCGCGGCGGACAAGGGTGTCGTCGTCTCGGCGGAGTACTTCCAGTCCTACTCGGTCGTCGGACTGCTCGCCCTGGTCGGCGTGCTGTTCGTCGCGGTCGCCTTCGGCGCCGGGCGCCTGCTGCGGCCCGTGGTGCCGACGCCCGAGAAACTGATGACGTACGAGTGCGGCGTCGACCCCGTCGGCGAGGGCTGGGCCCACACCCAGGTCCGCTACTACGTCTATGCCTTCCTGTACGTGATCTTCGCTGTCGACTCGATTTTTCTCTTCCCCTGGGCGACCGTCTTCGCCGCCCCCGGCTACGGCGCCACCACCCTCGTCGAGATGTTCATCTTCCTCGGCTTCCTGACCGTGGGTCTGCTGTACGCATACAAGAAGGGCGTCCTGACATGGACGTGACTCCCTCTTCTTCCGAGCCCGTGCTGCTGCCGGAGCCGAAGCGGCTGGGCGCGCTCGCCCGGCTCGCCCCCGAGCCGATGAAGGTGGTCCTCAACTGGGGCCGCCGCTACTCGCTCTGGGTCTTCAACTTCGGCCTCGCCTGCTGCGCGATCGAGTTCATCGCGGCGTCGATGGCCCGCCACGACTTCATCCGCCTCGGCGTGATCCCCTTCGCACCGGGCCCGCGCCAGGCCGACCTGATGGTCGTCTCCGGCACGGTCACCGACAAGATGGCTCCCGCGGTGAAGCGCCTGTACGAGCAGATGCCCGAGCCGAAGTACGTCATCTCCTTCGGCGCGTGCAGCAACTGCGGCGGCCCGTACTGGGACTCGTACGCGGTGACCAAGGGCGTCGACCAGATCATCCCGGTGGACGTCTACGTACCCGGCTGCCCGCCCCGCCCCGAGGCGCTGCTCCAGGGCATCCTGAAACTCCAGGAGAAGATCGCCCGGGAATCGCTGGGGGAGCGGTACGGAGTGGCACGTCCTTCGGCGGCGGCTTTGCAGAGTGGGTTGGTGAAGGGGCCGGAGCCGGAGGGCGCCGGATCGGGTGCGGCGTCGGCTGTGGCTCCGGGTGCGGTTGCGGTTTCTGCGGCGGGGTCGGCGGGGTCGGTGGAATCGGGGGGGGCTGGTTCTGAATCGGTCAACGGATCGGCGGGGGGCGCCGGTTCCCGGTCGGCGGCAGATTCTGGAACGGGAGCCGGATCGGCCAACGGGTCGGGGTCTGCTTCGGGTTCCGGGTCCGGTCCGGCTTCTGAGCCCGGTCCGGCGTCCGGGTCCGGTTCGGCGTCCGGGTCCGGTTCGGCTTCGGACGCGGGGGAGGAGAGATGAGCACGGTCGGCTGGCTGCCCGCCCCCGTGGAAGAGCTCTTCGGCGCGGAGGCCACCGCCGAGGAGTCCTACGAGGTCCTGACCGTCGACGTGCCGTCGGCGTCCTGGACCTCCGCGCTTCGTACGGCGCGTGACGAACTGGGCTGCACGTACTTCGACTGGCTGAGCGCGGTCGACGAACCCGGCACGGGCTTCCGGGTCGCCGCCCACGTGGCCGCCCTGGCCCCGGTACGCCGGCTGCTGGTGCGCACGACGGTGTCGCACGAGGCTCCGGTGCTGGAGTCCGCGATCACGGTCTACGCGGGCGCGGCCTGGCACGAACGCGAGACGCACGAGATGTTCGGCGTCACCTTCGAAGGCCACCCGGCGCTGGACCACCTCCTCCTGCCGGAGACCTTCGAGGGCCACCCCCTGCGCAAGGACTTCGTCCTGGCCGCCCGCGTCGCCAAGGCCTGGCCCGGCGCGAAGGAACCGGGCGAGTCCGAACACGGCGGCCCCAAGCGCCGCCAGATGCTTCCGCCCGGCGTCCCCGACCCGAACGAGTGGGGCCCGCTCAAGGGCCAGCTCCCGCCTGCCCCGGCCCGCCCGGCGCGGGGCGCGGGCCGCGCGGCGGGCGAACGTCCGGCCCGCGCGGCGGGTGCGGGTGCGGGTGCTGCGGCTTCGACTGCGGCTACGGGAGACCGTCCCGTACGCCGTGCCCGGTCGGCCTCGGAAGGCTCGGCGAGCCAGGCCGCGGCGGCCGGTACGGCGGCGCCTTCGGCGGAGGGCACCCCCGCGGCGACCCCGCCCCGCCGCTCCCGCAGCGCGAGCGAGGGCTCCGCGAGCCGGCAGGCGGATACGGGGGCGGCAGACCGCGCGGGTGCTGGCGACACCACCCCTCGCCGCTCCCGCATCGTGAACGAGGGCTCCGCGAGCCGGCAGGCGGGAACGGAGGCGGCAGACCGCGAGGGCGCGGGTGACACCACCCCTCGCCGCTCCCGCATCGTGAACGAGGGCTCCGCGAGCCAGCGCACCCAGCCCCCGGCGGCCGAGGACACCCCGCCCGCGGCCCCCCGCAGCGCGGACGCCCCCTGGCACCACGCCCGCCCGGCCTTCGAGGAACCGTCCAAGAAGGAACAGAACCCGGCGACCGGGCCCACCCCGCCGGCACCCGAGAACGCCCCCAAGGGCACCCCCACCCCCGGCGAAGCCGCGCCACCAGCCGAGCCCGAGCCCGCGCCGGAAGCTGCGACCGGGCCTTCTCCTGAGACCGCACCCGAGTCCTCGCCGGAGGCTGCGACCCGGCCCTCGCCGGAGGCCGTGCCCGGGTCTTCTCCGGAGGCTGCGACGGAGTCCTCGCCCGAAGCCGCGCCGGAGCCTGCCACCGGGCCCGCGCGGGAGGCTGCGACCGAGTCGTCGCCCGAAGCCGTGCCCGGGTCTTCTCCGGAGGCTGCGACCGAGCCCTCGCCCGAAGCCGCGCCGGAGCCCCCCACCGGGCCCGCGCGGGAAGCCGCGACCGACTCCTCACCCGAAGCCGCGCCAGAGGCCGCGACCCGGCCCTCCCCGGAAGTCGCGCCCGAAGCCGCGACCCGGCCCTCGCCGGAAGCCACGCCCAAGGACCCGGCCGAGGAGCACACCGGCGACCTCACCCGCGCCCAGCCCGACGCCCCAGCCGAGGAACGCACCGGCGCCCCCGCCGTAGACCAGCCCGGCGCCCCGGCCGAAGAACGCCCCGACGCCCCCGCCGACGACGACCACCCCCACACCCCCGCCCAACCCCCCGCCGAAGACCCAAAGAACCCCTCAGGAGGCCCGCAGTGAACGACGTGCTCGACGTCACCCTGCGACTCCTCGTCGTCTTCGTCGTCTTCCTCACCTTCCCCCTGCTGATCGGCCAGACCGAGCACAAGGTGATGGCCCACATGCAGGGCCGCCTCGGCCCCATGTACGCCGGCGGCTTCCACGGCTGGGCCCAGCTCGTGGCCGACGGAGTGAAGTTCGCGCAGAAGGAGGACGTGGTCCCGGCCGGCGCGGACCGCCGTATCTTCCAGCTCGCCCCCGCCGTAGCCCTCCTGCCGTATCTCCTCGTCCTGCTCGCCATCCCGATCGGCCCCGGCGAAGGAGCCGTCGGCGAGGTCATCGACGCGGGCGTCTTCTTCGTACTCGCCGTGATGGGCGTCGGCGTCCTCGGCGCGCTGATGGCCGGCTGGGCCTCCGCCAACAAGTTCTCCCTGCTCGGCGGCCTGCGCACCGCCGCCCAGCTCCTCGCCTACGAGCTCCCGATGCTCCTCGCCGCCGCCTCCGTCGCGATGGCGGCCGGCACGGTCTCCCTGCCCGGCATCCTCCACGCCTTCGAGTGGTGGTGGCTGCCCTGGCAGATCGTCGGCGCGATCGTCTTCTTCGTCGCGGGCCTCGCCGAACTCCAGCGCCCGCCCTTCGACATGCCGGTCGCCGACTCCGAGATCATCTTCGGCGCGTACACCGAGTACACGGGCCTGCGTTTCGCCCTGTTCCTGCTCGCCGAGTACGCCGGAATCGTCGTCCTGTGCGGCCTGACCACCGTCCTCTTCCTCGGCGGCTGGCACGGCCCCTGGGGCGAGGACGGGCTCGGCTGGGTCTGGACCCTGCTGAAGACCGCCCTTCTCGCCTTCGTCGTGATCTGGCTGCGCGTCACCTACCCACGGCTGCGCGAGGACCAGCTCCAGAAGCTCTCCTGGACCCTCCTCGTCCCCCTCGCCCTCGCCCAGATCGCCCTCACCGGCGTCGTCAAGGTGGTGATCGAGTAATGGCCCCCATCCCCGGCTCCGGCCTCGCCAAGGGCCTGGCCGTCACCCTGCGCACGATGACGAAGAAGTCCGTCACCGCGCAGTACCCGGACGCCCAGCCCCACCTCCCGCCCCGCACCCGCGGCGTGATCGGTCTGTTCGAGGAGAACTGCACGGTCTGCATGCTCTGCGCCCGTGAGTGCCCCGACTGGTGCATCTACATCGACTCCCACAAGGAGACGGTCCCGGCGGCGGCCCCCGGCGGCCGCGAACGCAGCCGCAACGTCCTCGACCGCTTCGCCATCGACTTCTCCCTGTGCATGTACTGCGGTATCTGCATCGAGGTCTGTCCTTTCGACGCCCTGTTCTGGTCCCCGGAGTTCGAGTACGCCGAGACCGACATCCGCGACCTCACCCACGAGCGCGACAAGCTCCGCGAGTGGATGTGGACCGTGCCGGCCCCGCCCGCCCTCGACCCCGGCGCGGAGGAGCCCAAGGAGATCGCCGCGGCCCGCAAGACCGCGGAGAAACTCGCCGCCGCCCAGGCCGAACCCCAGGAGGGACAGCCGTGATGCTCGCCGCTGATACGCACGGCTTCCTCTCCCCGACCGGCGTGGAGATCACCTTCCTCCTCGTCGGCCTGGTCACCTTCGGCGCGGCCCTGGTCACCGTCACCACCCGGCAGCTGGTGCACGCCGCCCTCTGGCTCGTGGTCACCCTCGGCGGCCTCGCCGTGGAGTACCTCCTGCTCACCGCCGAGTTCATCGCCTGGGTGCAGGTCCTCATCTACGTCGGTTCCGTGGTCGTCCTCCTGCTGTTCGGTCTGATGCTCACCCGCGCCCCCATCGGCCGCTCCCCGGACGCCGACTCCGGCAACCGCTGGGTGGCCCTGGGCGTGGCGCTCACCGCCGCGACCGCCCTGATCTGGGTGGTCGTCGACGCCTTCCGCACCACCTGGATCGATCTCGACGGCGCCCCCGCCGGCTCCACCGAGGTCACCGGCAAGGCCCTCTTCCAGAACTGGGTCCTCCCCTTCGAGGCCCTCTCCGTCCTCCTCCTCGCCGCCCTGGTCGGCGCGATCGTCCTGTCCCGCAAGGCGAAGGCCGGCCCCACGCCCGCGGCCGACGGCGGCGCCGCCGGACCGGACGGCGGGGGAGCCGCCCAGGCCGACAAGGAAGGCGCCCGCTGATGCACCTCGCCTACCCCGCCGTGCTCTCCGCCCTCCTGTTCTGCACCGGCCTGTACGGCGTGCTGGCCCGCCGCAACGCGATCCTGGTCCTGATGTCCGTCGAGCTGATGCTCAACGCCGTCAACCTCAACCTGGTCGCCTTCGACGTCTGGCTCAGCCGGGCCGCCGAGGAGACCCTGCACTCCGGCCAGGCCCTGACCCTGTTCACCATCGCCATCGCCGCCGCCGAGATCGGCATCGGCCTGGCGATCGTTCTCGCCGTCCACCGCAACCGCGGCACCGCGGACATCGACAAGCTCCGCGACACCGCCGAGGGCCACGAGAGCGAAACCCCGGACGTGCAGGCCCCCGTCGAGGAGAAGGCTGAGGCCACCGCGTGACCACGACCACCCTCGCCGTCCTCGTCCCCCTCCTTCCGTTCCTCGGCGCGGCTGCCGGCCTGCTCCTCGGCCGCACGGCCCCCGGCTACGTCCGCCCGCTCGCCGTCCTGCCGGCGCTCACCTCCCTTGTCCTCGCCGTCTGGGTCGCCGTCGACCAGGGCGGCGGCCAGGCCCTGAACGCCGCCACCGAGCTGACGCCCACCGGCTCGGTCCCGATCGACCTCGCCCTGCACATCGACGGCTTCGCCGCCCTCGTCGCCGTGCTGGTCGCGCTCGTCGCCTCCTGCGTGCAGATCTACTCGACCGGCTACCTGAGCGACGACCCGCGCTATCCGTCGTACGCCGCGCTCGTCTCCCTGTTCACCTCCGCGATGCTGCTCGTCGTCTACTCCGGCGACCTGATGGTGCTGCTGGTCGGCTGGGAGATCATGGGCATCTGCTCGTACTTCCTGGTCGGCCACTACTGGGAGACCCCGGAGGCCCGCGCCGCCTCCCTCAAGGCCTTCCTGGTGACCAAGCTCGGTGACGTCCCCTTCCTCATCGGTCTGTTCGCCCTGGCCGCCGACGCCGGGTCCTTCCGCATCACGGAGATCCTCGGCACCGTCGCGACCGGCGGCCTCGACCACCCCACGCTGATCGCCGTACTGCTCCTCGCGGGCGTGGCCGGCAAGTCGGCGCAGTTCCCGCTGCACACCTGGCTCCCCGACGCGATGGCGGGCCCGACCCCCGTCTCCGCGCTGATCCACGCCGCGACGATGGTCGCCGCCGGTGTCTACTTCGTGGCCCGTCTCCTCCCGGTCTTCGAGGCATCCCAGGCCGCGATGGTCCTCCTGGCCGTCATGGCCGCCGTCACGATGGCCGGCTCGGCCCTGTGCGCGCTCGCCCAGGACGACATCAAGCGCGTCCTCGCCTACTCGACGATCGGCCAGCTCGGCTACATGACCGGCGCCCTCGCCGTCGCCGACCGCGGTGCCGCCGTCTTCCACCTCCTGTCGCACGGCGCCTTCAAGGCGCTGCTGTTCCTCGCGGCCGGCGTGATCATCCACGCCGCCGGCACCAACTCGCTGGCCGCCATGTCCCGCATGCGGAACCTGCGCGCCCGGGTCCCGGACGCCTACTGGACGATGACCGTGGCGCTCCTCGCGCTCGCCGCGATCCCGCCGTTCAGCGGCTTCTTCTCCAAGGAGTCCGTCCTCGGCGCCGCCGAGCACGTCTCCACCGGCCACACCGAGCACGCCCCCGGCGCCGCGGGCTGGATCGTCCTGATCGCCGCCCTGCTCACGGCCCTGCTCACCGCCGCGTACGCGACCCGCCTGTGGCTGCTGGCCTTCCGCGGCCACGGAGCCGAGGCCCCCGACCACGGACGGCAGCCGCTCACCATGACCTCGGTGCTGTGGGTGCTGGCCGTGCCGTCGCTGGCCTTCGGCGCCTTCGCCTACGGAACGCTGCCCGACTGGTTCGACGGCCGTGACCTCGCCCCGACCCTGACCACCTCGGTCCTCGGCACCGGCGTGGCCCTGGTCGGCGGCATCGTCACCTACGCGGCCTGGCGGCACACCACCGCGCTCGCGGGCCGTGTCCCGCTGGGCGCGGTCGCCGCCCACCCCCAGGCCGACGCCGCACAGGTCGAGGCCGAGGCCATCGCCAGCCACGCGCCCGCCTACGGAGACGTCGCCTCGGCGCCCGACCCGTCGGACCCGGGCCGTCTCCTGCTCGGCCCGCTGCACCGCCACGCGGCCGTCGGCTTCCACCTGGACGCCGTGTACGCGACCCTCTTCGTCCGCCCGGTCCAGGCCGGCGCGAGTCTCGTCCGGTTCCTCGACCGCGAGGTCGTCGACACCTACGTCCGCGGGGCGGGCGCTCTACCTCGCTGGCTCGGCATCGCCGTACGGCGTGCCCAGACCGGCAATGTGCAGACCTATGTGAGCGCTCTGCTCGCCGGAACCGTCGTCCTGGCGGTCGCCGCCGTCCTCGTCGCCACGGGAGCGTGAGCAGGCGTGATCGATATCAACGAGTCCGTGATGCAGTTTCTTCTGGCGTTGATCGTCGTCGGCCCGCTCATCGGTGCCGCCGCCGCTCTCCTGCCGGCCCCGCCCGGGCTGAAGGGGAAGTCACCCGACCAGGCCGTACTGCGGCACGGCGTGACCGTCACCGGCACGGTCCTCGTCGCCGCGATCGTCCTCGCGCTCGGCTTCGACCACGACCAGCCGTCGAAGATGCAGGCCACGACGGACATCAGCTGGATCCCCGCACTCGATGTGCGCATCCACCTCGGCATCGACGGCATCTCCCTCCCCCTTCTGGTCCTGACCGCGCTGCTGACCTTCCTGTGCGCGCTCTACTCGTACTTCAAGATGCCCGCGGGTCCGACCCCGAAGGCGTTCGTCGCCCTGCTGCTCGTCCTGGAGGCCGGCACCCTCGCCACCTTCGCCGTCCTCGACCTGCTGCTGTTCTTCCTCGCCTTCGAGATGGTCCTGATCCCGATGTACTTCCTCATCGCCCGCTGGGGCGGTGCGGGGCGGACCCAGGCCGCCTGGAAGTTCATCCTCTACACACTGCTCGGTTCGGTCGTCATGCTGCTCGGCCTGCTCCTGATCGGGATCAAGGCGGGCACATTCGACATGGTGGCACTCGCCACTGACAACGGCCGGTCGCTGACCACATCCGTGCAGGTCATCGCCGTTTTGGCGATCGGTCTCGGGCTCGCGGTCAAGACGCCGATGTGGCCGCTGCACAGCTGGCTGCCCGACGCCCACACCGCCGCCCCGACCGTCGGCTCGGTCCTGCTGGCCGGTGTGCTGCTGAAGATGGGTACGTACGGTTTCGTCCGGATTCTGCTGCCGATCACCCCCGACGGCTTCGCCGACTTCGCGCCCTACCTCGCCGCCTTCGCCGTCGTCGGCATCATCTACGGATCCCTGGCCTGTCTGGCCCTGGCCAAGCAGGGCGCGAAGGGCGACCTCAAGCGCCTAATCGCCTACTCCTCCGTCGGCCACATGGGCTTCGTGCTGCTCGGCATCGCGACGATGACCCCGACCGGCGTCAACGGCGCCCTGTTCGCCAACATCGCCCACGGCCTCATCACCGGCCTGCTCTTCTTCCTGGTCGGCGCCCTGAAGGACCGCACCGGCACCACCGACCTCGACACCCTCGCCGAGGCGACCGGGGCGGCGCTGTACGGCAAGGCCCCGCGCCTCGGCGGACTGGTCGCCTTCGCCGCGGTCGCCTCGCTGGGCCTGCCGGGCCTCGCCGGGTTCTGGGGCGAGATGCTCGCCCTGTTCGGCGCCTTCGAACCCGCCGACCAGCTCAGCCGCCCGGCCTTCCTCACCTTCATGACCATCGGCGCGTTCGGCACCCTGCTCACCGCCGCCTACCTGCTGATCGTGGTCCGCCGGGTCTGCATGGGCGCCGTACCGCAGCAGGCCCCGAAGCTCGCCGACGTACAGCCGTACGAACTCGTGGCCTGGACCCCGCTCGTCGCCCTCACCGTCGTCGCCGGCCTGTGGCCGAAGACCCTCCTCGGCCTGACCGACCCGGCCGTCCAGCAGCTTCTCGCAGGAGGCACCCGATGAGCTCCCCGGCCCAGCCGCTGGCCGCGTCCCTCGTCCAGGACGTCGACTGGCTCGCCATCGCGCCGCCCACCCTCGCGGCCGTCGTCGGTCTCGTCGTCCTGGTCGCCGACCTCTTCGTCGGGCAGGACCGCAAGGCGCTCCTCGGCTGGGTGGCCGTCGCCGGCCTCGCCGCGTCGACACTGATGCTGCTGCCCCTGGTGGACGGCGACCGCTCCACCTTCTGCCTGACCGGCGCCCCCGACACCTGCAGCTACACCGCCGACCGCTTCACGCTCGTGCTGCAACTGCTGGTCCTCGGCGGCGCCCTCCTGGCCGCACTGCTGTCGGTCACCGCGCTGAAGGACGACGCCAAGAACCTCCCCGAAGGGGAGTTCTGGTTCCTGCTGCTCTCCTCCGCGGCGGGCGCCGCCCTGCTGCCCGCCTCCCGCGACCTCGCCACGCTCGTCGTCGCCCTGGAAGTCGCCTCCCTGCCCGCGTTCGCGCTCGTCGGCCTCCGCCACGGCGACCGCAAGTCCTCCGAGGCGGCGCTGAAGTTCTTCCTGTCCTCGGTCACCGCGACCGCGGTCAGCCTGATGGGCATCAGCTTCGTGTACGCCACCACCGGCACCCTCTACCTCACCCAGATCGCCGACCGCATCCAGGACGTCGACGGCCAGTTCCACACCCTCGCCCAGACCGGCGTCGTCCTCACCCTGGTCGGCTTCGCCTTCAAAACGGCAGCCGTCCCCTTCCACTTCTGGGTCCCGGACACCTACGTGGGCGCCCCCCTGCCCGTCGCCGCCTACCTCTCGGTCGTCGGCAAGGCGGTCGGCTTCTCCGGCCTGATCCTGATCACGGTCATCGCGCTGCCCTCGTACGACGAGGTCTGGGGCCCGGCGCTCGCCGTCCTGGCCGCCCTCACCATGACCGTCGGCAACGTGGGCGCCCTGCGCCAGCACGCCACGCGCGCGTACAGCGCGGTACGCCTGCTCGCCTGGTCGTCGGTGGGCCAGGCCGGCTACCTCCTCGTACCGATCGCCGCAGCCGCGTACTCCGACGACGCCGAACGCTCCATCGGCTCCACGGTGGCCTACGCCCTCATGTACGGCGCCGTGAACCTCGGCGCCTTCGCGGTGGCCGCCCTGGTGGGCCGCACCCGCTCCCTGAACCGCCTCACCGACTACCGGGGCCTGTACGCGCGTAACCCCGTCTCCGCCCTGGTCCTCGCCTTCTTCCTGCTCTGCCTCGCCGGGCTGCCGCCGGGCATCATCGGCCTCTTCGCCAAGGTCACGGTGTTCTCGGCGGCCGTCGACGCGGGCCTGGGCTGGCTGGCCGTGGTCATGGCCGTCAACGTCGTGATCGCGCTGTTCTACTACCTCCAGTGGACGGCGCTGCTGTTCCGGGCCCCCGAGGGCGAGCCCGTCCGGCACGCCGTGCCCGTCCCCCTCACGGCGGCCCTCTCCCTCACCGCGGTCCTCGCCGTCGCCCTGTCCGGTGCGCCCCAGCTGGTCCTGCGCTTCGCGGACACCGGCCTCTTCTAGGGCCGCGGCGGCATCACCCGGACGGCCCATCGGCGGGGCCGTGCGCCCAAGGGAACCCCAGACCCTCGCCTGGCGTTGACCAGTACGGGAGGGTCCACTGGACGTGTCACCACGACACCAGTGGCATCGGAGATCGACCAGCAAAGGGTTCCCCTGCCGCACCACTTGGAGGGCGTACCGTGCACCGCCGGCACAACGGGCTCAGGACCGCAGTACTCCTCGGGGGACTGTCCGCACTCATCATCGTCATCGGCAGCTTCTTCGGCCGCATGGGGCTCGTCGTCGCCGTCGTCATCGCCCTGGGCACGAACGCGTACGCGTACTGGAACAGCGACAAACTCGCGCTCCGCGCGATGCGCGCCCGCCCGGTGAGCGAATTCGAGGCCCCGGCGCTCTACCGCATGGTCCGCGACCTCTCCACCCAGGCCCGGCAGCCCATGCCACGCCTGTTCATCTCCCCGACGGAGGCACCGAACGCCTTCGCGACCGGCCGCAACCCGCGCAACGCCTCCGTGTGCTGCACCGACGGCATCCTGCGCCTGCTCGACGAGCGCGAACTGCGCGGAGTGATCGGCCACGAGCTCAGCCATGTCTACAACCGAGACATATTGATCTCGTCGATCGCCGGCGCGCTCGCCTCCGTGATCATGTTCCTGGTCAACTTCGCCTGGCTGATCCCGATCGGCCGCTCGGACGACGACGACGGACCCGGTCTGTTCGGCATGCTGCTGATCACGTTCCTGGGCCCGCTCGCCGCCGGCCTCATCCAGCTCGCCATCAGCCGCTCCAGGGAGTACGAGGCGGACGCCTCCGGAGCCCAGCTCACCGGTGACCCGCTCGCCCTCGCCAGCGCCCTGCGCAAACTCGAAACGGGCACCAAGCAGCTTCCGCTGCCCCCGGAGCCCCGGATCGAGACGGCGAGCCACATGATGATCGCGAACCCCTTCCGCCCGGGACAGGGGCTGTCCAAGATGTTCACCACGCACCCGCCGATGGCCGAGCGGATCGCGCGGCTCGAGAAGATGGCAGGTACCCACCAGTGAAGACAGTTCTGAACGTCATCTGGCTCGTCCTCAGCGGCTTCTGGCTGTTCCTCGCCTACCTCGTCGCGGGCGTGCTGCTCTGCATCACCATCATCGGCATCCCGTTCGGCATCGCCGCCTTCCGCATCGGCCTCTACGCCCTGTGGCCCTTCGGGTACACCGCGGTCGAACGCCGGGACGCGGGCGCGCCGTCCTGCGTCGGCAACGTCCTGTGGCTGATCCTGGCGGGCTGGTGGCTGGCGCTCGGCCACATCGCCACCGGCCTCCTGCTGTGCGTCACGATCATCGGCATCCCGCTGGGCATCGCCAACTTCAAGCTGATCCCGGTCTCGCTCCTGCCGATGGGGCGCGAAATCGTCCGCACCGACCAGGCGTTCGCGTCGACGGGCCGCTGGTAGCCGGCCGACCGTCCGCAGGCCGCTGGTTGTCCACAAGCCGGAGGTTGTCCACAGGCTCCGCTCGATTGTCAGTGCCGGATTGCATCATGAACGCATGACCGAGATCGAGCAGTTGCTGGCACGGGTGGCGGCCAAGGCCCACAATACCCGCCCGTGGGGCTGGGCTTCCCTCCCCGAGCCCGTGGACACGGCCGCCCTCGCCCGCGCCGAGGCCGCCCTGGGCTTCTCCCTGCCCCCGCTGCTCGCCGAGCTCTACCTGCGCATAGGAGACGGCGGCTTCGGCCCGGAGTACGGCCTGCTGCCCCTCCTCGAAGGGCCCCCGTCCGGCGAACCCGCAGCCGTCGTGCAGTACCTCGCCAACCGTGAGAGCGGCCGCAAGGACCCCGACTGGCCCTGGCCCGAGGGCGTCCTGCCGATCTCCCACTGGGGCTGCGCGATGTACGCGTGCGTGGACTGCCACGCCCCCGAGGCCCCCGTCCTGCTCTTCGAACCGAACGCCGACACCAGCGACCACGCCTGGTACGTGGACGCGCCCAGCCTCGAACTCTGGCTGCACACCTGGGTCGAGGGCACCGGCTGGTACGAGGAGACCAACGACGACATGGACATGGTCCCGTGGACCGACTTCCGCATACGGACGACGGGAGCGTCCTAGCCCCCTAGCCCCCGGGGAGAGCAGCTGGCCGCCGCCCTACCGGGCCGCCCTCCACCGCCGTACGCCGTACGCGAGGACGCCCACCGCCAGCACCCCGGCACCGACGACCACCGACACCCAGGGCAGCGCGAACGCCAGGACCGCGCAGCCCACCAGACCCACCGCCGGTACCACCCGCGCCGACGGACCCGACCCGAGCGTCCAGGCCGAGGCATTGGCCACCGCGTAGTACGCCAGCACACCGAAGGAGGAGAACCCGATGGCCCCGCGCACGTCCACCGTCGCGGCCAGCACCGCGACCACCGCGCCCACGGCGAGCTCCGCCCGGTGCGGCACCTGGAACCGCGGATGCACGGCCGCCAGAGCGCCGGGCAGATGCCGGTCACGCGCCATGGCCAGCGTCGTCCGGGAGACGCCCAGGATCAGGGCGAGCAGCGAGCCCAGCGCGGCCACGGCGGCGCCGACCCGGACGACCGGCACCAGCTCCGGCACACCGGCGGCCCGTACCGCGTCGGCCAGCGGCGCCTCCGCGGCGCCGAGACCGCCCGCGCCCAGCACGGACAGGACGGCCACCGCCACGCACGCGTACACCGCGAGCGCGATACCGAGGGCGATCGGGATCGCGCGGGGGATGGTGCGCGCCGGATCCCGCACCTCCTCACCGAGGGTCGCGATGCGCGCGTACCCGGCGAACGCGAAGAACAGGAGACCGGCCGCCTGAAGCACACCGCCCGCGCCACCGGAGGTCCCGATGTCCAGCCGCCCGGCATCGGCCTCCCCGGACGACAGGCACACCACCACCACGGAAGCGAGGACCGCCAGCACCACCGCCACGATCGCCCGCGTCAGCCAGGCGGACTTCTGCAGGCCGCCGTAGTTCACCGCGGTCAGCGCCACCACGGCCGCGACCGCCACCGCGTGCGCCTGGTCCGGCCAGACGTACGCGCCCACCGTCAGCGCCATCGCCGCACAGGAGGCTGTCTTCCCGACCACGAACGCCCAGCCCGCGAGATAGCCCCAGAACTCCCCGAGCCGCTCACGGCCGTACACATAGGTGCCGCCCGAGGCCGGATACCGGGCGGCCAGCCGCGCCGAGGAGGCGGCGTTGCAGTACGCGACCACGGCGGCGACGGCGAGTCCGAGCAGCAGCCCCGTGCCGGCGGCGTGCGCCGCGGGCGCCAGGGCGGCGAAGATCCCGGCCCCGATCATCGAACCGAGCCCGATGACCACGGCGTCGCCCACCCCCAGGGTGCGCCGGAGCCCGGCGGCGGACTGTGTCATCGGCTTCATGGGCCGAACCCTACTGATCGTCGCAACCGCCCGGTGCAGCGGCGACGTCCCCATCAGCAACAGGAGGCGAACAAAGCACGACCGACGGGCACGTCACCCCATCAGCAAGGACTTTCCACCTCCCCGAGCCCGCGCCGGTAGGCACCTCCCCGAACCCCGGTCGGCAGACGGAAGGGCGGACACCACCAGGTACCCGCCCTTTCTCGCGGCGACCACCGCCGTCGCGCCGGGCCGCCGCTCCCGCCCGTCACGCGCCTAGCCGGTCCGCAGTGCTCCGGACCGGCTGGTCACCGGTAGTTCACGAACTGGAGCGCGAAGTCGAAGTCCTTGCCCTTGAGCAGCGCGATGACCGTCTGAAGGTCGTCGCGGCTCTTGGAGCTGACGCGCAGCTCCTCGCCCTGGACCTGGGCCTTCACACCCTTCGGGCCCTCGTCACGGATGATCTTCGCGACCTTCTTGGCGTTCTCCTGGGAGATGCCCTCCTCGATCGTGGCGAAGATCTTGTACTCCTTGCCGGAGAGCTGCGGCTCACCCGCGTCCAGCGCCTTCAGCGAGATACCACGCTTGATCAGCTTGGACTGGAAGACGTCGAGGACAGCCTTCACCCGGTCCTCGGAGTTCGCCTCCATGAGGATCTTCTCGCCGGACCACGAGATCGAGGCGCCCACGCCCTTGAAGTCGTAGCGCTGCGAGATCTCCTTGGCGGTCTGGTTGAGGGCGTTGTCGACCTCCTGCCGCTCGACCTTCGAGACGATGTCGAAACTGGAGTCGGCCATGTGCTGTGGCTCCTTGTATCGGGGTCCGTGTCGGTGCGTATCGGCGTACGTGGGGGCGACCGCCGAGCCCGGTGTGCAACCCGGGCCGCATCCGGATAAGCCTAGCCATCCCCGGTCCCGGGGGCGGAGATCAATCGGGTGGCGGACCACCCCTCGGCATCGGGTATTGTTTACGTCGTTGCCGGGGAACGCAGCCGAGAGGCCGTTCGAAGGACAACAACCCCGGCGGTGTGCCCGAGCGGCCAAAGGGAGCAGACTGTAAATCTGCCGGCTCAGCCTTCCCAGGTTCGAATCCTGGCGCCGCCACTTCGGGGAAGACCCCCTCAGTACTGTGGAAACACAGAGCTGAGGGGGTCTCTTCGTGTGCGGCCGTTCCCCGGGCAGACTGGCCCCATGACCACTCGACGCAGAAGATGCCCCGAGTGCCGTCGGGAGATCGCCGTGGTGGCCGGGCGGTTCGCGCGGCACGATCCGCCCGGTGCGCGGGGCAGCGCGGAACTCGTCTCGTGCGCCGGTTGCCGGCGGCCCGCGGAACTCGGGGCCGTACAGCCGTCGTTGGACGGGTACGTCGTGCCCGAGTTCCCCGGTCAGCTGCCGCTGTTCTGACGGCTCGGCGGTCTCAGTTGCCCGCCACCGACTTCACCGCCACCGACACCGGCGCCGAGCCGCTGACCAGCTCCAGGGTCAGCCCGGCTGTGGCCGGGGTGTCGATCAGCTCTGCCAGTACGGCGGCCACGTCGTCACGCGGGATCGGGCCGCGGCCCGTGTGGGCCTCCAGGCGGACCAGGCCCGTGCCGGCGTCGTCCGTCAGCGCGCCGGGGCGCAGGATCGTCCAGTCCAGTGCGGTCAGGCCGCGCACGTACGCGTCCGCCTCGCCCTTCGCCCGCAGGTACACGTCGAAGATCTCGCCGCCCTCGTGCTGAGGGTCGGCACCCATCGACGACACGATCACGTACCGGCGCACACCCGCCCGCACGGCCGCGTCCGCGAACAGGATCGCCGCGTCCTTGTCCACCGTCTCCTTGCGGGCCGATCCGCTGCCCGGCCCGGCGCCCGCAGCGAAGACCGCCGCGTCCGATCCCTGCAGATGTGCCGCGACCTCCTCCACCGTCGCCGACTCCAGGTCCAGCAGCACCGGTTCGGCACCCGCCTCCCGCAGATCGTCGCCCTGTTCGGCGCGGCGGATGATGCCCGCGACCTCGTCCCCGCGCGCGGAGAGCAACCGCTCCAGCCGCAGCGCGATCTGACCATGACCTCCAGCGATGACTGTGCGCATGTCTTCGACCGTACGCCCGGACGGCCGCATCCGCCGCATGAGTCCCCAGGGCCCCGCGGCCCGACCGACAGCGCCCCGGAACCGCACCCCGCCTCGACACGGGCCCCACGCCTCACCCCGACGCCGCTCAGCGCCACTTACCGAGCGCGACAAGTCCTGCGATCCCGTGCACACAGACCCCGGTGACGCCACCCCGTCCACCCTCGAAACCCGGCCCCACCCCCTCAGGAAACCTCCCCCCGCCCCTGCCGGGGCAACCCCAACTCCACCGCCGCCGCGGAGTTGCAGTACTCCCGCACCGCGCTCGTCCGCGCCACCACGCGCCCCCGATGCACCACGATCCGGCTGTACGCCAGCGACAACGCCCCCGCCAGCCGATCCCCCCGCACCGCCAACAGGTCCGCAGGAAAGCCCGCTTCGACCCGGACCTCGGGCAGACCCAGAACCGTCCGCGCCCCCGAACTCACCGTGTCGTAGGCGTCCTCGGGGCTCAGCCCGTAACGGGAGGCCAGCAGATACGCCGCCTCCAGAGGGTCACCGCGGCCCACCGGGTTGGACACGTCCCGCAGCGCCCCGCTCCCCGCGGCCACCCGCACCCCGGCCGCGCGCAGCAGCCGTACCGGCGCCGTCCCCCGCTGCTCCACGCCGCCGCAGCCGCCCTGCGGCAGGCACACCACCGTCACGCCGGCCGCGGCGAGTTGGTCCGCCGTCCGGGCCGCCGCGTCGGCCGGCAGGCGCCCCAGGCCGCCGCACGGGCCGAGCGTCACGCCGGGGCGCAGGCCGCCCGCCATGGCCGCCAGCCGGGACAGCCGCGCCGGGTCGTCGGCGTCCGTGTGCAGGTCGACCGGGCAGCCGTGCTCGGAGGCCAGTTCCAGGACCGCCTCCACGTACCCCGTCGGATCGGGATCCAGATCCGGACAGCCGCCCACCACCGACGCGCCCATCTTCAGCGCGTCCCGCAGCATCGCCAGCCCGTCCGCCCCGGCCACGCCGGTCAGCAGCCGCGGCATCGCCACCGCGCTCAGCTCGGTGAGCCCGCGCAGCGAGCGCCGGGCGCGCAGGACGGCGGACAGTGCGCCGAGCCCCGGGACGTCGCCCACCCGCACGTGGGCCCGCAGCGCGGTCGCGCCGTGGCCGAGCTGCAGCAGAGCCGCCTCCGTGGCCCGGCGCTGGACGTCCTGGGGGTCGTAGGAGACCGGGCCGTCCGCGTCGGCGGAGAGGGCGGTGTCGCCGTGGGCGTGCGGATCGGCGGGGGCCGGCAGGAGCAGGTAGCCGGTGAGGTCCACCCGCGCGCCGCACGCGCGCGTGCCGCTCGCCGCCAGGCTCCCCGCCGTGCCCACCGCCTCGATGCGACCGCCGCCCAGCCGGACGTCCACGGTCCGGCCGTCGGTGAGCCGAGCCCCGCAGAGCAGCAGGGCGGCCGGATCGGACGGACCGGACGACCCCGGGGACGACGACGAGGACGACGAGTGATGCGGCTGGGGCTGGCTGTCGGGCATCGCGCTCCAGGTGCTCGCTGCTCGGGCTGCGCGGGGGAGTGCGCGGGGACGCAAGATCACGCAGAGTGCGTCGAGCCTAGGGCGGTGATCCGCTCGCGGCCGGGAGGAGCGCAATAGTCGTACCGGTGTGGTCCGCCCCGCGGGAGCTGCGTCGATGGGCTGCGGCGGGGGCGGCCGAGGCGCCTGGGAAGCGTGCCGGAACGGGGTGCCGAGGGCGCCGCGAAACGGATTTGGGTGAACGGCTGCCGAGCGTGTAATGTCTTCATCGCTCGCCCCAATAGCTCAGTCGGTAGAGCGTCTCCATGGTAAGGAGAAGGTCTACGGTTCGATTCCGTATTGGGGCTCTGGTGTGAGAGGTTCCCGTCGCGAGGCGGGAACTGATCGCATCACAGCGGTGTAGCTCAGTCGGTAGAGCAAGCGGCTCATAATCGCTGTGTCACCGGTTCAAGTCCGGTCACCGCTACTGACAGTAGCCGATTGCGGGGTCGGTCCTTCGATCGGCTACTCTTTCTTGCGTTAATGTCCTATCCGTTCGTCAAGGAGCACTCACGTGGCTGCCACCGACGTCCGCCCGAAGATCACGCTGGCCTGCGTGGAGTGCAAGGAGCGGAACTACATCACCAAGAAGAACCGGCGTAACAACCCGGACCGTCTTGAGATGAAGAAGCACTGCCCGCGTTGCAATGCGCACACCGCGCACCGCGAAACGCGATAAATCAGGCTCGTACACGAGGCCGTCCCCGCACTCCGGGGGCGGCCTCGTGTCGTTTCGTCGGCCGGTCGACGGCCGGTTCGCAGATCCCGGGAAACCACACGCTGACTCACAGGAGGTGCCGAGCCCATGGCGCTCGACCAGTCCTTCGTCGGGCGGACCTATCCGCCCACCGACCCCTACGAGGTCGGCCGCGAGAAGATCCGTGAGTTCGCGGAGGCGGTGGGGGACGCCAATCCGGCGTACACCGACCCGGAAGCCGCCAAGGCGCTCGGCCACCCCGATGTGATCGCCCCGCCCACCTTCGTGTTCGCCATCACCTTCAAGGCGGCCGGAGAGGTCATCGCCGACCCCCAGCTCGGCCTCGACTACAGCCGGGTGGTGCACGGCGACCAGAAGTTCGCCTACGCCCGCCCGGTCCGGGCCGGCGACCGGCTCACGGTCACCTCGACCATCGAGGCGATCAAGTCCCTCGCGGGCAACGACATCCTGGACGTCCGCGGTGAGGTCCACGACGAGGCGGGGGAGCACGTCGTGACCGCCTGGACGAAGCTGGTCGCCCGCGCGGCCGAGGAGGCGTGAGCAATCCCATGACGGCGAAGATTTCGTACGCGGACGTCGAGGTCGGCACCGAGCTGCCCGCGCAGACGTTCCCCGTGACCCGCGCCACGCTCGTCCAGTACGCGGGCGCCTCGGGCGACTTCAACCCGATCCACTGGAACGAGAAGTTCGCCAAGGAGGTCGGGCTGCCGGACGTCATCGCGCACGGCATGTTCACCATGGCCGAGGCGATCCGCGTGGTGACGGACTGGGCCGGTGACCCGGGCGCGGTCGTCGAGTACGGCGTCCGCTTCACCAAGCCCGTCGTCGTCCCCAACGACGACCAGGGCGCCACGATCGAGGTCAGCGGCAAGGTCGCGGCCAAGCTCGACGACAACACCGTTCGCGTGGACCTGACGGCGACGAGCGCGGGTCAGAAGGTGCTCGGCATGTCCAGGGCGGTCGTACGACTGGCCTGACGGCACGCGCGCGGTGAGGTAAGGGGCGTTCTCCATGGTGGGGCGCCCCTTACGGCGTTGCGGCCCCCTACCGGCCCCAACGGGTGGGCGGGCGGCTGGGGTTCCGTGGGCTCCCCACCCTTGACTTAGTTAGTGATTGAGTACTAACTTACCGGCATGGTCAGGATGAGCGCAGAAGAGAGGCGCGAGAGCGTCATCCGTGCCGCGATGCGCGAATTCGCCCGCACCGGCTATCACGGGACGTCGACCGAGACGATCGCCAAGCGGGTCGGTGTCTCGCAGCCGTATCTCTTCCGGCTCTTCCCGGGCAAGAAGGCGATCTTCCTGGCGGCGGCGGAGCGGTGTCTGGAGGACACCATCCGCACCTTCTCGGAGGCGTCCGAGGGGCTGGAGGGCGAAGAGGCCCTGCACGCCATGGCGGACGCGTACACCAAGGTCATCGCGGAGCACCCTGAGCAGCTGCTCATGCAGATGCAGATGTACGTCGCCGTGGCGGCCGCCGAGCAGGAGGGCGACCTGGAGCTCGGCGCCGCGGTGCGCGAGGGCTGGATGCGGCTGTGGGACACGGTTCATCTGCCGCTGGGCGCCGACGTCAAGGAGACGACGACCTTCATGGCGTACGGGATGCTCGTCAACTGCCTGGTCGCCATGGGGTTCCCGCCCGAGCACCGGGTGTGGGAAGGGCTCTACCCGGCCGCCCGCACCAAGGGGCGGCTCGAACACTGACGCAGGGAAGAGGCGTTTCCGGCGCCTTTTCATGATCGTAGAAGTTAGTCATCAATAACTAACCATGCCGCGTGAGCACCCTCTGGGGGAGAGATGTCACAACAGACCGCACCTCGCGGAGGGCCCGTCTGGGCTCTCGTCATCACCAGCGTCGCCGGATTCATGGCGGCCCTGGACAACCTCGTCGTCACCACCGCCCTGCCCTCCATCCGCGAGGACCTCGGCGGGGCGCTGCACGACCTGGAGTGGACGGTGAGCGCGTACACCCTCACCTTCGCCGTCCTGCTGATGTTCGGCGCGGCGCTCGGCGACCGGTTCGGCCGCCGCCGGCTCTTCCTCGTCGGCATCACGATCTTCACCGCCGCCTCCGCCGGCGCGGCCATGGCCCCCGGCATCGACTCCCTGATCGCCGCCCGCGCGGTGCAGGGCGTCGGCGCGGCGATCATGATGCCGCTGACGCTGACCCTGCTGACGGCCGCCGTGCCCGCCGCCAAGCGCGGGATGGCGTTCGGGATATGGGGAGCGGTCAACGGCCTCGCCGTGGCCTCCGGGCCGCTCATCGGCGGCACCCTCACCGAACACATCTCCTGGCAGTGGATCTTCTGGCTGAACGTTCCGCTGGGCCTGATCCTGCTCCCGCTCGCCCGCCTCCGCCTCGCCGAGTCGCACGGCACCGGCGCCGCCCTCGACCTCCCCGGCACCCTCCTCGCCAGCGGCGGCCTCTTCGGCATCGTCTACGGCCTGGTCCGCGGCCCCGCCGACGGCTGGACCGCGCCCTCGGTCCTGACCGCCCTGTTCTCTGGAGGGGCGCTGCTCGCCGGGTTCGTCCTCTACAGCACCCGCGCCAAGAACCCCATGCTCCCGATGCGGCTGTTCCGCTCCCGGGCCTTCTCCGGGATCAACGCCGCCAGCATGCTGATGTTCCTCGGCATGTTCGGCTCGATCTTCCTGCTCAGCCAGTACATGCAGGGCGTGCTCGGCTACTCGCCCACCGAGGCCGGCCTGCGGATGCTGCCCTGGACCGGCATGCCGATGCTGGTCGCGCCGATCGCCGGCATCCTCTCCGACCGGATCGGCGGCCGCCCCGTCGTCGCCACCGGCCTCTTCCTCCAGGCCGCGGGCCTCGGCTACCTGGCCTGGGTCATCACCGCGGACGCCTCCTACGGCATCCAGCTGCCCGGTCTGATCATCAGCGGAATCGGCATGGCCCTGTTCTTCGCACCCGCCTCCGCCCTGGTGATGTCCAGCGTCCGGGCCGGCGAGCAGGGCATCGCCTCCGGCGCCAACAACGCCCTGCGCGAGGTCGGCGGCGCGCTCGGCATCGCCATCATGTCGTCGATCTTCGCGGCCCAGGGCGGCTACGAGACCGGACAGACCTTCGTCGACGGACTGAAGCCCGCCCTGGTGACCGGCGCCGCGCTGGTGGCCCTCGCCGGTGTCGCCGCCCTGATCATCCCCGGCCGGAGGCACACCGAGCCCGCCGGGACCCCGGACACCCCCGCCCCCGTGCTCGAGCCCGCCGGACGCTGAGGAGAACGTCGTGCCCACCCTTCCCTGGGCCGCTCCGCACACCCCTCCGCCCGGCGCCGACGTGCACGTCTTCGCCTCCCGCTTCGAGACCCGCACCCTCGCGGGCGCGCTGAAGTTCTTCCTCCGCACCCCGGGCGTGTGGCGCCAGGTCAGCCGCGCCCCCGGCGCCTACGGGGCCACCCTCCGGGCGCAGCCGCTGCGGCGGACCTTCTGGACCCTGTCCGCCTGGGAGTCGCCCCAGGCCCTGAAGACCTTCGCCCGCTCCGGCCCCCACGCCCCGGCCTCCCGGGACCTGGCCCCCCTGATGCGGGACGCGAAGTTCGTCACCTGGACGGTGCGCGGCGACGAACTCCCGCTCGACTGGTCCGAGGCGATCCGCCGGCTGGGCTGAGCCCTGGACGACGTGACGGAGCGGCCCCGCCCGGACCGGCGGGGCCGTTCTCGTACCCTTGAGCGCGTGCAGGAACTCCACGACGCCCCGCTCGCCCCGCTGACCACCTTCCGCCTGGGCGGACCGGCCAGCCGGCTGATCACCGCCACCACCGACGCCGAGGTGATCGCCGCCGTCCGCGAGGCCGACTCCGCCGGCACCCCCCTGCTGGTCATCGGCGGTGGCTCCAACCTCGTCATCGGCGACAAAGGCTTCGCTGGCACCGCCCTCGTCATCGCCACCCGGGGCGTCGAACTCGACGGCACCCGCCTGGAACTGGCCGCCGGCGAGGTGTGGACCGACGCCGTCGCCCGCACCGTCGAGGCCGGACTCGCCGGCGTCGAATGCCTGGCCGGCATCCCCGGCTCGGCGGGCGCCACCCCGATCCAGAACGTCGGCGCGTACGGCCAGGAGGTCTCCGCCACGATCACCGAGGTCATCGCCTACGACCGCCACCACGGCGAGACCGTCACGCTGGCGAACGAGGAGTGCGCCTTCTCCTACCGCCACAGCCGCTTCAAGGCCGACCCCGAGCGGTACGTCGTCCTGCGCGTCCGCTTCGCCCTGGAGGACGCGGACGGACTGTCCGGGCCGATCAAGTACGCCGAGACCGCCCGCGCCCTCGGCGTCGAGCCCGGCGACCGGGTGCCGCTCGCCGACGCCCGCGAGACCGTCCTGAAGCTGCGGGCCGGAAAGGGCATGGTCCTCGACCCCGAGGACCACGACACCTGGTCCGCCGGATCCTTCTTCACCAACCCGATCCTCACCGACGAACAGTTCGCGGCCTTCCACGCGCGCGTGCACGAGCGGCTCGGCGACACGGTGGAGCCCCCGGCCTACCCGGCGGGGGAGGGGCACACCAAGACCTCCGCCGCCTGGCTGATCGACAAGGCGGGCTTCACCAAGGGCTACGGCAGCGGGCCCGCCCGGATCTCCACCAAGCACACCCTCGCCCTCACCAACCGGGGCACGGCGACCACCGAGGACCTGCTCGCCCTCGCCCGCGAGGTCGTCGCCGGAGTCCGCGAGGCCTTCGGAATCACCCTGGTCAACGAGCCGGTGACGGTCGGCGTCAGCCTGTAGGCGGCCCCTGCCCGGCCGAATCCCCGTTGCGGGAGAGGGCGGGCAGCCCCGACCCTGGGGCCATGAGGCATCGCGCATGCGGCTGAGGCTGACCGAGTTCAGGCCCCGGACCGGACCCCACGAACACCGGGTGGTCCAGCCCCGGACCACCCTGCGGCACACCTCCCTGACGGCGCCCGACCCCATCGGCCTGCTGCTCGGCGACCACGACGGACTGAACCGGCTGGCGGGCCTGTTCTCCTTCGCCGCCTGCTCCCGGCACACCATCGTCCACATCCCGCTGCGCGACGGCGTCCCGCCCGACGAGGGCCGGGGCGAGCGGGTCGACCTCGTCCTGGCCCACCACACCCTCGGACTGCGCCCCAGCCGGTGGCCCGGACTCCGCCGCAAGCTGCGCGGGGGCACCCCGCTGACCGCCCGCAGCGACGAGGCGCGCACCGCCCGGGACGCGCGGACCTGGCAGGCCCGGCGGGACCGCGACGAACTGCGCCACACCACCCACGCCCGTACGTTCTTCCTGTCCGGCAGCCGGGACGTGTTCGCCGACACCGCCGCCGGCTTCGCCCACGCCGCGGGCTTCGGGCCGCACCACAAGCGCGTCGGCCAAGGGCACCCGGCGCTGATGACGACACTGCCGCTGACCCAGCCGCCCGGCGGCGGGCACCCCTACGAGGTCCTGATCTGTTTCAAGCCCTATCCGCCGTACGCCCACTTCAGGCGACCGGGCGAGTCAGCCACTCGTCCACCCCGGCCAGCAGCCGCGCCCTGACGTCCTCCGGTGCCGCCGACGCGCGTACCGACTGCCGGGCCAGTTCCGCCAGTTCCGCGTCCGTGAAGGCGTGGTGCCGGCGGGCGATCTCGTACTGCGCCGCCAGCCGCGAACCGAACAGCAGCGGGTCGTCCGCGCCCAGCGCCATCGGCACCCCGGCCTCGAACAGCGTGCGCAGCGGCACGTCCGCCGGTTTCTCGTACACGCCCAGGGCCACGTTCGACGCCGGGCACACCTCGCACGTCACGCCACGGTCGGCCAGGCGCTTCAGCAGCCGCGGATCGTCCGCCGCGCGCACCCCGTGGCCGATCCGGTGCGCGTCCAGGTCGTCCAGGCAGTCACGCACCGACGCCGGGCCCGCCAGCTCCCCGCCGTGCGGAGCGGACAGCAGACCGCCCTCCCGCGCGATGGCGAACGCGCGGTCGAAGTCCCGCGCCATGCCCCGGCGCTCGTCGTTGGACAGCCCGAAGCCGACCACACCCCGGTCCGCGTACCGCACCGCGAGCCGCGCCAGCGTCCGCGCGTCCAGCGGATGCTTCATCCGGTTCGCCGCCACCACGACCCGCATCCCCAGGCCCGTCTCCCGCGACGCCGTCTCCACCGCGTCCAGGATGACCTCCAGAGCGGGGATCAGCCCGCCCAGACGAGGCGCGTACGAGGTCGGGTCCACCTGGATCTCCAGCCAGCCCGAGCCGTCCCGCACATCCTCCTCGGCGGCCTCCCGCACCAGCCGCTGGATGTCCTCGGGCTCCCGCAGGCACGAACGCGCCGCGTCGTACAGCCGCTGGAAACGGAACCAGCCCCGCTCGTCCGTCGCCCGCAGGCTCGGCGGCTCCCCGCTCGTCAGGGCCTCCGTCAGCGCGTCGGGCAGCCGCACGCCGTGCTTGTCGGCCAGTTCCAGAACGGTGGCGGGGCGCATCGAACCGGTGAAGTGCAGGTGCAGATGGGCCTTCGGCAGCTCAGAGAGATCACGTACACGCTCCATCCCAGGATCCTGCCGCACCTCCGGGCCCTCCCGGTAGCGCTTTCCCCGTACGTGGTCTTGCTCGCACAAAGGAACAGGGCACCCGGGAAGCCCCAGGTGCCCTGCCCGCGGCGGTCTCGGCTACTTCGCCTCCGCCAGCAGCTTCTGGATCCGCGAGACACCCTCGACGAGGTCCTCGTCGCCCAGCGCGTACGACAGCCGCAGATAGCCCGGCGTGCCGAAGGCCTCACCCGGGACGACCGCGACCTCGGCCTCCTCCAGGATCAGCTCGGCCAGCTCCACGCTGCTCCGCGGGCGCTTGCCGCGGATCTCCTTGCCCAGCAGGCCCTTCACCGACGGGTACGCGTAGAAGGCGCCCTCGGGCTCCGGGCAGACCACGCCGTCGATCTCGTTGAGCATCCGCACGATCGTCTTGCGGCGCCGGTCGAACGCCTCGCGCATCGTGGCGACGGCGTCCAGGTCACCGGCGACGGCGGCCAGCGCCGCGACCTGGGCGACGTTGGAGACGTTCGACGTGGCGTGCGACTGGAGGTTCGTCGCCGCCTTCACCACGTCCTTCGGGCCGATGATCCAGCCCACCCGCCAGCCCGTCATCGCGTACGTCTTGGCGACACCGTTGACCACGACGCACTTGTCGCGCAGCTCCGGCAGGATCCCGGGCAGCGAGGTGAAGGTCGCGTCGCCGTAGACCAGGTGCTCGTAGATCTCGTCCGTCATCACCCACAGGCCGTGCTCCACGGCCCAGCGGCCGATCGCCTCGGCGTCCGCGGCGCTGTAGACCGCGCCGGTGGGGTTGGAGGGGGAGACGAACAGGACGACCTTCGTCCGCTCCGTACGGGCCGCCTCCAGCTGCTCGACGGAGACGCGGTAGCCGGTCGTCTCGTCCGCGACGACCTCCACCGGGACACCGCCGGCCAGCCGGATCGACTCCGGGTACGTCGTCCAGTACGGCGCCGGGACGATCACCTCGTCGCCCGGGTCCAGGATCGCGGCGAAGGCCTCGTAGATGGCCTGCTTGCCGCCGTTGGTGACGAGGATCTGCGAGGCCTCGGGCTCGTAGCCGGAGTCCCGCAGCGTCTTCGCGGCGATCGCGGCCTTCAGCTCGGGCAGACCGCCGGCCGGGGTGTAGCGGTGGTACTTCGGGTTCTTGCACGCCTCGATGGCGGCCTCGACGATGTAGTCCGGGGTCGGGAAGTCGGGCTCACCGGCGCCGAAGCCGATCACCGGACGCCCGGCGGCCTTGAGAGCCTTGGCCTTGGCGTCCACGGCGAGGGTGGCGGACTCGGAGATCGCGCCGACTCGGGCGGAGACCCGGCGGTCGGTGGGAGGGGTTGCAGCGCTCATGGGGCCCATCGTTTCAGACCGGAAACTCCCCCGGCACGCGGGTTTCACAGACTGAACAACGGCTGAACAACCGTCCGGATCCGCCCCGCACGCTGGGCGATCTTCCATCTCCCCGGCTCCCACGGGGCACTTTCTGTTCGACGAGGCGCTTGAGAACACGTACACTCTCTCCTCGTTGGCCTCCAGCAGCCCGCACTCGTACGGTGCACACCGAGCACCCGTGTGAATGCGGTACGTTGGGGAACACACAAAGGGTCGTAGCTCAATTGGTAGAGCACTGGTCTCCAAAACCAGCGGTTGGGGGTTCAAGTCCCTCCGGCCCTGCTACACACACCTTCGCCAGGATGTGTGCGCAGGTACGTACAGCAATGCACCGCCGTGCGGCTCAGACCGGGCGCGGCACGGCCACGACCCGGAATCAGGTGAGGACGAGTGACGGACGCCGTGGGCTCCATCGACATGCCTGATGCCGAGGACGAGGCGCCGGATTCCAGGAAGAAGACCCGCAAGGGCGGAAAGCGTGCCAAGAAGGGTCCGCTGAAGCGTCTTGCCCTCTTCTACCGTCAGATCGTCGCCGAACTGCGCAAGGTCGTCTGGCCGTCGCGCAGCCAGCTGACGACCTACACGACCGTGGTGATTGTCTTCGTCGTCATCATGATCGGCCTGGTGACCGTGATTGACTATGGGCTCGACCACGCCGCCAAGTACGTCTTCGGCTGAGCACAGAGCGAAGGGCGCCGCGGTTACCGGCGCCCCTTTTCGCATGTACCACCCCTATGTATCCAGGAAGAAGCAGCCACCGTGTCTGACCAGAACCTGAACGACGCCATCGAGCCCGACGAGACTGTCGAAGACGAGCTCGACATCGTCGAGGGCGCGGACGAGGACCTGGACGAGGTCGAGGCTGCCGACGCCGAGGCCGGCGAGCCCGCGGAGGAAGCGGCCCTCCACGTCGAGGCCGAGGCCGAAGAGGCCGAGGCCGAGGCCGAGGCCGAAGTTGAAGCCGAGGAAGAGCCGGCCGAGCCGGTCGACCCCGTCGCCGCCCTGCGCGAAGAGCTGCGGACCCTGCCCGGCGAGTGGTACGTCATCCACACCTACGCCGGCTACGAGAACCGCGTGAAGACCAACCTGGAGCAGCGCGCCGTCTCGCTGAACGTCGAGGACTACATCTTCCAGGCCGAGGTGCCGCAGGAAGAGGTCGTCCAGATCAAGAACGGCGACCGCAAGACGATCAAGCAGAACAAGCTCCCGGGTTACGTCCTGGTCCGCATGGACCTGACGAACGAGTCCTGGGGCGTCGTCCGCAACACGCCCGGCGTCACCGGCTTCGTGGGCAACGCCTACGACCCGTACCCGCTGACCCTGGACGAGATCGTCAAGATGCTCGCCCCCGAGGCCGAGGAGAAGGCAGCCCGCGAGGCCGCCGAGGCCGAGGGCAAGCCGGCGCCGCAGCGCAAGGTCGAGGTCCAGGTGCTGGACTTCGAGGTCGGCGACTCGGTCACCGTCACCGACGGCCCCTTCGCCACCCTCCAGGCCACGATCAACGAGATCAACGCCGACTCCAAGAAGGTCAAGGGCCTGGTGGAGATCTTCGGTCGCGAGACCCCGGTCGAGCTGTCGTTCGACCAGATCCAGAAGAACTAGCTTCACGATCATCCGACAGAGCCCCTGCCCAACGGGAAACCGTTGGGCAGGGGCTCTGTCGCGTCCTGTCCGCCAAGAAGAACTGCACTGGATACGAGAAAGAGCGTCGAGCAGGCGTATCAACTTGGTACCGGCGCCCCGCTCGCACAGGTAGCACGGGTGTTCTCGCGAGACGATCATCTGGCTGTGCGTCTGCCAGCTTCTGAGTGCACTTCGGGGGACCTCATGTACCGCCTCACCCACCGCACTGCCCATGCGCTGGTTACCGTCGTGCTGATTACCTGCACGGCATCTGCCTGTTCTGACTCCTCCGCAGCGTCGAGGGCTCCGCAGTCCGAGAAGGTGGCGAGCCCCAAGGCTGCACCCGCAGCGCAGCCGACCTTCCGGTCTGGCCAGGAGCAGCTGGACAGGGAAGCGCGCGACTTGCTCAACGTGACGGATCGCTGGCAGTCGGATGAGGAGGGCTTGGTCTCGTCCGGCTCTCTCGCGGTACCCGGAGAGAACCGTGACGAGACCCTCAAGCCCGGCACCACCCTGCGAGTGGAGGTGGCCTGCGCGTGGGAAGGCACCGTCACCTTCACAGTCGTTTCAGGCACCGCCAAGACCACTGAGCGCGTCGACTGTACGCAGCCGATGGCGAAGGGGTTCGACTTCACCACGGCTGGGTCAAGTCTCGCGATCCAGGCAGATTCGCCCGGAGAAGAAGCGGTGGGCGCTGCCTACCTGGTGAGCCGCACCACCTGACCGCCCCGGAGTCACGGGCCGTCTCTGGGCCCGCCCGCCCGGGGACGGGGACGGGGACGGCTGCCCGTGAGAGACTTGGCGCATTACTTCCACAAGAACTAGATCTCACTGCTTCCGAGCAGGTCAGGCGCACGCTCAAGCGGTCGCCTGACCTGCTCGGTTTTTGGCCGCGCATCTATACCCGTTATCGTTGTGCGGTATGCCTTCATCCGGGACGCGACCCGGGTGGTGGCACACCCGATTCGAAAGGACCCGGAGAGCTATGCCTCCCAAGAAGAAGAAGGTCACGGGGCTCATCAAGCTCCAGATCCAGGCCGGTGCCGCCAACCCGGCTCCGCCGGTCGGCCCCGCGCTGGGTCAGCACGGCGTCAACATCATGGAGTTCTGCAAGGCCTACAACGCCGCGACCGAGTCGCAGCGTGGCTGGGTCATCCCGGTGGAGATCACGGTCTACGAGGACCGCTCCTTCACCTTCGTGACCAAGACCCCGCCGGCCGCCAAGATGATCCTCAAGGCCGCGGGCGTGGAGAAGGGCTCCGGCGAGCCGCACAAGACCAAGGTCGCCAAGATCACCCAGGCGCAGGTCCGCGAGATCGCCGAGACCAAGATGCCCGACCTCAACGCCAACGACCTGGACGCCGCGTCGAAGATCATCGCCGGCACCGCCCGTTCCATGGGCATCACGGTCGAGGGCTGAGCCCCAACCTCGTAGACCAGCAGTAGTGGCAGGGCCTGCTCGGCCCGGACCACGACTCCTAAGAAAACCCCAGGAGCAGTAGTGAGCAAGCGCAGCAAGTCTCTCCGCGCTGCGGACGCCAAGATCGACCGGGAGAAGCTCTACGCCCCGCTCGAGGCCGTCCGTCTCGCCAAGGAGACCTCCACGACCAAGTTCGACGGCACCGTCGAGGTCGCCTTCCGTCTGGGTGTCGACCCGCGCAAGGCCGACCAGATGGTCCGTGGCACCGTGAACCTCCCGCACGGCACCGGTAAGACCGCCCGGGTCCTGGTCTTCGCGACCGGTGACCGTGCCGAGGCCGCTCGTGCCGCGGGCGCCGACATCGTCGGCGCCGACGAGCTCATCGACGAGGTGTCGAAGGGCCGTCTGGACTTCGACGCCGTCGTCGCCACCCCGGACCTCATGGGCAAGGTCGGCCGCCTCGGCCGCGTGCTCGGTCCGCGTGGTCTGATGCCGAACCCGAAGACCGGCACCGTCACCCCCGATGTCACCAAGGCTGTCAACGACATCAAGGGCGGCAAGATCGAGTTCCGCGTCGACAAGCACTCGAACCTGCACTTCATCATCGGCAAGACGTCGTTCGACGACAGCAAGCTGGTGGAGAACTACGGCGCGGCCCTGGAGGAGATCCTCCGTCTGAAGCCGTCCGCCGCCAAGGGTCGCTACATCAAGAAGGCCGCCATCACCACCACGATGGGCCCCGGCATTCCGGTCGACCCCAACCGCACCCGCAACCTCCTCGTCGAGGAGGACCCGGCCGCGGTCTGAGCCATCGAGGCTCGCTGAAGTCGGCTACGGGCCCCGCACCTTTCCAGGTGCGGGGCCCGTTCCCTGTTCCGGCGGAATTCAAGCGACCGCTCGCATCGCCATCGGTTAGGCTCACCGCTTCGCTGTGAATCGCTCATGTGTTCCTTGGGGGGAATCGATGACGGGGCTTTCTGTACGACGTTCCACGCGCGCCCGGACGATCGGTGCCGGGCTCGCCGCCGTGGCCCTCGCCGCAGGCGCGGTGAGCTGCGGCAAGGGCGAGGAGTCGCCGAAGATGTCGCCCGCGGCGGCCGTGGCCAAGGCGGCGAAGAACTCCGACGACATCACCTCCCTGCGGTACCGCATGACGGGCGAGGTGCCGGAGCAGGGGCGGGTCAAGGCCGAGGCCTCCATGCGCATGAAGCCCACCTTGGCCATGAGCATGAAGATGACGGCCCTCGACCAAGGGGCGGACGGCTCCGCCGAGATCCGGCTCGTCGACAAGGCCATGTACATCGGCGGGAACGCCGAGATGGCCAAGGAGATGGACGGCAAGTCCTGGATGAAGTTCGACATGTCCGCGCTCGGCGAGGACGCCCTCGGCGGAGCTGGCAACCCCGCCGCCGGCCGGGCCGAGCAGAACCCCGCGGCCGACTCCACGTTCCTCACCGGAGCCAAGGACGTGCAGGAGATCGGCACCGAGGAGGTCGACGGCGTCGAGACGACCCACTACCGGGGCACCGTCACCCTCGACGCGCTCCGCGACGCGCTCAAGGACGAGGACAAGGCCACCCGCGAGAAGCGTGAGAAGAGCATCGAGCAGTACGAGGACCTGGGCGTCGACAAGCTCACGATGGACATGTGGGTCGACGGCGAGGACCACACCAAGCAGTTCCGGATGAAGGGCGCCGCCGACAAGGGCCCCCTCGACCTGACCATCACCTTCCTCGACTACAACAAGCCGGTGACCGTGCAGGCCCCGCCCGCCGAGGACACCGTCGACCTGGCCGAGATGATGAAGGACCTCGGCGAGAGCTGAGCGCCGTATGACCGGATTTGCTTCACGGCGATCCGGTCACGTACTCTCTTCCAGAAGCCAAAGACCGCTGGTCGTTGCCGTGCGCTCGTTCGAGGGCGCGGTGGCCGAAGGATCCGCTGAACTGCGGACGACCCGCGCAGGTGATTGTGGAAGTTGCTCCCGCATGGATCTTCATGTCGGTCGAGCCACGCCCCGAGCGCCTGCGCCGGGGCGTTTCGTTTTCCCCAGTCCTCCTTCGGGTCCGCGCGGTCCGAATCACCCGGAAGGAGGCCGAGGCTCTATGGCGAGGCCCGACAAGGCTGCCGCGGTTGCCGAGTTGACGGACAAGTTCCGCAGCTCCAACGCCGCCGTGCTGACCGAGTACCGCGGTCTCACCGTGGCGCAGCTCAAGACGCTGCGTCGTTCGCTCGGTGAGAACGCCCAGTACGCCGTGGTGAAGAACACGCTGACCAAGATTGCGGCCAACGAGGCCGGGATCACGCTGGACGACCAGCTCTTCGCTGGTCCGACTGCTGTCGCCTTCGTCACCGGTGACCCGGTGGAGTCGGCGAAGGGTCTTCGTGACTTCGCCAAGGACAACCCGAATCTCATCATCAAGGGCGGTGTCCTTGACGGCAAGGCGCTGTCCGCCGATGAGATCAAGAAGCTTGCGGACCTCGAGTCCCGCGAGGTTCTGCTCTCCAAGCTGGCGGGTGCCATGAAGGGCAAGCAGTCTCAGGCTGCCGCGCTCTTCCAGGCGCTCCCGTCGAAGCTCGTCCGCACCGTGGACGCGCTTCGCGCCAAGCAGGACGAGCAGGGCGGTGCCGAGTAATTCGGCTCGCATCATGATCGCCGCCTGAGGCCCCCGGCCACGGGCAACGGTCGTAGCGGGCCGAACGTACGCCCGCCAGTCATGTACATCCGGCACCTGCCGAATTAGTGGAAGGAAAGCCATCATGGCTCTCACCCAGGAAGAACTGCTCGCCGAGTTCGAGGGCATGACCCTGATCCAGCTCTCCGAGTTCGTGAAGGCGTTCGAGGAGAAGTTCGACGTCACCGCCGCGGCCCCGGTCGCCGTTGCCGCCGCCGGCGCCCCGGGTGCCCCGGCCGCCGCCGTCGAGGAGGAGAAGGACGAGTTCGACGTCATCCTCACCGGTGCGGGCGACAAGAAGATCCAGGTCATCAAGGTCGTGCGTGAGCTGACCTCGCTCGGCCTGAAGGAGGCCAAGGACCTCGTGGACGGCGCCCCGAAGCCCGTCCTCGAGAAGGTCGCCAAGGACGCCGCCGAGAAGGCCGCTGAGTCCCTCAAGGGCGCCGGCGCCTCCGTCGAGGTCAAGTAACGCCCCCACGGGTCCGTACGGATCCGAGCGAGCTGATTGCGGTCCGGCAGGGCTGTAACGCGAGCGCACCGAAGAGCGATCATCCATCCGGGTGGTCGCTCTTCTGCGTTCCCGGAGGGGCGGCCGCGGTTGCCTTGCGCCTCAGGTCACGAGGGGTATGGTGATCTTCGTCGTGTCTCCGGCCGCCCCCGGTTCTGCCAAGGGGGGCCTTGACGAACCGCACGCAGCGCGCAATTCTCAGGACGCGTCGTCACAACGATCCGAATCCGAGGCATGGATCGACGGCGAAGAGGGCAGTATGAACGTGCATCGAGGGCGTGCATGCCGAGGGCGTTGAGAACGAGGGCGTTGAGGACAACGAGGGTCGCGAACAACCCGCACTGGACATCAGTGTGCCAACTGGCTACACTGACCCTTTGCGCTGCCTGTTAGCTGTCCCCTGCCCGTCACCAGGGGCATGCCCTCGCCCGAGCACAGACGACCGGACCATCCCTGACCTGGCCAAACAGCCAGAAAGGGGAATCTGTCTCTGCGCCCCGGAGTGAGGGGCCGGTACGCGCGTAGTGAGTCCGAGCCCTCGGAAGGACCCCCTCTTGGCCGCCTCGCGCACTGCCTCGACCGCGAATACGAACAACGGCGCCAGCACCGCCCCGCTGCGCATCTCCTTTGCAAAGATCAAGGAGCCCCTCGAGGTTCCCAACCTGCTCGCGCTGCAGACCGAGAGCTTTGACTGGCTGCTCGGGAACACCGCCTGGCAGAGTCGGGTCGAGGCGGCTCTGGAGTCCGGTCAGGACGTCCCCACCAAGTCCGGTCTGGAGGAGATCTTCGAGGAGATCTCCCCGATCGAGGACTTCTCCGGGTCGATGTCGCTGACGTTCCGCGACCACCGCTTCGAGCCGCCGAAGAACAGCATCGACGAGTGCAAGGAGCGCGACTTCACGTACGCTGCCCCGCTCTTCGTGACGGCTGAGTTCACCAACAACGAGACCGGCGAGATCAAGTCCCAGACGGTCTTCATGGGCGACTTCCCGCTCATGACCAACAAGGGCACCTTCGTCATCAACGGCACCGAGCGTGTCGTGGTGTCCCAGCTGGTCCGCTCGCCCGGCGTCTACTTCGACTCCTCCATCGACAAGACGTCCGACAAGGACATCTTCTCGGCCAAGATCATCCCGTCCCGGGGTGCCTGGCTGGAGATGGAGATCGACAAGCGCGACATGGTCGGTGTCCGTATCGACCGCAAGCGCAAGCAGTCCGTCACCGTCCTGCTCAAGGCTCTCGGGTGGACCACCGAGCAGATCCTGGAGGAGTTCGGCGAGTACGAGTCCATGCGCGCCACCCTGGAGAAGGACCACACCCAGGGCCAGGACGACGCGCTGCTCGACATCTACCGCAAGCTGCGTCCGGGCGAGCCCCCCACCCGTGAGGCCGCGCAGACGCTTCTGGAGAACCTCTACTTCAACCCGAAGCGCTACGACCTCGCCAAGGTCGGCCGGTACAAGGTCAACAAGAAGCTGGGTGCGGACGCTCCGCTGGACGCGGGCATCCTGACCGTCGAGGACATCATCTCGACGATCAAGTACCTGGTGAAGCTGCACGCCGGCGAGACCGAGACCACCGGTGACAGCGGTGGCACGATCGTCGTCGAGACCGACGACATCGACCACTTCGGCAACCGTCGTCTGCGCAGCGTCGGCGAGCTCATCCAGAACCAGGTCCGTACGGGCCTGGCGCGTATGGAGCGAGTCGTCCGTGAGCGGATGACGACCCAGGACGTCGAGGCGATCACGCCGCAGACCCTGATCAACATCCGGCCGGTCGTCGCCTCCATCAAGGAGTTCTTCGGCACCAGCCAGCTGTCGCAGTTCATGGACCAGAACAACCCGCTGTCGGGTCTCACCCACAAGCGCCGTCTGTCGGCTCTTGGCCCGGGTGGTCTCTCCCGTGAGCGGGCCGGCTTCGAGGTCCGTGACGTGCACCCGTCTCACTACGGCCGTATGTGCCCGATCGAGACGCCCGAAGGCCCGAACATCGGTCTGATCGGTTCGCTGGCCTCCTACGGCCGGGTCAACGCGTTCGGTTTCGTCGAGACCCCGTACCGCAAGGTCGTCGACGGCCAGGTCACCGACGAGGTGGACTACCTGACCGCCGACGAGGAGGACCGCTTCGTCATCGCGCAGGCCAACGCCACGCTCACCGACGACATGCGCTTCGCCGAGAACCGCGTCCTGGTCCGCCGCCGTGGCGGCGAGGTCGATTACGTCGCCGGTGACGACGTGGACTACATGGACGTATCGCCGCGCCAGATGGTGTCGGTCGCGACCGCCATGATCCCCTTCCTGGAGCACGACGACGCCAACCGTGCCCTCATGGGCGCGAACATGATGCGTCAGGCCGTGCCGCTCATCAAGAGCGAGTCCCCGCTCGTCGGCACCGGCATGGAGTACCGCTCCGCGGTCGACGCCGGCGACGTGGTCAAGGCCGAGAAGGCCGGTGTGGTCCAGGAGGTCTCCGCGGACTACATCACCACCGCCAACGACGACGGCACGTACATCACGTACCGCCTGGCCAAGTTCGCCCGCTCCAACCAGGGCACCTCGGTCAACCAGAAGGTCATCGTCAACGAGGGCGACCGGATCATCGAGGGCCAGGTCCTGGCCGACGGTCCGGCCACCCAGAACGGCGAGATGGCGCTCGGCAAGAACCTGCTGGTCGCGTTCATGCCGTGGGAGGGTCACAACTACGAGGACGCGATCATCCTGTCGCAGCGCCTCGTGCAGGACGACGTCCTCTCCTCGATCCACATCGAGGAGCACGAGGTCGACGCCCGTGACACCAAGCTCGGCCCCGAGGAGATCACCCGGGACATCCCGAACGTCTCCGAGGAGGTCCTCGCCGACCTCGACGAGCGCGGCATCATCCGGATCGGTGCCGAGGTCGTCGCCGGCGACATCCTCGTCGGCAAGGTCACGCCCAAGGGCGAGACCGAGCTGACCCCCGAGGAGCGCCTGCTGCGCGCCATCTTCGGTGAGAAGGCCCGTGAGGTCCGTGACACCTCGCTGAAGGTCCCGCACGGCGAGATCGGCAAGGTCATCGGCGTCCGCGTCTTCGACCGCGAGGAGGGCGACGAGCTTCCCCCCGGTGTGAACCAGCTGGTGCGCGTCTACGTCGCGCAGAAGCGCAAGATCACCGACGGTGACAAGCTCGCCGGCCGCCACGGCAACAAGGGCGTCATCTCCAAGATCCTGCCCATCGAGGACATGCCGTTCCTCGAGGACGGGACCCCGGTCGACATCATCCTCAACCCGCTCGGTGTGCCGTCCCGAATGAACCCGGGACAGGTGCTGGAGATCCACCTCGGCTGGCTCGCCAGCCGCGGCTGGGACGTCTCCGGTCTCGCCGAAGAGTGGGCCCAGCGTCTGCAGGCCATCGGCGCCGACAGTGTCGCCCCCGGCACCAACGTCGCCACCCCGGTCTTCGACGGTGCGCGTGAGGACGAGCTCGCCGGTCTGCTGGAGCACACCATCCCGAACCGAGACGGCGAGCGCATGGTGCTCCCGACCGGCAAGGCGCCGCTGTTCGACGGCCGCTCGGGTGAGCCCTTCCCGGAGCCGATCTCGGTCGGCTACATGTACATCCTCAAGCTCCACCACCTGGTCGACGACAAGCTGCACGCCCGCTCGACCGGCCCGTACTCGATGATCACCCAGCAGCCGCTGGGTGGTAAGGCTCAGTTCGGTGGCCAGCGGTTCGGCGAGATGGAGGTGTGGGCCCTCGAGGCCTACGGCGCCGCGTACGCCCTCCAGGAGCTGCTGACCATCAAGTCCGACGACGTCACCGGCCGCGTGAAGGTCTACGAGGCCATCGTCAAGGGCGAGAACATCCCCGAGCCCGGCATCCCCGAGTCCTTCAAGGTGCTCATCAAGGAGATGCAGTCTCTCTGCCTCAACGTGGAGGTGCTGTCCAGCGACGGTATGTCCATCGAAATGCGTGACACCGACGAGGACGTCTTCCGCGCGGCGGAGGAGCTCGGCATCGACCTGTCCCGGCGCGAGCCGAGCAGCGTCGAAGAGGTCTGACGGGAGTCCGGCGGCCTTCACCAGAAGGCCGCCGGCCCCAGGACCCCCGTATCAGACCCCTAAGACTTACAACCCTGAGAGGGATTGACGCATAGTGCTCGACGTCAACTTCTTCGATGAGCTCCGGATCGGTCTGGCCACCGCTGACGACATCCGTCAGTGGAGCCACGGCGAGGTCAAGAAGCCCGAGACCATCAACTACCGCACCCTCAAGCCCGAGAAGGACGGACTCTTCTGCGAGAAGATCTTCGGTCCGACCCGGGACTGGGAGTGCTACTGCGGCAAGTACAAGCGTGTCCGGTTCAAGGGCATCATCTGTGAGCGCTGCGGCGTCGAGGTGACTCGCGCCAAGGTGCGCCGTGAGCGGATGGGCCACATCGAGCTGGCCGCCCCGGTCACGCACATCTGGTACTTCAAGGGTGTCCCGTCGCGCCTGGGCTACCTGCTGGACCTGGCGCCCAAGGACCTCGAGAAGGTCATCTACTTCGCCGCGTACATGATCACGTACGTCGACGAGGAGCGCCGTACCCGCGACCTGCCCTCCCTGGAGGCGCACGTCTCCGTCGAGCGGCAGCAGGTCGAGAACCGGCGCGACGCCGACCTCGAGGCCCGCGCCAAGAAGCTCGAGTCGGACCTGGCCGAGCTGGAGGCCGAGGGCGCCAAGGCCGACGTGCGCCGCAAGGTGCGCGAAGGTGCCGAGCGCGAGATGAAGCAGCTGCGCGACCGTGCGCAGCGCGAGATCGACCGTCTCGACGAGGTGTGGACCCGGTTCAAGAACCTCAAGGTCCAGGACCTCGAGGGTGACGAGCTGCTCTACCGCGAGCTGCGGGACCGCTTCGGCACCTACTTCGACGGCTCGATGGGTGCCGCGGCGCTGCAGAAGCGCCTGGAGTCCTTCGACCTCGAGGAGGAGGCCGAGAAGCTCCGCGAGATCATCCGTACCGGCAAGGGCCAGAAGAAGACCCGTGCGCTGAAGCGGCTGAAGGTCGTGTCTGCCTTCCTGCAGACCTCCAACAGCCCCAAGGGCATGGTCCTCGACTGCGTCCCGGTCATCCCGCCGGACCTTCGCCCGATGGTGCAGCTGGACGGTGGCCGCTTCGCGACCTCCGACCTGAACGACCTGTACCGCCGGGTGATCAACCGCAACAACCGTCTGAAGCGCCTGCTCGACCTGGGTGCTCCGGAGATCATCGTCAACAACGAGAAGCGCATGCTTCAGGAGGCCGTTGACGCCCTCTTCGACAACGGTCGTCGTGGTCGCCCGGTCACCGGTCCCGGCAACCGCCCGCTGAAGTCCCTCAGCGACATGCTGAAGGGCAAGCAGGGTCGTTTCCGGCAGAACCTGCTCGGCAAGCGAGTCGACTACTCGGCGCGTTCCGTCATCGTCGTCGGCCCGCAGCTGAAGCTGCACCAGTGCGGCCTGCCCAAGGCCATGGCGCTGGAGCTCTTCAAGCCGTTCGTGATGAAGCGCCTGGTCGACCTGAACCACGCGCAGAACATCAAGAGCGCCAAGCGCATGGTGGAGCGCGGCCGCACGGTCGTGTACGACGTCCTCGAAGAGGTCATCGCCGAGCACCCGGTGCTGCTGAACCGTGCTCCCACCCTGCACCGCCTCGGCATCCAGGCCTTCGAGCCGCAGCTGGTCGAGGGCAAGGCCATCCAGATCCACCCGCTCGTCTGCACCGCGTTCAACGCGGACTTCGACGGTGACCAGATGGCCGTGCACCTTCCGCTGTCCGCGGAGGCGCAGGCCGAGGCCCGCATCCTGATGCTGTCCTCGAACAACATCCTCAAGCCCGCCGACGGCCGTCCGGTGACGATGCCGACCCAGGACATGGTCCTCGGTCTGTTCTTCCTCACCACCGACGGTGAGATGCGGAACGTCAAGGGTGAGGACCGCTCCTTCGCGTCCGTCGCCGAGGCGATCATGGCGTTCGACGCGGGCGAGCTCTCGCTCCAGTCGCCGATCGACATCCGCTTCCCGGTGGGCACCATCCCGCCGCGTGGCTGGATGCCGCCGGCGCGGGAGGAGGGCGAGCCGGAGTGGCAGCAGGGCGACTCGTTCCGGCTGCGGACGACCCTGGGCCGCGCGCTCTTCAACGAGCTGCTGCCCGAGGACTACCCGTTCGTCGACTACGAGGTCGGCAAGAAGCAGCTCTCCGAGATCGTCAACGACCTCGCCGAGCGCTACCCCAAGGTCATCGTGGCGGCGACGCTCGACAACCTGAAGGCGGCCGGCTTCTACTGGGCGACCCGTTCCGGTGTCACCGTGGCCATCTCCGACGTCGTCGTTCCCGAGGCGAAGAAGGAGATCGTCAAGGGCTACGAGGCGCAGGACGAGAAGGTCCAGAAGCAGTACGAGCGCGGTCTGATCACCAAGGACGAGCGCACGCAGGAGCTCATCGCGATCTGGACCAAGGCGACCAACGAGGTCGCCGAGGCGATGAACGACAACTTCCCGAAGACCAACCCGATCTTCATGATGGTGAACTCGGGTGCACGAGGCAACATGATGCAGATGCGTCAGATTGCCGGTATGCGTGGTCTGGTGTCGAACGCGAAGAACGAGACCATCCCGCGTCCGATCAAGGCGTCCTTCCGTGAGGGCCTGTCCGTGCTGGAGTACTTCATCTCCACGCACGGTGCCCGTAAGGGTCTGGCGGACACCGCCCTGCGTACCGCCGACTCGGGTTACCTGACCCGTCGTCTGGTGGACGTCTCGCAGGACGTGATCATCCGCGAGGAGGACTGCGGCACCGAGCGCGGTCTGAAGCTGAAGATCGCCGTGCGCGGCGCGGACGGCGTCCTGCGCAAGACGGACGACGTCGAGACCAGCGTCTACGCCCGCATGCTCGCCGAGGACGTCGTCATCGACGGCAAGGTGATCGCGCCGGCCAACGTGGACCTGGGCGACGTGCTCATCGACCAGCTCGTGCACCACGGTGTCGAGGAGGTCAAGACCCGCTCGATCCTCACGTGCGAGTCCCAGGTGGGCACCTGCGCCATGTGCTACGGCCGCTCGCTGGCCACCGGCAAGCTGGTCGACATCGGTGAGGCGGTCGGCATCATCGCCGCCCAGTCCATCGGTGAGCCCGGTACCCAGCTGACGATGCGTACCTTCCACACCGGTGGTGTGGCCGGTGACGACATCACCCAGGGTCTGCCCCGTGTCGTCGAGCTCTTCGAGGCCCGTACGCCGAAGGGTGTCGCCCCGATCTCCGAGGCCTCCGGCCGCGTGCGGATCGAGGAGACCGAGAAGACCAAGAAGATCGTCGTCACCCCGGACGACGGCAGCGACGAGACGGCGTTCCCGATCTCCAAGCGTGCCAAGGTCCTGGTCCGCGAGGGCGACCACGTCGAGGTGGGCCAGCAGCTCACCGTGGGTGCCACCAACCCGCACGACGTGCTGCGCATTCTGGGTCAGCGTGCCGTCCAGGTCCACCTGGTCGGCGAGGTCCAGAAGGTCTACAACTCGCAGGGTGTGTCGATCCACGACAAGCACATCGAGATCATCATCCGGCAGATGCTGCGCCGGGTGACGATCATCGAGTCCGGCGACGCCGAGCTGCTGCCCGGCGAGCTGGTCGAGCGCTCGAAGTTCGAGACCGAGAACCGTCGTGTGGTCCAGGAGGGCGGTCACCCGGCCTCCGGTCGTCCGCAGCTCATGGGTATCACCAAGGCCTCGCTGGCCACGGAGTCCTGGCTGTCGGCGGCGTCCTTCCAGGAGACGACGCGAGTCCTCACGGATGCGGCGATCAACGCCAAGTCCGACTCGCTCATCGGCCTCAAGGAGAACGTCATCATCGGTAAGCTCATCCCGGCCGGTACGGGCCTGTCCCGCTACCGCAACATCCGGGTCGAGCCGACCGAGGAGGCCAAGGCCGCGATGTACTCGGCCGTCGGCTACGACGACATCGACTACTCGCCGTTCGGCACCGGCTCCGGCCAGGCCGTTCCGCTGGAGGACTACGACTACGGTCCGTACAACCAGTAAGCGAGTCGCTTGAGTCGAAGGGCGGTCACCCACACGGGTGGCCGCCCTTCGGCGTGTTCGAGCCCGGCGTGCGAGTGATCGTGCGGTGCCGCCCGGCGGGTCCGCACCGGTCGCCCTGCCGCTGTGCCAGGTTGGCCCGGACCCGGCCCGGTGGAAGCGGAGGCGACATGACGTCAGCGATGGTCCGGCTGTTCGCCGCAGCGGCGATGACGGCGGTGCTGGCGGCCTGCGGGGGCGGCGGCGGGGACTCGGACTCGCGCCAGGAGCAGACGCGGCCCACGGGGGCCGAGGAGAACGGCACGGCGGCGACCGGGGACGCGGAGAAGGACCGGCTGGCCTCGATCTTCCCGGGCAGTGACTCGCGGGGCGGTTCCGGGACGGCGATCAAGCTGCCGCGGACCAAGGTGGGGGAGTCCACCCAGGGGGAGGTGCACGTCGCGGGGTCGAGCGAGGAGAAGCCCAAGCCGCTGCAGGGGGTCACGGGGGAGATCGACGGCGCGGAACTCGCGTTCATCCAGAAGTGCCTGGGCGAGGTGCCGCCGGAGGGCTGCGATGTGATCTTCCAGGTCACTCCGACCGAACCGGGCCCCTACAGCGGGGAGCTGACCTTCACGATGGAGGACGGGTCCACCGTCACCGCCCCCGTCTCCGGGGAGGCGACGGGCGAGGGGACCACCACCTCCGAGGCCCCCGTCGGGCCGAGCACGACCGCGCCGACGCCGGGCACGCCCTCCGACGTGGTGCCCGAGACGGACGGTGTGCCCACGGACGTCCCCACGCCCGAGGGCGAGTACGACCTCCCCTGAGCGCCGCCGCGGTCACGAGTCGGCGTAGATCTCCATCCAGACGGTGCCGTCGTCGGGCAGCATCACCACATGGCGGTCCCGGTAGCTCCGCGCCTGGTGGGAGATGAGGTAGAAGCGGGCCGGCGCCTTCGCGAGCACCCGGAAGCCGCGGTACTCGTAGCGGTACGGCGCGCTCCTCTCCCCGTGGTCCGTGAACTCGATGCCCACCGCTCGGTGGGCCAGGGGCACCTTGGAATGGACCACCACGGTCGGGATGCCCTCGTACCCCTCGTCCGCGTGCAGCATGGCGTCGCCGCGCCCCATGTCCGCCACGTAGAGCGCCATCCCGAAGAAGAGGCTCAGCGTCAGCAGCCCGATGGCCAGGGTGCCGCCCGCCAGCCACATCCGGTCGGCGTCGCGGGCCTGCCGGTCCCGGGTGGCCGGGACCTCGGTCAGCCGCAGATGGACGGCGAAGGCGGCCAGCGTGGCCCCCACGATCACCATCAGGGCGGGCAGGAACCGGCGCGGCCAGCCCGACGGGAAGAGGGCCGCCGCGTTCGTGAACAGGGCCGGGAAGCCGACGGCCACCAGGGCCACCCCGGCGGCCAGCAGCCAGCGGATCGCCCTCCGGCGCAGCATCGCGCGCCCCGGCCCCGCCAGTGCGAGCCCGAGCCGCCCGAGCGCCAGGAACGCGATCAGCCCGCCGCCCAGGAGCAGGCAGACGGGGACGAAGACCGCGCTGCTGCTGTTGGCCACCACACCCTGGACGGAGAACCCGAGGTCCTCCGGGAGGACGCTGAGGGTGGAGTAGTACGCCTTGGTGTAGACGCTGCCGAAGTAGTAGAGCAGGGCGAAGGCGATGGTGCCCGGCGCCGCGATGTACGCCGCCTTCCGCGCGAACGTCGAGGTCGGGGTGGGTACGGGTTCGGCCGGGGGCGGGGCGGACATGATCCTCAGTCTCCGTGCCGCCCATCACGCCCGCACCCCGGAGGTGTCCCCGCGGGGGCGTCTCCGGGTTTTCTCCGGGTCCGCACCCTGTGCCGGGAATGCCGGCTCGGCGCATGATGGAGGAACTCCGGCGGGTACGGGGAGGTGCTCCATGACGCAACCGGTGTGGCCGTCCTGGCAGGGCGGCGGTTCTTCGATGCTCGCCTCGCACGCCGACCGTGAGCGTGCCGTGGATGTGCTGAGGGCGGGGTTCGGCGAGGGGCGGATGGAGCAGCCCGAGTTCGAGAAGCGGGTCGCGCGGGCGTACGCCGCCCGTACGGTGGGGGAGCTGGGTCTGCTGGTCGCCGACCTGCCCAACGGGCCCGTGCCGCAGCCGGTGCCCTTCCTGGCCGTACCGCACCCGGCGCCCTATTACGCCGTACCGAGGCCGCGGACCAACGGGAAGGCGGTCGGGGCGGGCGTGTGCGGGCTGCTGTGTCTGGTCAGCTTGGGGTTCACCGGCATACCGGCGGTCGTCCTGGGGCACTCGGCCCGCGCCGAGATCCGGCGGACCGGCGAGGGCGGTGACGCGCTGGCGCTGACCGGGCTGGTGCTCGGCTGGCTGTCCACGGCCGGCTGGGTGCTCGTGCTGACGCTGCTGATGGTGGCCGCGGCCGTGTCCGGAGCGTAGCGCCCGAAGATCGATCTCGTGGATTCGAAGATCGATCGTGGCGGACGGTCTTGACATGGCACGTGCCGAGATGTGAGCGGGCCTCATTTGTTTTGACCGCAGCGAATGAGGTAGGTACGCTCAGACCTTGTGCCTGGGGTGTGCCCTGGCTCTCGTGCGTGCCTTCAAACCGCATAGCGAGCTGTGAGCGGCCACCGTAATCTGTGCTCTTTTCGCCTTGCGGCGGGAGTCCGCCGGATTCGACACACCCGACCGCGTGGGTCGGTGGCGTTCCAGGTTAGCTTCACCATTCGGCACACAGAAACCGGAGAAGTAGTGCCTACGATCCAGCAGCTGGTCCGGAAGGGCCGGCAGGACAAGGTCGAGAAGAACAAGACGCCCGCACTCGAGGGTTCGCCCCAGCGTCGCGGCGTCTGCACGCGTGTGTTCACGACCACCCCGAAGAAGCCGAACTCGGCCCTGCGTAAGGTCGCGCGTGTGCGTCTGACCAGCGGGATCGAGGTCACCGCTTACATTCCGGGTGAGGGACACAACCTGCAGGAGCACTCCATCGTGCTCGTGCGTGGTGGCCGTGTGAAGGACCTGCCGGGTGTTCGCTACAAGATCATCCGCGGTTCCCTTGACACCCAGGGTGTCAAGAACCGCAAGCAGGCCCGCAGCCGCTACGGCGCCAAGAAGGAGAAGTAAGAATGCCTCGTAAGGGCCCCGCCCCGAAGCGCCCGGTCATCATCGACCCGGTCTACGGTTCTCCTCTGGTGACCTCCCTCATCAACAAGGTGCTGCTGAACGGCAAGCGCTCCACCGCCGAGCGCATCGTCTACGGCGCCATGGAGGGCCTGCGCGAGAAGACCGGCAACGACCCGGTCATCACGCTGAAGCGCGCTCTGGAGAACATCAAGCCGACCCTCGAGGTCAAGTCCCGCCGTGTCGGTGGCGCCACCTACCAGGTGCCGGTCGAGGTCAAGCCCGGCCGCGCCAACACCCTGGCGCTGCGCTGGCTGGTCGGTTACTCCCGCGCCCGTCGCGAGAAGACCATGACCGAGCGTCTGCTCAACGAGCTCCTCGACGCCTCCAACGGCCTCGGTGCCGCTGTGAAGAAGCGCGAGGACACGCACAAGATGGCCGAGTCCAACAAGGCCTTCGCGCACTACCGCTGGTAGTCGCAGTCCACATCGAGACCGAGAGAAGACTGAAGCCTTATGGCTACCACTTCGCTTGACCTGGCCAAGGTGCGCAACATCGGCATCATGGCCCACATCGACGCGGGCAAGACGACCACCACCGAGCGGATCCTGTTCTACACCGGCGTTTCGTACAAGATCGGTGAAGTCCACGACGGCGCTGCCACCATGGACTGGATGGAGCAGGAGCAGGAGCGTGGCATCACGATCACGTCTGCTGCGACCACCTGCCACTGGCCGCTCGAGGACAACGACTACACCATCAACATCATCGACACCCCGGGGCACGTCGACTTCACCGTTGAGGTGGAGCGCTCCCTGCGTGTGCTCGACGGTGCCGTGACGGTGTTCGACGGTGTCGCCGGTGTCGAGCCGCAGTCCGAGACGGTGTGGCGTCAGGCCGACCGTTACGGCGTGCCGCGCATCTGCTTCGTCAACAAGCTCGACCGGACCGGCGCGGAGTTCCACCGCTGCGTCGACATGATCTCGGACCGCCTCGGTGCGCAGCCGCTGGTCATGCAGCTTCCGATCGGTGCCGAGGCCGACTTCAAGGGCGTCGTGGACCTGGTCCGCATGAAGGCGCTCGTGTGGTCCGCCGAGGCCGCCAAGGGCGAGATGTACGACGTCGTCGACATCCCGGCCACGCACACCGAGGCTGCCGAGGAGTACCGCGGCAAGCTGATCGAGGGCGTCGCCGAGAACGACGAAGAGATCATGGAGCTGTACCTGGAGGGCCAGGAGCCCACCGAGGAGCAGCTGTACGCCGCGATCCGTCGCATCACCATCGCGTCCGGCAAGTCCAGCGACACCACGGTCACCCCGGTGTTCTGCGGCACCGCGTTCAAGAACAAGGGCGTCCAGCCCCTGCTCGACGCGGTCGTGCGCTACCTGCCGACCCCGCTCGACGTCGAGGCCATCGAGGGCCACGACGTGAAGGACCCCGAGCTGGTCGTCAAGCGCAAGCCGTCCGAGGACGAGCCGCTGTCCGCTCTTGCGTTCAAGATCATGAGCGACCCGCACCTCGGCAAGCTCACCTTCGTCCGGGTCTACTCGGGCCGCCTGGAGTCCGGCACCTCGGTGCTGAACTCCGTCAAGGGCAAGAAGGAGCGCATCGGCAAGATCTACCGCATGCACGCGAACAAGCGTGAGGAGATCGACGCGGTGGGCGCCGGCGACATCATCGCCGTGATGGGTCTGAAGCAGACCACGACCGGTGAGACGCTGTGCGACGACAAGGCCCCGGTGATCCTGGAGTCCATGGACTTCCCGGCGCCGGTCATCCAGGTCGCCATCGAGCCCAAGTCCAAGGGTGACCAGGAGAAGCTGGGTGTCGCCATCCAGCGTCTCGCGGAGGAGGACCCCTCCTTCCAGGTTCACTCGGACGAGGAGACCGGCCAGACCATCATCGGCGGTATGGGCGAGCTGCACCTCGAGGTGCTGGTCGACCGTATGCGCCGTGAGTTCAAGGTCGAGGCCAACGTTGGTAAGCCGCAGGTCGCTTACCGTGAGACGATCCGCAAGGCCGTCGAGCGCGTGGACTACACCCACAAGAAGCAGACCGGTGGTACCGGTCAGTTCGCGAAGGTGCAGATCGCGATCGAGCCGATCGAGGGCGGCGACGCCTCGTACGAGTTCGTGAACAAGGTGACCGGTGGTCGTATCCCGAAGGAGTACATCCCTTCGGTCGACGCCGGTGCGCAGGAGGCCATGCAGTTCGGCATCCTCGCCGGGTACGAGATGACGGGCGTCCGCGTCACGCTTCTCGACGGTGCCTACCACGAGGTCGACTCCTCCGAGCTCGCGTTCAAGATCGCCGGATCGCAGGCCTTCAAGGAGGCCGCGCGCAAGGCCAGCCCTGTGCTCCTTGAGCCGATGATGGCCGTAGAGGTCACCACGCCCGAGGACTACATGGGTGAGGTCATCGGTGACATCAACTCCCGCCGTGGCCAGATCCAGGCCATGGAGGAGCGGGCCGGTGCCCGCGTCGTGAAGGGCCTCGTGCCCCTCTCGGAGATGTTCGGTTACGTCGGCGACCTGCGCAGCAAGACGTCCGGCCGGGCCAGCTACTCCATGCAGTTCGACTCCTACGCCGAGGTTCCGCGGAACGTCGCCGAGGAGATCATCGCGAAGGCCAAGGGCGAGTAACGCACCGCGTTCCCACGCTTTAGGCTTGACTCCGGAGCCTCGTGGGGCATTCCACCGCAATCGTGGTGGGACTGCCCCCCGGGCCCGGGCATTCCAGCAAAGATCACCTGGCGCCGATGAAGTAAGGCGTACCAGAACCACTCCCAGGAGGACCCCAGTGGCGAAGGCGAAGTTCGAGCGGACTAAGCCGCACGTCAACATCGGCACCATCGGTCACATCGACCACGGTAAGACGACCCTCACGGCCGCCATTACCAAGGTGCTGCACGACGCGTTCCCGGACCTGAACGAGGCCTCGGCGTTCGACCAGATCGACAAGGCTCCCGAAGAGCGCCAGCGCGGTATCACCATCTCCATCGCGCACGTCGAGTACCAGACGGAGACCCGTCACTACGCCCACGTCGACTGCCCCGGTCACGCGGACTACATCAAGAACATGATCACGGGTGCGGCGCAGATGGACGGCGCCATCCTCGTGGTCGCCGCCACCGACGGCCCGATGCCGCAGACCAAGGAGCACGTGCTCCTGGCCCGCCAGGTCGGCGTTCCGTACATCGTCGTCGCCCTGAACAAGGCCGACATGGTGGACGACGAGGAGATCCTGGAGCTCGTCGAGCTCGAGGTGCGTGAGCTCCTCTCCGAGTACGAGTTCCCGGGCGACGACCTTCCGGTCGTCAAGGTGTCCGCTCTGAAGGCCCTTGAGGGCGACAAGGAGTGGGGCCAGTCCGTCCTCGACCTGATGAAGGCCGTCGACGAGTCGATCCCGGAGCCCGAGCGCGACGTCGACAAGCCGTTCCTCATGCCCATCGAGGACGTCTTCACGATCACCGGTCGCGGTACGGTCGTCACCGGCCGTATCGAGCGTGGTGTCCTGAAGGTCAACGAGACCGTCGACATCATCGGCATCAAGACCGAGAAGACCACCACCACGGTCACCGGTATCGAGATGTTCCGCAAGCTGCTCGACGAGGGCCAGGCCGGTGAGAACGTCGGTCTGCTCCTCCGTGGCATCAAGCGCGAGGACGTCGAGCGCGGCCAGGTCATCATCAAGCCGGGCTCGGTCACCCCGCACACCGAGTTCGAGGCGCAGGCCTACATCCTGTCCAAGGACGAGGGTGGCCGCCACACGCCGTTCTTCAACAACTACCGTCCGCAGTTCTACTTCCGTACGACGGACGTGACGGGCGTTGTGACCCTCCCCGAGGGCACGGAGATGGTCATGCCGGGCGACAACACTGAGATGAAGGTTGAGCTCATCCAGCCCGTCGCCATGGAGGAGGGCCTGAAGTTCGCCATCCGTGAGGGTGGCCGGACCGTGGGCGCCGGCCAGGTCACCAAGATCAACAAGTAAGCTTGTTGATTGACCTGGTAGCTCCAGCCGTATAGCTGAGCTCCTTGAAGGGGCCCGTACGACTTCGGTCGTACGGGCCCCTTTGCCGTTGCCTCCGCGCCGGGCGGTGATCCGGTGCCGGGGGATCCGCAGCAGGTGCGGCAGCTGGCGAAGAAGCTGCATGACTTCGCGGATGACGTGTCGGATGCGTTGCGGCTGGAGCGGGCGCAGGCGTTGGCGGATCGGGCGCTGGCGCGGGGGCGGGAGGCGCGGTCGGATCTGGCGTCGGCGAAGTCGCGGCTGTCGACGGCTGATTCGTGGGTGACGCGGGCGGGGAAGGAAGCCGGCAAGTACAAGGACGACCCCACCGGCAGCAAGGCGGCCGACAAGCCGGACGAGGCGAAGGTCCGTGCCGCGACGCGGGATGTGCAGCAGGCGGAGACGGCTCAGGCCACCGCGCGTGGTGATGTCGCGGATGCGCAGGGCGCGTTGGACGCGGCGAAGAAGATGGCCGAGGACGCGCGCAAGATGCGCGAGGAGACCGCCAGGACCGCGAAGACGAAGATCGATGAGGCGTCGGACGCGGGGACCCCCGACGGACAGCCCCGGGAACTCGCGGCCTTCGACCACGCCCTGCACTTCACCCACGACGCCGCGGGCCGGGAGACGGAGATCAGGCTGGGCGACCGGCCGGCGGTGCGGCAGACCTGGGACGGGCTGCACCGCATGCGCCGTCGGACCGTCGTCACGGAGGCAGCTTCCGTCGACCGTCAGCACATCCACGGCCCCACCGGCCCCGTCGAGGAGATCGACGCCCTGGACGCGGTGGGCCGGCCCGTCGCGGTCGGGGCACGGTCGGGGAGCGAGCACTGCGCCTACGACACCGGCGGCCGGCTGGTCGCCTCCGGCCGGGAGCGGCCGGACGCTGCCGGTGAGGAACCCGAGCAGCGGTTCGAGTACTCCGGCAACCGGCTGAGGCAGGCGGGACGGACCGGCTGCGAGTACGACGCCCAGGGCCGGGTGGTCCGCCGTACCCGGAGAACGCTGTCGGGCCGGCGGAAGACCTGGACGTACAGGTGGAACGCGGAGGACCGGCTGACGGGTCTGGTCACCCCGGACGGGACGACCTGGCGCTACGCCTACGACCCCCTCGGGCGCCGGACATCGAAGGAGCGCCTGGATTCCGCCGGGGAAGTCGCCGAGGCCGTCTTCTTCGTCTGGGACGGCAGCCGGCTGGCGGAGGAGATACACGACCGCGGAGCCGGCGACCGCACCGGCGTCACCTGGGAGTACGCCCCCGACAGTCATCGTCCGGTGGCGCAGAGCACCCGTGAATGGCTCCGGGACGCTCCGCAGGACGAGGTGGACCGGAGATTCCGGCTCATCGTGAGCGAACTCGCGGGCAGTCCTCGTGAATTGCTTTCCCAGGAAGGCGCGGCGGTCTGGAAGAACAGTCGAGCCTGTGGGGAGAACCATGGGAATTCTTCGACACGGAAGAATCCTGTCGGCTTCGGTTTCCCGGCCAGTACGTCGACACCGAGAGCGATCTCCACTGCAACTGCTTCCGCTATTACGACCCGTACACCTCCCGGTACCTCTCGCCCGACCCCCTAGGGCTCGCCAGCCGCTCGTGGGGCCGCCGTCCACATGGACTTCCCGGCCGTTGGAGAGCTCATGGAGGCGAAGTTCACCGGCGGACGGGAGAGCGAGTGGGCCAAGTCCGCCTACAACCCCGAAAGCTCCTTCTGCAAGGAGCAGAAAATCACCGACCGGGCCGCCAAGCTGCTGAAGCTGAATGAAGAACTCGGCGGGAAAGGCGTGCGCTATGCCATTTTCAATGAAGCGGGTGCGGCGCATTTCCGGGAAGTGCTCGGCACGCATTTCCCGGAGGCAATGGCAAACGGTACGCTGCCGGTCTTTCATGTGCTCGGCGATGGTATGAGCGGAACGAGTAAATGGTTGACGTAAGCGCGGAAGTGGGTCGACTGTCCGAACTCGACGAACTCACCGGCCCCGCGGCGGCCGCGGTTCTCGAGGCGGCGGGCTGGACGGGCGAGCGCAGGAATCCGGCGAAGGAATGGGCGACGACCTGGCGGCGCGAGGACGCGCACGCGTGGATCCAGGGCGACGGGCCGTCCGCGCAGGTCGAGTTCACGCTCTGGTACCGGGAGGTCGAGGAGGAGTGGCCGGACCCGGACACCTGCCTCGACGACCTGTACGATGCCGCCTCGGCCGAGCTTCCGCGCATCGTCGCCCAGCTGGAATCCGGCGCCCTGGGGGCCCGGCTGGAATCCTCCGACGAGGACCTGACCGACGGCGCGGACTACATCGACCACACCGCCTGGCTGCTCTCGGGCAGGGCCCTGCTGGCCGGCGTCAAGCACGACGACACCGAAGCGCCGGTCCAGCTGGTCGTGGTGGTGCGCGACCGCGGTGAGGGTGCGGAGGGCGACGAGGGGGAGTGGCTCTGACGGGCCCTGCCGCGGGAGCTCCCGGCCGCCGGTGTTTGACCTGCGTCACTCCCGGGGTATTGTCTCCGGCTCGATTGGCCAGGCGGCTGCCCCATATGGCAGACTGTCGGAGTTGCTCGGTCGAGTGTTGATGCTGTGCGCCTCCCGCCGGGAGGACTGGAAGCAAGTCCCACGGTACTCGTCGCCTTAACTGCCGCAAGGCAGCGCTGGGGCGGACGTACGGGAATCTTCCGGGAAGTGTGGTGCGGCACCGACCAGGCGCCCGGTGGGCTTCTCGCCCTCGGCCTGCGGTTCCGGAAGGGCCGTTGCATTCCCAGCAGGGATGTTCGAACAAGGGACATCTGTGTCAGCGGGAGCGCGACACGCCCGACCGCGTGGGTCGGAGCGAGGGACAGGAACACCGGGTTCCAGAGCGTTACGAGACAAAGGACTACTGAGTAGCCATGGCGGGACAGAAGATCCGCATCCGGCTCAAGGCCTACGACCACGAGGTCATCGACTCTTCGGCGAAGAAGATCGTCGAGACGGTGACTCGCACTGGTGCGTCGGTCGCGGGCCCGGTGCCGCTGCCCACTGAAAAGAACGTGTACTGCGTCATCAAGTCGCCGCACAAGTACAAGGACTCGCGCGAGCACTTCGAGATGCGTACGCACAAGCGCCTGATCGACATCCTCGACCCGACTCCCAAGACCGTTGACTCTCTGATGCGACTCGACCTCCCGGCCGGTGTCGACATCGAGATCAAGCTCTGAGGGTCGGTGATCTGAGAATGGCTAAGCAGATCAAGGGCATCCTGGGCGAGAAGCTCGGCATGACGCAGGTGTGGGACGAGAACAACCGTGTTGTTCCGGTCACCGTCGTCAAGGCCGGCCCCAACGTCGTGACCCAGGTGCGTACGAACGACGTCGACGGCTACGAGTCGGTCCAGATCGCCTTCGGCGAGATCGACCCGCGCAAGGTGAACAAGCCCCTCAAGGGTCACTTCGCCAAGGCCGACGTCACCCCCCGTCGTCACCTCGTCGAGATCCGCACCGCTGACGCCTCCGAGTACACGCTCGGCCAGGAAGTCACGGCCGAGGTCTTCGAGGCCGGCGTGAAGGTCGACGTCACCGGCAAGAGCAAGGGCAAGGGCTTCGCCGGTGTCATGAAGCGTCACAACTTCAAGGGCCTCGGCGCCGGACACGGCACCCAGCGCAAGCACCGCTCTCCCGGTTCCATCGGTGGCTGCGCCACCCCGGGCCGTGTGTTCAAGGGCCTCCGCATGGCGGGTCGCATGGGCAACGAGCGGGTCACCACCCAGAACCTGACCGTCCACGCCGTTGACGCGGAGAAGGGTCTGCTGCTCATCAAGGGCGCGGTTCCCGGTCCGAACGGCGGCCTCGTCCTGGTCCGCACCGCGGCCAAGGGGGCCTGAGGTAACCGATGAGCACTGTTGACATCCTTTCGCCGGCGGGCGACAAGGCCGGTACCGTCGAGCTCCCCGCGGAGATCTTCGACGTAGAGAAGATCAGCGTCCCGCTGCTTCACCAGGTCGTCGTCGCACAGCTGGCCGCTGCCCGCCAGGGCACGCACAAGACCAAGACCCGCGGCGAAGTCCGTGGCGGTGGCAAGAAGCCTTACCGCCAGAAGGGCACCGGTCGCGCCCGTCAGGGCTCGACCCGCGCGCCGCAGTTCGCCGGTGGTGGCGTCGTGCACGGTCCCGTGCCGCGTGACTACTCGCAGCGGACCCCGAAGAAGATGAAGGCCGCGGCCCTGCGCCACGCCCTCACCGACCGGGCCCGCAACAACCGCATCCACGTCGTCTCCGGCGTCATCGAGGGTGAGACCCCCTCGACGAAGGCCGCGAAGTCGCTGTTCGGCAAGATCTCGGAGCGCAAGAACCTGCTCCTGGTCGTCGAGCGTGCCGACGAGGCCGCGTGGCTGTCCGCCCGCAACCTGCCCCAGGTCCACATCCTGGAGCCGGGCCAGCTGAACACGTACGACGTTCTCGTCTCGGACGACGTGGTCTTCACCCAGGCCGCCTTCGAGTCCTTCGTGTCCGGCCCGAAGGCCAATGACACCGAAGGGAGCGAGGCCTGATGGCTATCCGTCACCCCGCCATTGCCTCCAAGGCGGCCAAGGCCGCCAAGGCCGCCCGCGTCGCCAAGGCGCGTCGCCACGCCACGGAGGGCAAGAACACCGTCGAGACCCCGCTGAGCAAGTCGATCACGGACCCCCGTGACGTGCTGCTCAAGCCGGTCGTCTCCGAGAAGAGCTACGCGCTCCTCGACGAGGGCAAGTACACGTTCATCGTCGACCCGCGTGCCAACAAGACCCAGATCAAGGAAGCCGTCCAGGCGGTCTTCTCGGTCAAGGTCACCGGGGTCAACACGATCAACCGTCAGGGCAAGCGCAAGCGGACCAAGACGGGCTTCGGCAAGCGTGCGGACAGCAAGCGCGCGATCGTGACCCTCGCCGAGGGCGACCGTATCGACATCTTCGGCGGTCCGACCGCGTAAGCGGGTCGGATCGTCCGATATCGGACGAGGACTGAGAAATGGGAATCCGCAAGTACAAGCCGACTACGCCGGGCCGTCGTGGCTCCAGCGTCGCCGACTTCGTCGAGGTCACGCGGTCCACGCCGGAGAAGTCGCTGGTCCGCCCGCTGCACAGCAAGGGCGGCCGTAACAACGCCGGTCGTGTGACCGTTCGCCACCAGGGTGGCGGACACAAGCGCGCCTACCGCGTGATCGACTTCCGTCGTCACGACAAGGACGGCGTGCCGGCGAAGGTCGCGCACATCGAGTACGACCCCAACCGCACCGCGCGCATCGCGCTGCTGCACTACGCCGACGGCGAGAAGCGCTACATCCTCGCCCCGCGCAACCTGCAGCAGGGTGACCGCGTCGAGAACGGTCCCGGGGCCGACATCAAGCCGGGCAACAACCTGGCGCTCCGCAACATCCCGGTCGGTACCACGATCCACGCGATCGAGCTCCGTCCGGGTGGCGGCGCCAAGTTCGCCCGCTCCGCCGGTGCCTCCGTGCAGCTGCTCGCGAAGGAGGGCCAGATGGCCCACCTGCGCATGCCCTCCGGTGAGATCCGCCTGGTCGACGTGCGCTGCCGCGCCACCGTCGGCGAGGTCGGCAACGCCGAGCAGAGCAACATCAACTGGGGTAAGGCCGGCCGCAAGCGCTGGCTGGGCGTCCGCCCGACCGTTCGCGGTGTGGCGATGAACCCGGTTGACCACCCCCACGGTGGTGGTGAGGGCAAGACCTCCGGTGGTCGCCACCCGGTCAGCCCCTGGGGTCAGAAGGAGGGTCGTACTCGTTCGCCGAAGAAGGCTTCGAACAAGTACATCGTCCGCCGCCGCAAGACGAACAAGAAGCGCTAGGAGCGGGTTTAGATGCCGCGTAGTCTCAAGAAGGGGCCCTTCGTCGACGACCACCTGATCAAGAAGGTGGACGCCCAGAACGAAGCCGGCACCAAGAACGTCATCAAGACCTGGTCCCGTCGCTCCATGATCGTGCCGGCCATGCTCGGCCACACGCTCGCGGTGCACAACGGCAAGACCCACATCCCGGTGTTCGTCACCGAGTCGATGGTCGGCCACAAGCTCGGCGAGTTCTCGCCGACGCGCACCTTCCGGGGTCACGTCAAGGACGACCGGAAGTCGAAGCGCCGCTAGCAGCGGATCGCATTCAGACACGTAAGTAACTGAGAGGGACAACCATGGAAGCCAGGGCCCAGGCGCGGTACATCCGCGTCACGCCCATGAAGGCCCGCCGAGTGGTGGACCTGATCCGTGGCATGGACGCCACGGAGGCTCAGGCTGTTCTGCGATTCGCTCCGCAGGCAGCCTCAGTGCCCGTCGGCAAGGTGCTGGACAGCGCCATCGCCAACGCCGCGCACAACTACGACCACACCGACGCCGACAGCCTCTTCATCTCCGAGGCGTACGTCGACGAGGGTCCGACCCTGAAGCGGTTCCGGCCGCGCGCCCAGGGCCGTGCCTACCGGATCCGCAAGCGGACCAGCCACATCACCGTGGTCGTCAGCAGCAAGGAAGGAACCCGGTAATGGGCCAGAAGGTTAACCCGCATGGGTTCCGGCTCGGCATCACCACGGACTTCAAGTCCCGTTGGTACGCCGACAAGCTGTACAAGGACTACGTCAAGGAAGACGTCGCCATCCGTCGGATGATGACGTCCGGCATGGAGCGCGCCGGTATCTCCAAGGTGGAGATCGAGCGCACCCGTGACCGCGTCCGCGTGGACATCCACACCGCGCGTCCGGGCATCGTCATCGGCCGCCGTGGCGCCGAGGCCGACCGCATCCGCGGTGACCTCGAGAAGCTCACGGGCAAGCAGGTCCAGCTGAACATCCTCGAGGTCAAGAACCCCGAGACGGACGCTCAGCTGGTTGCTCAGGCCGTCGCCGAGCAGCTCTCCTCCCGCGTCTCCTTCCGCCGCGCCATGCGTAAGAGCATGCAGTCGGCGATGAAGGCCGGCGCCAAGGGCATCAAGATCCAGTGCGGCGGCCGCCTCGGTGGCGCCGAGATGTCCCGCTCGGAGTTCTACCGCGAGGGCCGCGTGCCCCTGCACACGCTCCGCGCGAACGTGGACTACGGCTTCTTCGAGGCCAAGACGACCTTCGGCCGCATCGGTGTGAAGGTCTGGATCTACAAGGGCGATGTCAAGAACATCGCCGAGGTCCGCGCCGAGAACGCTGCCGCCCGTGCGGGTAACCGCCCGGCTCGCGGTGGCGGCGGCTCCGACCGCCCGGCCCGTGGTGGCCGCGGTGGCGAGCGGCGCGGTCGCAAGCCGCAGCAGGCTGCCGGCGCCGAGGCCCCCAAGGCCGAGGCTCCCGCCGCCGCTCCGGCTGAGAGCACCGGAACGGAGGCCTGACCGTCATGCTGATCCCCCGTAGGGTCAAGCACCGCAAGCAGCACCACCCGAAGCGCCGTGGTCAGGCCAAGGGCGGTACGACGGTCGCGTTCGGCGAGTACGGCATTCAGGCCCTCACGCCGGCGTACGTGACCAACCGCCAGATCGAGGCGGCCCGTATCGCGATGACCCGCCACATCAAGCGTGGCGGCAAGGTCTGGATCAACATCTACCCGGACCGCCCGCTCACGAAGAAGCCTGCCGAGACCCGCATGGGTTCCGGTAAGGGTTCTCCCGAGTGGTGGATCGCGAACGTGCACCCGGGCCGGGTCATGTTCGAGCTGTCCTACCCCAACGAGAAGATCGCCCGTGAGGCCCTGACTCGCGCAGCCCACAAGCTGCCGATGAAGTGCCGGATCGTCAAGCGCGAGGCAGGTGAAGCGTGATGTCGGCCGGTACCAAGGCGTCCGAGCTGCGCGAACTGGGTGACGAGGAGCTTCTGGCGAAGCTCCGCGAAGCCAAGGAAGAGCTGTTCAACCTCCGCTTCCAGGCGGCGACTGGTCAGCTCGAGAACCACGGTCGGCTCAAGGCCGTCCGTAAGGACATCGCGCGGATCTACACCCTGATGCGCGAGCGTGAGCTGGGCATCGAAACGGTGGAGAACGCATGAGCGAGAACAACGTGACTGAGCAGAACACCGAGGCCCGAGGCTTCCGCAAGACCCGTGAGGGTCTCGTCGTCAGCGACAAGATGGACAAGACCGTCGTCGTCGCCGTCGAGGACCGTGTGAAGCACGCGCTGTACGGCAAGGTCATCCGCCGTACGAACAAGCTCAAGGCCCACGACGAGCAGAACGCCGCGGGCGTCGGCGACCGCGTCCTCCTCATGGAGACGCGTCCGCTGTCCGCGACGAAGCGCTGGCGCGTCGTCGAGATCCTCGAGAAGGCCAAGTAATTCCTGCGGGCAGACCCGCAGGACAGTTCCGCCAGGCTCGGCAGGGGCTCCCTCGTGAAGAGGACGCCCCTGCCGGGAACCGGCAGACAAACAGGAGATAGACGTGATCCAGCAGGAGTCGCGACTGCGCGTCGCCGACAACACTGGTGCGAAGGAAATCCTTTGCATCCGTGTGCTCGGTGGCTCCGGTCGCCGCTACGCGGGCATCGGTGACGTCATCGTCGCCACCGTCAAGGACGCGATCCCCGGTGGCAACGTGAAGAAGGGTGACGTCGTCAAGGCGGTCATCGTTCGCACCGTCAAGGAGCGCCGCCGTCCGGACGGCTCGTACATCCGCTTCGACGAGAACGCCGCCGTCATTCTGAAGAACGACGGCGACCCTCGCGGCACCCGTATCTTCGGCCCGGTCGGCCGTGAGCTGCGCGAGAAGAAGTTCATGAAGATCATCTCGCTCGCGCCGGAGGTGCTGTAAGCATGAAGATCAAGAAGGGCGACCTGGTCCAGGTCATCACCGGTAAGGACAAGGGCAAGCAGGGCAAGGTCATTGCCGCTTACCCGCGCGACGAGCGCGTCCTGGTCGAGGGTGTCAACCGGGTCAAGAAGCACACCAAGGCCGGTCCGACCGCTCGCGGTTCGCAGGCCGGCGGCATCGTCACGACCGAGGCGCCGATCCACGTCTCCAACGTCCAGCTGGTCGTTGAGAAGGACGGCAACAAGGTTGTCACGCGTGTCGGTTACCGCTTCGACGATGAGGGCAACAAGATCCGCGTTGCCAAGCGGACGGGTGAGGACATCTGATGGCTACCACCACCACTCCGCGTCTGAAGACGAAGTACCGCGAGGAGATCGCGGGCAAGCTGCGTGAAGAGTTCAAGTACGAGAACGTCATGCAGGTTCCCGGCCTCGTCAAGATCGTGGTCAACATGGGTGTGGGCGACGCCGCCCGCGACTCCAAGCTGATCGAGGGCGCCATCCGCGACCTCACCACGATCACCGGTCAGAAGCCGGCCGTCACCAAGGCCCGCAAGTCCATCGCGCAGTTCAAGCTGCGTGAGGGTCAGCCGATCGGTGCCCACGTCACGCTCCGTGGCGACCGCATGTGGGAGTTCCTGGACCGCACCCTGTCGCTCGCGCTGCCGCGCATCCGCGACTTCCGTGGTCTGTCCCCCAAGCAGTTCGACGGTCGGGGCAACTACACCTTCGGTCTCACGGAGCAGGTCATGTTCCACGAGATCGACCAGGACAAGATCGACCGCGTCCGGGGTATGGACATCACCGTGGTCACCACGGCGACCAACGACGCTGAGGGCCGCGCGCTCCTTCGTCACCTCGGCTTCCCCTTCAAGGAGGCGTGAGCGAGATGGCGAAGAAGGCTCTGATCGCAAAGGCTGCTCGCAAGCCCAAGTTCGGCGTGCGTGGCTACACGCGCTGCCAGCGCTGCGGCCGTCCCCACTCCGTGTACCGCAAGTTCGGCCTGTGCCGCGTGTGCCTTCGTGAGATGGCTCACCGTGGCGAGCTGCCGGGCGTGACCAAGAGCTCCTGGTAGTCCCTGCTTTCAGGGATTCCGGAGTCTCTCGGTAAGCACTGGGCGTGTCAGGCGCCCACCCCTTCATGGCTTAGGCTTGGAGGGTTGGGCGCCTGATGGTCGCCCGTACGACTTACTACGCCGTAGGTCCACCGCACCGCACCCGCCTCGTCTCGGATCGAGGAGAGGGATGGGCACCTGGAAACCCCGGCGAGAGAGGCCGAAGGCCAATTCATGACCATGACTGATCCGATCGCAGACATGCTTACGCGTCTGCGGAACGCGAACTCGGCGTACCACGACACCGTGGCGATGCCGCACTCGAAGATCAAGTCGCACATCGCGGAGATCCTCCAGCAGGAGGGCTTCATCACGGGCTGGAAGGTCGAGGACGCCGAGGTCGGCAAGAACCTCGTTCTCGAGCTGAAGTTCGGCCCGAACCGTGAGCGCTCCATCGCGGGCATCAAGCGGATCTCCAAGCCCGGTCTCCGGGTGTACGCGAAGTCCACCAACCTGCCCAAGGTGTTGGGTGGCCTCGGCGTGGCGATCATCTCCACGTCCCACGGGCTCCTCACCGACAAGCAGGCCGGCAAGAAGGGCGTAGGCGGAGAAGTCCTCGCCTACGTCTGGTAACGGAAGGGAACGGAGGAAACAGCTATGTCGCGCATCGGCAAGCTCCCCATCGCGGTTCCCGCCGGCGTGGACGTCACCATCGACGGCCGTACGGTGAAGGTCAAGGGCCCCAAGGGCGAACTGACCCACACCGTCTCGGCGCCGATCGAGATCGTCAAGGGTGAGGACGGCGTTCTGAACGTCACCCGCCCCAACGACGAGCGTCAGAACAAGGCCCTGCACGGCCTGTCCCGCACGCTGGTGGCGAACATGATCACCGGCGTGACCCAGGGTTACGTGAAGAAGCTCGAGATCAGTGGTGTCGGTTACCGCGTGACCGCCAAGGGCTCGAACCTCGAGTTCGCGCTCGGCTACAGCCACCCGATCACGGTCGAGGCCCCCGAGGGAATCTCCTTCAAGGTGGAGACCCCGACCCGTTTCCAGGTCGAGGGCATCGACAAGCAGAAGGTCGGCGAGGTTGCGGCCAACATCCGCAAGCTGCGCAAGCCCGACCCGTACAAGGCCAAGGGTGTCAAGTACGAGGGCGAAGTCATCCGCCGCAAGGTCGGAAAGGCGGGTAAGTAAGCCATGGCATACGGACAGAAGATCCTGAAGGGCGACGCCTACAAGCGCGCCGCGATCAAGCGTCGTCACATCCGGATCCGCAAGCGGATCGCCGGTACGGCGGAGCGTCCCCGTCTGGTCGTTACCCGCTCGAACCGCCACATCGTGGCCCAGGTGATCGACGACATCAAGGGTCACACCCTGGCGTCGGCGTCCACCCTGGACACCTCGGTCCGCGGTGGCGAGGGCGACAAGTCGGCCCAGGCCAAGCAGGTCGGCGCCCTGGTCGCCGAGCGTGCCAAGGCCGCCGGCGTCGAGGCTGTCGTATTCGACCGTGGTGGCAATCAGTACGCCGGGCGCATTGCCGCCCTGGCGGACGCCGCCCGCGAAGCCGGCTTGAAGTTCTGAGCCGTTCGTAGCTAGCGGAAAAGAGAGAGGTAAATCCAATGGCTGGACCCCAGCGCCGCGGTGGCGGTGCCGGTGGCGGCGAGCGGCGGGACCGGAAGGGCCGTGACGGCGGCGCAGCTGCCGCCGAGAAGACCGCGTACGTTGAGCGCGTTGTCGCGATCAACCGCGTCGCCAAGGTTGTGAAGGGTGGTCGTCGCTTCAGCTTCACCGCGCTGGTCGTGGTGGGCGACGGTGACGGCACCGTGGGTGTCGGTTACGGCAAGGCCAAGGAGGTGCCGGCCGCCATCGCCAAGGGTGTGGAGGAGGCCAAGAAGCACTTCTTCAAGGTCCCCCGTATCCAGGGCACCATCCCGCACCCGATCACGGGTGAGAAGGCTGCCGGCGTCGTGCTGCTCAAGCCCGCGTCCCCGGGTACCGGTGTTATCGCCGGTGGTCCGGTGCGCGCCGTGCTCGAGTGCGCCGGTATCCACGACGTGCTGTCGAAGTCGCTCGGCTCGTCGAACGCGATCAACATCGTGCACGCGACCGTGGAGGCCCTGAAGGGCCTGCAGCGTCCCGAGGAGATCGCGGCCCGCCGCGGTCTGCCGCTCGAGGACGTCGCTCCCGCGGCTCTGCTGCGTGCGCGTGCCGGGGCTGGTGCTGCGTAATGGCTCAGCTCAGGATCACGCAGACGAAGTCGTACATCGGCAGCAAGCAGAACCACCGTGACACCCTGCGTTCCCTTGGTCTCAAGGGCATCAACACGCAGGTCGTCAAGGAGGACCGCCCCGAGTTCCGCGGCATGGTGCACACCGTCCGCCACCTCGTGACGGTCGAGGAGGTCGACTGATCATGGCGGAGAACAACCCGCTCAAGATCCACAACCTCCGTCCGGCTCCCGGCGCCAAGACCGCCAAGACCCGTGTCGGTCGTGGTGAGGCGTCGAAGGGTAAGACGGCCGGTCGTGGTACCAAGGGCACCAAGGCCCGTTACCAGGTTCCGGAGCGCTTCGAGGGCGGGCAGATGCCCCTCCACATGCGCCTCCCGAAGCTCAAGGGCTTCAAGAACCCGTTCAAGACCGAGTACCAGGTCGTGAACCTCGACAAGCTGGCCTCGCTCTACCCCGAGGGTGGCGAGGTCACCGTCGAGGGTCTGGTGGCCAAGGGTGCCGTTCGCAAGAACAGCCTCGTCAAGGTCCTCGGCCAGGGCGAGATCTCCGTGGCGCTGCAGGTGACGGTCGACGCCGTCTCCGGCTCCGCCAAGGAGAAGATCACCGCCGCCGGCGGTACCGTCACCGAGCTCGTCTGAACACAACAGGCGTCTCGATGACTTGAGCGATCCCGACCGGGGATACCCCACAAATGGGGTATCCCCGGTTGGTCGTTCCTAGGGTGGCAGTCTCGCGGGTAAGGTGGCCTGCACTGCCAACTTTTACTGGGTGCTTCACATGCGGCACTCTGAGCGGCAGTTGACCGTTACCTAATCGTCGAACCTCAAGACCGTCACCCTTGACGCAGTAGCGCGGGGGTCGCAGGAGGCACCGTGCTCACCGCGTTCGCCCGGGCGTTCAAGACGCCCGACCTGCGCAAGAAGCTGCTCTTCACGCTCGGCATCATCGTGATCTACCGGATCGGTACGCATGTACCGATCCCCGGTGTCGATTACACGTCCGTCCAGCAGTGCGTGGACGAGGCGTCCGGCAACCAGGGCCTGTTCGGTCTGGTCAACATGTTCAGTGGCGGCGCGCTGCTGCAGATCACGGTCTTCGCGCTGGGCATCATGCCGTACATCACGGCGAGCATCATTCTGCAGCTGCTGACCGTGGTGATCCCGCGACTGGAGGCCCTGAAGAAGGAGGGCCAGGCCGGTACGGCGAAGATCACGCAGTACACCCGTTACCTGACGGTGGCGCTCGCCGTCCTCCAGGGCACCGGCCTCGTCGCCACCGCCCGCAGCGGCGCCCTCTTCTCCGGCTGCACGGTCGCCGGCCAGATCGTCCCGGACCGCTCGGTCTTCGTGACCGTCACCATGGTCATCACGATGACCGCCGGTACGGCCATGGTCATGTGGCTCGGTGAGCTGATCACCGACCGCGGCATCGGCAACGGCATGTCGATCCTGATGTTCATCTCGATCGCCGCCACCTTCCCGTCCGCGCTGTGGGCCATCAAGACCCAGGGCAGCCTGGCCGACGGCTGGATCGAGTTCGGCACCGTCATGATCGTCGGGTTCGTCATGGTCGGCCTCGTCGTCTTCGTCGAGCAGGCCCAGCGGCGGGTCCCGGTGCAGTATGCGAAGCGCATGATCGGGCGCCGTTCCTACGGTGGTACGTCCACGTACATCCCGCTGAAGGTGAACCAGGCGGGTGTGATTCCCGTCATCTTCGCCTCGTCGCTGCTCTACATCCCGGCACTGATCGCGCAGTTCTCGAGCGGTACTTCGGGCTGGAAATCCTGGATCGAAGCGAATCTCGTCACAGGCGACCATCCGATTTACATCACTGTGTACTTCTTGCTCATCGTTTTCTTTGCGTTCTTCTATGTGGCGATCTCCTTCAACCCCGAGGAAGTCGCCGACAACATGAAGAAGTATGGTGGCTTCATCCCGGGCATCCGGGCTGGCCGACCGACCGCTGAGTACCTGAGCTACGTGCTCAACCGGATCACTTGGCCGGGTTCGCTGTATCTGGGTCTGATCGCTCTCGTCCCGACGATTGCGTTGGCCGGTTTCGGCGCCAACCAGAACTTCCCGTTCGGTGGCACCAGCATCCTGATCATCGTGGGTGTCGGTCTCGAGACCGTGAAGCAGATCGAGAGCCAGCTCCAGCAGCGCAATTACGAAGGGTTCCTCCGCTGATGCGAATCGTCCTCGTCGGGCCGCCGGGCGCCGGTAAGGGAACGCAAGCCACGCGCCTTGCCGAGAAGCTGAACATCCCGCACATCTCCACGGGCGACCTGTTCCGCGCCAACATCAGCCGGCAGACGGAGCTCGGGAAGCTCGCGAAGTCCTACATGGACGCGGGCAATCTCGTGCCGGACGAGGTCACGATCGCGATGGCGAAGGACCGCATGGAGCAGCCGGACGCCGAGGGCGGGTTCCTGCTGGACGGTTTTCCGCGGAATGTGTCCCAGGCCGAGGCGCTGGACGAGCTGCTGACCACCGAGGGCATCACGCTGGACGCGGTGCTGGACCTGGAGGCCCCCGAGGAGGAGGTCGTCAAGCGGATCGCCGGCCGGCGCATCTGCCGCAACGACTCCGCGCACGTCTTCCATGTCTCGTACAAGAAGCCGGCCAAGGAAGGCGTCTGTGACGTCTGCGGCGGCGAGCTGTACCAGCGGGACGACGACTCCGAGGCGACCGTCCGGACGCGGCTGGAGGTCTACCACACGCAGACCGAGCCGATCATCGACTACTACAAGGCGCAGGGTCTGGTCGTGACGATCGAGGCCATGGGTCAGGTGGACGAGGTCACGGGCCGGGCGCTGGCCGCGCTGAAGCGCGAGGGCGCCTCGCAGTAGGTATTTGTACGGTGCGACAGCCGCGGTTCCCTTGTCAGGGGGCCGCGGCTGCTGCGTGGGCGGTCCCGCTCCGGCGGCACGGCCGCGCGTGGCCGCCCGTATGGTTGAGGTAGTCCCCTTCGCCGGTTCCAGAAAGGCCCCCGCCGCCATGGTGCAGATCAAGACCCCCGAGCAGATCGCCAAGATGCGTGAGGCGGGACTGGTCGTCGCGGCCATTCATGCGGCGACCCGGGAGGCCGCGGTGCCCGGGGCCAGCACCAAGGATCTGGACGAGGTCGCGCGCAAGGTGCTCGCCGAGCACGGGGCCAAGTCGAACTTCCTCGGCTACGGCGGGTTCCCGGCGACCATCTGCACCTCCGTGAACGAGGTCGTCGTCCACGGCATCCCGTCCGACGAGGTCGTCCTCAAGGACGGGGACGTCATCTCCATCGACTGCGGCGCGATCGTGGACGGCTGGCACGGAGACGCCGCGTACACGGCGTTCGTGGGGTCCGGTCACGCCCCGGAGCTGATCGAGCTCTCCCGGGTGACCGAGGAGTCGATGTGGGCCGGGATCGCGGCGATGAAGCCGGGCAACCGGCTCGTCGACATCTCCCGGGCCATCGAGACCTACATCCGCCGCCAGCCCAAGGTCGGCGGCGGCCGCTACGGCATCATCGAGGACTACGGCGGCCACGGCATCGGCACCGAGATGCACATGGATCCGCACCTGCTGAACTACGTCGAGCGCCGGCGCGGCAAGGGCCCGAAGCTGGTGCCGGGCTTCTGCCTGGCCATCGAGCCGATGGTCTCCCTCGGCACCCCGAAGACCGAGGTCCTCGAGGACGACTGGACGGTCATTACGACCGACGGCACCTGGTCCTCGCACTGGGAGCATTCCGTCGCGCTGACGGAGCAGGGGCCGCTGGTCCTGACGGCTCCGGACGGCGGCAAGGCGAAGCTGGCGGAGTACGGCATCACTGCGGCTCCGGATCCGCTGGCCTGAGCGGCCGGGGGGCTTGGCGTGCGGTTTCCTGTGCTCCTGGGTTTGCGTGCTTAAGGATCTGTGTGGCAGGGCAGACTTGGTCGATTCGTGTTTCCGGGTGCGCTGTCGTAGACTGACTCGTCGGCTCTTGTGTACCCGCATGTCTGCATGCGCTCGCACGGAGTCGATCAAGGTAGTCGATTCGAAGGGCGAAGCGTGGCCAAGAAGCAAGGTGCCATCGAGATCGAGGGCACTGTCGTCGAGTCTCTTCCGAACGCCATGTTCAAGGTCGAGCTCCAGAACGGCCACCAGGTCCTGGCACACATCAGCGGCAAGATGCGCATGCACTACATCCGCATCCTCCCTGACGACCGGGTCGTGGTGGAGCTGTCTCCGTACGACCTGACGCGTGGCCGGATCGTCTACCGCTACAAGTAGATCTTGCCCGCGCTCCGTTTCGGCGGGGTGATGGCACTGACCCGGAGAACCTCAATCCCATGAAGGTCAAGCCGAGCGTCAAGAAGATCTGCGACAAGTGCAGGGTGATCCGCCGTCACGGTCGGGTCATGGTCATCTGCGACAACCCGCGCCACAAGCAGCGCCAGGGCTGACGCACGACCTTTCCCTCTGCACTTCTTTCGCAGAGACTTCGCGCGACGCAAGCTGAATTTGTTCATACGCAGAACCCAGGCGAGTGATCGTCTGACACCCCCGGTTCGGAGGCCGGGGACCCAGTTCGTACCTGGTACGGCGGCTGGGAATCGGTTCTGCGGAAGACCTCCGAAGATCACCAGGAGCCATTGAATGGCACGCGTTTCCGGTGTTGACATCCCGCGCGACAAGCGCGTGGAGGTTGCCCTCACCTACGTGTTCGGCATCGGTCGGACCCTCTCCCAGGCGACGCTGGCTGCGACCGGCGTCGACCCGAACACCCGCGTTCGCGACCTCTCCGAGGAGCAGCTCGTCGCGATTCGTGAGTACGTCGACAACAACATCAAGACCGAGGGTGACCTCCGCCGCGAGGTCCAGGCCGACATCCGCCGCAAGGTCGAGATCGGCTGCTACCAGGGTCTGCGGCACCGCCGTGGCCTGCCCGTCCGCGGTCAGCGCACCAGCACCAACGCCCGCACCCGCAAGGGCCCGCGTCGCGCCATCGCCGGCAAGAAGAAGCCGGGCAAGAAGTAGTCCTCAGCGGACTTCGCAGTCCAGCGGTCTTCGCTGTAGGACCGACCACCTCCCGTAGGAGTACAGATGCCCCCCAAGGGTCGTCAGGGCGCTGCCAAGAAGGTGCGCCGCAAGGAAAAGAAGAACGTCGCTCACGGCCACGCGCACATCAAGAGCACGTTCAACAACACCATCGTCTCGATCACGGACCCGTCGGGCAACGTGATCTCCTGGGCCTCCGCCGGCCACGTCGGCTTCAAGGGCTCCCGGAAGTCCACGCCGTTCGCCGCGCAGATGGCCGCCGAGTCGGCTGCCCGCCGCGCCCAGGAGCACGGCATGCGCAAGGTCGACGTGTTCGTCAAGGGCCCGGGTTCCGGTCGTGAGACCGCCATCCGTTCGCTCCAGGCGACCGGTCTCGAGGTCGGCTCCATCCAGGACGTCACCCCGACCCCGCACAACGGCTGCCGTCCGCCGAAGCGCCGCCGCGTCTGACGCGTCGCGCCGCTTCGCGCGGGCTGGGTCTTCGGGCGGTACGGCTCCTTCGAGTCGTATCGCCCGTACCCTTGTCACATATCAGGGCGTCAAATAGCGGGCGCCCCTGACAGAAGGATCTGATCCACACATGCTGATCGCTCAGCGTCCCTCGTTGACCGAAGAGGTCGTCGACGAATTCCGCTCCCGGTTCGTGATCGAGCCGCTGGAGCCGGGCTTCGGTTACACCCTCGGCAACTCCCTGCGCCGTACCCTCCTGTCCTCCATCCCCGGCGCGGCTGTCACCAGCATCCGCATCGACGGCGTGCTGCACGAGTTCACCACCGTGCCGGGCGTCAAGGAGGACGTCACCGACCTGATCCTCAACATCAAGCAGCTGGTCGTCTCCTCGGAGCACGACGAGCCGGTCGTGATGTACCTGCGCAAGCAGGGCCCGGGTCTGGTCACCGCCGCCGACATCGCGCCCCCGGCCGGTGTCGAGGTGCACAACCCCGACCTGGTCCTCGCCACGCTCAACGGCAAGGGCAAGCTGGAGATGGAGCTGACGGTCGAGCGCGGCCGCGGTTACGTCTCCGCCGTGCAGAACAAGCAGGTGGGCCAGGAGATCGGCCGTATCCCGGTCGACTCCATCTACTCGCCGGTGCTCAAGGTCACGTACAAGGTCGAGGCGACCCGTGTCGAGCAGCGCACCGACTTCGACAAGCTGATCGTCGACGTCGAGACCAAGCAGGCGATGCGTCCGCGTGACGCCATGGCCTCCGCCGGTAAGACCCTGGTCGAGCTGTTCGGTCTCGCCCGCGAGCTGAACATCGACGCCGAGGGCATCGACATGGGCCCGTCCCCCACGGACGCCGCCCTCGCCGCCGATCTGGCGCTGCCGATCGAGGAGCTGGAGCTCACGGTCCGCTCCTACAACTGCCTCAAGCGTGAGGGCATCCACTCCGTGGGTGAGCTCGTGGCGCGCTCCGAGGCCGACCTGCTGGACATCCGCAACTTCGGTGCGAAGTCCATCGACGAGGTCAAGGCGAAGCTGGCCGGCATGGGCCTGGCCCTCAAGGACAGCCCGCCCGGATTCGACCCCACGGCCGCTGCCGACGCCTTCGGCGCCGACGACGACGCGGACGCGGGTTTCGTGGAGACCGAGCAGTACTGATCGGTCGTTGCCGGTGAGCATCCGCTCACCGGGTTCCTGACCCCGGTACCTGATACGGCCGGGGCAGACACACAGGAGAAAGAAATGCCGAAGCCCACCAAGGGTGCCCGTCTGGGCGGCAGTGCCGCGCACGAGAAGCTGCTCCTCGCGAACCTGGCGAAGAGCCTCTTCGAGCACGGTCGCATCACCACCACCGAGGCGAAGGCCCGTCGGCTGCGCCCGTACGCCGAGCGTCTGGTCACCAAGGCGAAGAAGGGTGACCTTCACAACCGCCGTCAGGTGCTCCAGGTGATCACGGACAAGAGCATCGTCCACACGCTCTTCACCGAGATCGGCCCGCGCTACGAGAACCGCCCGGGTGGCTACACCCGTATCACCAAGATCGGTAACCGCCGTGGCGACAACGCGCCCATGGCTGTCATCGAGCTGGTGGAGGCGCTGACCGTGGCGCAGGAGGCGGCCGGCGAGGCGGAGGCCGCGACGAAGCGGGCCGCCAAGGACGCGGAGACGCCGGCTGCGGAGGAGACGAAGGTCGACGTGACCAAGGCCGATGAGGCCGAGGAGACGTCTGCCGAGGAGTCGAAGGACGCGTAAGCGTTCTGCCGGGGACTGTTCGTCGGCGGGTGCGGCTTCGTAGTGGCTTGTCGCGCCCACGCGGCGGAGCCGCACATCGATACAGTCCCGCGCCCCTGAGGGCGTTGCGGGTCCGTTCCTTTCGAGGGGCGGGCCCGCTTTTGTGTTGCTGAGAGGATCTCTGGGTGAGTGACGACGTACAGCCCGGGTTCGTGCGGGTGCGGCTCGACCTGTCGTACGACGGGACCGGGTTCTCCGGGTGGGCCAAGCAGGCCGGGGGGCGGCGGACCGTGCAGGGGGAGGTCGAGGCCGCGTTGCGGACCGTGACGCGGTCGAAGGAGACGTACGACCTGACCGTGGCCGGCCGGACGGACGCCGGGGTGCATGCGCGGGGGCAGGTGGCGCATGTGGATCTGCCCGCCGCGTTGTGGGAGGAGCACCGGGAGAAGCTGGTCAAGCGGCTCGCGGGGCGGCTGCCCAAGGATGTGCGGGTGTGGGCGCTGAGCGAGGCTCCGGACGGGTTCAACGCGCGGTTCGCGGCGCTGTGGCGGCGGTACGTCTACCGGGTCGCCGACCGGCCGGGCGGGGTGGATCCGCTGCTGCGCAGTCATGTGCTGTGGCACGACTGGGACTTGGACGTGGCGGTGATGGACACCGCCGCCAAGTCCCTCGTCGGGGAGCACGACTTCGCCGCCTACGCGAAGAAGCGTGAGGGGGCCTCGACCGTCCGGGAGATCTTCGACTTCGAGGTGCGGCGGACCGCCGACGGGGTCGTCGAGATCGAGGTCCGGGCCGACGCCTTCTGCCACAACCAAGTGCGGTCCATGGTGGGGGCGTTGCTGTTCGTCGGCGACGGGCACCGCGGGGTGGAGTGGCCGCGGAAGGTGCTCGACGCGCGGCTGCGGGACAGTGCCGTGCATGTCGTACGGCCGCACGGGCTGACCCTGGAAGAGGTCGCCTACCCGGCCGCCGATCAGCTTGCCGAGCGGCAGCGGCAGGCTCGGCGGGTGCGGGGGCAGGTGCACTGAAAGGGGGCCCCGCAATCTCGCGGCGCCCCCTTTCGGCGGGCGTCAGTCCTGCGTGCGGGGGCGCTTGCGCAGCCGCGTCGCGGCCCAGCCGAGACCGACCAGGGCCGCGGCCGCCCCGGCCAGGGTGCCGATGCCCGCGGCGCCGGTCAGGGCGAGGCTGCCCGAGTCGCCCTGGGTGCCGGTGCCTCCGGTGCCGCCAGTGTCTCCGGTGCTGCCGGTGCTGCCGGTGCCGCCGGTCGTGGTGTCGGACGTGCCGGACGGGCTCGGGGACGGGGAGGCGGTCGCGTCCTCCTCGGTCACCTCGACGGTGAAGCGGATCCCGGCGTCGCCGGCCCTCGCGAAGACGTTGTACGTGCCCGGCTCCTGGCCCGCGACCAGCTCGGTGGCGGTGGCCTCGCCGTCGGCGTCGGTGGTGACGCTCACGGACTGCTCGCCCTCGAACGCCGGGGCCTCGTCGGTGTTGCTCTCGACGCTGAACTCCACCTCCGTGTCGGCCGCCGGCGCGCCGTTCTTGGTCACCTTGACGGCCAGCGGCTCCGCGAAGGCCTCACCGGGAGCCGCCTGCTGGTCGTCGCCGCCCGTGATCTCGACGGCGTGGCTCCGTTCCGCGACATGGGCGGTGAACGTCGTGGAGGCGTCACCGGAGGTCGCGCGGACCGTGAAGTGGCCCTCCTTCTCGTCGGTGATCACGCGGGGGGACTGGGCGCGTCCCTGGGCGTCCGTGTACACCTCGGCCGGGGAGGTGTCCTCCCAGCGCACCCCGAGGCCGTTCGGGTCCTCCAGGGTGTAGGTCACCTTCTGCTCGGGCAGCGGCTCGCCGTCCTTGTCGCGGGCCACGACGACCATCGGGTCGGAGACATCGAACGGATCGACGGTCTGGTCGTCACCGGACTCCCGGGTCAGCCCGGACACCACGGGGATGCCCTTGGAGTCCTTCCACTGCAGGACCACGCGGCCGTCGCCGCCACGGGAGTTGGCGCCGCCCTCGCCGATACCGGCCAGGTCCGGCGTGTTGTCCTCGAGCGGGTTGTGCACCCAGAACGGGTCGTCCTTCGCCGCCGGATCGGACGTGTTGCTGCTCAGCAGGCGTACGTCGGAGGTGCGTTCGGCGTCGACGTAGCTGGAACCGCCACCGCCGCTGCCCGCGTCGTCCGCGGCGTCCCGGGTGCCGCCGCCACCGCCGCCCGCGTGACCCGCGCCGCCGCCACCCGCTTTGGCGCCGCCGTCGCCGCCCGCACCGCCCTGGGTGTGGTCGGCGCCGGGCTTGCCGCCCTCGACTCCGGCCGCGCCGCCCTGGCCGCCCTTCGCGCCCTTGCCGCCGAAGTCGTCGCTGGCGTCGCCGCCGTCGGGGGCGCCGCCGCTTCCGCCGCGGCCCATGTCATGGCTGCCGAACCCGCCGCCCCCGCCGCCGGCGGCGATGAACAGCGCGGTGCCGTCCGCGGCGCGGACCGCGGTGCTCGCGCCACCGCCACCGTCCCAGTTGCCCGCGCCGGCCCTGCCGCCGAGCGCGTCGCCGTAGAGCTTGCCGCCGATGCGCACGCCGCCGACCTTGACGGTCAGGTGCTCACCGGGGGTGACGTCCAGCGTGCCCCCCACATACGCGGCGTTGCCCCCGCTGGCGAACGGATTGCCGTCGCCGCCCATGCCCCAGCCGCGGAAGTCCAGCTCCTCGACCCCGGCCGGGACCTGGAAGTCCACGGCCGCGCCGGAGTGGTCGAAGATCTTGCAGTGGGTGAAGCCCTCGGTCGGCTTGCACGGTGCGGTTCCGGCCGCGGCGGCCGGGAAGGCCCCGCCGGCTCCCAGTCCCGCCACGAGCAGTGCGGCCGCGGCGGTGAAGCGCAGGCCGACTGAACCCCTGTTCATGAACCCTCCGGTGTCATACGTACCAGCCCCCCCCGGGGGCCTGCGAAGTGTGGTGGTGAGGCGGCGAGATTCCCCTGTCTCGTCCAGGCCCTTGAAAAATGAAGGTAGGACCGAAAGCATCAACCTCACGTGTTCTACTGTGAGTTTACTGTCACACTGGTCTCATTGAACACATGAATAAGTGAACGCTTTTGACGAACGAGGGCATTTTGAGAAGAGGTAAAAGGGGCTCCGCTCCGATGGGGCGGCGTTCCGCGCTGCGGGCCATGGGGTTCGGGGGCCTGGTCACGGTGGGCGGAATAGGCGCGCTGGCCACCGCGGACGCGGCTCCGGCCGAGGGCCTCGGGGTGCCGCCGTACGCGCCGACCGGAGTGCGGCCACGCTATCGCCGGGCGACCTGGAGCCAGCAGTTCCAGTCGGGGCACGGCTGGACGGCGGGGGGCGCCGGGACCGCCTCGTCGAACCCGGCCGACACCGCCGTCTTCACCCGGGGGACGTCCTCGGTCCGGGTGACCACCGCGGGCACCGGGGTGCAGTCGTACGTCCGCAAGACCGGCATGACCGCCATGGACCTCAGCGGCAAGATGATCCGGCTGATCTTCCGGGTCACGGACGCCGCCCACCTCAGCCGGATCGTCTTCTACCTGGGCAGCTCCGGGCTGAAGAACGCCTTCAGCTGGCGGGTGCACAACCACTCCGGCACCGGGGCCAACTACGTGCAGTCCGGGGAGTGGGTGACCGTTCACCTGCAGTGGGCGGACGTGGCCGCCGCGTCCGGCACGTACACGCTCTCCGCGGCGGGCGAGCCGTCGGTGCGGACGGGCTTCACCGACATGTCCTTCGCGGTCTACGACGACGCGGCGGCGCCGGTGACGTACCACCTCCAGGCGGTCGAGCTGGTGCCCGACACCGAGTCCGTCTTCCCCAAGGGCGTGGTGTCCGTCACCTTCGACGACTCGCACAAGTCGGTGCACGATCTGGCCCGTCCGGTCATGGACCCGTACGGCATGCCGGGCACGCTGTACAACATCGCCGATGTGATCGGCACCGGCTCCTTCGTGACCCTCGGCCAGATGCGCTCGCTCCAGGACTCCTCCGGCTGGGAGATGGCCGGGCACTCCTACGCCAACGCCACGCACACGGCGAGTTACCCCAAGCTCACCGCCCAGCAGGTCGACGCGGATTTCGCAAAGCTGCGGGAATGGCTCGTCGGCAACGGATTCACCAGCGAGCACTTCGCCTATCCGCACGGCGCATTTCAGAAGACCACCGACGGGGTGCCCGTCGATCTGCTCGCCGCCCGCCACTTCACCACCGCGCGCTCGATCATTTCCGAGACCATCGAGAGCTTTGCGCCGGCCATGCCCTACCGGCTCAAGGCGCTGACCGGAATCACCGACGGAACGGGAATCGGCGGCACCGCGCTGAGCAAGGTGGTCGGCGCGGGCGGAGCGCTGGACCGCTGTGCCAACAGCGGCAGTTGGCTGATCCTGTGCCTGCACAAGATCGTGGCCGGTACGCCGGCGGCGAGCACCGAGATCAGCCAGGCCGGTCTCCGCACGCTGATGGCGGAGATCGACAAGCGCGAGATCGAGGTGCTCACCGTCCAGGAGGCGATGGCGTACTACGCCTGACGGCTAGCGGCGGTCGTTGAACCAGCCGTCGTCCTGGTGCTCCGGGGCGTACGGCTGGTTCTCCGGGGGCCACTGCTGCTGTTGCTGCGGCGGCTGTTGCTGTTGCTGGTACGGGCCCTGCGGCTGCTGCGGGATGTGCGGGACGTACGGCTGCTGGCCCTGGTGACCCTGCTGGTCCTGCCACTGGTCGTACCCCTGCGGGTGCTGCTGCTGGTGGTGCTGCGGCTGCTGCTGGTACGGACCCTGCGGCCGGCCGCCGTACGGCTGCGGCTGCTGCTGGTACTGCGGCTGTTGCTGCTGGTACTGCTGTTGCTGCTGGTACTGCGGTGTGACGTAGCCCTGCTCGGGGATCGGCTGCGGCTGTGTCACGCCGTTCCACGCCACCTGCTGCTGGGGCGCGTTGCGGCCCATGTCGTGCAGCTCGCCCTGGGTGTGGCCGGTGTAGGCGTGGGCCATGCCGTTGGGGTTGCGCGGGGAGGCGTGCGGGGCCGTACGGGCGAGGGCGATGCCCTCCAGGCGCATCATCTCGATCGTGGAGGAGACCTGCTGGGACGAGTACTCGTCCTCTTCCTCGTAGACCGCGGAGACGTCCTGCTCGTGGTCGCCGGCGACGGAGACCTCGACGCCGCCCTGACGGGTGCCCCAGCTGCCCTTGTGCAGGGTGAGCAGGGCGTAGAAGCGCAGCGGGGTCAGCAGGAGCAGCTGGATGACGCCGTACAGCGGGGCCAGCAGGAACATGCCGAAGCGTTTGATGAAGCCCATGCCGCGGCGGGGGAAGTCCAGGTACCGGACGTTGCGCAGGTACCCCATGAGGACCATGAAGACCAGGTAGTCGCCGATGTGGTTGACGAACCGCTCCGGCTGCATGATCGGCAGGATGACCATGGAGTAGAACATCGCCGAGCCGAAGACCAGCCACAGCGCCAGTTCCATGCAGGTCAGCCAAAAGGCGGGCCGGAACTTCTTCTGGTTCTTGAAGGCCCACAGGGACTCGCGGAAGAAGGACTTGTTCCAGCGGACCTGCTGGCGCAGGAAGTGCGGCAGCTTCTCGGGGACGGCGGTGTAGCCGACGGCCGTCTCCTGGAAGACGACCTGGCCCTCCATCAGGCAGTAGTTCGTCATGCGCCGGTCGTCGCCGAAGACGGCCGGCTTGCCGAGGAACTGCTGGTTGAGGAAGTCCGGCAGGTACTTGCGCACCAGCGTGCCGCGGTACACCGAGAGTGCGCCGCAGCAGCAGAGCACCGACTTCAGCCGGGAGTACGCGGCCCGCTCGAACAGGAACGAGTTGCCGTACCGGAGGTCCTGCAGGCGCGTGAAGATGTTGCTGTCGTGGTTGAGCGCGAGGACCATGCCCGTGGAGGCCATGATCTTCGGGTCGGCCATGGGCAGCAGCAGCTCACGGACGGTGTCCCGGGACAGGATCGTGTCCGAGTCCACGCACAGGAACAGGTCGGTGTACGGCGCCGCCTCGAAGCCGAGGGCGAGGGCCTCGCGCTTGCCCTTGTTCTCGGGCTGCACGCTGACCGTGTACTTCACGCCCTGCGCCTCGAACTCGCGGCGCATCTTCTTCGCCGCCTTGATGCCGGAGTTGTCGGCGCTGGCGTCGTCGATGATGTGGATCTCGTTGGGGAGCCGGCTCTGCGCGAGAAGGCTGCGCATGCCCTGCTCGAACATCACCGGGTCCTCGTTGTAGATCGGGATGACCGCGGTGACCCAGGAGTTGTCCAGCAGCATCAGCTCCTCGCGGTCCGCCTTGGCGGGCCGGTAGAAGAGCGCCCCGAACATTTTCAGGGCGAGCAGCCCGAGCGCGCCGAACGAGTAGTAGTGGAGCGAGTCCGGGTCGAGCTTGGTGACGATGACGGCGGCGATGGCGAGGAAGAAGAAGTACGAGACCTTCAGATGCCGTCGGCGCTTGTGACGGCGGCGGCCGTCGGTGTCGACGGCCCCCGGTATGTAGGCGTCGGTCACAGCTTGACCACCTGGGGATGGTCGGCCGACCTGCCGCGCGTGTCGAAGAGCAGGCGGCACCGGTCGGCCAGCGCGTCCAGGTCGAGCTCGCTGTGCTGCTGGAGAAGGATGGTCAGGTCGGCGTCGGCCGCACCGGCGAGGTAGTCCTCGACCCGGGGCACCGAGGCGCCCTCGACGGTCCAGTCCTCGACGCGGGGGTCGTAGTAGGCGAGGTCGGCGCCGCGCTCGAGCAGCAGCTCGGCCACGTCCACCGCGGGGCTCTCCCGCTGGTCGGAGATGTCCGGCTTGTAGGTGACGCCGAGCAGGAGGACGCGCGAGCCGCGGATCGGCTTGCCCTGCTGGTTCAGCAGGTCGGCCGCGCGGGCGACGACATGGGCGGGCATCCGCTGGTTGATCTCCTGGGCCAGTTCCACGAATCGGAACGGTATACCGAGCGAACGCACCTTGTAAGAAAGGTAGTTCGGGTCGATCGGGATGCAGTGGCCGCCGACGCCGGGGCCCGGGTAGAAGGGCGCGAAGCCGAAGGGCTTGCTGGAGGCGCAGCGGATGGAGTCCCAGAGATCGACACCGATCTCACGGCAGAACATCGCCATCTCGTTGACGAGCGCGATGTTCACGTGCCGGTAGGTGTTCTCCAGCAGCTTGGCCATCTCGGCTTCACGCGTGCCCTTGGCCTCCACCACGCTGCCCACGAAGCGCTCGTACAGCGCGCGGGCCGCCTTGGTGCAGTCCGGGGTGGTGCCGCCGACGACCTTGGGCGTGTTCTCCAGGCCGTAGGTCGGGTTCCCCGGGTCGATGCGCTCGGGGGAGAAGGCGAGGTAGAAGTCGACGCCCGCCGTCAGGCCGCCGGCCTCCAGGCGCGGGCGGACGACCTCGTCGGTGGTGCCCGGGTACGTCGTGGACTCCAGGACGACCAGGGTGCCCGGCTTGAGGTGGGCCGCGATGTCCGCGACGGCGGAGTCCACCGCGCCGAGGTTGGGCGCGCCGTGCTCGGTCAGCGGGGTCGGCACGCAGATGACGACGGCGGCCGCGTCCGCGATGACCTCGGGCGAGGAGACCGCGTGGAAACCCTGGTCGAGCATGGCGCGTACATCGGCGTCGCTGATGTCGTCGACGTGCGAGGAACCCGAGTTCAGCCCCTGCACCACTGGCTGGCTGCGGTCCAGGCCCACGACCTTGAGGCCGGAAGCGCTTGCTGCCCGGGCAAGGGGCAGCCCGACGTAGCCGAGCCCGATGATCACGAGATCGACAGTGGTGTTTCGGTTCACGGCAATACTTCCCACCCCGGCGCCACCCAGGCCCCCCGGCCCGAGCGCACAGTCATCCATCGAATACAGGAGCGAGAAGGCTAACAGCGACCACACATGTGTTCACAGCTCGCACACCGTCTTTATTGTCACTAGAGACGCGTACAACCCTTACGCATGGTCATGAGTCGCCTCGTTCGGCGTCGGATTCCGCTTCGAACCGACCCCTGGTGCCGGGCCCGGCGACGGGTACCCTCTTGCCGATTCCATCCGCCGGGCGCACGCCCCGCGCCCCCTGAAGGAGACCTACGTGGCGTCCCGTCGTCAACCCCGCCGGCGTAGTGGCACAGCCCGCGCTTTCAAGGTCCTGCTCGTGGTGGCCGTCCTGGCCGGCGGTGTGCTGGCCGCCAAGCCGCTGTGGAACCACTTCAACCCGGAGGACCCCGAGCTCACGGTCCGCTACCGCACCGAGACCTCCGCCGAGGCCGACGCGGTCCGCCCGTGGCTTGAGGTGTTCAACACCTCCGAGCAGCCGGTCCCGCTGAGCGAGGTAGCCCTGCGGTACTACTTCGCGGCCGACGACGACGCCTCCTACGGCTTCAACTGCGTGGAAGCGGCCGTCGGTTGCGCGAATCTGACCGGTGCCGTGGTCGCCATGGACGCGCCGCACGAGGGCGCCGACCACTACCTGGAGCTGGGGTTCACCGAGAAGGCGGGGGTGCTGAAGCCCGGCGCCAACAGCAAGGGCCTGGAGATCCAGCTCTACCGGACCGACCACAAGCCGGTCGACCAGGACGGTGACTGGTCCTACGACGCCTCCAAGAAGACCTACCAGGAGTCCGACCGGATCCCCGCCTACAAGCGCGGCGCCCTGGTGTGGGGCGAGGAGCCCGGCGGCGGGGACGGGAAGACCTCGGCGCAGCCGGTGTCCCGGACCGAGCCCGAACTGCCCGAGGGCGGCTTCTTCGACGACTTCAACTACCGGGGGCCGAAGGACACCGCGCTGTTCAAGCACGGCTGGCTGGTGCGCACCAGCGAGGGCGGCCCCGGCATCGAGAGCACCTGGACCGCGAAGGGCGTCTCGTTCCCGGGCGACGACGAGGCGCTCGGCGGGCAGGTCCTCAACCTGCGCGCCGCCACCGACGGCACGGAGGCCGGCACCGAGCAGGCGGCCCTCGGCACCAAGGAGGCCAAGTTCCGCACCGGCACCTACGCGGCCCGGATCCACTTCACCGACAAGCCGACGACCGGTGAGAACGGCGACCACATCAACCAGACGTTCTTCACCATCGGCGGCTCGGGCAGCAAGTACGCCGAACTCGACAACGAGTACATGCCGAACGGCGGCTGGGGCGCGCCCGGACCGAAGCTGGACACCACCACCTGGCGCAACGCCGACGAGGGCGACCGCGTCACCAACAAGACCGAGCGGAGCATCGCCGGCTGGCACACCATGGTGATCACGGTCGACAAGAAGTCCGTCACCTACAGCATCGACGGCGAGACCCTCTACCGCAGCGGCGCGGACTACGCCCCCCGCGCGGACATGGCGATCCACTTCAACACCTGGTTCGTGGACCTGCCGTTCGCCGGCGACCGCGCCTGGGACATGAAGGTGGACTGGGTCTACCACCAGGCCGGCGAGAAGCTCACCGCGAAGGAGGCCGAGCAGGCCGCCAAGGAGTTCCAGGGCAACGGCGTCGGCTGGTTCGACACCCTGCCGGCCTCCTGAGCGGCTAGCCCGCCTGCGCCGCCGCCGATGCCTGGGCCTCGCCCCGGCGGCGGATCTGGTTGAAGGTGAACGTCTGGAGGTCGTCGTCGGCCGAGAACACCTCGGTGTCCTTGGTCGTGACGTCCTTGCCGCTGGTGAAGCCGGTGACCGTGAAGTAGGCGTAGCGGCCGTTGGCATTGCGCGTGGTGCGGCAGACCGCGCCGCTGCAGAAAGGCTTCACGCCCTTGCCGGCCAGCGCCTGCACGATGCTCTTGTCGTCCGTCTGGCTCTTGGCCTTGGTGGCCTGGGCCGCGGTGTCGAAGACGGCCACACCGACCGTGACCGCGACGCCGTCGTGGACGTAGGTGACGCGCATCAGACGGGTGCAGTCGTTGGCGTCGAGGATCTTCGGCAGGGTCTTCAGGGCGGCCGAGGAGCAGTCCGCGGTGTCGGCCGTCGCGCCCTTCTGGTAGACGGTCTCGCCCACGGTCAGCCGGGTGCCCGGGAAGAGGGTCTCGGGGCTGAGCGGGGCGGTGTCCTTCTTCGCGCTGGCGATGAAGTCGTTCGGATCCAGCGGGGGCGGCGCGCTCGTCGGCTCGAAGGACGGCGCCGGGCCCGTGGACCCGCTCGGTATGTCCGCGGTCGCGGGAAGCTGCGCGCTCGGCTTGCCGGACGCCTCGTCGCCGCCGTTCGCCGACACCACGGCCACCGCGACCGCCGCGGCCACGCCGACCGTGGCCAGCGCGCCACCGCCGATCAGCAGCAGCCGGCGCCGCTTGTTACGGGACTCGGACGCCTCGGCGAGCGCGGCCCAGTCCGGGGTCTGGCTGTCGCCGCCGCTGTTCCACGGCTGCTGGGAATGCGGTTTCCAGGGGTCCCACTGGGACTGGGGTCCCCCCTGCTGCCCGAAGCTCATGCGCCGCATCTTAGACGGGGCCCGGGGTGTGCCGTTCCGTCTCAAGAGGCCCTGGGACGCCTAGCGTTGCGTCGATGAGCGAGCGCAAAAGCGACATCTCCGGGTGGTTGGTACGACCCGCGTCCTGGCACCTGTGGGCGCTCCTCGCGGCCGTGCTCGGCGCCACGACGCTCCGCACCACCCGGGTGACCAGGGACGGCGGCATGGACAACGCCATCGTGGTGCGGGCCGCGCGCACCTGGCTGGCGGGCGGCTCCCCCTACGACGATCCGCACTTCCTCTATCTCCCGGGCGCCGTCCTGGCCGCCGCCCCCCAGGCCCTGCTCTCCCCGGCCGCGCTGCGCCTGCTGGTCCCGCTCGCGGTCACCGCCTGCCTCGCCGCGGGCTGGGCCTGCGCCCTGCGGCTGCACCGCGTCCCGCTCCGCAGCCGCCTGGCCGCCCTGGGCCTGGCCGGCCTCGCCGCCGGCTTCGCGCCCTTCGCCCATCTGATCCTCCTGGCGAACTGGACGGCGACGGCGGCGCTCGCCCTGCCGCTGGGACTGCTCCTGGCGGACCGGAAGCGCTGGACGGCGGCCGCCGTGGTGTTCGGCACGGCGATCGCGCTGAAGCCGGTCCTGGTCCCGGTGGCGCTGCTGTTCGTCTTCGCCTGCCGGTGGCGGGCCCTCGCCCTGCTGGTCGCGCTGCCCACCACGGCGTCGGCGGTCGCGGCCCTGTTCCTCCCCGACCCCACGGGCTTCTTCACCCGCACCCTGCCCTTCCTGCTGCGCGGCGACGACGACTTCGTACGGCTCTACGAGGCGTCCCCGGCGGCCGTGCTGCCCCGGCTCGGGGTGCCGCAGGGGCCCGCCGCCCTGCTCGCCCTGCTCGCGGCGGCCGTCGGGGTGGGCTGCGCGTACCGGCGCTGGCGGCGCGCCGACGCCGGGCCGCTCAGGCTCACGGAGACGGCGGCGGCCCTGATGCTCTCGGCGTTCCTGGTGTCCAGGCCGTCGTACGACCACTACCTGGTGATCGTCGTGCCGCTGCTGCTCGCCTCTGTTCCGTGCGCGGGGTCGGTGGCCCGGTCGCCCTGGTTCTGGCTCGCGCTGGTGCCCCAGCTGCCGGGGCTGAGCTGGCCCTATCTGGAACCGGTGCAGCGGCGGGCCTTCAAGGACGCGCTCACGCTGTGCGTGCTGGCGGGCACCATCGCCGGGTACGGCTGGGCGGGGCGCCGCGGGGCCGGGGTAAAATCGGCTCCAGTTGAGGCAGCGACCTCGTTTTGACCCTTCCGGGGCAGCACAGGTATTCTGCCTGTTCGTTGTGTATTGGCTTGCTCATTCTCACGGGACGGGCCCTTACACCGGTCCACCGGGCCGATGACCAGCGACCTGCACGCGGTTTGCGTCAACCGCAGTGTGGTCAGGGCTGTCGTGATCGTTTCGGTGACCTGTTCAGGACCATTCACTCGAAGCGAAGGCTACGAACCGTGCGTACGTACAGCCCCAAGCCCGGCGATGTGACGCGCCAGTGGCACGTCATCGACGCCCAGGACGTTGTCCTCGGCCGTCTCGCCACCACCGCAGCGACCCTCCTCCGGGGCAAGCACAAGCCGATCTACGCCCCTCACGTCGACACCGGTGACTTCGTCATCATCATCAACGCCGACAAGGTGCACCTGTCCGGCAACAAGCGGACCCAGAAGATGGCCTACCGCCACTCCGGTTACCCGGGTGGTCTGCGCTCGGTCCGTTACGACGAGCTGCTCGACAAGAACCCCGAGAAGGCCATCGAGAAGGCCGTCAAGGGCATGCTCCCCAAGAACACTCTGGGCCGTCAGATGCTCTCGAAGCTGAAGGTCTACAAGGGTGACCAGCACCCGCACGCCGCCCAGCAGCCGGTGCCGTTCGAGATCACCCAGGTCGCGCAGTAAGTCCGGCCACCCCCTAAGACTGAACAGAATCTGAGGAGAATCGTGGCCGAGACCACTGCCGAGCAGCCGCTCGAAGAGCTTGACATCGACAGCTACACCACCGAGTCCGAGGTCCCCGTCGAGGGTGAGTACACCTCGGAGTCCATGGCCTCCCGCTTCGGCGAGCCCCAGCCGGCCGCCGGCCTGGGCCGTCGCAAGAACGCCATCGCCCGCGTCCGGATCGTCCCGGGCACCGGCAAGTGGAAGATCAACGGTCGCACCCTCGAGGACTACTTCCCGAACAAGGTGCACCAGCAGGAAGTCAACGAGCCCTTCAAGGTGCTCGAGCTCGAGGGCCGTTACGACGTCATCGCCCGCATCGCGGGTGGCGGTGTCTCCGGTCAGGCCGGTGCGCTCCGTCTGGGTGTCGCCCGTGCGCTGAACGAGGCCGACGTCGACAACAACCGCGGCGCCCTGAAGAAGGCCGGCTTCCTCAAGCGCGACGACCGTGCGGTCGAGCGCAAGAAGGCCGGTCTGAAGAAGGCCCGTAAGGCTCCGCAGTACAGCAAGCGTTAAGCTTCGCTGCCTGCAGCGCGTACTCGCACTTCAGCAGTACGTTCGAACGCCCCGGCGGCACGCCACAGTGCCGCCGGGGCGTTCGTTTATGACGGTCTTGGGCGTATAACGGCACAAGACGTTCAAAGACTGATGTGATCGCATGATCGTGGGCGATCCCCGGAAGTGACGCTTCATCAGGAGGACAAGTGGGACGACTCTTCGGCACGGACGGCGTGCGCGGTGTCGCCAACGCGGATCTGACCGCCGAGATGGCGCTCGGTCTGTCGGTCGCGGCGGCCCACGTGCTGGCCGAGGCGGGCTCCTTCGCGGACCACCGGCCCACCGCGGTGGTCGGCCGGGACCCGCGCGCGTCCGGGGAGTTCCTGGAGGCCGCCGTGGTCGCCGGTCTGGCGAGCGCGGGCGTCGACGTGCTGCGGGTCGGTGTGCTGCCGACGCCCGCCGTGGCGTATCTCACCGGCGCGCTCGGCGCCGACCTCGGCGTCATGCTCTCGGCCAGCCACAACGCCATGCCGGACAACGGCATCAAGTTCCTCGCGCGCGGCGGGCACAAGCTCGACGACGAGCTGGAGCAGCGGATCGAGGCCATTTACGAGGAGCACCGGCGCGGTGAGCCCTGGGAGCGGCCCACCGGCGCGGGCGTCGGCCGGGTCCGTGAGTACGACGAGGGCTTCGACAAGTACATCGCCCACCTCGTCGCCGTGCTGCCCAACCGGCTCGACGGGCTGAAGATCGTCCTCGACGAGGCGCACGGTGCCGCGTCCCGGGTGTCGCCGGAGGCGTTCTCGCGGGCCGGTGCCGAGATCGTCACGATCGGGGCCTCGCCGGACGGGCTCAACATCAACGACGGCTGCGGCTCGACCCACCTCGATCTGCTGAAGGCCGCCGTCGTCGAGCACGGCGCGCACTTCGGCATCGCCCACGACGGCGACGCCGACCGCTGCCTCGCCGTGGACCACACCGGCGAGGAGGTGGACGGCGACCAGATCATGGCCGTCCTCGCGCTGGCGATGCGGGAGCGCTCCGCGCTGCGCGCCGGGACCGTGGTGGCGACCGTGATGTCCAACCTCGGGTTCAAGCTGGCGCTGGAGCGGGAGGGACTGAAGATCGTCCAGACCGCGGTCGGCGACCGGTATGTGCTGGAGGAGATGAAGGAGCACGGGTACGCCCTGGGCGGCGAGCAGTCCGGGCACGTGATCATCCTCGACCACGCGACCACCGGTGACGGCACGCTGACCGGGCTGATGCTCGCGGCGCGGGTCGCGGAGACCGGGCGGTCGCTGCGGGAGCTGGCCTCGGTGATGGAGCGGCTGCCGCAGGTGCTGATCAATGTGCCCGATGTCGACCGGACGCGGGTGAAGACGTCCGGGGAGCTGGCGGCGGCCGTCGCGGAGGCGGAGGCGGAGCTGGGGTCCACCGGGCGGGTGCTGCTGCGGCCCTCCGGGACCGAGCCGCTCGTCCGGGTGATGGTCGAGGCCGCCGATATCGACCAGGCGCGGGCTGTCGCCGGGCGGCTGGCCGATGTGGTGAAGTCCGCGCTGGGCTGAGGGTCTGCGGGGGGCCGGCCGCGGCTTTCGTCGTGCTGGTCGCGCCCCTAGGCGGGCTCCCCTGCCCGGCGTTTCGACCGGGCCCAGAACCACTTCTGGGCCAGCAGCGTCAGGGTGCCCGCCAGGACGATCGCCAAGAGGTTCAGCAGGAGTTGTTCCGTCGAGCCCACGGTCTGCTCGGTGTCGCCGTAGCTCAGGGCCACCGCCGCGTTGGCGGCCGCCGGGACCGTGGTGACCGAGATGGCGACGCCCACCAGGGCGCCCGACTTGGACGAGGTCAGCGACAGGGTGCCGGCCATGCCGGCCAGGATCGCGACGATGAACGAGAACCAGTCGGGGGCGTAGACGAAGTCGGTCTGGGGGCGGTCGGCGTCCAGCCGCTCCCTGCTGAACAGGTCGATCGCGTCCATGAAGTGGCTGAAGCCGACCGTGACCGCCATGGCCACGGCGAAGCCCACCAGCAGCGCGACCAGTGACCGCAGCGCCAACCGCGGGGCGCGCTGCACCAGCGCCGTGCAGAAGCCCGCCAGTGGTCCGAACTCCGGGCCGACGGCCATCGCGCCCACGATCAGGACGGCGTTGTCGAGCACCACACCGCACGCCGCGATCATGGTGGCGAGGGTGAGGAACGCGAGGTAGGTGACGGAGAGCGTCGACTCCTCGTGGGTCGCCTCCGTCAGGTGCTCCCACAGGACCGCGTCCGCGGCCTCGCCGGGGGCGTCCTTCTCGGCCTTGTAGGCGCGCTTGGACAGGGACAGGTCGATGTTCTCGACGGCGATCGATCCGCAGTCCTCGATGTCCAACCGCTGCAGCCCGTTGAGGAGTTCGTCACCGGCCTCGCGCGCCACGTCGCACATGACGACATCACCGGCGGGGGTGCGGGCGGCGCCCTTCAGCACCACGAGGTGGGTGGTGCCGACGGTCGACTCGATCAGGCCGACCACGTCGTCCGTCTTGCCGGGAGGCGTGATCAGGCGCAGATGCAGCATGGGCGCCTTTCTACCAGCTCACAACTTCCGCAGGCTGAGCCGCTGCACTTTGTGGTCGGGGCCCTTGCGCACGACGAGGGCGGCCCGGCCGCGGGTCGGGGCGACGTTCTCCACCAGATTGGGCTTGTTGATGGTCCGCCAGGTCGTCCGGGCGTATTCCAGTGCCTCCTCCTCGGAGACCTGGGTGTACTTGCGGAAGTACGAGGACGGGTTCTGGAAGGCGGTGGCGCGCAGCTTCTTGAAGCGGCTGAGGTACCAGCGCTCGATGTCCTCGGTGCGGGCGTCGACGTACACGCTGAAGTCGAAGTAGTCGGCGAGGCCGACGCGGGTGCGGCCGTCCTTGCCGGGCAGGGCGGGCTGCAGGACGTTCAGGCCCTCGACGATCAGGATGTCCGGGCGGCGGACGGTGAGCCTCTGGTCCGGGACGATGTCGTAGATGAGGTGGGAGTAGACGGGGGCGGTGACCTCCTCCTTGCCCGCCTTGATGTCGGCGACGAAGCGGGTGAGGGCGCGGCGGTCGTACGACTCCGGGAAGCCCTTCCTCGACATCAGGCCCCGGGCCTCCAGCTCCCTGGTCGGCAGCAGGAAGCCGTCGGTGGTCACCAGCTCCACGCGCGGGTGCTCCGGCCAGCGCGAGAGCAGCGCCTGGAGGAGACGGGCGACCGTGGACTTGCCGACGGCGACCGAACCGGCGACCCCTATGACGAAGGGGGTGCCGGACTGCGAGCCCTGTTCGCCGAGGAAGGTGTTGAGCGCGCTTCTGAGGCCGTCCGTGGCGCCGACGTAGAGATTGAGCAGACGGGAGAGCGGGAGGTAGATGTCCCGCACCTCGTCGAGGTCGATGACGTCGCCGAGACCGCGCAGCTTCTCGACCTCCTCGGCGCTGAGCGGCAGCGGCGTCTTGTCGCGCAGCGCGCTCCACTCGGCTCGGGTGAGGTCGACGTAAGGAGTCGCCTCCGGCCTGTGCCGGTGGGCGCTCCGGGGCATCGGTGGGACCGGAGAGATCACAGTCCATTGTTACGGGAGGACGAACGGACGGCGGGGTGGGATCCGTCACGCGCCGGGGATTTCCGGGCGAACCGGGACAAGACGGGGAATGTCAGTGGCGTGCGTCACAGTTGTGGGAGAGGTGGGCCCAGGCCGGGGTCCACCGACCCCCGAGGGGTGAGCCATGACATACGCGATCGAGGCGGAAGGGCTGGTCAAGCGGTTCCGGGAGACCGAGGCGCTGGCCGGGGTCGATCTGGCGGCCCGGCAGGGCTCGGTGCTCGGGCTGCTGGGGCCCAACGGGGCGGGGAAGACCACGGCCGTGCGGATCTTCGCGACGCTGCTCCGGCCGGACGGCGGCCGGGCCCGGGTCGCCGGGTACGACGTGGTGCGGGAGGCGGGGACCGTGCGCGCGCTGGTCGGCCTGACCGGGCAGTACGCCGCCGTGGACGAGAACCTGACGGGCACGGAGAATCTGCTGCTCATCGGCCGTTTGCTGGGCCTGCCGCGGCGCGAGGCGAAGGCGCGGGCGCGGGAACTGCTGGAGCGCTTCCAGCTGACGGACGCGGCCGGGCGGGCGGTGAAGACGTACTCCGGAGGCATGCGACGGCGGCTCGACCTCGCCGCGAGCCTGGTGGGCCGGCCCAGCATCCTCTTCCTCGACGAGCCCACGACCGGTCTGGACCCGCACAGCCGAGGGGAGCTGTGGGACCTGCTGCGGGGCCTGGTCGCGGACGGCGCGACCGCCCTGCTGACCACGCAGTATCTGAACGAGGCCGATGTGCTCGCCGACGACATCGTGGTGATCGACAAGGGCCGGGTGATCGCCGAGGGCACCCCGGACCAGCTGAAGTCCCAGGTCGGCGGTCAGGTGCTGCAGGTGCGGCCGCTGGCCGCGCGGGAGCTGGGGCGGGTGCACGCGCTGGTGGCCGAGGCGGCCGGCGCCCAGACCCAGATCGAGGGCGAGACGGTCACGGCCCCGGTGAAGGACCCCGAGCTGATGCCGGCCGTGGTCCGCACGCTCGACCGGGAGGGCATAGCGGTGGGCGAGCTGGCGCTGCGCCGCTCCTCGCTGGACGAGGTGTTCCTGGCGCTGACCGGCCACCGCGCCGAGCCCGAGGGCGCACCGGAGGAGGACGGCGGCGGGTCGGTCCGCGAGGACACCGAGCCGGCGCGGGCGGTGAACTGATCATGGCCGCCACCACCGTCACGGCACCCCTCACGAAGTCGGGCCGGGTGCGGCCGCTCGCCGGCCTCCAGCAGACCTTCACCATGGCCTGGCGCAGCCTGGTCGCGGTCAAGCACAACCCGCTCGAACTGGTCGACTACAGCATCACGCCGATCATGTTCGTGTTCCTGTTCACCTATGTCCTGGGCGGGCAGATGGCCGGGTCGCCCGAGGCGTACCTGAAGTACGCGCTGCCCGGGATCATCGTGCAGAACACCCTGTTCATGACGATGTACACGGCGATGGCGCTCAACACGGATCTCACCAAGGGCGTCTTCGACCGGCTGCGCAGCCTGCCGATAGCCCGCTCGGCGCCGCTGATCGGCCGGATCACCGCCGACCTCGCCAAGCACCTGTGGGCGCTGCTGCTGATGATCGGGCTCGGGCTGCTGCTCGGCTTCCGGGTCACGGGCGGGCTCGACGGCTTCCTGCTCGGCACCCTGCTGGTGATCGTGTTCGCGGCGGCGGTGTCGTGGTGCGCGGTGCTGATCGGGATGCTGGCGGGGGACGCGGAGAAGGTGCAGGCGTTCGCGTTCACCCTGATCTTCCCGGTCACCTTCACCAGCAGCGCGTTCGTCCGGGTGGACACGATGCCGGGGTGGCTCCAGGCGTGGAGCGACGTCAACCCGGTGACCCATCTCTCGGACGCCTTCCGGGGGTTGCTGCTCGGCGGGCCGGTGGCGGAGCCGGTGCTGTGGTCGCTGCTGTGGGCGGCCGGGATAGCGCTGGTGTTCTATCCGCTGGCGATGCGGGCGTACCGGGCGAAGACATGATGCGGGCGTACCGGGCCAAGACATGAGGGAACAGGGCGCGGAAATTTCCGGAATCGGGCACGCGGTGACCGCTTTGGCGATCGATTCGATCGTAGGCTGCCGTTCATGTGCGGAATCGTGGGATACGTGGGGTCGCAGTCGGCGCTCGATGTCGTGATGGCCGGGCTGAAGCGACTGGAGTACCGGGGCTACGACTCGGCGGGCGTGGCCGTGCTCGCGGACGGCGGGCTGGCCGCCGCGAAGAGGGCCGGCAAGCTCGTCAACCTGGAGAAGGAACTCGTCGACCGCCCGCTGCCGAGCGGTTCCACCGGCATCGGGCACACCCGCTGGGCGACCCACGGCGGACCCACGGACACGAACGCGCATCCGCACCTGGACAATGCCGGGCGCGTGGCCGTCGTCCACAACGGCATCATCGAGAACTTCGCGGCGCTGCGGGCCGAACTGGCGGAGCGGGGCCACGAGCTGGCCTCCGAGACGGACACCGAGGTCGTGGCGCATCTGCTCGCGGAGGAGTTCTCCTCCTGCGCCGACCTCGCGGAGGCCATGCGGCTGGTGTGCCGGCGGCTGGAGGGGGCGTTCACGCTGGTCGCGGTGCACGCGGACGAGCCGGACGTGGTCATCGGCGCCCGCCGGAACTCGCCGCTGGTGGTGGGCGTGGGGGAGGGCGAGGCGTTCCTCGCCTCCGACGTGGCCGCCTTCATCGCCCACACCCGTTCCGCGATCGAACTGGGCCAGGACCAGGTCGTGGAACTGCGCCGCGACGGCGTCACGGTGACCGGCTTCGACGGCAGCCCGGCCGAGGTCCGCTCGTACCACGTCGACTGGGACGCCTCGGCCGCCGAGAAGGGCGGCTACGACTACTTCATGCTCAAGGAGATCGCCGAGCAGCCCAAGGCGGTCGCCGACACCCTGCTCGGCCGCATCGACGGCACCGGCTCGCTGACCCTGGACGAGCTGCGGATCCCGGCGAGCGAGCTGCGGGAGATCGACAAGGTCGTCGTGGTGGCCTGCGGTACGGCCTTCCACGCGGGGCTGATCGCCAAGTACGCCATCGAGCACTGGACGCGGCTCCCCTGCGAGGTGGAGCTGGCCAGCGAGTTCCGCTACCGGGACCCGATCCTGGACGCGCGGTCCCTGGTCATCGCGATCTCCCAGTCCGGGGAGACCATGGACACGCTGATGGCGCTGCGGCACGCCCGTGAGCAGGGCTCCCGGGTGCTGGCGATCTGCAACACCAACGGCTCGACGATCTCGCGCGAGTCGGACGCGGTGCTGTACACGCACGCGGGGCCGGAGGTGGCGGTCGCCTCGACGAAGGCCTTCCTGACCCAGCTGGTGGCCTGCTACCTGGTGGCCCTCTACCTGGGCCAGGTGCGCGGCACCAAGTGGGGCGACGAGATCCGGGCGGTGGTCCGGGACCTGGCGGAGATCTCCGGCGCGGTGGAGCAGGTCCTGGAGACCATGGAACCCGTGCGCGCGCTGGCCCGCTCCCTGGCCGCCAAGAACACGGTCCTGTTCCTGGGCCGGCACGTGGGCTACCCGGTGGCGCTGGAGGGCGCGCTGAAGCTGAAGGAGCTCGCCTACATGCATGCGGAGGGCTTCGCGGCGGGTGAGCTGAAGCACGGGCCGATCGCGCTGATCGAGGACGACCTGCCGGTCGTGGTGGTCGTCCCGTCCCCGCGGGGGCGGTCGGTCCTGCACGACAAGATCGTGTCCAACATCCAGGAGATCAGGGCCCGGGGCGCGCGGACGATCGTGATCGCGGAGGAGGGGGACGAGGCGGTGGTGCCGTACGCCGACCATCTGATCCGCATCCCGGTGACGCCGACGCTGCTTCAGCCGCTGGTGGCGACGGTGCCGCTGCAGGTGTTCGCGTGCGAGCTGGCCACGGCCCGGGGCAACGAGGTGGACCAGCCCCGGAACCTGGCCAAGTCGGTGACGGTGGAGTAGTTCGACCCCGGGCGGTCAGGGGGCCGCCCGTACGTCGCGCCACGCCCGGGCGATCCCCTCCGCCACGTCGTGCGCCCCGACCGGCGCCCCGTCCGCCGCGTACCGTCCCGCCAGGCCGTGCAGGTACGCGGCCACGCTGCCCGCGTCCCGCGCCGGGAGCCCCGCGGCCAGCAGGGAGCCGGACAGCCCCGACAGCACGTCACCGCTGCCCGCCGTGGCCAGCCAGGGCGTGCCGGTCGCGTTCACCCGGACCGGCGCCGCCGCCTCCGGGTCCGCCACCAGCGTCGTCGAGCCCTTCAGCAGCACCGTCGCCCGGTACCGGGCCGCCAGCTCCCGTACCGCCGACAGCCGGGCCCCCTCGACCTCCTCCCGCGCGACGCCGAGGAGCGCCGCCGCCTCCCCGGCGTGCGGAGTCATCAGGGTCGGTGCCGTGCGCTCCCGTACCGCCTGACGGTCCGCCAGGCGCAGTCCGTCCGCGTCGATCAGGAGGGGTACGTCCGCCTCCAGCACCTCCGCCACCGTCGCCGCGTCGTCCCCGGCGCCCGGGCCCACCACCCAGGCCTGGACCCGGCCGGCCTTCCGCGGACCCCGGTCCGAGACGAGGGTCTCGGGGAAGCGGGCGAGCACCGCGTCCCCGGCCGGGCCGACGTACCGCACGGCTCCGGCACCGCCGCGCAGCGCGCCCGCGACCGCCAGCACCGCCGCCCCCGGGTACCGCGCGGACCCGGCCGCGATGCCGACCACGCCCCGCCGGTACTTGTCGCTCTCCGCCCCCGGCACCGGCAGCAGCCGCGCCACGTCCGCGTGCTGCAACGCCTCCAGTGCGGCCGACTCCGGCAGGTGCAGCCCGATGTCGACCAGCCGGACCGCACCGGCGTACTCCCGCGCCGGATCGATCAGCAGGCCCGGCTTGTGGGTGCCGAAGGTGACGGTCAGGTCGGCACGGACCGCCGGCCCCCGCACCTGGCCGGTGTCCGCGTCGACCCCGCTCGGCAGGTCCACGGCGACCACGGCGGCCCGGGACCGGGCGGCGGCCTCGGCCAGCGGTGCCGCGTCCGGGCGCAGCCCGCCCTTGCCGCCGATCCCGACGATGCCGTCCAGCACCAGGTCCGCCCGCTCGATCAGCGGCACCGCGGCATCGGTGCCGGTCACGCTTCCGCCCGCCCCGCGCAGGGCCGCGAGCCCGCCCGCGTGGGCCCGCTCCGGCGCCAGCAGCACCGCCGTGACCCCCGCGCCGCGCCGGGCCAGGCGGGCACCGGCCCACAGCGCGTCGCCGCCGTTGTCGCCGCTGCCGACCAGGAGTACGACGCGGCTGCCGTAGACCCGGCCGAGGAGGTCCGCGCAGGCCGCGGCGAGGCCCGCCGCCGCCCGCTGCATCAGCGCCCCCTCCGGCAGCCGCGCCATGAGGTCCCGTTCCGCCGCCCTGACCGTCTCCACGCTGTACGCAGTACGCATGCCGTCGAGTCTCCCGCGCCCCTCAGCCTTCCGCGACCACCACCGCGGAGGCCACCCCCGCGTCATGACTGAGCGACACATGCCAGGACCGCACGCCGAGTTCCGCCGCCCGGGCCGCCACCGTCCCCGTCACCCGCAGCCGCGGCCGGCCGCTGTCCTCGACGAAGACCTCCGCGTCCGTCCAGAGCAGGCCCGCCGGGGCGCCCAGCGCCTTGGCCAGCGCCTCCTTCGCCGCGAACCGCGCCGCCAGCGAGGCGACCCCCCGCCGCTCCCCGCTCGGCAGCAGCAACTCGCTGTCCAGGAACAGCCGTCGGGCCATCCCGGGCGTGCGTTCCAGGGAAGCCGCGAAACGGTCGATCTCCGCCACGTCGATACCGACCCCGATGATGCTCATGCCGAGCACCCTACGGCCGGGGCCGTGGTGCGTACGTCCGGGTGACCCCGCCGCGCGGCACGCTCCGGGCGGTCCGGGTGCGCGGTTCGCTGATCGCATGATCAGCTCGCGTATGGCAGGTCGGGGTGTCGCGGTGGTGATGGCGGCGGCGTGTGTGCTGCCGGTGGGGAGCGCGGCCGCCGCGCCCGGCCCGGAGGGGGAGTTGGTGCCCGGCGTGGCGCCCAGGGTGTGGGTGACGGACACGCCCGACCAGATCCTGCCGCCGGTGGTGTACACGCCCAGCGCCCGCGAGGACGCCGTCGAGCCGCGGGAGGCCGCCGAGGGAGCCTACGACCCGGTCGAGTACGTGCCCCTCGGGGACGCCGTCGCCCGGGTCACGTGCAGCAAGCGGACCGGGCCCTATCAGCGGCAGGTCGAACGGTGGCTGAAGCGGAAAGCGGACGGGAAGCAGTCCGCCGCCGACTGCCGGGCCATCCGGGCCTTCCAGCTCAAGCACCGGATCAAGCCCGCCATCGGCTTCGCGGGACCCGTCACCTGGGCCACCATGCAGCTCGTCGGCGCGCGCAAGAACCCCAACGCCGCCGGGAAGTGCCCGGTGCGGTCCTACCGCGTCGCCTGCGTCGACCTCAGCCGCCAGCTGACCTGGGTGCAGAAGGGGAAGAGGGTCGTGTACGGGCCGGTGCCCATGCGCAGCGGCCGGGCCGGGTACCGGACCCGTACCGGATGGCACACGGTCTACTGGAAGCACAAGAACCACGTGTCCACGCTGTACCACCAGCCCATGCCCTACGCGCAGTTCTTCAGCGGCGGCCAGGCCTTCCACGCCGTCTACGGGTCGATCTTCACCACCGTCGGCTCCATGGGATGCGTCAATCTGCGCCTCGGGGACGCCCGGAAGCTGTGGAACGTACTGAAGAAGGGGGACCGGGTGTACGCCTGGGGCCGTCGCCCCGGCAGCTGACCGGGGCTCGACCGGGCCGTCGGACCCCTCTGAGAGACTGAGGGCGCCATGACTGAAACTGCTGCCCTGCGGACCGCCCCCCTGCGGGCCCGCGCCGAGATCGATCTGGCCGCCGTGCGGGCCAATGTGCGGGCCCTGCGCGCCCTCGCGCCGGACGCGGCCCTGATGGCCGTCGTGAAGTCCGACGCCTACGGCCACGGCGCGCTGCCGTGCGCCCGCGCGGCCGTCGAGGCGGGGGCGACCTGGCTCGGCACCGCCACGCCCGAGGAGGCCCTCGTGCTGCGGGCGAAGGGGCGGCTGCCGGACGACGTCCGGATCATGTGCTGGCTGTGGACCCCGGGCGGGCCCTGGCGGGAGGCCATCGAGGCCCGCCTCGACGTCTCGGTGAGCGACCTGTGGGCCCTGCGCGAGGTCACGGCCGCGGCCCGCGAGGCGGGCCGGCCGGCCCGTGCGCAGCTCAAGGCCGACACCGGCCTCGGGCGCGGCGGCTGCCAGCCGGGCGAGGACTGGGCCGAGCTGGTCCGGGAGGCGCTCGCCGCCGAAGGGGACGGGCTGCTGAAGGTGACCGGCCTGTGGTCGCACTTCGCCTGCGCCGACGAACCGGGACACCCCTCCATCGACGCCCAGCTCGCCCGCTTCCGCGAGATGACCGGGTACGCCGAGGAGCGGGGCGTGCGCCCCGAGGTGCGGCACATCGCCAACTCGCCGGCCACGCTCACCCGCCCCGACAGCCACTTCGACCTGGTGCGGCCGGGCATCGCGGTCTACGGCGTCTCGCCCAGCCCCGAGCTGGGCAGCCCGGCCGACTTCGGGCTGCGGCCCGCGATGACGCTGTCCGCGTCCGTGGCGCTCGTCAAGCAGGTGCCCGGCGGCCACGGCGTCAGCTACGGGCACACCTACACCACCGCCGGTGCGACCACCCTCGGGCTCATCCCCGTCGGGTATGCGGACGGAGTCCCGCGGCACGCCTCCTCCGCCGGCCCCGTGCTGGTCGGCGGCAAGTGGCGGACGATCGCGGGGCGGGTGGCGATGGACCAGTTCGTCGTGGACCTGGGCGGCGACGAACCCGAGCCGGGTGCGCGCGCGGTGCTCTTCGGGCCCGGTGACGGCGGTGAACCCACCGCCGAGGACTGGGCGCAGGCCGCCGGCACCATCGCGTACGAGATCGTCACCCGGATCGGCACCCGTGTTCCGCGCGTCTATGTGAACGAGAGCCAGACTGACGGGCAGCAGTAGTCCGGCGAAGAGGAGCGGTACGTGAGCGAGAGCAGTGCGGAGGGCGTCGCGGCCGTCGCGGCCGTCGCCTCCGCCGGCGCCTGGCGCCGCGCGACGGGATTCGCGGGCGCCGCGATAGGCGTGGTCGCCGCGGGCGCCGCCGCCGGGGTCGCCATAGAGCGGCTCACCGTCGGCCGGGGGATGCGGCAGAAGGCCCGTCTCGCGCTCGACTCGGCGGGCCCCTACGGCGCGCTGCGCGGCATGCCCGGCAAGGCCGTCTCCGACGACGGCACCGAGCTGTACTACGAGGTCGACGACGTGGAGCCCGAGGGCGGCTCCGCCCCCCGCCGGCGCCGCCTCTTCGGACGCAAGGCCCCGGCTCCCGTCACGGTCGTCTTCAGCCACGGCTACTGCCTCAGCCAGGACTCCTGGCACTTCCAGCGGGCGGCGCTGCGCGGCGTCGTCCGGACCGTGCACTGGGACCAGCGCAGCCACGGCCGCTCCGCGCGGGGCGCCGCGCAGGTGCGTGACGGAATACCGGTCGACATCGAGCAGCTCGGCCGGGACCTGAAGGCCGTCATCGACGCGGCCGTGCCGGAGGGGCCGGTCGTGCTCGTCGGGCACTCCATGGGCGGGATGACCGTCATGGCGCTGGCCGACCAGTTCCCCGAGCTGATCCGGGACCGGGTGGTCGCCGTCGCTCTGGTCGGTACGTCGTCGGGGCGGCTCGGCGAGGTCAACTTCGGGCTGCCCGTCGCGGGCGTCAACGCCGTGCGGCGCGTGCTCCCCGGTGTGCTGAAGGCGCTGGGGCAGCGGGCCGAGCTGGTGGAGAAGGGGCGCCGGGCCACCGCCGATCTGTTCGCCGGGATCATCAAGCGGTACTCCTTCGCCTCCCGGGACGTCGACCCGGCGGTGGCGCGGTTCGCCGAGCGGATGATCGAGGGCACGCCGATCGACGTCGTCGCCGAGTACTACCCGGCCTTCGCCGACCACGACAAGACCGAGGCGCTCGTCCACTTCGCGGACCTGCCGGTGCTGGTGCTGGCCGGGGTCAAGGACCTGGTCACACCGAGCGAGCACAGCGAGGCCATCGCCGATCTGCTCCCCGACGCCGAACTGGTGCTCGTGCCGGACGCCGGGCATCTGGTGATGCTGGAACACCCGGAAGTGGTCACCGACCGTCTCGCCGACCTGCTCACCCGCGCGGGGGCGGTGCCGGCGGGCGCTACCGTGGGTGGCTATGGAAGCAGTACCGCACAACCAGGCTGAGACCGAGCTGACGGTCACGTCTCCCGAGCAGATGCGGGAGCTCGGCCGCCGGCTCGCCAAGCTGCTGCGCGCCGGGGACCTCGTGATGCTCAGCGGGGAGCTCGGCGCGGGCAAGACGACCCTGACCCGGGGGCTCGGGGAAGGGCTCGGGGTCCGGGGCGCCGTCACCTCCCCGACGTTCGTCATCGCGCGCGTCCATCCCTCGCTCGGGGAGGGGCCGCCGCTCGTCCACGTCGACGCGTACCGCCTCGGCGGCGGGCTCGACGAGATGGAGGACCTCGACCTCGACGTGTCGCTGCCGGACTCGGTGATCGTCGTGGAGTGGGGCGAGGGCAAGGTCGAGGAGCTGACCGACGAACGGCTCCAGATCGTCATCCACCGGGCCGTCGGCGACACGACCGACGAGGTACGGCAGGTGACGGTGACCGGGCTCGGGAAGCGCTGGGCCGAGGCGGGACTGCCGGCGCTGTCCGCCTGAGCCCCGCCCGAGGCCTCCGCGGACGAGGTCTCCGCGGACGAGGTCTCCGTGAACATTCCGACAAGACGTCGGGAAAATATTGCGTTCGCCGTCCCGGGCGTGGTCACATGGTACCCAGCCCGTAGTTAGGCGTACCTAACTACGTCTGCCCCCGGCTCCCAGGAGGCGTCCATGTCGGTCACGGAACGGGACGCGACGCAGCCGCGTCCGCTGCCCGGAGTGTCCATGCGCGACCTGCTGGCGGCATGCGCCGCGGCAACCGCCGTGTCCACCCCGCCCCGCGCCCCGGAACCGAAGGCTCCGCCACAGCGGGAGCGCAAGGCGGCCTGAGGGTCAGCGGATCACGACGACCTTCTGTCCGATCGTCGCGAAGTCCCACATCGCGTCGCCGTCCGCCCGGGTCTCGCGGATGCCGCCCGTGCGGGCCGCCGCGCCCGGGGCCCCGGCCGTGTCGTCGACCGCCGCGCTGAAGCCGATGGCGACACCGCCCACGCTGGTGAAGCGGACCACGTGCTCGACCGGGACGCCGTCCGTTCCGGTGATCGCGTTCGAGCGGGAGGTGACCGCGTAGACGCCCGGCGCCGGGTCCACCGTGCCGGGGTCCACCTTGAAGGTCCGCTTGACCTTGTCGCCCGCGCCGACCAGCCAGACCCGGTCGTCGTCCACCGAGTACACCACCCGTTCACCCTTGCCGGACCCGGCGGGCAGGGCGGCCGGGTTGCGCTGGTCGCGGGGCGCCTTGGAGGCGGCCGCCGCGGGGGTGCTGCCGGCGTCCGGACGGCCCAGGTCGGCCGGGACGTTCACCGAGGCCTGATAGGCGAAGTAGCCGACGGTGACCAGGGCCGCCGTGGTGAGCCCGGCCACGAATCCGGAGCTGCTGCTTGCCACCGTCGCCCACCTCTTTGTCGTACGTCGCGCTTCCCGGCGACCGTAGCAGCCGGTGACCGCTCCTCCCGGGCGGCCGTGCGGCGGCGCGGGGAGCCGTAGGCTGTTTGCGTGCTCTTGCTCGCTCTGGATACCGCCACGCCCGCCGTCACCGTCGCGCTGCACGACGGGACGGACGTCATCGCCTCGTCGAGCCAGGTGGACGCCCGCCGGCACGGCGAACTGCTGCTGCCGGCCGTCGACCGCGTACTCGCCGAGGCGGGGCTGAAGCTCGACGCCGTCACCGGCGTCGTCGTAGGGACCGGGCCCGGCCCGTACACCGGGCTGCGGGTCGGTCTGATGACCGCCGACACCTTCGGGCTCGCGCTCGGCGTCCCCGTGCACGGCGTGTGCACCCTCGACGGCCTCGCCTACGCCGCCGACATCGCCGAGGGCCCCTTCGTGGTGGCCACCGACGCCCGGCGCAAGGAGGTCTACTGGGCCACGTACGCCGACTCCCGCACCCGCCTGACCGACCCGGCGGTCGACCGGCCCGCCGAGATCGCCGAGCGGGTCGCGGGCCTGCCCGCGGTCGGGGCCGGCGCGCTGCTGTACCCCGAGACCTTCCCGCGCGCCCACGAACCCGAGCACGTGTCGGCGGCGGCGCTCGCCGCGCTGGCCGCCGAGCGGCTGGCGGCGGGCGAGGAACTCCCCGCGCCCAGACCGCTCTACCTGCGCAGGCCCGACGCCCAGGTCCCCAAGAACTACAAGGTGGTCACCCCCAAGTGACAGCGGTGCTGCGCGAGATGCGCTGGTGGGACATCGATCCGGTGCTGGAGCTGGAGAAGGACCTCTTCCCCGAGGACGCCTGGTCCCGCGGGATGTTCTGGTCCGAGCTGGCCCACGCCCGCGGTGCCGGGGCGACCCGGCGGTATCTCGTGGCCGTCGCGGGCGAGCGGATCGTCGGCTATGCCGGCCTCTCCGCCTCCGGCGACCTCGCCGACGTCCAGACCATCGCCGTCGCCCGCGACCACTGGGGCACCGGCCTCGGCGGGCGGCTGCTGACCGAGCTGCTGCGGGCGGCCACCGCCTTCGACTGCGCCGAAGTGATGCTGGAGTGCCGGATCGACAACGTCCGCGCCCAGAAGCTCTACGAGCGCTACGGCTTCGAGGCCATCGGCTTCCGGCGCGGCTACTACCAGCCGGGCAATGTGGACGCCCTCGTGATGCGCCTGAACACCGACTCCACGGGCGGCTCCGCCGCGGGCCCCGCCTCAGAACAAGGAACAGAGATCCATGGCTGACGAACCCCTGGTCCTGGGGATCGAGACCTCCTGCGACGAGACCGGCGTCGGCATCGTGCGCGGGACAACCCTGCTGGCCGACGCCATCGCCTCCAGCGTCGACGAGCACGCCCGCTTCGGCGGAGTGGTCCCCGAGGTCGCCTCCCGGGCCCATCTGGAGGCGATGGTGCCGACCATCGACCGCGCGCTGAAGGAGGCGGGCATCACCGCCCGCGACCTGGACGGGATCGCCGTGACCGCCGGCCCCGGCCTCGCCGGTGCCCTGCTCGTCGGGGTCTCGGCGGCGAAGGCGTACGCCTACGCGCTCGGCAAGCCGCTCTACGGCGTGAACCACCTCGCCTCGCACATCTGCGTGGACCAGCTGGAGCACGGCCCGCTGCCCGAGCCGACGATGGCGCTGCTGGTGTCCGGCGGGCACTCCTCCCTGCTGCTGTCGAGCGACATCACCTCCGACGTCCGGCCGATGGGCGCCACCATCGACGACGCGGCCGGCGAGGCCTTCGACAAGATCGCCCGGGTGCTGAACCTGGGCTTCCCCGGCGGCCCGGTCATCGACCGGTACGCGCGCGAGGGCGACCCCGCCTCCATCGCCTTCCCGCGCGGGCTCACCGGGCCCCGCGATCCGGCGTACGACTTCTCCTTCTCCGGGCTGAAGACGGCCGTGGCCCGCTGGATCGAGGCCAAGCGGGCCGCGGGGGAGGACGTGCCGGTGCGGGACGTGGCGGCCTCCTTCCAGGAGGCGGTCGTGGACGTGCTGACCCGCAAGGCCGTGCGGGCCTGCAAGGACGAGGGCGTCGACCACCTGATGATCGGCGGCGGGGTCGCCGCCAACTCCCGGCTCCGGGCGCTGGCCCAGGAGCGCTGCGAGGCGGCCGGGATCCGGCTGCGGGTGCCGCGTCCGAAGCTGTGCACGGACAACGGCGCCATGGTCGCCGCCCTCGGCGCGGAGATGGTCGCGCGGGGCCGGCCGGCCTCCGGCTGGGACCTGTCCGCCGACTCCTCGCTGCCGGTGACCGACCCGCACGTGCCGGCACACGACCATGTGCACGAGGTCAGCAAGGGGAACCTCTACCCGTGACGGTCGCGCTGATGTGGGAGGCGCGGGCGGCCGAGGGCCGGGGCGCGGAGCTGCTGGCCTGGGTCGCCCGGCAGCAACTCGCCGAGCCTCCGCTGCGAAGGGAGACCTTCCGGGCCCCGGCGGACCGGGTGCTGGTCATCACCTGGTGGGACGGCGACTACGACGCCGTCCTGCCGGAACTGCCCGAGCCGGACGGTGAGCTGGTCACTCGGGCGGTGCACCGGTGGCGGTTCGAGGCAGTGGACGAGGGCTGACCGCCAGACGCCCCGGCCGGTCGGGGTCGTGGCCCCGCCACAGCACCTTGCCGTGGCGGCGCTCCCAGCCGTCGGCCAGCCAGGCCTGACCCAGCCAGGCCGCCGCCGGCCACAGCGGGAACACGGCCGCGACCGGCTCCCAGGCGAGCGCGGCGCCGAGCGTCCCGGCCGTCATCACGGTGAACAGCCACCAGTTGACCGGATGCCGGAGCAGCGGCGCCGCGGCGGGCGGCGTCGCCAGGGGCTCCGCCGCCTCGAAGTCCAGCACCTCGCTCAGCCATCTGATCCGGGACGCCTGCGCGAGCGTGCACAGCACCGCGAACCCGAGGAGAGCGGCCGCGAACAGCCCCAGGCCGCCCGCGTCGAGCGGCGCCCCGTGGACCCCGGCCGTCACCGGCACACAGACCGCGACGGTGGCCGACGCCGTGCCGACGGACCGCAGTTCGTGGTGGACGTACCGGTCCATCCGGCCCCTCCCCAGGGCTCAGGACACCACCGTCTCGCAGACCAGCCGCCGGTCGGGGCCGAGCGTCCGCGGCGGGCCGGTCAGGGTCAGGCGTGCCGTGTGCAGTGTCTCCGCGCTGGACGTGCCCAACCGTAGTTCCAGCACGCCGGGTTCGACCACCTTCGCGTGCGAGCGGTCCGTGAAGGCCGACAGGTCCGCGTGGAAGCGGAAGGTCACCTGCCGGGCCTCGCCGGGCGCCAGCTCCAGCCGCTGGTAGCCGATCAGCCGGACGTCCGGACGGGTCACCGAGGCCACCGGATCGTGCAGGTACAGCTGCACGACCTCCGCGCCCGCGCGGTCGCCGGTGTTGCGGACGGTCACGCTCATCTCGTACGAGCCGTCCGTGCCGATCTCCGTGTCCGCCGCGTCGGACTCCCAGGCGAAGCGGGTGTACGAGCGTCCGTGGCCGAACGCGTACAGCGGGGTCGGGTCCAGGTTGCTGACCTCGCCCGCGAGGCCCAGCGGCGGCTGGAGATACGTCCACGGCTGCCCGCCCGGCGCCCGGGGGACGCTCACCGGGAGGCGTCCGGAGGGGTTCACCCGGCCCGAGAGCACTCCGGCGACCGCCGGACCGCCCTCCTCGCCGGGGAAGAAGGCCTGGACGACCGCGCCCAGGCGGCCGTGCCAGCGGCCGAGCGCGTAGGGGCGGCCGGTGAGCAGGACCAGCACGACCGGGACGCCCGTCGCCACCAGCGCGTCCAGCAACTCGCCCTGCACGCCCGGCAGCCGCAGGTCGCTCACGTCGCAGCCCTCGCCCGAGGTACCGCGGCCGAACAGCCCCGCCCGGTCGCCCAGCACGGCGAGGCAGACATCCGCCTCGGACGCCCGCGCGACCGCCTCCTCGAAGCCCGCGAGGCCGGGGTCCGAGACCCCGCAGCCCTCGGCGAACGTCACCTTCGCGTCGGGGAGTTCGGTGCGCAGCGCCTCCAGGACGGTCGGGATGCCGAGGCCCATCGGGACGTCGGGGTGATGGGTGAGGACATGGGACGGGAAGGAGTAGCAGCCCAGCATCGCCAGGGCGTCCGCGGCGCGGGGCCCCACGACCGCGATCCGGGTGTCCGGCGCCAGCGGCAGCAGCCCCTCCGGGTTGTCCAGCAGCACCACCGACTCCTCGGCCAGTCGCCGGGCCAGGGCGCGGTTGGCGGTGGAGTCCAGGTCGATGCGCTCGGCCGGTTCCGGGTCCCAATCCTCGTCCAGCAGGCCCAGTTCGCACTTCTGGAGCAGGACGCGGCGGGCCGCCCGGTCCACCAGCTCCTCGGGGATCTCGCCCGCGCGGACGGCGTCCAGCAGCGGCGTGCCGTAGCACTTCAGGCTCGGCAGCTCCACGTCGATCCCGGCGGCGAGGGCCGCGTGCGCCGCCTCGGCGTCGGTGCCCGCCACGCGGTGCAGCGACCGCAGGAAGCCGATGCCGAAGTAGTCGGCGACGACCGTGCCGGTGAACCCCCACTGCTCGCGCAGCAGTCCGGTGAGCAGACCGGGGTCCGCCGAGGCGGGGACGCCGTCGGTCTCGGTGTACGCCGCCATCACACTGCGCGCCCCGCCCTCGCGCAGCGCCATCTCGAACGGCGGCAGCGTCACGTCGGCGAACTCGCGCACCCCCGCCCGCACCGGCGCGAGGTTGCGGGCGCCCGCCGAGGAGGCGTACCCGGCGAAGTGCTTGAGCGTGGCGATCACCCCGGCGGACTCCAGGCCCCGCACATAGGCGGTGCCGATGGTGCCGGTCAGATACGGGTCCTCCCCGATCGTCTCCTCGACCCGTCCCCAGCGCGGGTCGCGGACGACGTCCAGGACGGGTGCGAGGCCCTGGTGGACGCCGACCGAGCGCAGGTCCTCACCGATCCGGCGGGCCATCTCCTCGACCAGCGGGGCGTCGAAGCTCGCTCCCCAGGCCAGCGGCACCGGGTAGGCGGTGGCCCGCCAGGTGGTGAACCCGGCCAGGCACTCCTCGTGGGCGACGGCGGGGATGCCGAAGCGTCCGGCGGCCGCGATCCGGCGCTGGGCGCGGGCCAGCGCCTGCGCGCCGAGCGCCGGGTCCACGGGGGCGGTGCCGAAGGAGCGGGTGAGCTGGCCGAGGCCGTGGGTGATCAGCTCGTCCCAGTCGTACTCGGAGGTCATCTCGCGTTGCAGCGGGGCGACCCCGTCGCCGTCCGTGGCGGCGCCCACCCACACGCCGTAGAGCTGGGCGGTCTTCTCCTGCAGAGTCATCCGGGAGAGCAGGTCGTCGACGCGGGCGGAGGCGGGCAGGGCGGGGTCGCGCCAGGGGGCGGTCGTCATGGAACTCCTGTCGGGGCGGACGCCTTCTCGCGAATGTTTCGTTGTTCACCTCGAATGTTCCGGGAACCTAGGGGCGGCGGGAAGGGTTCGTCAAGAGGGGGCGCAGGGATACGATCGCCGCCATGACACCCTCCGAGCCCGCGGAAACGCGGACGACAGCCCGCGCGACAGGTCGGTCCGCGCAGAGCGCGACGCTCGCCGAGATCGCCCGGGAGGCCGGCGTCTCGGCGCCGACTGTTTCGAAGGTCCTCAACGGCAGAGCCGATGTCGCTCCCGCCACCCGCAGCCGGGTCGAGGAGCTGCTGCGCGCCCACGGCTACCGGCGCCGGCGGGCCGAGGCGAGCCGGTCGCCGCTGATCGACCTGGTCTTCCACGAGCTGGAGAGCGCCTGGGCGATGGAGGTCATCCGCGGGGTGGAGAACGTCGCCCGGGACGCCGGGCTGAGCGTGGTGCTCAGCGAGAGCGCGGGACGGCTCACGCCCGGGCGGACCTGGGCCGACCAGGTCGCCGCCCGGCGTCCGCACGGGGTGATCCTGGTGCTGTCCGGCCTCGACGACTCCCAGCGGGCGCTGCTCATGAGCCGTTCCATCCCGTTCGTGGTGATGGACCCGGCCGGCGACCCCGGCGCCGACGTGCCCTCCATCGGCGCCACCAACTGGCAGGGCGGGCTCGCCGCCACCCGGCATCTGGTCGAGCTGGGGCACACCCGGATCGGCGCCCTCACCGGCCCCTCGCGGATGATGTGCAGCCGCGCCCGGCTCGACGGCTACCGGGCCGCCCTGGAGACGGCCGAGCTGCCGGTCGACCCGGCGCTGATCCGGCCCGGCGACTTCCACCACGAGACCGGCTACCGCGAGGGCCTGAAGCTGCTGCGCGGCCCGGACCGGCCGACCGCGGTCTTCGCCGGCAACGACCTCCAGGCGCTCGGCCTGTACGAGGCCGCGCGCGAACTGGGGCTGCGCATCCCGGAGGACCTGAGCGTGGTGGGCTTCGACGATCTGCCGGTGGCGCGCTGGGTCGGGCCGCCGCTGACGACCGTACGGCAGCCGCTGACCGAGATGGCGGAGGCGGCGGCCCGGCTGGTGCTGGACCTGGCCAAGCAGGACGGCGATCCGGCGGCGACCCGGGTGGAGCTGGCCACGAGCCTGGTGGTGCGCAGCAGTACGGGAGCGCCGCCCGCCGATTAGCGGGAACGTATTGACGGGGTCCCGTGCCGCCTCCACACTGCCCGAAGCCAGTCGGTTGTACGACCGAAACTTTCGGAGGCACCCGCAATGAGATCTCTGAGAACGGGCTTCACCCTGGCTTCACTCCTCACGGGCGTCGCGATGCTCGGCGGCCTGCTGCTCGCGGCACCCGCCGCGCAGGCCGCCGACGCACCGCTGCGCGACCTCGCCGCCGCCAAGGGCAAGGTCATCGGCACCGCCGTCACCGGTTCCAAACTCACCGGCACCTACGGCGAGATCGCGGCCCGTGAGTTCAACGCGCTCACCCCCGGCAACGCCATGAAGTGGGAGTCGGTCGAGCCCGCGCGCGGCAGCTTCAACTGGGCCGAGGCCGACCGGATCGTCGAGTTCGCCGAGGCCAACGGCCAGGAGGTGCGCGGCCACACCCTGGTCTGGCACAGCCAGAACCCGGGCTGGCTGACCAACGGCACCTGGACGGCGGCCCAGTTGCGGCAGCTCATGACCGACCACATCGCCACCGAGGTGGGCCGGTACAAGGGGCGGCTCGCCACCTGGGACGTGGTGAACGAGCCGTTCAACGAGGACGGCACCTACCGGCAGACGCTCTGGTACAACGGCCTGGGCGCCGACTACATCGCCCAGGCGCTGACCGCGGCCCGCGCGGCCGACCCGAGCGCCAAGCTGTACATCAACGACTACAACGTCGAGGGCGTCAACGCGAAGTCCACCGCCCTGTACAACCTGGTCAAGTCGCTGAAGGAGCGCGGCGTCCCGATCGACGGCGTCGGACTCCAGGCCCACCTGATCCTCGGCCAGGTGCCGTCCACGCTCCAGCAGAACATCCAGCGCTTCGCCGACCTCGGCGTCGACGTGGCCATCACCGAGCTGGACATCCGGATGAACCTGCCGGCGGACAGCGCCAAGCTCGCCCAGCAGGCCACCGAGTACAAGCAGGTGGTCAGTGCCTGTGTGGCCGTGGCCCGCTGCGTCGGCGTCACCGTCTGGGGCTTCACCGACTCCGACTCCTGGATCCCGGACACCTTCCCCGGGCAGGGCGCGGCGACCCCGTACGACGAGAACTTCGCGCCGAAACCGGCGTACCACGCCATCGCGGAGGCCCTCGGCGGTACGACGACACCGCCGACGGGCGTCTGTACGGCCACGTACAGCGTCGTCAGCCAGTGGAACACCGGGTTCACCGGGCAGGTGCGGATCGCCTGCGACGGGGCCTCGCTGTCGTCCTGGAAGGCGACCTGGGCCTATGGCGCCGGGCAGCGGATCAGCCAGTCCTGGAACGCGACCTGCACCCAGTCGGGCTCCGCGGTCAGCTGCTCCAACGCCTCCTACAACGGGACCGTGCCGAACGGGGGTTCGGTGACCTTCGGGTTCAACGCGTCCTGGAGCGGGAGCAATCCGGTGCCGGTGGTGACCCTGGGCTGAGAAGTCTGAGAATTTCCGAAGAAAATGGTCCCTGGCACGCTCGTTGTCATAATTCGGACTTACGTTCCTGTCCGTGACCGGAGACGAGGCGGACGGGGACGAGGGCAGCACAGTGGGCCGGCGGTCGAGAGCGCTCAAAGCCGCCGGCCTCACCCTCGCGGGCGTCGTGGTGCTGGCCGCCGCCGCGGCGGGGTGGGCGTACTGGCAGCTCAACGGCAACATCCACAGCGTCGACATCAACAGCGCGCTCGGCGACAACCGGCCGGCGAAGGCCACCCCGTCGGCCACGGCCGCCGCGGAGGAGCTGCCGACCGAGTCGCTGAACATCCTGGTCCTCGGCTCCGACTCGCGCGGCGGCGCGGAGAACCAGGCGCTCGGCGGCGGCGACAGCACCGGCGCCCGCTCCGACACGGCGATGGTGGTCCACCTCGACGCGGGACGCTCCGGGGCGACGGTGGTGAGCATCCCCCGGGACACCCTCGTCACCCGCCCCGCCTGCCCGCTGGAGGACGGCGACTCCACCCCGGCCGTCTCCGGGGCGATGTTCAACAGCGCCTACGCGGTGGGCGGGCCGGTGTGCGCGGTCAAGACGGTCGAGTCGATGACGGACGTCCGCATGGACCACTACATCGAGATCGACTTCGCGGGGTTCGCGAAGCTGGTGGACGCGCTCGGCGGGGTCACGGTCACCACCGGGGAGGACATCGACGACGAGGACAGCCACCTCACCCTGGAGGCGGGCACCCACCATCTCGACGGCGAGCGGGCCCTGGCCCTGGCCCGCACCCGGCACGGCATAGGCGACGGCAGCGATCTGGGGCGGATAGTCCTCCAGCAGCAGCTGGTGAAGGCGCTGCTGGCGCAGATCTCCGCGACCGAGCTGCTCACCGACCCCGCGAAGCTCTACCGGGTCGCCGACGCGGTCACCGGCAGCCTCACCACCGACACCGGACTGGACTCGCTGGCCGAGCTGACCCGCCTCGGCCGGAGCCTGGAGGCGCTCTCGGCGGACGCGGTGCGGACGGTGACCCTGCCCGTCGTACCGGCGCCCCAGGACTCCAACCGGGTGGTGGCGCGGGAGCCGGAGGCGGGCGAGCTGTGGGAGTCGCTGCGCTGAGAAATTCTTTTCCGGGGAGGTGTCGATCCGGGCGGTCGCCGTTCGACGCAGCGGTGAGAGGCCGGGAAGGACCCGGCCGTCCGATACGAGGAGCCACCATGCCCCGCTACCTGTCGCTCGTGCAGATCGACGAGAAGACCGCCCCCGCCGAGGGCCCCAGCGCCGACCTGATGCAGCGCATGGGGGAGCTGATCGAGGAGATGACGAAAGCCGGGGTGCTGCTCGACACGGCCGGTCTGACGCCGACGGCCCAGGGCGTGCGGGTCCACTACGAGGGCGGCCGGACGTCCGTCACGGACGGACCCTTCACCGAGGCCAGGGAGGTCATCGGCGGGTACGCTCTGATGCAGTGCAAGGACCGGGCCGAGGCGATCGAGTGGACGACCCGCTTCCTGAAGGTCCACGAGCCGCACTGGACGGTCACCTGCGAGGTCCGCGAGATCGTCGAGGGCTGATCCCCCTTGGTCCCGGCCGCGCGGGGGTGTTGCATGGTGGGCTGTGACTTCACAGCCCACCGCGGACCCCCGCGGCGCCGTCGAGACCGTCTTCCGGATCGAGTCCCCGATGATCGTCGCCGCCGTAGCCCGCGTCGTCCGGGACATCGGACTCGCCGAGGAGCTCGCGCAGGACGCCCTGGTCGCCGCGCTGGAGCAGTGGCCGCGGGACGGGGTGCCCGACAACCCGGGCGCCTGGCTCATGACCACCGCCCGGCGCCGCGCGGTCGACCTGGTCCGGCGCGGCGAGAACTACGCCCGCAAACTGGCCGAGATCGGCCGCACGCTGGACAGCACGGTCCCGCCGGAGGAGCCCTCGGGGCCGGACGACATCGACGACGACCTGCTCCGGCTGGTCTTCACCACCTGCCACCCGGTGCTGTCCACCGAGGCCCGCACCGCCCTCACCCTGCGCCTGCTCGGCGGCCTGACCACCGCCGAGATCGCCCGCGCCTTCCTGGTCCCCGAACCGACGGTCGCCCAGCGCATCGTCCGCGCCAAGCGCACCCTCGCCACCAGGAACGTCGCCTTCGAAGTCCCCTACGGCGCCGACCGCGAGACCCGCCTCGGCTCCGTCCTGGACGTCATCTACCTGATCTTCAACGAGGGGTACGCCGCCACCGCGGGCGACGACCTGCTGCGCCCCTCGCTGTGCGAGGACGCGCTGCGCCTGGCCCGCGTGCTCTCCGCCCTGATGCCGAAGGAGCCCGAGGTCCACGGCCTCACCGCCCTGCTGGAGTTCCAGGCGTCCCGGCTCGCCGCCCGCACCGGACCGGACGGCGAGCCGGTCCTCCTCAAGGACCAGGACCGCCGCCGCTGGAACCGCATGCTGATCGCCCGCGGCATCGAGGCCCTGGCCCGCACGGACACCGCCGGCACCCCGGGCCCCTACACCCTCCAGGCCGCCATCGCCGGCTGCCACGCCCACGCCCACCGCTACGAGGAGACCGACTGGAAGAGCATCGCCACCCTCTACGCCCTGCTCGCCGCCCGGGCCCGCTCCCCGGTCGTCGAACTCAACCGGGCCGTGGCGGTGTCGATGGCCGAGGGCCCGGCCGAGGCCCTGGAGATCGTCGACACCCTCGCCGCCGAACCCGCCCTGCGCGACTACCACTTGCTGCCGAGCGTCCGCGGCGACCTGCTGCACCGCCTCGGCCGTACGGCGGAGGCGAGCGCGGAGTTCGCCCGCGCGGCCTCCCTGGCGCGCAACGAGCGGGAGCGGGAGCTGCTGCTGCGCAGGGCGGCTCAGAGCGGGTGACCGACCAGCATGGTGGGCGCGCCCTGCACCCGGGTCAGGAACACCGTCGCCGCGTTCGGCCCCTGCGGCTTGACCTTCCGGCGCAGCTCCTCCGGCTCGACGGCGGACCCCCGCTTCTTGACGGTGAGGACGCCGACCTCGCGCTGCCGTAGCAGGGCCTTCAGCTTCTTGACGTTGAAGGGGAGACGATCGGTGATCTCGTAGGGCGTCGCGAAGGGCGTCGGGCGCAGGTCGTCGCCGGTGATGTACGCGATGGTCGCGTCGATGAGCCCGCCGCCCACCGCCTCGGCGACCTCGGCGACCAGATGGGACCGGATGACGGCGCCGTCGGGCTCGTACAGGTACCGCCCGACGGGCCGGACGGCGGGGTCGGGCAGGCCCCGGCCGAGGAGGGTGCGCGGGCCGGGGAGCAGGGTCGCGCGCACGGCGCCCGGCTCGGTGCCGAACCACAGCACCGCCTCCTTCACGTCCCCGCCGTCCGAGATCCACTCGGCCTCGGCGCCGTCCGGCACGGCCTCGTGCGGGATGCCGGGGGCGACCTTCAGGGCGGCGTGCGGGGCCTTCAGGGCCGCCTGGACGGCCCAGGACAGGGGAGGCGAGTACGCCTCGGGATCGAAGATGCGGCCCCGGCCGCCGCGCCGCGCCGGATCGACGAACACGGCGTCGTAACCGGCCGTGTCGACCTCCGTGACGTCCGCCTCGCGCACCTCCATGAGGCCGGCCAGCCCGAGCGCGTCGGCGTTGGCGCGGGCGACGGCCGCCGTCAGGGGGTCCCGGTCCACCGCCAGCACCCGGATCCCGGCCCGGGCCAGCGCGACCGCGTCGCCGCCGATCCCGCAGCACAGGTCCGCGACGGAGGTGACGCCGAGCTCCCGCAGGCGCCCGGCCCGGTACGCGGCCACACTCGCCCGCGTCGACTGCTCGACGCCGTTCGGCGTGAAGAACATCCGCCCCGCGTCCTCGGCGCCGAACTTGGCCTCCGCCCGCTGCCGCAGCCGCGCCTGGCCGAGCGCCGCCGACACCAGGTCCGCGGGGTGGTCCCGGCGCAGCCGGGTGGCGACCGCGAGTTCGTCGGCGGGGGCGGTGCCGCGCACCGCGTCGAGGAGGGCGCGGCCCTCGGGGGTGAGGAGGGGAGCGAGGTCGTTCACCGGGTCATTGTGGGCCAGTCGGTGGACGGTACGCCCGCGGCGGCGGTGTCGGCCGGGCGTCGCAGGGGGCGGCTGGGAGGATCCGATCCCATGCGAGTAGTAGTACAAAATGATAAAAAACGGTCCGTGCGAGGGGCCCGGATCCGCGGCGGAATCGCCGTGCTCGCCGTCGCCGCCATCGCCTCCGGCTGCGCCCAGGGCACCGCGTCCCGCCCGGCCCCCGGCCAGCAGCCCCTGCTGGCACCGCCCGCCCGCGCCCTGGACTCCTACGCCACCCAGCTGCGCGCCACCGCCGCGGCCCGGGCCGCCGCCGCGAAACGCTGGGGCCTGGCCAAGGTCCCGCTGACAGCCCCCGCCCCGCCCGCGAAGAAGCCGAGGATCACCACCCGCAAGGGCTTCGAGGTCGACGGGCACACCCAACGCAACCTCCCGCCGGTCTTCACCACCGTCCCCACCGAGCGGAAGATCGTCTTCCTCACCATCGACGACGGCGCCGAGAAGGACCCGGCGTTCCTGCGGATGATGACCGAGCTGCGGATCCCGTACACCGCCTTCCTCAGCGACTACCTGGTCAAGGAGGACTACGCCTACTTCAAGCGGATGCGCGACCGAGGGGTCGGCCTGCACAACCACACCCTCCATCACCCCTTCATGCCCGGCCTGTCCTACGCCCGCCAGAAGCGCGAGATCTGCGGCATGCAGGACGTGATCGAGAAGCGGTACGGCACCCGGCCCGACCTCTTCCGGCCGCCCTTCGGCAACTACAACGCCAACACCCTGCGCGCCGCCAAGGCGTGCGGCATCACGCACGTGCCCCTGTGGAACGAGGAGGTCTTCGTCGACCGCTGGGAGTACCGCGAGTGGGACCGGGACATCCACCCCGGCGACATCGTGCTCAGCCACTTCCGGGGCAAGGAGCACTGGAAGGGCACCATGCCCGACATGATCCGCCGGTTCCTCGACAGGATCACCGCCGAGGGGTACGCGGTGGCCCGTCTCGAGGACTACCTGTGAGGCCCCGGGGCCCGCTGGCCGGGGCGGTGGCGGCCGTCCTCCTGACGGGCTGCGCCCAGGCCGCGGGCCCCTCGGACCGGCCGCCCCAGGGGCCGCCCGGGGCCGTTCTGCCGCCGGTCGTGCAGCATGTCGCCACCGACGACCGGGTCGTCTTCCTCACCTACGACGACGGCGCCGAGCAGGACCCCCGGTTCGTCGACCTGGTCCGCGCGCGGCGGCTGCCGGTCGCCATGTTCCTCACGGACAGCGTGGTCGGCCCGGGCTACGGCCACTTCGCGCGGCTGCAGTCGGTGGGCGCGTCGATCCAGAACCACACCCTCGACCACCGGGCCCTGCGCGGCCTGCCGTACGCCGGGCAGCGCGCCGAGATCTGCGGCCAGCAGGACAAGCTGCGCGCCCGCTTCGGCATCCGCCCCCGCCTCTTCCGCCCCCCGCACGGCACGTACGACACGACCACGCTCCGCGCGGCGGCCGGCTGCGGGATCTCGGCGGTGGTGCTGTGGCGGGCGGCGATGGGCGGCGACGGCCGGCTGGCCTACACCGAGGGCCCCCACCGCCTGCGCCCCGGCGACATCGTCTCGCTGCCCTCGGACGACCCGACGGGGGTGCCGCTGGTGGAGCGGACACGGCGGCTGCTGGGGGAGATCCGGGAGCGGGGACTGAGGGTCGGCAGGCTCGAGAACTACCTGTGACGCGCCGCGCCGAGCCGTCGGCATTAGCAGTCCGCTTGACCGAGTGCTAATCACGGTCATAGTCTCAGGTCTGGCACTCCCCACTGGAGAGTGCCAACTACGCGACGGGCAGGTCCGGCACCCGCGACGACGGATCCACCTGGTCGCCACCTCAGACAGTTAACCCCGTGAGATCTCCGAAGGGGGAGGTCGGATCGTGACGACCACCAGCTCCAAGGTTGCCATCAAGCCGCTCGAGGACCGCATTGTGGTCCAGCCGCTCGACGCTGAGCAGACCACCGCCTCTGGCCTGGTCATCCCGGACACCGCCAAGGAGAAGCCCCAGGAGGGCGTCGTCCTTGCCGTGGGCCCGGGCCGCTTCGAGAACGGCGACCGTCTGCCGCTCGACGTCAAGACCGGCGACATCGTGCTGTACAGCAAGTACGGCGGCACCGAGGTGAAGTACAACGGCGAGGAGTACCTCGTCCTCTCGGCTCGCGACGTGCTCGCGATCATCGAGAAGTAACCACAACCTCACAGTTTTTCCAGCTGCGCCCCTGGCCCCCGCGACCACATAAGAAGCCGGGCGCCCGGGGCGCAGTTTCTTTTTGAGAACCCACCGATCCGAGAGGGCTCCCGCTGTCATGGCGAAGATCCTGAAGTTCGACGAGGACGCCCGTCGCGCCCTCGAGCGCGGCGTCAACAAGCTGGCCGACACGGTCAAGGTGACGATCGGCCCCAAGGGCCGCAACGTCGTCATCGACAAGAAGTTCGGCGCCCCCACCATCACCAACGACGGCGTCACCATCGCCCGCGAGGTCGAGCTCGACGACCCGTACGAGAACCTCGGCGCCCAGCTGGTGAAGGAGGTGGCGACCAAGACCAACGACATCGCGGGTGACGGTACGACCACCGCCACCGTGCTGGCCCAGGCGCTCGTCCGCGAGGGCCTGAAGAACGTCGCCGCGGGTGCCTCCCCGGCGCTGCTGAAGAAGGGCATCGACGCGGCCGTCGCCGCCGTGTCCGAGGAGCTCCTCGCCACCGCGCGCCCGATCGACGAGAAGTCCGACATCGCCGCCGTCGCCGGTCTGTCCGCCCAGGACAGCCAGGTCGGCGAGCTGATCGCCGAGGCGATGGACAAGGTCGGCAAGGACGGTGTCATCACCGTCGAGGAGTCCAACACCTTCGGTCTGGAGCTGGACTTCACCGAGGGCATGGCCTTCGACAAGGGCTACCTGTCGCCGTACTTCGTGACGGACCAGGAGCGCATGGAGGCCGTCCTGGAGGACCCGTACATCCTCATCAACCAGGGCAAGATCTCCTCCATCCAGGACCTGCTGCCGCTGCTGGAGAAGGTCATCCAGTCGGGTGCCTCCAAGCCGCTGCTGATCATCGCCGAGGACGTCGAGGGCGAGGCCCTGTCGACCCTGGTCGTGAACAAGATCCGCGGCACCTTCAACGCGGTCGCGGTCAAGGCCCCCGGCTTCGGTGACCGCCGCAAGGCGATGCTGCAGGACCTGGCGGTCCTCACCGGCGCCACGGTCATCTCCGAGGAGGTCGGCCTCAAGCTCGACCAGGCCGACCTGGACGTGCTGGGCTCCGCCCGCCGTGTCACGGTCACCAAGGACGACACGACCGTCGTCGACGGCGCCGGCAACGCCGAGGACGTCGCGGGCCGCGTCGCCCAGATCAAGGCCGAGATCGAGAACACCGACTCCGACTGGGACCGCGAGAAGCTCCAGGAGCGCCTCGCGAAGCTGGCCGGCGGCGTGTGCGTGATCAAGGTCGGCGCCGCCACCGAGGTGGAGCTGAAGGAGAAGAAGCACCGTCTGGAGGACGCCATCTCCGCGACCCGCGCCGCGGTCGAGGAGGGCATCGTCTCCGGTGGTGGCTCCGCTCTGGTGCACGCCGCCAAGGTGCTCGAGGGCGGCCTCGGCAAGACCGGCGACGAGGCCACCGGTGTCGCCGTGGTCCGCCGCGCGGTCGTCGAGCCGCTGCGCTGGATCGCCGAGAACGCCGGCCTGGAGGGTTACGTCATCACCGCCAAGGTCGCCGAGCTCGACAAGGGCCAGGGCTTCAACGCCGCCACCGGCGAGTACGGCGACCTGGTCAAGGCCGGCGTCATCGACCCGGTGAAGGTCACCCGCTCCGCCCTGGAGAACGCCGCCTCCATCGCCTCCCTCCTCCTCACGACCGAGACCCTGGTCGTCGAGAAGAAGGAAGAGGAGGAGCCGGCCGCCGGTCACGGCCACAGCCACGGCCACTCCCACTGACGCACGTCAGCACTGAGGCCCGGCACCCCTGGGGGTGCCGGGCCTTCGCGTTGCCTACCGCTCCAGCCCCTCCAGCGCGCCCAGCTGCTCCATCAGCCCCAGCCGGTCGTACTGCCACCAGCCCTCGGCGATCTTCCCCTCCGGGGTGCAGCGGTGGATGGTGCACCCGGTCATGGACACCTGCCGTCCGGTGGCCCCGATGCCCATGAAGTCGCCCGTGTGCCGGCCGTCGAAGGCCCAGCGGGTGCACACCAGGTCGCCCTGGGCCAGCTGGTCCTCGATCGTGAACGTGAAGTCGAAGCCGTCGCGCCACATCCGCACCTCGCGCCGCATCGCGTCGATGCCGATGGTGTCCTGCGGGTTGGCGGGATCGTGGTCGTGATAGTCCTCGATGAGCACGTCGTTCAGCGTCGGGGCATCGTCCTTCCCGGCTACCTCCTCGAAGAACCGCCGCACGGTCGCCTCGGCCAGCTGGTCGTCCCGCACGACGTCCAGATCGGTGAACGTCGGCGTCTCGTCGCAGAGGGCGACCATGTCCTGGAAGATCCGGCCGGTCTCCGGGAGATCCGAGTTCCGCATCGCCTCCTCGTACGACGGGAACTCCACGATCTCGATGAAGTGCGACGCGTCGGACCGGTCCTTGCCGATCACGCTGTGCGTCGCGGTCCGCTTCCCCTTGGTCTGCTCGACCCACGTGTCCATCAGCCGGTCCATCTCGTCGAACCGGCTTGTCCTGCAGTCGATGAGCTGTACGAACGTCATGGCGTCGCCTCCGTCCCCCGAGGGTCCGGTCGAACAGCTCCATTGTCTCCGCTCGGCCGGACTCGCGCCCCTACTGCGGCCCGTACTTGCGTCCCGTCCGGGAGCTGAGCCCGCCGAGCATCCCGCGCGGCACCACCTTCGTGACGCCCATCAGCACCTTGTACCGGGGGTCGGGGATCGACACCGTCCTGCCCCGCGCCAGATCGTCCAGGGCGGACGCGACCAGCTTGTCGGCGTCCAGCCACATCCAGCCGGGGATGTTGTCCGTGCCCATCCCGGCCCGCTCATGGAACTCGGTGCGCACGAAGCCGGGGCACAGCGCCATCAGCCGGACGCCGCTGCCGGCCAGGTCGCGCGCCGCGCCCTGGGTGAACTGCACGACCCACGCCTTGGAGGCGCCGTAGGTCCCGCGCGGCACGAAGGCGGCGACCGAGGCGACGTTCACGACCCCGCCCCGGCCCCGCTCGCGCATCGCCTCGGCCGCCGCGGACGTCAGCCGCAGCACCGCCTCGCAGTGCACCTTGAGCATCTTCAGCTCGTCGGCCATGGAGACGTCGAGATAGCGGCCCTTGTTGCCGAAACCGGCGTTGTTGATCAGCAGGTCGACGGGGTTCCTGCGGTCGGCGAGCCGGGCGGCCACCGCCTCGATGCCCTCGTCCGTCGCCAGGTCCGCGGTCAGGACCTCCGCCTCGATGCCGTGCCGGTCGTGCAGCTCGGTCGCCTGCTCGCGCAGCCGCTTGGTGTCCCGTGCGACGAGGACGAGGTTGTGTCCGTCGGCGGCCAGCCGCCGTGCGAAGGCGGCGCCGATGCCCGCGGTCGATCCCGTGATGAGAGCCGTTGTCATGACGCAAGATTAGTGACCCGGACCGGGCGCATCCGCTCCGCGCCCGGCTCCTCCCCAGGACCTGCCCACCTCGCCGCCGGACGCTACGTCAGACGCCGTACCGCGACACGTACTTGCGTGCCGCCGCCAGCGACTCCGGGTGCAGCGCCTCGCCCGCCGGCAGCAGCCGCGGCAGCAGCTCCCGCTGCGTGGTGACCGCCCGGAACTGCAGCGCCACCGTCACCTCGTGGTCCGGCCGGCGCAGGATCTCGATCGCGTCGCCCGCCCGCACCACACCCGGCTCGATCACCCGCAGATACGCCCCCGGCGCCCCCTTCGCCGTGAACCGCTTCACCCACCGCTGCTCACCCAGGTGGCCCTGGAAGGTACGGCAGGGAATCCGCCCGCACGTCACCTCCAGCACCAGCTCCGGGCCGACCCGCCAGCGCTCCCCGATCAGGGCGCCGGACACGTCCAGGCCGCTGGTGGTGAAGTTCTCGCCGAAGGCGCCGCTCGCCAGCGGGCGCCCCAGTTCGCGCTCCCAGTCGTCCAGGTCCTCGCGCGCCATCGCGTACACGGCCTGGTCGTCCCCGCCGTGATGCCGTGTGTCGCATATGTCGTCCCCGGCCAGCCCGCTCGCCCCGGTCCCCTTCGGCCCCGGCGCCGCCACCCGCACCGGCGCGTCGGCCGGCCGCTTGTCGATCGCGGTCACACCCTCGGGGTGGTCCGTGTAGGGCACCGCCGTCCGGCGGCCCAGATTCACAGAGAGAAGCTTCATGGCGGCACGGTAGGCGAAGGAGGGTCAAAGGTTCACCGCATTTAGGAGCGACTGATCAAAGCCTCGCTTATCCTTGTGGGGTGATCGAGGCCCGACATCTGCGCGTGCTGCGCGCCGTCGCCACCACCGGCTCCTTCTCCGCGGCGGGGCGCGAACTGGGCTGCACCCAGCCCGCCGTCAGCCAGCAGATGAAGGCGCTGGAGGCGTCCGTCGGCACCCCCCTGCTGATCCGCAGCGGCCGCGAGATGCGGCTGACCCAGGCGGGCGAGGCCCTCGTCCGGCACGCGGCCGGCATCCTCGCCGGACTCACCGCCGCCGAGGAGGAGGTCGCCGCCATCGCGGGCCTGCGCGCCGGCCGGGTGCGTCTGGTCTCCTTCCCCAGCGGCAGCTCCACCCTCGTCCCCACCGCCCTCGCCGCCCTGCGCGCCGCGCACCCCGGCACCCGGGTCTCCCTGGAGGAGGCCGAGCCGCCCAGGTCCGTGGAACTGCTCCGCGAGGGCGACTGCGACCTGGCCCTCGCCTTCCGCTACGAGGGCGCCGCCCAGGAAGGCGAGTGGGACGACCTCGTGGTCCGGCCCCTGCTCACCGACCGCCTGGTCGCCCTGGTCCCGGAGCGGCACCGGCTCGCGCGGGCGCAGTCCGTGGCGATCGGCGACCTCGCCGCCGAGCCCTGGATCGCCGGATGCCCGCGCTGCCGCGGTCAGTTGGTCGAGGTGTGCGAGGGCGCCGGCTTCACCCCGCGCATCGACTTCGCCACCGACGACTATCCGGCGGTGGTCGGCCTGGTCGGCGCGGGCCTGGGCGTGGCGGTCCTGCCCCAGCTCGCCGTGGAGTCGGTACGCCCGCGCGGTGCACGCACAGTGACGCTGGAACCGCCGGTACGCCGGGAGATCGTCGCCCTCACCCTGCCCGACCTCGCCCAGGTGCCGGCGGTGACGGCGACGCTGGAACAACTGGCGCGGGCGGCGAACCGTCAAGTGCGGGACGCGCACAGCCAGTCGGGGCGCACGAAGTAAGGGCACGCCTGCGCGTGCCCCGGCTATGAAGAAACGTTACTTCAGGTGTTCGATGCGGTGTGCCCGCCGCCGGTCGACGCCGACACCAGCCGGTGGCGCGCCCGCCCCATGAGCTCCTCGCGCTCGTCCTCGGTCAAGCCGCCCCAGACGCCGTACGGTTCGCGCACCGCCAGCGCGTGTGCCGCGCACTGGGCGCGGACGGGGCATCTCATGCAGACCTCTTTGGCCGAGTTCTCACGAGCACTCCGGGCCGCACCGCGTTCGCCCTCCGGATGGAAGAAGAGCGAACTGTCGACCCCGCGGCAGGCAGCCAGGAGCTGCCAGTCCCACAGGTCCGCGTTCGGTCCGGGAAGGCGGGAGAAATCTGCCATTGCGTGACCCCTTGTAGCCGTTCTGGGCGGATACGGTGTCTACGACCGTACATCTATGATCTAAGTAGATGAAAATATGACTCATTGCGAATCTAGCCTCAGACACCAGGAAATGGGAAGAAAAAGGGCTGAATGGGGCACGGCTTGTGATGAAAGCTTGAGGGTCTGCCGTGCATGTCTGCACCGTGTCCGGCCCCTCACGTAGAGTGCCGAAGACGGCGCACGGCCCCGTAACTCTTTCGAGTGACCGTCGTTGAGAGTGCGGAGGCGGTTGAAGCAACAAGCGCTCGGGCAGGCGTCCGAGACGGTCGACCGCACAGGTGACGATTTCGTACCAGCCTGGAGGCTCAAGGTGACGTGCATCAGCTGCGGAGGGCGGCCATGACATCCGTCCTCGTCTGCGACGACTCCCCGCTTGCCCGAGAGGCGCTCCGCCGCGCGGTCGCGACCGTGCCCGGTGTGGAGCGTGTGACGACGGCGGCCAACGGCGAGGAAGTCCTCCGCCGCTGGGGCGCCGACCGCTCGGACCTGATTCTGATGGACGTACGCATGCCCGGCCTGGGCGGCGTCGAGACCGTGCGGCGGCTGCTGTCCGCCGACCCCGGGGCGCGCATCATCATGCTCACCGTCGCCGAGGACCTGGACGGCGTGGCCCTCGCGGTCGCCGCCGGCGCGCGGGGTTATCTGCACAAGGACGCCTCGCGCGCCGAGCTGCGCGCGACGGTGACCCAGGCGCTGGCCGACCCGACCTGGCGGCTCGCCCCGCGTCGGCTGCGGTCCGCCGAGATGGGGGCGGCTCCCACGCTCACAGCACGTGAGATCCAGGTGCTGGAGGGCATGAGCCACGGTCGGTCCAACGCCGAGATCGGGCGTGAGCTGTTCCTCTCCGAGGACACGGTCAAGACACACGCCCGGCGCTTGTTCAAGAAGCTCGGCGCCTCTGACCGGGCGCACGCCGTGGCGCTCGGGTTCCGATGGGGCCTGGTTCGCTGACAGCTCGGTCGTGCTCGCCGTCGCCCCGGTGCGGGTCGGCTGTGGCTGGTCGCGCGGTTCCCCGCGCCCCGTTTGGGGCGCGGGTGCTCGTTTCGTCGCGGATGCCGCATCCTTGAGTTGTGGAGTCTCTCGGGGACAAGTCGGTCGAGCGGAAGAGGAGGGCGCAGGAGATGAGTTCCGGCGCACCTGCTCATAACGCTTCGGTGCACAACATGGGACGCGGTGCCACGGACCGCGGCGCCGCAGGGCACCATGGACCGATGCGCGACGACGAGGCGGCCACTGCCGCAGGGGCGATCGGTGCACTCGTCCATCGCGCCGTCGACGGGGACGAGCAGGCCACGCATGACCTGCTCGCCCATGTCCACCCCCTCGCCCTGCGCTACTGCCGCACCCGGCTGTCCCGGCTGCCCGGAGACGCCCGGCACTTCGTGGAGGACCTCGCGCAGGAGGTCTGCGTCGCCGTCCTGCTCGCGCTGCCGCGCTACCGGGACACCGGCCGCCCCTTCGAGGCGTTCGTCTTCGCCATCGCCGCGCACAAGGTCGCCGACCTGCAGCGGGCGGCCATGCGCCACCCCGGTTCGACGGCGGTCCCCTCCGACGAGATGCCGGAACGCCCCGACGACTCCCTCGGCCCCGAGGAGCGCGCCCTGCTCAGCAGCGACGCCGAATGGGCCAAGAAACTCCTGGCCAACCTGCCCGAGAACCAGCGTGAGCTGCTGCTGCTGCGGATCGCGGTGGGGCTGACCGCGGAGGAGACGGGCCAGATGTTGGGAATGTCACCCGGAGCGGTGCGGGTCGCCCAGCACCGGGCGCTGAGCAGGCTGCGGGCGCTGGCGGAGCAGTAGAGCCGCCCTTCCTTGAACAGGCGTCCCCCCCCCCGATTCCGTACGAACATACGAAGCCCGAGGCCGGTCAGGACCGTGGAATTTGATAGCCGTGCTTCCCGTTAGCATGGACATCCGCACCGATCAAGGCCATTTGGGGAAGGTGTCATGACTGCCAACGTCGACGGAGTGCCCGCCAAATTCGCGACACTCGGGCTGACCTACGACGATGTGCTGCTGCTGCCGGGCGCGTCCGACATGGCGCCCGACGACATCGACACCGCCTCGTACGTCTCCAAGAACGTCCGGGTCAACATCCCGCTGTTGTCCGCCGCCATGGACAAGGTCACCGAGTCGCGCATGGCGATCGCGATGGCCCGCCAGGGCGGCGTCGGCGTACTGCACCGCAATCTCTCCATCGAGGACCAGGCCAACCAGGTCGACCTGGTGAAGCGCTCCGAGTCCGGCATGGTGGCCGACCCCATCACCGTGCACCCGGACGCCACGCTCGCCGAGGCCGACGCGCTGTGCGCCAAGTTCCGCATCAGCGGCGTGCCGGTCACCGACGGGGAGAAGAAGCTCCTCGGCATCGTCACCAACCGTGACATGGCCTTCGAGACGGACCGCTCCCGCCGGGTCCGCGAGGTCATGACCCCGATGCCGCTGGTCACCGGCAAGGTCGGCATCTCCGGCGTCGAGGCCATGGAGCTGCTGCGCAAGCACAAGATCGAGAAGCTGCCGCTGGTCGACGACGCGGGTGTCCTCAAGGGCCTGATCACGGTCAAGGACTTCGTCAAGGCGGAGAAGTACCCGAACGCCGCCAAGGACGCCGAGGGCCGCCTGCTGGTCGGCGCCGCGGTCGGCGTGGCCGGGGACGCCTTCGAGCGCGCCCAGGCCCTCGTCGAGGCCGGTGTCGACTTCATCGTCGTGGACACCGCGCACGGCCACTCCCGGCTGGTCGGCGACATGGTCGCCAAGATCAAGTCGAACGCCGCCGGTGTCGACGTCATCGGCGGCAACATCGCCACCCGGGACGGCGCCCAGGCGCTGATCGACGCCGGCGTGGACGGCATCAAGGTCGGCGTCGGCCCCGGCTCGATCTGCACCACCCGGGTGGTCGCCGGCATCGGCGTCCCGCAGGTCACCGCCATCTACGAGGCGTCCCTCGCCGCCAAGGAGGCCGGGATCCCGGTCATCGGCGACGGCGGCCTGCAGTACTCGGGCGACATCGCCAAGGCCCTGGTCGCGGGCGCCGACACGGTGATGCTCGGCTCGCTGCTCGCGGGCTGCGAGGAGTCGCCGGGCGAGCTGATGTTCATCAACGGCAAGCAGTTCAAGTCGTACCGCGGCATGGGCTCGCTCGGGGCCATGCAGTCCCGCGGCGACCGCAAGTCGTTCTCCAAGGACCGGTACTTCCAGGAGGGCGTCGCCTCCGACGAGCAGCTCGTGCCCGAGGGCATCGAGGGCCAGGTGCCCTACCGCGGTCCGCTCTCCTCGGTCGTCCACCAGCTGGTCGGCGGCCTGCGCCAGTCGATGTTCTACGTCGGTGGCCGTACGGTCCCCGAGCTCCAGGCCAACGGCCAGTTCGTCCGGATCACCTCGGCGGGGCTCAAGGAGAGCCACCCGCACGACATCCAGATGACGGTCGAGGCGCCGAACTACAGCCGTAACAAGTAGGCGCGAGCCTCTTCCAGGGCGGCCCCGGAGCACCGGGGCCGCCCTCGCCGTGCCCGTCGGCGATACTGGAAGACGCTGAAACGCATCAGGGAAAGGCCACAGACGTGACTGAGATCGAGATCGGGCGCGGCAAGCGCGGCCGCAGGGCGTACGCCTTCGACGACATCGCCGTCGTCCCGAGCCGTCGTACGCGGGACCCGAAGGAGGTCTCGATCGCCTGGCAGATCGACGCCTACCGCTTCGAGCTGCCGTTCCTGGCCGCCCCCATGGACTCGGTCGTCTCACCGGCCACCGCGATCCGCATCGGTGAGCTCGGCGGCCTCGGCGTGCTGAACCTAGAGGGCCTGTGGACGCGCCACGAGGACCCGCAGCCGCTGCTCGACGAGATCACCGAGCTGCCCGACGAGGCCGCGACCCGCCGCCTCCAGGAGATCTACGCGGCTCCCATCAAGGAGGAGCTGATCGGCGCGCGCATCAAGGAGGTGCGCGACTCGGGCGTGGTCACCGCGGCGGCGCTCTCCCCGCAGCGCACGGCGCAGTTCTCCAAGGCCGTGGTGGACGCGGGCGTGGACATCTTCGTCATCCGCGGTACGACGGTCTCCGCGGAGCACGTCTCGGGCTCGCACGAGCCGCTGAACCTGAAGCAGTTCATCTACGAGCTCGACGTCCCGGTGATCGTCGGCGGCTGCGCCACGTACACCGCGGCCCTGCACCTGATGCGCACCGGCGCGGCGGGCGTCCTGGTCGGCTTCGGCGGCGGCGCGGCGCACACCACGCGCAACGTCCTCGGCATCCAGGTCCCGATGGCCACCGCGGTCGCCGACGTGGCCGCGGCCCGCCGCGACTACATGGACGAGTCCGGCGGCCGGTACGTCCACGTCATCGCGGACGGCGGCGTGGGCTGGTCCGGCGACATCCCGAAGGCGATCGCCTGCGGCGCGGACGCGGTGATGATGGGCTCCCCGCTGGCCCGCGCGACGGACGCGCCGGGCCGCGGCCACCACTGGGGCATGGAGGCCGTGAACGAGGAGCTGCCGCGCGGCAAGAAGGTCGACCTCGGCACGGTCGGCACCATCGAGGAGGTCCTGACGGGCCCGTCGCACACCCCCGACGGCTCGATGAACCTCTTCGGCGCGCTGCGCCGGGCCATGGCCACGACCGGGTACAGCGAGCTGAAGGAGTTCCAGCGGGTCGAGGTCACGGTGGCCGACTCGCAGCACAAGCGGTAGGTCGTACGGCACCTGGAGGGCCGGTCGTCCCGAGAGGGGTGACCGGCCTTTTCCGTCACGGGCCTCCGGAGGGCCGCGACCTCCTTCACAGCCGGTGCGCCGCCCCCGTGGGCGTGGCCCCCCGGGTGTCGAGCAGGAGCTGCGCCTTCACCGACAGGCCTTGGAGGTCGTACGTCCGGTGCTGCTGGAGCAGGATCGTCAGGTCCGCGTCGGCCGCCGCCTCGTAGAGGGAGTCCGCCCGGGGGACCGGGCGGTCCAGGACGTTCCAGGAGGGGATGTGCGGGTCGTGGTAGCTGACGGAGGCGCCGAGGCTCATCAGGCGGACGGCGATCTCCTCGGCGGGGGTGGACTGCTGGTCGGCGAGGTCCGCCTTGTAGGTGACCCCGAGCAGCAGGACGCGGGCCCCGCGCGCCGATTTGCCGTGCTCGTTGAGGAGGGTGGCCGCGCGCTGGATGACGTAACGCGGCATCTGGCTGTTGACCTGCTGGGCCAGTTCGACCATGCGCAGGGTGCGGCCGGTGTGGCCGGTCAGGTCCTGGGGGACGGCATGGCCGCCGACGCCGGGGCCGGGGCGGAAGGAGTGGAAGCCGAAGGGCTTGGTCTCCGCGCAGCGGATGACGTCCCACAGGTCGACGCCCATGTCGTGGCAGAGGGCGGCCATCTCGTTGACGAGGGCGATGTTGACGTGCCGGAAGTTGGTCTCCAGCAGCTGCACCGTCTCCGCTTCTCGCGGGCCACGCGCGCGTACCACCTTGTCGGTGAGGCGTGCGTAGAAGGCCGCCGCCGACTCGGTGCACGCGGGAGTCAGGCCGCCGATCACCTTCGGTGTGTTGGCGGGGGTGAAGTCGCGGTTGCCGGGATCCACTCGACTGGGCGAGTAGGCGAGGTGGAAGTCGCGGCCCGCGCGCAGCCCCGAGCCCTCCTCCAGCAGCGGGCGCAGGAGGTCCTCGGTGGTGCCCGGGGGCACCGGTGACTCCAGGATCACCGTGGTGTGCGGGCGCATGCGCCCGGCCAGCGTGCGGGCGGCCGTCTCGACCTGGGTGAGGTCCAGGCCGCCGTCCGCCCCGCGCGGGGTGGGCGCGCAGATGACGGCGGTGCGCACCCGGCCCAGTTCGGCCGGGCTGGTGGCGTGCCGGAAGCCCGCCGCGAGCATGCGGCGCACCTCCGCGGGGCTGAGCGAGCCGGGTTCGGGCCCGGTGCGGTAACCGAGCGTGGGGATGCCGGCGGCCACGGCGGCCTGGGCCAGGGGCAGGCCGTACGGGCCGAGTCCGATGACGGCGAGATCTGCGGGCATGGCGTGGGCCGTCCTTCCCAGTAACCGAAGCGGGACAGGTGCGCAAGCCCTGTGGACAGGACGAGCGAGCGCAATGTCAGACTAGGAGTAAATATGACCGAAATACGGGATTGATCCTGTGTGTCTTTCCGGCGGGCGGGCAACACCCGGCGGACAGATCCGTGAAGGTTGTCCACAGGCTGGGGGCGACTGGTGGCTGAAGTCGGGCAAGCCGGTCAGACTTTGGGCATGGGGGACAGGACCGGGCTTCGCCCACCGGTGCGGCCGGGACGACCTACAGCGGGAGGCAGCGGTGAGGACAGCGACACTGGGGCCGGCGCAACGCGCCGAGTCGCTCGCGGCAATGGCCGAGCGCGAACTGGATCTGCTGGTCGTGGGCGCCGGAGTGGTCGGCGCGGGCACCGCGCTCGACGCGGCGACCCGGGGCCTGTCCACCGGACTGGTCGAGGCGCGTGACTGGGCGTCGGGCACGTCGAGCAGGTCCAGCAAGCTGATCCACGGCGGCCTGCGCTATCTGGAGATGCTCGACTTCACGCTCGTGCGCGAGGCGCTCAAGGAGCGCGGCCTGCTGCTGGAGCGGCTCGCCCCGCACCTGGTGAAGCCGGTGCCGTTCCTGTACCCCCTTCAGCACCAGGGCTGGGAGCGGCTGTACGCCGGTTCCGGCGTCGCCCTCTACGACGCCATGTCGATGGCCCGCGGCCACGGCCGGGGCCTGCCCATGCACCGTCACCTGAGCCGCCGTCACGCCCTGCGGATGGCGCCCGCCTTGAAGAAGGACGCGCTGGTCGGCGCCCTGCAGTACTACGACGCCCAGATGGACGACGCCCGGTACGTCGCCACCCTGGTCCGCACCGCCGCCGCGTACGGCGCCCAGGTGGCCAACCGCGCGCGGGTGACCGGATTCCTGCGCGAGGGCGAGCGGGTGGTCGGCGCCCGGGTGCAGGACGTCGAGGCCGGCGGGGAGTACGAGGTCCGCGCCAAGCAGATCGTCAACGCCACCGGTGTGTGGACCGACGACACCCAGGCCATGGTGGGGGAGCGGGGGCAGTTCCATGTGCGCGCCTCCAAGGGGATCCACCTGGTCGTGCCCAAGGACCGCATCCACTCCGGGACCGGTCTCATCCTGCGGACCGAGAAGTCCGTGCTGTTCGTCATCCCCTGGGGGCGGCACTGGATCATCGGCACCACGGACACCGACTGGGACCTCGACAAGGCACACCCGGCCGCGTCCAGCGCCGACATCGACTATCTGCTGGAGCATGTGAACTCCGTGCTCGCCGTGCCGCTCACCCGGGACGACGTGCAGGGCGTGTACGCGGGGCTGCGGCCGCTGCTGGCCGGTGAGTCGGACGCCACCAGCAAGCTGTCGCGCGAGCACACCGTGGCCCATCCGGTGCCGGGGCTCGTCGTCGTGGCGGGCGGGAAGTACACGACGTACCGGGTGATGGCCAAGGACGCGGTGGACGAGGCGGTGCACGGGCTGGACATGCGGGTCGCGGAGTGCGTCACCGAGGACGTCCCGCTGCTGGGTGCGGAGGGCTACCGGGCGCTGTGGAACGCGCGGGCGCGCATCGCCGCCCGGACGGGGCTTCATGTGGTGCGCGTGGAGCACCTGTTGAACCGCTACGGCGCGCTGGCCGAGGAGGTGCTCGACCTCGTCGCCGCGGACCCCTCGCTGGGCGAGCCGCTGCGCGCGGCCGAGGACTATCTGCGCGCCGAGGTGGTGTACGCCGCCTCGCACGAGGGCGCACGGCACCTGGACGACGTGCTGACCCGGCGGACCCGTATCTCCATCGAGACCTTCGACCGCGGCACGCTCAGCGCCCGCGAGGCGGCCGAGCTGATGGCGCCGGTGCTCGGCTGGGACAAGGACCACATCGAGCGGGAGATCCAGCACTACGAGAAGCGGGTGGAGGCGGAGCGGGAGTCGCAGCGGCAGCCGGACGATCTGACCGCGGACGCGGCGCGGCTGGGGGCGCCGGACATCGTGCCGCTGTAGCCGTTTCGCTCGCCCTTGCACTCGCTCTTGCACTCGCCCTTTCGTTCGCCCGCTCGCTCAGCTCTTTGTTCACTCGAACGAGGGGCGGGAACGGGGATCTTCGCCCGGAACCCGGCCGTTCTACCGGGTGCGGGGGCAGAACTCGGCGGTGAGCAGCCGGGGTTCCAGACCGGGGTCCGTCACCGCCGTCGTGTTCACCCGGTAGGTCAGGACGCGGCGTCCGTCGACGGTGGCCGCGGTGCGCACGAAGCTGCCGGAGATGATCCCGTTGTGGCCCCACACCGTGGTGCCGCAGGGCAGCCGCACGGGAAACAGGCCCATGCCGTACAAGCCGTGTGCGGCGCGGGTGTCGAGCATCTCGCGCATCCAGTGCGGGGGCAGCAGTTCACCGCCGAGCAGCGCCGCGTAGAAGCGGTTCAGGTCGGCGAGCGTGGTCACCAGCTCACCCGCGGCCCCGGCCACCCGCGGGTCGAGCTCGGTGACATCGCGCCCGCCGGAGGTGTAGGCGCGGCCGTGCGGGGAGGGCAGCGAGGTGCGTGATCCGGGAAAGGATGTGCCGGTCAGCCGCAGCGGAGCGATCAGCCGGCGTTGGGCCTCGGCCGCGTAGGAGCGGCCGGTGACCTGCTGGACGACCAGGCCGAGCAGGACGTAGTTGGTGTTGGAGTAGGCGAAGCGGCCGCGGTCGGCCGGGGGGTGGGTGAGCGCGAGGCGGACGGCCTGACGAGGGGAGAGGGGGACCAGGCCCCCGGTGTCGGCGGTGAAGTCGTACAGGCCGCTGGTCTGGGTGAGCAGGGCACGCAGGGTCAGCGCGCGACCGTCGTGGCCCGCTCCGCGCACCAGGCCCGGCAGGTGCTCGTCCACCGGGTCGGACAGGGACAGCCGGTGTTCGGCGGCCAGTTGCAGGACGACCGTGGCGAGGAAGGTCTTGGTGATGCTGCCCGCCCGGAAGTGGTCGGCGGCGGAGATGCCGGGGCCGGCCTCGGCGTAACGGGTGCCGTCCTCCGTGCGGGAGAGCAGCGCCGCGGCCGGGGCGCCGCCCCGGGTGACCAGCAGCGGAAGCAACGCGTCCGCGGTGGGCGGGGAGGATGCGGCCGGGGTGAGCGCCAGCAGGGCCAGGGCCACAGGAACGGCCAGTAGGGTCCGCAGTGGCGGCATGGCGGGACCTCCTTGTCGGGGCCCATGATGCAGGGTGCGGAACGGCCGGTTCCGCCGGGGGCACACCCGGCTCCCGGTCCACTTGCGCACCAGCGGCACCCTGGGCGTCAGGCACTTGTCGGGTGAGAGACAATGGAGGCTCTGTCAGGGCGGGTTGCATGAGGGGACGCATGTCGGAGGCGGAGCGGGCGGGAGCATCCCGTCAGGACAACAGCGGTCGTCTCCTCGCCGGGCGGTACCGGCTGGGAGATGTGCTGGGCCGCGGCGGCATGGGCACGGTGTGGCGGGCGGAGGACGAGACGCTGGGCCGCACCGTCGCCGTGAAGGAGCTGCGGTTCCCCTCGACCATCGACGAGGAGGAGAAACGCCGGCTGATCACGCGGACGCTGCGGGAGGCCAAGGCCATCGCGCGGATCCGCAACAACAGCGCGGTGACGGTCTACGACGTGGTCGACGAGGACGACCGGCCCTGGATCGTGATGGAGCTCGTCGAGGGGAAGTCGCTCGCCGAGGTCATCCGGGAGGACGGCCTGCTGCAGCCGAGACGTGCGGCGGAGGTCGGGCTCGCGGTGCTCGACGTGCTGCGCTCGGCCCACCGTCAGGGCATCCTGCACCGGGACGTGAAGCCGTCGAACGTGCTGATCGCCGAGGACGGCCGGGTCGTGCTCACCGACTTCGGCATCGCCCAGGTCGAGGGCGACCCGTCGATCACCTCCACCGGCATGCTCGTCGGCGCGCCCTCCTACATCTCCCCGGAGCGGGCGCGCGGGCACAAGCCGGGCCCGGCGGCCGACCTGTGGTCGCTCGGCGGCCTGCTGTACGCGGCGGTCGAGGGGGTGCCGCCGTACGACAAGGGCTCCGCGATCGCCACGCTCACCGCGGTGATGACCGAGCCGTTGGAGGAGCCGAAGAACGCCGGGCCGCTGCGGGACGTCATCCACGGGCTGCTCACCAAGGACCCGGCGCAGCGGCTCGACGACGCCGGTGCCCGGTCGATGCTGAGCGCGGTCATCCACGCCCCCGAGCCCAAGGCGGAGGCGGAGGTGCAGGACGCGACGAAGGCCGTGCCGCTGCCGGCCCAGCCGGACGCGCCGGCGGACGCCGGGGAGCGGTTGCGGGGGGCGCTGCGTTCCGTGCGGAAGGCCGCCGTCTCGGCGGGGGCCGCGGACGCCTCGCGTGCCGACTCGGGTGGCGCGGCGGCCGGTTCGGGCGCGGGCGCCGACGAGCAGCGCGGTGCCTCCGGGGGCGACGGGCAGGGCGGGGGGCGCAGTTCGGGGTGGCCCGTGATGACGCCGCCGGATCTGCCGGCCCGGCCGGCGCCCAGGGCGCCGCTCACCGATGTGGTGCCGCGGCGGACGTTGCTGATCATCGCCGCGGTCGTGGTGCTGGCCCTCATCGGGGTGGTGCTGGCGGTCGCGTTCAGCGGGGACGACGACCCCAAGGGCACCGCGGCCGGTGGGGGCACCAAGACCTCGGCCGAGGCGAGCGCGAGCGGCGACACCAGGGACGACGAGAGCGGCGCGGCGACCCCGGACGGGCAGGCGAGCCCGTCCGCGTCGACCGGATCCACGCCGAGCGCCAGTGCGAGCGGTTCCGCCGGGGGCGGGGCGGGCTCGGACGGTTCGTCCGGAAGTGACGCCGGTGTGGCGGTCACGCATGAGGGCGGCCAGGGGTACTCCATCGGGCTGCCCAAGGGGTGGAAGTACCAGTCCACGAGCGCAGCGGGTGACCGGTTCACCGGGCCCGACGGGCAGAAGCTGCTCATCGGCTGGACCACTGAGCCCAAGGACGACCCCGTCGCCGACTGGGAGACCCAGGAGGGCGCCATGCGGCGCGCCCAGTACCAGCGGATCCGAATAGAGGCGGTGGAATACCGCGACTGGAACACGGCCGATTGGGAGTTCACCTACGTCGACGGGGGTACCAAGTACCGGAGCATCGACCGTGGGTTCGTGGTGGACGACGATCTCGGGTATGGGCTGATGTACACGGCGAAAGCCGCCAATTGGGGTACTGAGCTGCGTAAGGACACATGGCGGACGCTGACGAAGTCCTTCGAACCGGAGTCGTGATCCACCGCGACGGTGCGTGGTCACGGTTTGGTGCGTGAGATCTGGCATCCCCTCTTTGTGGGTTGCCTACGGCACGTATCGTGAGTGCTTGCGGACCGTACGCATCCAGGTATGCGGTCACAACGGGACGCAAGGCGAACGGATTTGACCAACCGGGCGGCCGGGGGAGGCGTCGTGGACGACTATGCGGGTCGGGTGCTCGCCGACCGCTACCGCCTGCCGCTGCCGCCGTCCGACGAGTACGAACTCACCGAGACGCGGGCCTTCGACACCTACAGCGGACAGGAAGTCCTGGTCCGGCAGGTGCCGTTGCCGGAGGTCGTCGAGGCCGAGGTGCTCGACGCGGAGGGGCTGCCCGACGGTTTCACCGCGCGTGAGCGGGGCGCGGCGCGGCGGCCGGCGGCCCGCGGCAGTGCCCGGCGGCCCAGTGATCCGGCGGTGCGGCGGGCGGTGGAGGCCGCGCAGGCCGCGGCCCGGATTCCGGACCATCCCCGGCTGGACCAGGTCTTCGACGTGTTCGCCGAGGGCGGTTCGCTCTGGATCGTCAGCGAGCTGGTGCCGGCGCGACCGCTGGCCGCGCTGCTCGCGGAGAAGCCGCTGACGCCGTACCGGGCGGCCGAGGTCGCCTCCGACGTGCTGATGGCGCTGCGGGTGCTGCACGCGCACGGCTGGGTGCACCGGAACATCACCGCCCGGACCGTGCTCGTCTGCGACGACGGACGGGTGATGCTGACCGGTCTCGCGGTGGGGGCCGCGGAAGAGGCGCTGTGCGGGTACGACCCGGTGCCGGCGGACGATGACGAGGGCGGCGCGGCGGTCGGCGGACCCGGTGGTCCCCCCGGTGGTTCGGTCTCCGTGGAGGTGGACCCCGAGGCCGCTCGGCGGGCCGCGATCGAGGCCCGGGAGGCCAGTGGGCTGCCCCCGGTCGGCGGACCGGGCGGCACCGCCGGCCCGATCGGCGCGGGTGCCGGAGGGGCGGGGCCCCGGGCCGTGGAGGCCGGTGGATCTGGTGGGTCTGGTGGGTCCGGTGGGTCCGGTGGGTCCGGTGGGGACATCCGGGCGGCGCGGGCCGGAGCGATCGCCGCGTACCGAGCGGGGGCGCGGGCCGCGGCCCGGGTACAGGAGGCGCAGAACGGCCGAGCCGCGTTGCCGGGCGCCCGCTCGGCCCCCGAGGGCAACGGGGCGCAGCAGCCGCCGTATCCCTCGGCGAACGGGGCGCAGCAGCCGCCGTATCCCTCGGCGAACGGGGCCCAGCAGCCGCCGTACTCCTCGGCGAACGGGGCGTCGCAGTCGCCGTACTCCTCGGGCGGTGGGGCGCAGCAGCCGCCGTATCCCTCGGCGAGCGGGGCGCAGCAGCCGTTTCCCTCGGGCAACGGCGCCCAGCAGCCGTACCCGACCGCGAACGGGGCCCAGCATCAGCCGTATCCCTCGGCCGGTGGCGCCCAGCAGCCGCCGTACCCCTCCGCCGACGGCGCTCACCAGCCGCCCGCCGGGACGCCCGGTCAGATTGCCGACCCGTACGGTGTCCGTGCCGGTTCCTGGCACGGTGCCGCCCCCCGCCCGGGCGCCCCGGGCGTGGCCCCGGAGTCGGCCGGCCGGTCAGGAGTCGAGGCGGGCCCGGGCCGCACCGCGCTGCCCCCGGCCGGGAACGGCCCGCTGATCCCTTCCCCCGGAACCCAGGGCACGGGCGCCCGCCGCCCGGGCTCCGCCGGACGCCCGCCCGCCGGTGCGCCGGGTTCCGGTGGGCACCTGCCTGCCGGTGCGCCGGGTCCCGCTGGGCACCTTCCCGCCGGTTCCCCAGGCTCCGCCGGACGCCCGTCCGTTGGTTCCCCGGGCCACACCGGTATCGCACCCGTCGTCCCGTCGCCCAGTCGTTGGGACGAGTTGGCCGCTACCGCGCCCGTGCGCCGGGGGCCCGCCACCGCGCTTGCCGCTGAGCGGGCCCGGCAGGCTCGTATGGCCGTCGTCGGGCCCGTCACCGAGCGGTGGGCGCCCGAGCAGGCCGGTCCCGTGCACGAGAACTGGCAGCTGGCGGCGCCCATCGGCCCGGCCACCGACCTGTGGGCGCTCGGCGCGCTGCTGTTCCGGGCCGTGCAGGGGCACGCCCCGTACCCCGAGGAGTCCACCGCCGAGCTGGTGCAGATGGTGTGCGCCGAGCCGCCCGCCTTCGCGGAGGAGTGCGGCCCGCTCCGGCCGGTCGTAGAGTCGCTGCTGCGCCAGGACCCCACCGAGCGGATCGACTTCGAGGAGCTGCGCGGCTGGCTGCGCTCCCTCGTGCGGTCCGCGCCCGAGCCGGAGGCCGGTGCGCATGTCGTCGCCGCGCCGCCCGCCGACGCCAGCCGGCTGCCGGTGGTGCGCCGCAGGGGCGAGCTGGTGCGCAGGCGGCGTGCGGGGCTGCCCGCGCACCAGGGACGGCACAAACGGGCCCGGAAGGAGGAGAGTTCGCCGCGCAGCCTGGGCCGTACCCTGCTCGTGCTGATCCTGCTGCTGATGGCGGGAGCCGTCGCGTACGCCATGCTCTTCATGCCGAAGGCCGAGAGCGGTGGCGCAGAGGACGCCGGCCGGGCCGGCGCCACGGGCGAGGTCGGCCGGGCGCCGGAGGCCAGCAGTGAGCCCCGGCCCGACCAGACCTCACCCGGCGAGGAGCCGGAGAAGCCCGAGAACAGCCCTTCGGAGTCGGCGCGTTCGACCGACTCCCAGACCACCGGTCCCGATGTCGCCGACGGCTTCACCCTGCGCGCGGACGACGAGGGCTTCCGGGTCGCCGTCGCCAACGGCTGGGACCGGGAGGCGAAGAACGGCCGCGGACAAGTGGTCTACGCGCACGGCGACTTCGAGCTCATCGTCGTACCGGGCCGGGACACCGCGGACGAGTTCGGCGGCGACCCGATGGCGTACCAGCGGGAGGACGAGCCCGAGCTGCAGCCGTACCGGGACTCCAGCTGGGCCACCTCCACCGGTCTGAAGACCATCGAGGTGGGCGGACGGAGCATGGCCGAGGGCCAGTTCACCTGGACCGACGACGAGGGCCGCGAGCGGTTCGTCCGCAACCTCGCCATCCTGATCGGCGACCGGTACCACGTCGTGCAGGTGCGCGGTCCCGAGGCGGAGCGGGACGAGGTGACCCGGCTGTTCGAGCAGGCGTCGGCGACGTATCAGGTCACCGGCTGATCGCGTCAGGTCACCGGCTGATCGCGCGGCCCGACGCTGGGTGACGGCAACCGTCACAGTGCTGTCTCCGTGTCACCCCGCCGGTTCCCCGGGCGCGGCCCGGTCCCTAATCTGAACCCGTCAAGAACATTGCGGGGCGACGTGAATCAGATGCAGGGCCAGCTCCTCGCGGGGCGCTACCGACTGGCCGAGACCATCGGCAGCGGCGGTATGGGCCGGGTGTGGCGTGCGCACGACGAGGTACTGCACCGGGCCGTCGCCATCAAGGAGTTGACCGCCGCGCACTTCGTCTCCGACAGCGACCAGGAGCGGCTCCTCGCCCGCACCCGGGCGGAGGCCCGGGCCGCCGCGCGAATCAACCACTCCGCGGTCGTCACCGTGCACGACGTGCTCGACCACGACGCCCGGCCGTGGATCGTGATGGAGCTGGTCGAGGGCGACTCGCTGGCCGACGCGGTCAAGGACCGCGGCCGGATCGAGCCGCGCGAGGCCGCCCGGATCGGCCTGTGGGTGCTGCGCGCCCTGCGCGCCGCGCACGCGGCCGGCGTCCTGCACCGCGACGTCAAGCCCGGCAACGTCCTGCTCGCCGACGACGGCCGCGTCCTGCTCACCGACTTCGGCATCGCCCAGATCGAGGGCGACACCACCATCACGCGCACCGGCGAGGTCGTCGGCTCCGTCGACTACCTGGCCCCGGAGCGCATCCGCGGCCACGATCCGGGCCCCGCCTCCGACCTGTGGGCCCTCGGCGCCACCCTGTACACGGCGGTGGAGGGCCGTTCGCCGTTCCGCCGTACGTCCCCGCTCACCACCATGCAGGCGGTCGTCGAGGAGGAGGCCCCGCGGCCCGCGTACGCCGGTCCGCTCGGCCCGGTCATCGCCGCGCTGCTGCACAAGGACCCCGCGGTGCGCCCCGACGCCGTCGCGGCCGAGCTGATGCTCGCGGAGGCGGCGGAGGGCCGGCGGCCGAACGCGGCGCAGCTGTACGTGCCGACCCAGCACGCCCACCCCGGTTCCGGACCCGAGACGCCCACGACCCCGGAAGCGGCGGCGGCCACGCCGTATCCGCCGCCGAGCGGACCGGCGTACGGGCCTGCCACCGCCGACCAGGCTCCCGCCGCCCCTTCCCGGCGCCGCCGGCTGCGTACGCTCGCCCTGGTCGTCGTGCTGGCCGCGCTGGTCGGCGGAGGCACCGTCGTGGCCCTCCAGAAGTGGGACGAGGGGCGCCGGACGAACCGGACGTCCCCGTCGCCGAGCCCGACGCCCACGGCCGGGGACAGTGCGAGCGCGAACCCCGACAGCACCGTCCCGGCAGGCTGGGTGCCCGTCGACGACCCGCTCGGTTTCGGCCTCTCCCTGCCCGAGGGCTGGTCGCGGAGCAACTACGAGAAGTCGGGCGACTTCCAGCGGGTCGACTACTCGCCCGACGGCGGCAGGAACCTGCTGCGGATCACCATGGACAGCTCCCCGGACTTCAACGACCCGTATGCCCACCTCGCCGACCTGAGCCAGGTGCTGGGCGGGCGGCTGGTGGACTACACGCAGGTCGGCCTGGAGCGCGGGGCCTACCGCGACCGGCCGGGCGCGCGGCTGGAGTACACCTGGACCCAGCTGGCGAAGGACTCGCCCTTCCCGGGACCGTTCCGCGCCGTCGACCGGATGTATCTCGCCCGCAGCGGCGTCGAGTACGCGATCTACGCGTCCGCTCCCGTCGGCGAGTGGGCCGCCGCGGAGGAGCGGTTCGAGATCGTCCTGCAGAGCTGGCGCGAGGGCTGAGCACCCACCGGGGGCAAGTTGGCCGGTCAGCGCCGCGGAGCGCGGGCGTCCGGCGCGGCATGATGGGACGTATGGCGACCCACGGGGATCAGGGGGAGGGCGACTTCCGGGTCATCGCGGGCCGTTACCGCCTGGAGGAGCGGATCGGGCGCGGCGGGATGGGCGTGGTCTGGCGGGCCACCGACCAACTGCTCAAACGGCGCGTGGCGGTCAAGGAGTTCCCCTTCGACGAGGGCGACTTCGGATCGCTCACCCCGGGGGCCCTCCGGCGGCGCCGTGAGCGCACGCTCCGCGAGGCACGGACGGTCGCGCGGCTGCGGCATCCGCACATCATCGTCGTGCACGACGTCATCGAGCACGCCGAACGGACGTACATCGTGATGGAGTTGATCGACGGGGGCTCCCTCGACGACCGGATCTCCGGGCACGGGCCGGTCGACGCCGTCGAGGCCGCGCGGATCGGCGCCGATCTGCTGAGCGCGCTGCGCACCGCGCACGAGGCCGGGGTGCTGCACCGCGACATCAAGCCCGCGAACGTCCTCATCGACGCCGGTACCGGCCGGGTCGTGCTCACCGACTTCGGCATCGCCCGGATCGCGGGGGCCAGCACCCTCACCGAGACCGGCACCTTCGTGGGCTCGCCCGAGTACACCGCGCCCGAGCGGATGTCCGGCGCCAGGACCGGGCCCGCCTCCGACCTGTGGTCGGTGGGGGCGCTGCTGTGCACGGCGGTCAGCGGTGAATCGCCCTTCCGGCGCGACTCGTTGGGCGGCATCCTGCACGCGGTCGTGTTCGACGAGATACGGCCGCCGCCGCAGGCCGCGCCGCTGCTGCCCGTCGTACGGGGGCTGCTGGAGCGCGATCCGCAGCGGCGCCTGGACGCGGCGCGGGCCGAGTGGATGCTGCGGGACTTCCTGGCCACCGGCCGCCCACCGGGACCGGCGCCGGCCCCGTCGGTCTGGCGGTCCCGGCGGGGCGTGCTGGCGAGCGTGCTGCTGGTCGCCGCGGTGGCGGTGGCGGGGGTGTCGGCGGTGGCGCTGCTGGTGAAGGGGGAGGGGAACGGACCCGTACCGCCCCCGTCGAGCGCCAGCCCGCGGACCTCGGTGAGCACGTCCGTCCCGCCCTCGCTCACCCCTTCACCGACGCTGTCCCCCCGCGCGTACATAAATGGGAGATAAGCCCCGCCCCGGGTCACGGGTCTGCTACCGGACAGTGTTCGAGGTGGAACGCGGGGCCCCGGGCGCGATATGGATGGACGCATGAGCAGCAACGGGGGAGCCCCTTACGGATCCGACGAGCCAACCAGTTTTGGTCTGCAACCGCCGAGACCGGCCGCGGCGGTGCCGCACGCGGCCCATGGGCCGCACCTGGGCCACGGTCCGCACCCGGACCAGCATCCGCAACCGGACCGTGTGCCGCATCCCGGCAACCCCTACGCGACGCCCACCCAGGTCGTGCCGGAGCAGCCTCGGCCCGCGCAGGATCCGGGCGCCGGGCGGCTGATCGGCGGCCGGTACCGGCTGCTGAGCAAGCTGGGGCACGGGGGCATGGGCACCGTGTGGCGGGCCAAGGACGAGACCGTGGGCCGCGAGGTGGCCGTCAAGGAGCCCCGCATCCCGGACCACCTTCCCGAACGCGAACGCGCCAACGCCTTCGAGCGGATGCGCCGCGAGGCCCGCGCCGCGGCCGGGCTCGACCACCCGGCCGTCGTCAACGTGTACGACGTCGCGGTGGTGGACGGCCGGCCCTGGATCGTCATGGAGCTGGTGCAGGGCCGTTCGCTGGGTGACGTCCTCCAGGAGGGCACCCTCGGCGCCCGCGAGGCGGCCCGCATCGGCCTCGACGTGCTCGGCGCACTGGAGGCCGCGCACGCGGCGGGCATCCTGCACCGGGACGTGAAGCCCGACAACGTGCTGCTCGGGCGGCACGAGCGCGTCGTGCTCACCGACTTCGGCATCGCCCAGATCGAGGGCGAGACCAATCTGACCGACACCGGCGGCTTCGTCGGCTCGCCCGAGTACATCGCCCCCGAACGCGTGCTGGGCCAGCGCCCGGGCCCCGCGAGCGACCTGTGGTCCCTCGGTGTGGTGCTGTACGCGGCGACGGAGGGCGTCTCGCCGTTCCGCCGCAGCAACACCCCGGCCACGCTGCAGTCCGTCCTCAACGCCACCCCGGCCGCGCCCGCCTCCGCGCAGGGTCCGCTCGCCGAGGTCATCACCGGGCTGCTCCAGAAGGACCCGGCCCGCCGTCCCGACGCCGCGCAGACGCGGGCGCTGCTGGAACGGGCCGCCAACCCGCCGGTGCAGGCGCCGACGCAGGTCGTCCCGTTCGGGATGGCCGGGGGCGGGACGGCCGGGGGCGGTGCGGCTGGGGGCGGTGCGGCCGAGGGCGGGGTCCGCGTCGGCCGCAAGACGCTGATCGGCGTCGGCGCGGCGGTCGTCGCGCTGGCGCTGGCGGCCGCCTTCGTCGTCGTCGCCGACCCGTTCGCGGACGAACAGCCGCCGGACCCCTGGGCGCAGCGGGCGCACGCCAACCTGGGTGTGACGCTGAGCGTGCCCGAGGAGTACCAGGTGGGCAAGCCGGACGCCGACGACACCGACAAGAACTGGGTGACGTACACCGACTGGAGCGGCGGCATCTGGGTCGGCGTGAACGTGGCCAGGAAGTCCGAGGACACCTCGGGCACCATCAAGAACACCGCCGCCGCCGCGATGTACGACGACAACGAGAAGTTCAAGAGCACCGGCTCCTACGACCTCGGCATGCCCGAGGACCCCACGACCGATCCCGAGGAGACCCGCTACAAGGGCGAGAAGGCGGCCGAGAACACGGTCAAGTACATCACCAACGACACCCAGAACCCGCGCCCGCGCGAACTGCGGATCTTCTACTACAAGACGTCCAAGGGCGACCTGTACAAGGTGACGATCAGCTACCCGGGCAAGGGCGACTTCACCGAGCGGGGCCGCGAGGTGGCGCGTTCCGTGATCGAGAAGCTGGAGATCAATCCGCTGTGACGCGGCTGGTGGGCGGACGGTACCGGCTGGTCGAGCGCATCGGCTCCGGCGGTATGGGCACGGTGTGGCGCGCGCACGACGAACTCGTCGACCGCGAAGTCGCCGTGAAACAGCCGCGGTTGCCCGGCGAACCCGAGGACGAGGCGTACCAGCGGGCCGCCCACCGGCTCTACCGCGAGGCCCGGGCCGCCGCCCGCGTCGACCATCCGTCCGCCGTCGCCATCCACGACGTGGTCGTCGAGGAGGACGGACTGCCCTGGATCGTCATGGAGTTGGTGCGCGGCGAGTCCCTGCACGAGCGGCTCAAGGACGGCCCGCTGGAGCCCGCCGAAGCGGCCCGGACCGGCCTCGCCGTCCTCGGCGCCCTGCGCGCCGCGCACTCCGTCGGCATCGTGCACCGGGACGTCAAACCGGCCAACGTCCTGCTCGGCCCGCACGACCGGGTCGTCCTCACCGACTTCGGCATCGCCCACGTCCAGGGCGAGGAACCCCTCACCGCCACCGGGGAGTTCGTCGGCTCCCTGGAGTTCATCGCCCCCGAGCGGATGTCCGGCCGCACCGCGGGCCCCGCCTCCGACCTGTGGTCCCTCGGCGTCCTCCTCTACGCCGCCGTGGAGGGCTGGTCCCCTTTCCGCCGTACGACGATGGAGTCCACGCTCGCCGCGATCCTCGCCGTCGATCCGCCCGCGCCGAAACGGGCCGGCGCCCTCGGCCCCCTCCTCGTCCGGCTGCTGGCCAAGGACCCCGCCGAGCGCCCGGACGCGCAGCGGACCGCGGAGGCGCTGGAGGCGGTGGTCCCCGAGCGGGCCCGGGAGCCCGCACCCCAGGACGCCGCGGAACTGGCGGAGTTCGGGGACGACATCAGGACGATGCGGCTGGCCGCGGACGAGGACACCTCCACCGAGCCGGTCACCGCCGAACCGATACCCGCCGAACCGATGCCCGCCGAGCCGATACCCGCCGGACCGCCCCCGGTGGCCCGGCGCCTCCTCCTCCCGCGCCGCCCCCTCCCGCTGGCCGTCCTGGGCGTCCTCCTGGCCGGCTCCTGCTGGCTGGGCATCGCCCTGCTCGCCGGACCCGACAGCGGCGCGGTCCCCAGGAACACCGCCGCCCGCAAACCGGCGCCCAGCGCCGGCGCCACCGGCGCCACTTGGGCCGCGCACACCGAGAAGGCCATGCACGCCACCCTCGCCCTCCCCGCCGGGTACGAGGAGTTCGCCCGCCAGGGCACCGACGCCGTCCAGCCCCGCGTGGTCGAGTACGCCGACCCGGACGGCGCCGTACAGGTCCGCTTCACCCTCTGGGACAAGGCCCCCAGCGCCCCCCTGACCCAGGCGAAGCAGCACGGGCGGACCTTTGAGTTCTACGGCGACGCCGACACGCGGCACACCCCCACCAGCCTCAAGGGCTGGGAGGCCGTGCAGTCGGACAGCACCTTCGGCGACCAGGACGCCCGCCGCCGCGTCATGGAGATCCTCGTCCGCACCGACGACGGCCGGCTGTACGAGCTGCGGGTGGAGATGCCCAAGGGCACGGCCGAGGAGAAGGAGGGCACGGCGGTTTTCAAGAACGCGCGCGACCGGCTCAAGATTTCCCCAACGCCCTGATCAGCGTGTTTGTTGCCAGTGGACGCTGGCGGGATGTGTGCACTCGGTGAATCCCCGTTACCGACGGGTACACAAAGGCTCCGCCGCGGCATACCCTGCGCGTCATGACGGACTCGCAGGCCCCGGCACAGACCGGCACGAATCCCCTCGCCCCCGCCCCGGAGGGCGTCCGCACCGCTGCCGACGTGGTGACCCCCGAGCTGGTCGCCCAGCTGACCAAGGGCGTGACCGGATCGGGCCGCACCGCCAACCACACGCCGTTCACCGGCGAGAAGCTGGCGGACCTGCCGGAGTCCACGCCCGAGGACGTGGAGAAGGCGTTCGCCGCGGCCCGCGCCGCCCAGGCGGTCTGGGAGCAGGTCCCGGTACGCGAGCGCGCCGCGGTCCTGCTGCGCTTCCACGACCTGGTGCTGGCCCGCCAGGCCGAGGTCCTCGACCTGATCCAGCTGGAGACCGGCAAGGCCCGGCTGCACGCCCACGAGGAGGTGCAGGCCGTAGCCGTCGCGGCCCGCCACTACGGCCGCCGGGCCGCCGCCTACCTGCGGCCCAAGCGGCACACCGGCGCCATCCCGGCCCTCACCAAGGTGACCGAACTGCGCCACCCGCGCGGGGTCGTTGGCCAGATCGCGCCCTGGAACTACCCGCTGGAGCTGTCCGTCGGCGACGCCCTGCCGGCCTTCGTCTCGGGCAACGCCGTCGTCATGAAGCCGGACACGGAGACCTGTCTGACCGCCCTGTGGGCCCGTGACCTGCTCGTCGAGGCCGGTCTGCCCGCCGAGGTGTTCCAGGTGGTGCTCGGCGACGGACCGGTGGTCGGACCCGAGGTCGTCAAGCACGCCGACTACGTCTCCTTCACCGGCTCCACCCGCACCGGCCGCGAGGTCGCCCGGAGTGCCGCCGCCCGGCTGGTCGGCGTCTCCCTCGAACTCGGCGGCAAGAACGCCATGCTGGTCCTGGAGGACGCCGACATCGAGAAGGCGTCCGCCGGCGCCGTCCGCGCCTGCTTCTCCTCCGCCGGCCAACTGTGCATCTCCATCGAGCGGTTGTACGTCCACGAGTCGATCGCCGACGCCTTCCTGGAGCGCTTCGCCGCCCGGACCAAGGCCATGCGCCTCGGCCGCTCCCTCGCCTACGGCGCCGACATGGGCTCCCTGGTCGGCGAGCGCCAGCTGGAGACCGTCAAGCGGCACGTGGAGGAGGCCGTCGCCAAGGGCGCCACCCTCGTCGCCGGCGGTGTGGCCCGCCCGGACATCGGCCCGTACTTCTTCGAGCCGACCATCCTCGACGGCGTCGAGGCGCCCATGGCGGTCTGCACCGAGGAGACCTTCGGCCCGGTCGTCTCCGTCTACCGCTTCACGAGCGAGGACGAGGTGATCGCCCACGCCAACGCCACGCCGTACGGCCTCAATTCCTCGGTCTGGACGAAGGACGGCCGCCGTGGCCGCGCGGTCGCCGCCCGGCTGCGCACCGGCACGGTCAACGTCAACGAGGGCTACGCCCCCGCCTACGGCAGCGTCCAGTCGCCGATGGGCGGCATGAAGGACTCGGGCCTCGGCCGCCGCCACGGCTCCGAGGGCATCCTCAAGTACACCGAGGCCCAGACGGTGGCCCACCAGCGCCTGCTGCCGATGGCGCCGTCGCTGGGCATGGACGACGAGAAGTACGCCCGGTTCATGAGCAGGAGCCTGCGGCTGATGAAGGCCTTCCGGTTCCGGTAAAGGGGAGAACGCGTGAGCAAAGACGCTTACGACTACGACGTCATCGTCGTCGGATCCGGCTTCGGCGGTTCGGTGACCGCCCTGCGCCTGACGGAGAAGGGCTACACGGTGGGTGTCCTGGAAGCGGGCCGCCGCTTCACCCCCGACACCCTCCCCAAGAACTCCTGGGACCTGAAGAACTACCTCTGGGCGCCGAAGCTGAGGATGTTCGGCCTCCAGCGCATCCATCTGCTCGGCAACGTCATGGTGCTGGCCGGGGCGGGCGTCGGCGGCGGCTCGCTGAACTACGCCAACACCCTCTACGTACCGCCCAAGCCGTTCTTCGACGATCCGCAGTGGCGGCACATCACCGACTGGCAGGAGGAGTTGAAGCCGTACTACGACCAGGCCCAGCGCATGCTCGGCGTCCGGCTCAACCCGACCATGACCCCCTCCGACGTCCATCTGAAGGCCGCGGCCCAGCGCATGGGCGTCGGGGACACCTTCCACATGGCCCCGGTCGGCGTCTTCTTCGGTGACGGCAAGGACGCGGACGGCACGGTCAAGGCCAAGCCCGGCGAGGTCGTGGACGACCCCTACTTCGGCGGGGTGGGCCCGGCCCGCCAGGCCTGCACCGAGTGCGGCGGCTGCATGACGGGCTGCCGGCAGGGCGCGAAGAACACCCTGAACGAGAACTACCTCTACCTCGCCGAGAAGGCCGGCGCGGTCGTGCACCCCATGACGACGGTGGTGTCGGTCACCGACGACTCCCAGGGCGGGTACGCGGTCGCCACCCTGCCGACGGGCCGCAGGAAGAGCGGGGGCCGCACCTTCAAGGCCCGCCGGGTCGTCCTCGCCGCCGGCACCTACGGCACCCAGACCCTGCTGCACCGGATGAAGGCGAGCGGACACCTGCCGTATCTGTCGCCCCGGCTGGGCGATCTGACCCGGACCAACTCCGAGGCGCTGGTGGGCGCGCAGACCACCGACCGGCGCTACCGCAAGGTCAGCGGCGAGAAGAAGGTCGACTTCACCCGCGGGGTGGCCATCACGTCCTCGATCCACCCCGACCCGAACACCCATATCGAGCCGGTCCGTTACGGCAAGGGCTCCAACTCCATGGGCAGCCTGACGATCCTCCAGGTCCCCTACACCGAGGGCTCCTCCCGGGTCGCGGCCTGGCTGGGGCACGCGGCCCGGCATCCGCTGCAGGTCCTGCGCTCCCTGTCCAACCGGCGCTGGTCGGAGCGGACCATCATCGGGCTGGTGATGCAGTCCCTGGACAACTCCCTGACGACGTACCTGAAACCGGACGGCGTCGGCAAGGGCATGCTGACCGCCCGCCAGGGCCACGGCTCCCCGAACCCCATGCAGATCAAGGCGGCCACGGAGGGCGCGTCGGCGATCGCGGCCGAGATCAACGGCTTCGCGGGCTCCAACATCGGCGAGCTGATGGGCACCCCGCTCACCGCCCACTTCCTCGGTGGCTGCCCGATCGGGGACTCGCCCGAGACCGGCGTCATCGACCCGTACCACCGGCTCTACGGCCACCCCGGCATCTCGGTGGTCGACGGCGCCGCTGTCTCGGCGAACCTGGGGGTGAACCCCTCGCTGACCATCACGGCGCAGGCCGAGCGGGCGATGTCGCTGTGGCCCAACAAGGGCGAGGAGGACCCACGTCCGGCGCAGGACCGGCCGTACCAGCGGCTCCAGCCGGTCGAGCCGAAGGCGCCCGCGGTCCCGATGGAGGCGTTCGGCGCGCTGCGGCTGCCGTTCCTGGGGATGCCGGCGGTGCCGCCGAAGAAGTGACGGAACACGAGAAGGACCTGCGCCCCCCTCCGAGCGCAGGTCCTTCTCCTTTCCTTGCGTCAGGCTCTCTTCTTGCGTGAGCCTCCGGTGAGGCTTACGCCTCGGCACCCGCCTTGCGGCGCTTCATCGCGAACACGACGCCCGTACCGGCGACGATCGCGATCCCGCCGATGGTGGCGAGGGCCGGCAGGTCGGAGTCCGAACCGGTCTCGGCGAGCTCACCGTCGACGTCGACCTCGCTGACGTCGGTGATCTCGTCCTTGCCGCCGGTCTGCGGCTTGGAGTCGTCCGGCGTGCCCGGCTTCGAACCGGCCGGCAGCACCTCGAAGAAGTAGATGCCGTAGTTCTCGTCCTCGGAGGTCCAGCAGCCGTCCTCGGTCGAGTACTCGGCCAGACCGATGGCGATGCCGACCGCGCTCGGGACCTCGCGGGCGATGCTCACCCGCAGGTCGTAGCTGATCGACTGGCCGCCCTCGAGCGTGAAGGTGTTGAGCGCGCCGCCCTCACCGAACTGGGTGGCGAGGTCGACCCAGCCGCCGCCGCTCCTGACCTGCACGGTGACCAGGTCGGTGTAGTCGTCCTCCAGCTCCCAGTCCATCGCGGCGACGCCGACGACGGGCATGATGTCCTCGATCGTCTCGTCGCTGGAGTTGCTGACGTCGAACTGGAAGTCCGTCCAGCCGCTGCCCGCGACGACGGTCTCCGGCAGGCCGGACAGCGAGCTGTGCAGGGCCTCGCTGATGTCCCAGACCGGGTCGCCGTTCTCGTCGACCGGGCACTCCTCGACGACCTCGTCGCCGTCCTCGTCCTCGGACTCCTCGTCGGAGGGGGTGCTCTGGCTCGGCGACGGGGAGGCGCTCTGGTCGGCCGGCGGGGTGGTGCCCGACGGTGCCGGGCTGGTGCTGTCGTCACCGGCCGGGGTCGAGGTCTCGGGTGCCGGGCTGGTGCTGTCGTCACCGGCCGGAGTGGAGGTCTCGGGCGCCGGGGTGGTGCTGTCGTCGCCTGCCGGGGTGGACTGGTCGGCGGCGGGCGTGCTCTCCGACGTCGACGGCGCCGGCGACGTCTCGTCCGTCGCGAACGCGGCCGGTGCGGACAGCAGCGCGATCGGCGCTATGGCGGCCGTCGCGGCCGCGGCGGCCAGGGCACGGCGAAGCTTCATGAAGACCTCGGGAAGTCGGTGCGGGAGGCCGCCGCCTGGGGGTGCGGGTGTGGCCATCGGTTCGCATGGTTTGATCCGCGAACCCTGCGAATGGTTGTCCTCGCACTCACACAGTTTTTATGTGACCTGGCTCACGCCTCTGCGGCGGGGTGCGGAGACGGCGAAGGGCCCCGCGGGGACGGAGCCGCGGGGCCCTTCCTTCGTCAGCACCGACGTCAGGGCGTCGCCGGTGCCGGGAGCGGCGCCGGGGGGTTGCGCCGCTGGTCCGGTGGTGGCCGTGAGATCTCGGCCTGCGGCATTGCGGTGCGACAGCACAGGGCAATGCGAGGGTGTGTTCCCGGCGGCCGGCCCCGGGCGTCCCCGGAGCCGGCCGTTTCTCTTGGGTGACCGGGCTGCTGTCCCCTGCCGTCCGGTCACTCGACTGGAGCGAGGTCCCACGACGCACGGCACGATCCGCACGTCTCATCGCTCCAGTGAGCCACGCGTGGTTCTCTCGGGCCCGCCCCTGGCTGGCACGGACACCTCCACCAACGAAGCGCCTCGCCCCCGGTCACGCGCCGTACGGGTGAGGGCGGGCCCGAACTCAGATGCGACCGCGGCACAGTTCGAGCAGCGTCATCGCGAGGGCGGTGCCGGGCTTGCCGAGCGCCTGCCGGTAGTGGTCGAGGATCTCCATCTCACGGGAGAGGTTCACCCGGCGCCCGCCCGAGGAGATCCGGGCCTCCTGAACGACCGCGGAGACGGCCATCCGTTCCTGGATCAGGCCGATGATCCGGTCGTCGAGGGAGTCGATGCGCTGCCGGGCACCGGTGATCACTCCGGCGGCCTCGTCGGTACGGGCGCCGGTCTTCTCTGCTGCGGTGGCGGTCATGCCGGGGGTCTCCTGTACGGGGTGGGGTGCCCCGGGGCGACACGGTCCGGAAACGACAGGCGCCCCGGGCCTTGTCGGCCCGGGGCGCCTGGGAAGTCGCTTGTCAGTTGCTCAAGCAGCACGACCATGGCAGCCGGCGGGCCGGGTGCCATAGGTAAAGCGGAAGGTCGGGTGCGTGAGCATGCGGTCAGTATGCCGCTCCCCTCGGTGACCGCCAACCCGGTTCGCATCCTGAGACGCCATCCGCCGTTGGCCGCCCCGTTAGAATCGATGGCACAGCCCCTTTCAAGCCGCCGGAAGGCAACCCGTGTCACCAGCGACCCCCGCCGCCCCCGACACCGTCCTGGTCGTCGACTTCGGCGCGCAGTACGCCCAGCTCATCGCCCGTCGCGTCCGTGAGGCCCGGGTCTACAGCGAGATCGTGCCGAGCACCACGCCGGTGGCGGAGATGCTCGCCAGGAATCCGGCGGCGATCATCCTCTCCGGCGGCCCCTCGTCCGTCTACGAGGAGGGCGCCCCCCAGCTCGACCGCGCGCTCTTCGAGGCCGGCGTCCCCGTCTTCGGCATGTGCTACGGCTTCCAGCTGATGGCCCAGAGCCTCGGCGGCACCGTCGACAACACCGGCGCCCGCGAGTACGGCCGCACCGACCTGCATGTCTCCCGGACGTCCTCCACCCTCTTCGAGGGCACCCCGGCCGAGCAGCACGTCTGGATGTCGCACGGCGACGCCTGCTCCGCCGCCCCCGAAGGCTTCGCCGTCACCGCCTCCACGGACGTCGTCCCGGTCGCCGCCTTCGAGAACGACGAGAAGAAGCTCTACGGCGTCCAGTACCACCCCGAGGTCATGCACTCCACGCACGGCCAGCAGGTGCTGGAGCACTTCCTGTACCGGGGCGCGGGCCTGAAGCCGGACTGGACCACGGGCAATGTCATCGAGGAGCAGGTCGCGGCCATCCGCGAGCAGGTCGGCGACAAGCGCGCCATCTGCGGGCTGTCCGGCGGCGTCGACTCCGCCGTGGCGGCCGCCCTCGTCCAGAAGGCCATCGGCTCCCAGCTGACCTGCGTCTACGTCGACCACGGTCTGATGCGCAAGGGCGAGACCGAGCAGGTCGAGAAGGACTTCGTGGCCGCGACCGGCGTGCAGTTGAAGGTCGTGGACGCGGAGGAGCGGTTCCTCAAGGCGCTGGCCGGGGTCTCCGACCCCGAGGAGAAGCGGAAGATCATCGGCCGCGAGTTCATCCGGGTCTTCGAGCAGGCCCAGGCCGAGATCATCGCGGACGCGGGTCCGGCGGTGGAGTTCCTGGTCCAGGGCACGCTCTACCCGGACGTGGTCGAGTCCGGCGGCGGCACCGGCACGGCGAACATCAAGTCGCACCACAATGTCGGCGGCCTCCCCGAGGACCTGGAGTTCCAGCTCATCGAGCCGCTGCGCAAGCTGTTCAAGGACGAGGTCCGGATGGTCGGCCAGGAGCTGGGCCTGCCGGAGGAGATCGTCCAGCGCCAGCCCTTCCCCGGTCCGGGCCTCGGCATCCGGATCGTCGGCGAGGTGACCAAGGAGCGGCTCGACCTGCTGCGCGACGCCGACGCCATCGCCCGCGAGGAGCTCACCGCGGCCGGCCTGGACCGCGACATCTGGCAGTGCCCGGTGGTCCTGCTCGCGGACGTCCGCTCGGTCGGCGTCCAGGGCGACGGCCGCACCTACGGCCACCCGATCGTGCTGCGCCCGGTCTCCTCCGAGGACGCCATGACGGCCGACTGGTCGCGGCTGCCCTACGAGGTCCTGGCGAAGATCTCCACCCGCATCACCAACGAGGTGCGGGACGTCAACCGGGTCGTCCTCGACGTGACGTCGAAGCCGCCGGGCACCATCGAGTGGGAGTAGGCCCCAGTCGTACTAGGTCCGCTTGATCAGGCGCAGGGGCTCGCCGGGTCTCCAGACCTGGAGGACGAGGTACCTGTCGTCCTCGACGCAGGTCCGCACGACCTCCGTCAGCTCGGCACGGAAGAGGTGGAACGGCTCCGGCGGTTCCACCTCTTCGCCGTACCGGGCCTTCTCCGCGGGGTCGTGGACCTCCACAGCCCGCCCGCTGATCCGCACGTCGCCGCCGCCCATGCCGGTGCCCTCCCCCGGGTTCGCCTGGAGCGCGAAGCGCGGGTCGCGGCGCAGGTCCAGCGCCTTGAGCGAGCCCGGCATCATGCCGAGCCACAGCTCCCCGTTCAGGAACCGCGTCTCCAGGCCGGTGGTGCGCGGGGAGCCGTCCTTGCGGAGGGTGGCGAGGATGTGGTGGGTGTAGGCGCCGAAGCGCTCCTCCACGAGCCTCGCGAGGTCGGGTTCGGCGGCGGTGAAGGCGGCCCAGCTGTTCGTCATACGACGAGTGTGGCGCCGAAACCCGACATCTGCTGTCCGGTATCAGGCGGTGTACGGCAGCGGACGTACGAACGTGTCCCGGCCCCGCTCGTCCCGCGCCGGTGCGCAGCCCGCCGCCGTCAGGCGCTCGGCCAGCTTGGCGCGCCGGGCCTCGTTCACGCGCAGGGTGATCAGCAGGAACGCCGGGGTCAGGGCGGCGAGCGTGAACAGCACCGCGAACTTCCCGGTCACGGCGGCCAGCAGCACGAACAGCAGCGGGAACGCCCAGGACATGCTGATCAGCTGCTTGCGGTTTGCGGCGGCGCCCAGGGCGTCGTACCGGATGAGCGTGGCGATCAGGTCGACGTCCGGCTGGGCCTCGGGGACGGGCGTCAGCGAGCCCTGGTGCATGCCGGGCACCGGGCCGCCCGCGCCCGCCTGCGGGAACGCGGCCGCGTTGGCCGCCGCGCGCTGCCGGGCCCGCGGGTCGGCGTCGCGGACCATGCGGACGTACAGGGTCTTCTGCTTGCCGACGTGGCGGACGTCCGCGTACCGGAAGCCGTAGCACTCGGCGATGTACGCCAGGGCGCCGAGGGTCTCCCACTCGGCGAGGGGATGCACGAGCTCGACCACGTCCTGGGACGCGAGCTGCCGCATGAGGGCGGTGACGTGGCGGTCGGCGATACTCACGAAGGCTCCTGGCTGAAAAGTGACGCTGAATCTCTTGTTCCGCATCACAGACCCATGAGTCCCTGAAAGGGTTGTGCGTCACCTTCACCACTCGGCCCTGCCCTTTTGCCCTGACCGACGGTAACTTCCGGGCCGTAACGGAACCAGCGCAGGAGGCTGCCACATGTCCGGGTCCACGCCGCCGTCTCCGCTGCCCACCGACCGGCTGCGCTTCGCCATGCCGCCGATGCACGAGTCGGTCGAGGACGAACGCCGGCACCGCAAGGAACGGCTCGCGGGCGCGCTGCGGATCTTCGGGCGCCTCGGCTTCGAGGACGGCGTCTCGGGGCACATCACCGCGCGCGATCCGGAGTTCAGCGACTGCTTCTGGGTGAACCCCTTCGGGATGCCCTTCCGGCACGTCACCGTCAGCGATCTGGTGCTGGCCAACTCCGACGGCCAGGTCGTCGACGGCCGCTACCACGTCAACCAGGCCGCCTTCACCGTCCACGCCCAGGTCCACGCCGCCCGCCCCGACGTCGTCGCCGTCGCCCACTGCCACTCCGTGCACGGCCGCGCGCTCGCCGCCCTCGGCGACCTCCCCGACCCGATCACCCAGGAGAGCTGCGCCTTCTACGAGGACATCGCCCTGTACGACGCCTACAGCGGCGTCGCCGTCGACGCCCGGGAGGGCCGCCGGATCGCCGGCACGCTCGGCTCGAACAAGGCGCTCGTCCTGCGCAACCACGGACTGCTGACCGTGGGGGACTCGGTGGACGCGGCGGCCTGGTGGTTCCTGTCGCTGGAGCGCTCCTGCCAGGTGCAGCTGACCGCGAAGGCGGCGGGCCGGCCGGTCCTGATCGACCACAAGGCGGCGGTCGCGACCCGGGAACAGCTCGGCGGGGACCTGGTCGCGTGGATCAACTACCAGCCGATGTGGCAGGACATCAGCCGCAGCGAGCCGGATCTGCTGAGCTAGTGGTGCTTCGTTCGGTTCTCGTTCTAGAACCCGCGCAGCACGGCGGCCTTCGTCATCGCGAACTCCTCGTCCGTCAGCACACCGTCCCGGTGCAGCTCGCCCAGCTCCCGCAGCCTGCGCAGGAGGACGTCGTGATGGTCGGCCGGGGGCGGCACGGCCGCCGCGAGCGGGCGGACGGGCTCCGCGAACTGCACACCGGTGCGAGTGGAGGGGTGCGGCAGCCGGGCCGTCACCGCGGTGGCGACCAGCGCGGTGAGCAGATCGCGGCGCGCGCTGCCCCACAGATCCAGGGCGTACGGGTCCTTCTCCGGCGGCAGCTTGGAAAAGGACGTCTCACGGGTCACGAACCGCAGGAAGCCGTCCTCGTAGCCGGAGTTGGGCAGCCACTCCACCCCGGCGACATCGGCGAGGTCGATGATGCGCGGCCCGGTGGCCCGCTTGACCCGGTCGGAGGTGTCGGCCCAGTCGATGCGCACCTGGACCCCGTCGAAGGAGACCGTGCCGTCCGAGGAACGCACCGAGACCGGCACCGGGGGACCGGGCAGCAGATAGGTCTTGGTGGGCTCGTTCGGGATCTGGTCCAGCAACAGGCAACGGCGGATCTCCTCGGCCACGTACTCGGCGACCCCGGCCCGGTCGACGTCCACCGTCAGCCGGTACGGGTCCGCCGGATCGGGCAGCCGTCCGCCGGTCGCGTGCAGCAGCGGGTCGGCGCCCTCCCGCAGCCGCATCCGCAGCCGGCCCCGCTTGCGCTCGGGTTCGAAGACGACACCGGCGACCGCCTCCAGCGGTACGGAGATCTCCCCGTACGTCTGCCGGAACAACGCCACCGAGCGGTGCAGACCCGGCGTGATCCTGACCGTGGCGCCGTCGAAGGCCCAGGTCCCGTCGCGCTGGATGATCTCGGCCATGGGGAAATTCTCCCAGCCGGGTCAACACGGCGGACCGCACGTCACTCCCGGCCGGCCTTCCACGGACCGGACCTGCCGGGCGCGGCCGGGGTGATGTAGGGCACAATTCGCTGTCATCGCACTGGAGTTGTGACGGTACTGAGCGCGGGGAAGGCGGCGTCGGACGTGGCGGTGCAGGAGGCGAGACAGGGCTCGGACGGGGGTGCCCACGCGGGTGGCTGCACCTGCGGGAACTGTCCGCACGGGGCGCGTGCGGGACACCGGCGGGCGGTGGCCGAATTCCTGCTGAAACGGGACGAGTTCGCGGCCGGGCAGGGGCTGCCGGCGGCGGTCGCCCACTCGGCCTCGGCGTCCCGGCAGTGGGTCTCCGAGGAACTCACCCAGTCCGCCGGACTGGTCGCCGAACGCGGCCGCGCCGAGGGCGACGCCTGGCTGGCCCGCCTGTGGCGCGGCACCGCGTGCACGGTGTGGACCCTGGTCGTCGCCCTGCTCCTGGTCCAGTCGCTCACCGCGATCGGCACCGGCTGGACCAGCGCCCGTACGGCCGGACTGCTGGCGGCGGTGGTGACGGCGGGCGCGCTGACCGCCGCGTCGTGGCTCCACCGCGCCCGGGGCGGCGCGCTGGCCCCCGTCATCGGTGAGGACAACCGGCTCTCCACCTCCCGCGCGGTGGCCGCGGCGTGGGTGCTCTTCGTGGCGTACGCGGTACTGGTCCTGGTGGGCCGCCTCGCCGTCGCCTCCGACCCCGACGAACGCGACGCCCTGATCTCCGGCCTCGAACTCGTCCGCGGGGCCGGTGCGGTGACCGTCCTCGCCGTGGTCTGCGCCCTCGCCGTACTGGTACGCCGGGTGGTGGGCCTGCGGGTGCTGGGCCAGCGCCTGCAGAAGGTCCCCGCGGACCGCCCACGCGCCGCCGACCTCCTGACCGACGACGCGGGCCGGGGTACCTTCGCCGACATCCAGTACGTGGTCATCAGCGCGGTGGCCCTGCTGTTCGCCGCGGTACGCCTGGCCCGCCGCCCCGACCAACTCCCGGACCTGCCCTGGGGCCTGGCGGTGGTCGTCCTGATCTCCGCGGCGACCTACCTGGCCGGCAAGTACGCCGAGGGCGGCCGTCCGGTGATCCTCTCCGTGGTCCGCTCCCGCGAGGCCGGCGATCTGGACGGTCCGATCCGGACCGGCGACGACATCGAGATCCGCGGCGCCGGGTTCGTCCCGCCCGGGGCGGGCACGGCCGACCGGCTCTCCCGCATGGTCGTCCGCATCGGCCCGGTCAACGTCCACGTCCCGCTGGTCCCGGTGGCCGGAGGCTTCAGCAACCCGACGGACACGGTCCTCACGGTCCCGGTCCCCGCGGATGTGGAGCCGGGGAGGGTGGAGGTACAGGTCGTGACGGCCGCCGGGGTGGAGACCGGGCGGTACGCGATCGATGTGACGGAGTGACCGCGCGGGGCGGACGGCCCGGGCGGACCGCCGGGGCGGGTCCAGGGCGGGGGCGAAAAACCGTCCACCCGGAGAAAATGGTCTGGTCAGGATTGAGCGGGCCCCGGCCGGTGAACGTATCGTCCCGTGAGGGGCACGTCCCGACGGGCGAGAGGCGGCACCTATGACGCATGGCTTCCGTACCGACACACACGACCCCTATCTGGACGGCGGCCACGACTGGCGGGACCTGGCGACCCGCTACGCCCTCCTCCCGCTCCGCATCTTCCTCGGCGTCACCTTCATCTACGCCTCCCTGGACAAGCTCACCGACAGCGCCTTCCTGCAGGACTCCGGCTCGGGCTCCATCGGCGACATGATGCGCGCCGTCCGCGACTCCTCCGCCGTCCCCTCCCTGGTCGACACCGCGCTCGACAACCCCGTCGCCTTCGGCTACGCCATCGCCTTCGGCGAACTGGCCGTCGGCATCGGCACCCTCCTCGGCCTCTTCGCCCGCCTCGCGGCCCTCGGCGGCGCCCTGATCTCGCTCAGCCTGTGGCTGACGGTGAGCTGGGCCGCGGAACCGTACTACTACGGCAACGACCTCCCGTACATGTTTTGCTGGGTGCCGCTCGTGCTGGCCGGGGCGCCCTACTGGTCACTGGATGCCGTGATCAGGGGCCGACGGCGGGGACGGGGCCAGGCGGGGGCTTGGCGGTAAGTCAGAGCTGCTCCTGTGCGGACAGGTGTCGGTACAGCGTTGCCCTGGACACTCCCAGAGCCTTGGCTATGGCGCTGACGCTCTCGCCCTTGGCCTTCCTTGCCTTGGCCACGGTGAGGAGATCATCAGTGATGACTGTGGGGCGTCCTCCGGTGCGCCCCTGTGCCTTGGCCGCTTCCAGTCCGGCCTTGGTCCTGTCCTTGATGAGGGAGCGCTCGAACTCCGCCATGGCGGCGATGATCTGGAAGAAGAGACGGCCGTCGGCGGAGGTCGTGTCCACGGCACTGAGAGCCCCCGTCAGTACCTTGAAGCCGATGCCACGGCCCCTCAGGCCGTCCACGATGCTCACAAGGTCGATGAGGGACCTGCCAAGCCTGTCGAGCTTCCAGACGACGAGGGTGTCTCCTGCCCTCAGGTAGTCGAGTACGGCTGTCAGTTCAGGGCGATCGGTGTTCTTGCCGGATGCCTTGTCTTCGAAGATCCGAGAGCATCCCGCATCAGTGAGGGCATCGCTTTGAAGTTGTGCCTCCTGGTCGTCGGTTGACACTCGGGCGTAGCCGATGAGGTGGCCGGTGGTAGGCGTCGTCACATGCCCAACGTCTCACAACTCGTCTCAAAACAGCAAGTGGCTTGAGGTGGTTGTGAGACGGGTTTTGGACACCCCTGCGGAACCCTGGGGGTCTTGTTGGGTGCCGTCTCGTAAACCAAGGTTTCTGAGACATGACCTGCGGCATGCACCCGGGGGTAATGAGGGTGGGTTTCCCTGGCGTGGACCGCAGGGGCAGGTTCCTTCGACGCTGTACAAGTTTCAGGACTTACCGCGCTTCGTGCACCGTGTGCACTGGCAGGGAGGCCAAGCCAGGGTCATGAGGGGCTGAAGATCGTCCGCCGTGGACACGGTTCGCTCGGGTTCCCAGGTCTTACCTGAGTCGCGGGAGACGCGCATGGTCATCAAGGGGCGGTCGTCGAAGAGTCCAACCGCCTTCCCAGAGCTCATGAGTTGTGCGCCTCGGAGTGATGCTGGCGCAGCTCGACGTTCGCATCAGAGACGGCGCTGTGGTCGCCTCTCGACCGGGAATTCTTTCGGCGTACGCAGATGTCGAGACAGGCGCTGCATCCTGGAACCGCTCTTGGCTCTGGCGGCAGTTCGGTGAGCCCGTAGCCCTGAAGTTGCTGTGTGCTCGCCATCAGTCCTCCCCGGTTTCGTGACCCATTCATGGTCCACCAGTTGGCGAGCAACGCCGATCAGTATTCCCGTTCCTGACTAAAGATCATCGATAGTGCTCTGTGCACTGCTCAAGCAACTCTCTTGCTTCGCCGCCGAATAGAGCGTGACGCTCGAACGAGGTAAAGACGGCAAGGTACTCAGAGATGTCGCGGGGATCGCGAAAGACCATGCGGCCAGTGAAGTTCTCGACCGTGGCCAACCGGTCGTCATAGACGGTGAAGGTGTTCATCGGTCCTCGTGGTATCACCGTCCCCATCGGGATAACTCCCATGCGGATGTTGGGAAGGTGGGAGGCTGATGTGAGACGGTCAATCTGAACGGCCAGGGCGGAGCGAGGGACGACTGCCCACCTGATTGCCTGTTCCGTGAGGAGAAACGTGAACGTCTTCGTCGTGTCGTAGAGAACGGCCTGACGCTCCAGTTTTCTCGTGATGGTTTTGGAAGGGTCGCCTGGCGTGTGGCTCAGGCTGGCACGGATGTATTCCGGTGTCGCCAACAGTCCTGTGATCATCGCTGGCAGAAAGTACCGCAGCTCCGTCGCTTCGGACTCCAATGAGGCCAACTCCGTCTGACGCTTCTCCATCCCCCTGCGCCAGGAAGAGCGCTTGTCCTGCCACTCGGTGTTGGCGATCCGAGCAAGGGCGGTAATCTCCGTGACCAACTCAGGGGGAGCGTCCAGGGCTCGAAGGATGCGCTCGACATCGACCAGCTTCGGTGTCTTCTTGCCGGTTTCGAACTTGCTGATCTGACTCTGGGACATGTTGCAACGCCTTGCGAGCCGATCTCCCGTGAGACCGGCTCGCTTACGCAACTCGCGGAGCTTTTCTGCCAGATCAGTCTTCGACTGCCCTAGCTGCTCAGGATCGAACGTCACTCGTCACTCGGCTTCTTTCACGTACTCGAAGAACGGTACGGAGTGGGCCAGAGCTATGCGCTTCCATTCCAGATACGGAGCGATGTCTCCAGTGAACAGTTCACGGTTGATCTGTGTCCCGTCCGGTCGGAAGTTGAGGCGCACCACTTGTGTCGCGTCGAACATCCACCAGTCGGTTCCCGAGAGCGGTAGACCGTAGTCATTGTGTGTGACATCCAGGATGCGGATATCCTCCCCGGCTTGGATGTTCCCGGGGATTCCCCAAGCGAATTGGTATCGCTGATAGTCCGTCAACGGTTGTCGTACGATTCGTACTCGCCCGATACTCCGTCCCGATGCCACGTAGTCGTGCACGCGCTCATGCCAGCGTGAGTTGTGGTCGGTGGGCTTGGGTTCCCTCCGAAGGAACCGAGCAACGTTCTCGGTCTCCTTGGGCATGGTGTACGTGGGCTGAGCCTCGAACCGCCAGGCGTCACGCTGGAAGGCGTCGAACGTCCTGCGCCACTCATCACCATCCAAGAGCACGTACGGCCTCCCTGAGCACTGCTTCGGGGATCTCCACCAGGGCCTCACCCTCGGGCGGCTGGAAGGCGCTGGACACGTCCCCCTGGACCACGATGGAGCCGCTTGCCGTGCGGTAGACGTTCGGACAGTCGTCGTCATCGCAGTTGGGTCCGTCGAACTTGCCGGTGAGACGGGTCAGTTCCTCACGTGCCATGGTGGCCCCTCGTCTGTGTGGCCCCTGTTGGGGCTCTTGCTGATCGACGCTACGTAGCCCGTTGTTCCTCGTCCATGTCAGGACCGAACTATTCCTGATGCGGAATAAACGATCTTCGATCACGCTGCCCTCGTCCTGCTCGGTCCCCTGAGGGACTCCTGCTGGCCTCGTGCGGTGTGACCCTGCTCCCACCTGCTCAGACTGCCGTCCGGGAATGACGCAAAGGACGCGTACCTTATTAATGTGGGGGGTTTTATATACCCCCACGAAAAACTTCTGAGAGTAGCTCGTACTGGTGGGCACCCCCCTCAAGAGGGATGCCCTCTGGGTTAGTGGATGGTAAATGGCTCACTTCGGTTTCCTAGGTCCACCTCTCCACCGAAGTCGGTGGTGTTGGAGACTCCCTTGGTGAGGGGATTTAGCCGGATGGTGATTCCTGCCTTCAGGAGGTGACGTGTTCTCTCGACCTCATTTCCTTTGTTCCTCTCCCACATGTGACGGAAGGTCTCCCCAGTGTCCCGGTACTCGTACCTGTCCGGCTTGTCGCCTTCGGCCGCCAGAGAGTCGTGTTCTTCATAGAGGGCGGCAATCTTCCTCTGTGGCCTTCTTTGCGAATCCCGATGAGTTCTTGCCGCCAGGGCGGAGGGACCTCTGTAGTTCCGTTACATACTCTTCGATCTCCCGGGGCCTCTGAGAGTTGTTCGACCCTTTTACGTAGTGGCGCTCGTGCGTAGGGAAGTCCCCGATGGTTCCGAGGATCATCGTCTCGACAAGCTCCTCCACCTTCTCGGCCCGGAAGGCATACCCCTTCCCGCAGGAATCCCGATTTGCTGACTTATTGCATCGGTACACCGGCTTGCCTTGCTGTCTCTCCGGGTTGAAGAGGTACAGGTTCTTGCCGCATCTGCCGCAGAGCACAACTCCGCGATAGGCAGTCGTGTTCTTGGTGGAGCGACGGGCGGCACCAGGTCGTCCGTTCATCTCATCCTGGAGCCTCGCCCACTCGTCGTCTGTCAGAATGGGGTCTGCCATTCGAACCTTCCCCTCGGAAGTGAGGATGGCTTGGGATACCCCGTACTTCTTTCCGGGAACCTTCACCTCTTCGCACTTCCAGCCGAGGATGGTTTCTGACCTCAGAATGTTAGTGATGGTGCGGCTCCGCCATACAGGAACCGATGTACCGTTTTTCTTTCGGCGATCCGACATCCTCTCACCCGCAGGGGAGGGAATCCCCCTGGCGTTGAAGTCGTCGCAGATGGTCGAGTAGGGCTCCCCGTCCTCAACTACTCGCTTGTACATCTCCCGAATGACTTGCCTTTGATTCTCCCGGACTCGAAGCCTCATCGCGCCGTCGGTGTCTCGGAAGGACTCGTAGCCGTAGGGCGGGTTTCCCTTGGCCCAGACGTTCTTTGACTTGGCGTAGCTCTGGAACGACTTGACTCGCATGGAGATGTTCTGGGCTTCAGTCTCGGCAATGGCGGCGAATAGATCGATGATGACGTGCCGGAAGGGGCCGATCATGTCGAGTACTGGTTCCTTGACCGAAACCAAGGCCTTGCCGCCGTGTGCAGTCGCCCACTTGATCATGTCTTGCATGTCGACGACCTTGCGGACGAACCTGTCCATCTTCCAGAACAGCAACAGGTCGAATTCGGGAGCCCGGTTGTTTAGCCACTCCCCGAGTTCCGGTCTCTCGAAGGGGTGCGACTTGGTGGCGGAGATGTGAGCGTCTCTGGCTACTCCCACCACCTGCCACCCGAGGTGCTGCCTTTCGTTCACGTAGGCCGTGCAGTCCTGGAGCTGCCGCTCCAACGAGGTGGACGCATCGGTCTCGTTGCTGATCCTGAGGGCGATCAGAACACGCACAGGCTTCATGAGCGGTCTCCCTACAACAGTGATACGCAAGTGACCTCGCCTACCTGATGGCCTGGCTGCCCCTGGTCCTCGCCGGCGCCCCCTACCTCTCCCTGGACGCCCTGCTCCACGCCCGCAGACGCCAGCGAGCGGGTTACCAGTAGGCGGCGACTGGCACCGGTTTCCGGCGGGCGGCGCCCGGCATCGGCTATCAGCAGGCGGCGACCGGCACGGCTATCAGTAGGCGGTGACTGGCGCCGGTTTCCGGCGGGCGGCGCCCGGCACTTGCTATTTGCAAGCGGCGCCCGGCACCCGCTGCCGCCAGGCGGCGACCGGCACCGCAACCTCCCCAGGTCACCGTGCAGCCTCCCGCTCGGCCCGGCTCGGCGTCGGTCCGGAGTCGTCGCCCGCTCGGCCCGTCCGGCGGCGCCTGCGGATGCCCCGGGCCACGATGGCCACCGCGCCCGCCAGGCACAGCCCGGCCAGCACCACCGGGATCACCGCGAACCACGGCGTCTCCCACGCCCCGCCCGCGTCCCCGGCGTAGAGGACGCCCGCGAGGGTGAGGAAGGCGCCCGCGACCAGCCGCCCGGGCTGGAACTCATGACGCAGCACGCCGCACCTCCGCCTGTCCCACGCCCACATTCAGATCGAGCTCGATCGTGCCCGCCGCCTCGGTGCCCTTGGCCGGCTTCAGCGTGACCTCCTTGTGCTTGCCCGGTGCCACGTCCACGTCCTGCTGGTCGTCGCCGGGGAGCTGGATGTCTCCCACGCCCACGGCGATGCTCACCTTCACGGTCACCTCCGGAGGCACGATCACCTTCAGCTCTCCGACGCCGACCTCGGCGCTGGTGGTCACCGTCCTGCCCTCGGCGACCTCCAGCCGGCTCAGGTCGAGGGTGCCGACGCCGGTGCCCAGGTCGTACTGGCTCCCCACGGCCGCCGCACTGGCCGGCTTCCAGGTCGTACGTATCCACTCGGTGCCGATGTCCTTGGGCAGGGCGGCCGAGGCGGCCAGCAGTCCCGCGGTGACGACCGCCATGAAGACGGACCCGGCTCCCGTGCGCCCGAGGAACGCGCTGATCGCGATGCCCGCGCCGAACACCATCAGCGCGCAGGCCAGACCGGTCTGGAGGCTGGTGCCGAGCGGATGCTCGTGCCAGGTCTGGCCGGTGCCCAGACCGCCCGCGACCAGGGCCAGCAGCAGCACCCAGCCGCCGATCCAGCGGGGCCCGCGCGGCTTCGGCGGTTCCGGGCGGCGGGCGCGCAGCTCCTCGCGGCCGTGGGGGTATTCGTCGAGGCTGATGTCGACCACCGCGGAGATGTCCCGGTCGCGGGAGTCGCGGGGGCCCCACAGATAGCCGGTGCCGCCGTCATGGGTGCCGTCCTTGACGATGGGGTCCCGCCACCAGGAGGGGTAGGCGGAGGGCGCCGGGGGCGCCTGGGCCTCCGGCGGGGCGTCGGCGACGGCCTGCGCGGCGAGCGGATCGGGGTCGGCGCCGCCGCGCTGCCGCGACCAGTACCCGGCGCCGGCGAGGAGCAGGGAGAGTATGACGGCGAAGGTCAGCACCCCGCCGTTCCTCAGCATGGTCAGGAACACTCCGCAGCCGACCAGCGCGAACAGCACCGCCGCCAGCGCCTGGCCGTCGACCCGGCCGGTGAGCAGCTTGCGCACCTCGTTCTCGTCCTCGTCGTCGGACGGGACGAAGAGCCAGGCGAAGCCGTAGAAGATCAGGCCGAGGCCGCCGGTCGCGGAGAGCACGGTGAGGGTGATCCGGAAGATCACCGGGTCCATGTCGCACTGCCGTCCGAGGCCCGCGCACACCCCCGCGAGCAGCTTGTGCCGCCGGTCCCGGCGGAACCGGCCGGGCGGCCCGGCGCCCGGCCCCTCTTCCCGCGCGCCCGCCCGCCCGTGTGCGCGGGAGCCCGCGCCGGGAGCGGAGTCCGCGGCGGGCGCGGCACCCCGCGGCCCGGCGCCCGCGGCGGGGCCCGGGCCGGAGCCGGGTCCCGGACCCGTCGCGGCGTGCTCGTGATCAGTCATGGGTCCATGGTGACGGGCGCGGCGCCCCGGCGGCAGTGGGAACGACCCTGGCCGGACCCTGATTTCGCCCCTGAGCCGGCGCCCGGGACCCGTTCGAGCCGGGGGCCGCCCGAAGATCGGGGGAGTCTCGGGGGTCAACCCTGATGCTCCGCTCCGCCGGTCGTGTGACCATCGGTGGCATGTCGGAAGCCGCAGCAGCGCCCCTCGCCGAACCGCGGCCGCCGCGCAAGCTCTACCGCAGCAGCGACGGACGCTGGCTCGGGGGTGTGGCGCGGGGGCTCGCCGGGCACCTCGGGCTGCCGGTGATCTGGGTGCGGCTCGTCTTCGTGGGCCTGTTCATGGCGGACGGCCTCGGCGCCCTGCTGTACGCCGCGTTCTGGTTCTTCGTGCCGCTCGGCGTCGGCGGCGTCGCGGGACAGCGCCCGCCCTCCCTCGTCGGCACCGAGACCGCGGCGGACGGCCGCCGCAGACTGGTCGCCCGCAAGCCGGACAAGGGCCAGATCGTCGCCCTGCTCCTCATGGTCGTCGTCGCCATGGTCTTCGTGGGCAGCGTCGACGTCGGCACCGGCGCGCAGGCCTATCTCTGGCCCGCCGTCCTCGTCAGCGCGGGCGTCGCCCTGGTCTGGCGGCAGGCGGACAACGCCCGCCGGGCCCGCTGGATGGAGGTCGGCCGCCGTCGGCGCACCCTGACCCTGCTGCGCGCGGCCGGCGGAGTGCTGCTGGTCACCGCCGGTGTCTCCGGCATCTTCGTGCTCCAGGGCTCGGCCGCCCACCTCGGCTCCGTGCTCCAGGCGGCCCTCGCCGTCCTCGTCGGCATAACGCTCCTCGCGGGCCCGTATCTGGTCCGCATGACCCAGGACCTCTCCGAGGAGCGGCTGATGCGCATTCGCGCCCAGGAGCGCGCCGAAGTGGCCGCCCATGTCCATGACTCGGTGCTGCACACCCTGACCCTGATCCAGCGCAACGCGGAGAACGCGGGCGAGGTGCGCCGCCTCGCCCGCGCCCAGGAGCGCGACCTGCGCACCTGGCTCTACAAGCCCGAGGGCACCGGGAAGGACGAGGCCGAGGAGCCCGACACCCTCGCCGACGCGGTCCGGCGCAACGCCGCGGAGGTGGAGGACAAGCACGGGGTCCCCATCGAGGTCGTCGTGGTCGGCGACTGCCCGCTCGACGAGCGGATCGGCGCACAGATGCAGGCGGCGCGCGAAGCGATGGTGAACGCCGCCAAGTACGGTGGCGAGGGCGGCGCCGTGCAGGTCTACGCGGAGGTCGAGGGGAAGACGGTCTTCGTGTCCGTCCGGGACCGCGGTCCCGGCTTCGATCTCGACGCGATACCCGCCGACCGGATGGGCGTCAGAGAATCGATCATCGGCCGCATGGAGCGCTACGGCGGTACGGCGCGGTTGCGCGCGGTACCCGACGGCGGCACGGAGGTCGAACTGGAGATGGAGAGGGCGGAGAAGACGTCATGAGCGACGAGGCAAGCGGTACGGCGGAGGCCACCGGCAGCGCGGGTGAGCGCCGGGTGCGTGTGGTCCTCGTCGACGACCACCGGATGTTCCGTACGGGGGTCCAGGCCGAGATCGGCCAGACCGAGCAGACCGGCGTCGAGGTCGTCGGCGAGGCGGCGGACGTCGACCAGGCGGTCACGGTGATCACCGCGACCCGCCCCGAGGTCGTCCTCCTCGATGTGCACCTGCCGGGCGGCGGCGGTGTCGAAGTACTGCGCCGCTGCGCCCCGTTGATGGCCGACGCGGCGGAGCCCGTCCGCTTCCTGGCGCTGTCCGTCTCGGATGCCGCGGAGGATGTCATCGGGGTGATCCGGGGCGGTGCGCGGGGCTATGTGACCAAGACGATCACCGGCACCGACCTGGTCGACTCGATCTTCCGGGTGCAGGAGGGCGACGCGGTCTTCTCGCCGCGGCTGGCCGGCTTCGTCCTCGACGCCTTCGCCTCCACCGACGCCCCTCCGATCGACGAGGACCTGGACCGGCTCACTCAGCGCGAGCGTGAGGTGCTGCGGCTCATCGCCCGGGGTTACGCGTACAAGGAGATCGCCAAGCAGCTGTTCATCTCGGTGAAGACGGTCGAGTCCCATGTCTCGGCGGTGCTGCGCAAGCTCCAGCTCTCCAACCGGCACGAGCTGACCCGGTGGGCGACGGCCCGACGGCTGGTGTGAGCCCGGATCCGCCTCACACACCCCGCCTCACACGACCCGGGTCGCCCCGGCGAACGGCATCTCGGTGATCGGCGCCACCCGGACCGGAGCGGACGGGTTCGGGGCGTGGATCATCTGGCCGTTGCCGACGTAGATGCCGACATGGGTGATGCCGGAGTAGAAGAACACCAGGTCGCCCGGGAGGAGTTCGGCGCGGGAGACCCGGCGGCCGGCGTCGATCTGGGCGTAGGTGGTGCGGGGCAGCGAGACTCCCGCGGCGCGGTAGGCGGCCTGGGTCAGTCCCGAGCAGTCGAAGGCGTTCGGGCCGGTGGCGCCCCACACATAGGGGCTGCCGAGCTTCTGGTAGGCGTAGGCGACGGCGTCCGCCGCACGGGAGTCGGGCGCCTGGCCGGTGGCCGCCCCGGGGGCCGCGAGGGGGGTGCGCGGGTCCGGCGCGGAGCGGGTGGCGCGCTCGCCCGTGTCCTCGCCCGGCTCCGCGCGCTCCTCGGCCGACAGCCGGGACAGCAGCCGCTCGGCGGCGTCCAGCTTCCCGGTGATCGTCTTCTTGTGCCGCTTCAGCTCCGCCTGGCGTGAGGTGAGCGAGGCCAGTTCGACCCGCGCGGCCCCGCGCAACCGCTCGATGGCGCGCAGCTGTTTGCGTACGTCGGCGACGGAGGCGGCCTGCCGGGTGCCGACGCGCTCGACGAACTCGGCGCCCTCCAGATACCGCTCGGGGTCGTCGGTGAGGGCGAGCTGTACGGCGGGGTCGAGACCGCCGTCGCGGTACTGCGCCGCGGCCATGGAACCGAGTGCGTCCCGGGCCGTGTTGAGCTTCTCCGTCCTGCGGGCGGCCTCGTCCCGCAGCGTCTTCAGCCGCGCCTCGGCCGCGTCCGCCTTCTCCTTCGCGCCGTTGTACTTGTCGGTGGCGGCCTCCGCCTCCCGGTACAGCCGGTCCACCTCCGCCTTGACCTGCGCCGGTGTCCGTACGGGCTCGGCGTGCCCGGTGCCGTCGAAGCCCGTCGCGGTCGCCGCGCCCGCGAGGGCGACGGTGGCGGCCGTACGGACGGTGGTGCCGCCGGCCGAGCGCTGCCGGGGCTTGCGGTGCGCTGCCATGGGGACTGCACGTCCTTTCGCACGACTCCTGTGACCCGCCCGGCCCGCACGCCGCCAGGGGAGCGGAGCACGGCCGCACGCGTCCGGCGGCGGCCCGCACAGGGGGAGCGGTCCGCCGCCGGACTTTCTCGGCGGTGGTGTCCGGCTGCCGCCCCTGGCCCGGGCGGCGGTGGGGAGCCGGTCACCTGGAGGAGGACGCTAAACCTGGGTGTGCCGGGTGGGTGACGTCTTGTCCGGAACTGCCATGGGCGGATCACCGGGTGACCGCATGTGACCGTGATCCGCGAGTGGGGCGGTCGCCTTCACGCTGAGCGATGACCGAAGTGGGGGTTTCCGAGGCGGGTGGGGGCGGCGGGGTGCTATGGCGCGCATATATGCACGCTCCGCCGCGTGGGGAAGGCGGGCCGGTGCCGGGCGTTCCGGAGGCCCGGTGTCAGGCGTCGCGGAGGCCGCTGATTAGGCTCCGGCCTCATGGACGTACTCATCCATCTCTTCGTCGGCCTGCACATCATCGGCATCGCCTCCCTGCTGGGCGGATTCCTCACCCAGCTGAAGGCGATGGGCCAGGGCACCGCCCGGTTCGTGCCGGCGATGCTGCACGGCGCGCTGACGATGCTGGTCACCGGGGTGATCCTGGTCGGGCTCAACCAGGCGGACGACCAGACCGTCGACAACATCAAGATCGGCGTGAAGCTGGCCCTGCTGATCGTGATCCTCGGGCTCGTCTATGTGAAGCGGGACGACGAGAAGGTGGACAAGGGCCTGTTCGGCCTGGTGGGCCTGCTCACCACGGCGAACGTCTTCATCGCGGTGCTGTGGACGTGAGCCCGGCGTCCTGGGCGGCGGACGCGGCGTAGGCCCGCTCCTCCCGCACCGCCCCCGCGGCGACGGCGAGCCAGGCCGCGACCGCGATCCACAGCAGGACCTCCCCGGGGGTCTCCAGCCAGGGGACGTCCACCGCGGCGGCCACCGACAGGGTCGCCGCCGCGGTCATGCCCAGCGGGAACACGGTCGCCCAGCGGCGGACGTCGTAGCGCAGCCGCGGCCGGATCACCTCGGAGACGAGGAGCACGGCGTACCAGGCCAGGTCGAGCGCGAGCACGCCGGCGGTGACCGTGCGCAGGACGTCGTCGGCATCGTCGTTCCACAGGTGCAGGCGCGCGCTGTCGGCGGCGATCAGCCTGGAACCGGCGAGCGCGGAGATGGCCATCGCGCCGCCCGCCACCCACTGGTCCCCGGCGCCCTTCACCACCTGGTGTGGATCGAAGCAGGCCAGGGCGACGGCGTAGAGGACGAGACCGAGCCAGAACAGCACCAGCGCCGCGTGCGCGAGCCAGGCCGCCGACTCCGCCGCGGCGAGGGTGGCGCCGAGTACGGCGAGGCCCTGCGTGGCCACGCAGCCCAGGAACACCGCGCCGGGCATACCGCGGTGCCAGTGGCGCACGACGACACCGAGCAGGCCCGCCCACAGCAGGGCGGCCGCCGCCAGCAGGGCCCCGGCCAGGACCTGCCATCCCTCGGCGGAGAAACGGGTGCCGAGCACGGCCGTCGCCGCGACGGCGGTGAGCGCGGCGGGGGTGCCGGCCTCCTCCCGCCAGCGCCGCGGCTGCCGCAGCAGCCGTACGACGAAGTCCCCGGCCAGGCCCAGCCAGGCCGTGCAGCCCACCGCCAGGGCGATCAGGGAGAGGACCTCGTGCCCGGTGAGGTGCAGGCCGACCGACACGATGCCGGTCGCCATCACCGCCGCCCCGGCCGCCGGAGGACGCAGCGCCCACCAGGCGCTGAGTGAGCGGAGCACAAGGGAGCCGGACATGCGCCGATGCTAAGGAGCGCGGCGCGGCCGGCGAGGGGGCACGCGCGCGTGGGCGGGCAAACGGGGCGCCGAATCACCCCCGCGCGCGTGCCGCGTCGGATCAGGCCGGCCGGACCACGCTGTGGATCGAGCCCTCGCCGTCGTAGTAGACCGACTCCTCGCGGACGTACGTGCCGGGCTTCGGGGCATGGATCATCATGCCGTTGCCGATGTAGATGCCCACGTGGGTGACGTCGTCGTAGAAGAAGACGAGGTCGCCGGGGAGGGCGTTGGCGAGGGAGACCGTCGTGCCGGCGTCGACCTGGTCGTACGTGGTGCGCGGCAGGGAGATGCCCGCCGCGTTCCAGGCGGCCTGGGTCAGCCCCGAGCAGTCGTAGGAGTCGGGACCCGTGGCGCCCCAGACGTACGGCTTGCCGATCTGCGCGCGGGCGAAGGCGATCGCCTTCTCGGCCTTCGTGGCGTAGGAGGAGTCCGCGGTGGCCTCGGACCCGGTGCTGCCGGTGGAGGTCTCCGTCGAACCGGAGGAGGAGCCGCTCTGCTGCTGGGCCGCCGCCTTCGCGGCCTCATCGCGGCGCTGTTCCTCCGCCGCCTGCTGATCGGCCAGCTCGGCGGCCTTGCGCGCGGCCTCCTCCTGGCGCTTGCGCTCGATCGCGGCGAGCCGCGCCTTCTCCTCCGCCGTCAGCTGCGACAGCAGCTCCCGCGCGTCGGCGAGCTTCTTCTGGACCGTGGACTTGGCGGTCTTCAGATCGGTCTGCGACTCGTTCAGCGTCCGGAGGCTCTCGGTGGCCTCCTTGCGCTTCTTCATCGTCGCCGACTGCTCGGTGATGTAGTCGTCGACCGCTTCCTTCTGGCGGCCGGTCATCCGGCTCATCAGCTGGGTCTGGTCGAAGTAGTCCTGCGGGGTGTCGGCGAGCAGGAAGGTCGCGGTGTCGGGGACGGAGGCGCCGGTGCGGTACTGCGCGGCGGCGAAGGACCCGAGCTCCTCCCGCGCGTCGTTGAGCTTCTGGGTGCGCTCGGCGACGTCGTCGAGGAGGGTGTCGACCTGCTTGCGCTGCTTGGTGGTCCGCTCCTTGGCGGCGTTGTACTTCTCGGTCGCCGTCTCCGCCTGCCGGTAGAGGTCGTCGACCTTCTTCTCGACCTCTTCGAGGCTCGGCTTGTCGTCCGTGGCCGGGTTGGCGTTGGCCGTCTGGGACAGCAGGGCCACGGAGGTGAGGGCGGCCGTGGCAAGGGCGGGGGTCCGTATGCCTGCTACGCGCGTACCCGCGGGACGCGACTTGCGGTGCGACGCCAAGGGAGGCGACTCCTTCCAATGGTCCGCCTACCGGGTTAGCTGTCGGGTTCGGGCGGGTGGTTAGGAAGGGTTGCCCTACGACCGTGTCCCGTACGGGAGTCGGGTCGATTCACCCCAATGTTCGGTGGGTCCCCGGCTCGGCTGCCAGGCGGCAGCGGACTCGGCGGAGGCCGCGCGGCCCGGCGAGGTTCGCCGGTGGGGGTCGTACGGCCTGTGCGGCACGGTAGCCAACTCGTGTGGCGCCTGTGAAGGTTGATGGGTGATATGCCCGATACATTTTCGTGACCTTGGGTCCCGGCGTCGGGGGACCTGATCGATCTGGACGGGTCTGCGGCGACCTGTCCGCCGACCGGTTCCCGTCCGATGCTGTGACCAAGGTCTCCGCCGCAGGTGTACGGGGGTGAAGGCCCCCTGCCCGGCGGGCGCGACGCGACGATCCCCGGCCGCCGATTCGGGGGATGTTCTCAGGGCGGCGGCGGGCTGTCAGTGGGGAGCCCTAGACTCGGAGAGCGATGAGCAGCCTCTTTGACGACAGCTTCCTGGCGGACCTCCAGGCCCCTCGGGCCCATGCCGAGGAACCCCCGCCGCCGCCCGAGGACGATCACGCTCCGGAGCCGGTTCCGGACGATCTGTTCGGCGGGAAGTTCGACGTGCCCCCGGACCGGGACGCCTACTACCGCGACGGCGCCCCGCGCCCGGCCCTCGACGCGGCCGCGCTCATCGAAGGGCTGAACGAGAACCAGCGCGCGGCCGTCGTGCACTCCGGCACCCCCCTGCTCATCGTGGCCGGCGCGGGCTCCGGCAAGACGCGCGTGCTCACCCACCGCATCGCCCATCTGCTCGCCGCGCGGGACGTGCACCCCGGGCAGATCCTCGCGATCACCTTCACCAACAAGGCCGCGGGCGAGATGAAGGAGCGCGTGGAGCAGCTCGTCGGCCCGCGGGCCAACGCGATGTGGGTGATGACCTTCCACAGCGCGTGCGTGCGGATCCTGCGGCGCGAGTCGAAGAAGCTCGGCTTCACCTCCTCCTTCTCGATCTACGACGCCGCCGACTCCAAGCGCCTGATGGCCCTGGTCTGCCGTGACCTGGACCTCGACCCCAAGCGCTTCCCGCCGAAGTCCTTCAGCGCCAAGATCTCGAACCTGAAGAACGAGCTGATCGACGAGGAGGACTTCGCCGCCCAGGCATCCGACGGCTTCGAGAAGACCCTCGCCCAGGCCTACGCGCTCTACCAGTCCCGCCTGCGTGAGGCGAACGCGCTGGACTTCGACGACCTGATCATGACGACGGTCCATCTGCTGCGCGCCTTCCCGGACGTCGCCGAGCACTACCGCCGCCGCTTCCGGCACGTCCTCGTCGACGAGTACCAGGACACCAACCACGCCCAGTACGCGCTCGTGCGCGAGCTGGTGGGCACCGCCGAGCACCCCGTCGACGTACCGCCCGCCGAGGACGACCTCAAGCCCGCCGAGCTCTGCGTCGTCGGTGACGCCGACCAGTCGATCTACGCCTTCCGCGGCGCGACCATCCGCAACATCCTCCAGTTCGAGGAGGACTACCCGGACGCGACGACGATCCTGCTGGAGCAGAACTACCGCTCCACCCAGACGATCCTCACCGCCGCCAACGCCGTCATCGAGCGCAACGAATCCCGCCGCCCCAAGAATCTGTGGACCAACGCGGGCGCGGGCGCGCGCATCACCGGCTATGTCGCCGACACCGAGCACGACGAGGCGCAGTTCGTCGCCGACGAGATAGACCGCCTCACCGACGCGGGCGACGCGAAGGCCGGCGACGTCGCCGTCTTCTACCGCACCAACGCCCAGTCCCGCGTCTTCGAAGAGGTCTTCATCCGCGTCGGCCTGCCCTACAAGGTCGTCGGCGGCGTCCGCTTCTACGAGCGCAAGGAGGTCCGGGACGTCCTGGCCTACCTGCGCGTGCTCGCCAACCCCGAGGACTCGGTCCCGCTGCGGCGCATCCTGAACGTCCCCAAGCGCGGCATCGGCGACCGCGCCGAGGCGATGATCGACGCCCTCTCCCAGCGCGAGAAGATCAGCTTCCCGCAGGCGCTCAAGCGCGTGGACGAGGCGTACGGCATGGCCGCGCGCTCCACCAACGCGGTCAAGCGGTTCAACACGCTGATGGAGGAGCTCCGTACGATCGTCGAGTCCGGCGCCGGGCCCGCGACCGTCCTGGAGGCGGTGCTCGAACGCACCGGCTATCTCGCCGAGTTGCAGGCCTCCACCGACCCGCAGGACGAGACCCGGATCGAGAACCTCCAGGAACTCGCCGCCGTGGCCCTGGAGTTCGAGCAGGAGTCCGGCGAGGGCGAGGCGACCGGCTCGCTCGCCGACTTCCTGGAGCGGGTCGCGCTCGTCGCCGACTCCGACCAGATCCCCGACGAGGACGAGGACGGCTCCGGCGTCATCACCCTGATGACCCTGCACACCGCCAAGGGCCTGGAGTTCCCGGTCGTCTTCCTCACCGGCATGGAGGACGGCGTCTTCCCGCACATGCGGGCCCTCGGCCAGACCAAGGAGCTGGAGGAGGAGCGGCGCCTGGCCTACGTCGGCATCACGCGCGCGCGGGAGAGGCTGTACCTGACCCGCTCGTCGATGCGCAGCGCGTGGGGGCAGCCCTCGTACAACCCGCCCTCCCGCTTCCTGGAGGAGATTCCGACGCAGCACGTCGACTGGAAGCGCACCGGTGCCACCTCGCCGGTGTCCTCGGGGCCCGCGTCGGGTGTGGCGGCCTCGCTGTCGTCGTCCCGGTCGCGTTCCTCGGCCTCCGGCGCGTCCGGCTTCGCCACCCGGCGGACCTCCGAGCAGCCGGTCGTCTCGCTGGCGGTCGGGGACCGGGTCACGCACGACCAGTTCGGGCTCGGCACCGTGATGGCGGTCAAGGGCACGGGAGCCAACGCCGAGGCGACGATCGACTTCGGCGACAAGCCGAAGCGGCTGCTGCTGCGCTACGCGCCGGTGGAGAAGCTGTAGTTTCGCGGGTCCCCCGCTGCTGAACGGCGGGGGACTGCGGGGGAGTTACGAGGGCTCGAGGCCGTGGCTGCGCAGCCAGGCCAGCGGGTCGATGGCCGACCCCCCGCCCGGGCGGACCTCGAAGTGCAGATGCGGGCCGGTCGAGTTGCCGGAGTTGCCGGAGAACGCGATCTGGTCGCCGGCCTTCACGGCCGTACCGGAGGCGACCTGGTACGTGGAGAGGTGGCAGTACCACGTCTCCGTGCCGTCCATCGCGGTCACGATCATCATGTTGCCGTAGGCGCTGTTCCACTGGGTGCGCACGGTGCCGTCGGTCGCGGCCAGCACCGGAGTGCCGTACGCCACCGGGAAGTCGATGCCGGTGTGCACGGACATCCAGTTGATGCCGGCCTGGCCGTAGTAGGCGCTGAGCCCGTGCTGGGCCACCGGCAGCGCGAACTTCGGGCGCAGCCGCTCCTTGCGGGCCGCTTCCTCGGCCGCCTTCTTCCGCTCGGCCTCCTGCTCGGCCTTGAGGTCGATGCGCTCCTGCGTCCGGCTGGCCCGGTCGGCGAAGTCGTCGGCGCCGGCCGAGACGCTCTCCAGCTGGGTGTCCAGCATGTTGTTGGCCGTCGAGGGCTTGACCGCCTGCGCGTCCGACGCGGTGGCCGAGGTCTCCTGCTCGTCGGGCGTCAGCGTGCCGACGGAGGCGGCGGCGATCCCGGCCACGCCCATGACACACGCCGAGGGCACGGCGATGGTCAGCAGCGCGGAGCGCTTGGCGGGGGGACGGCGGCGGGAACGGGACGCGGTGCGGGCGGCGGCGCGGGAACCCGGCGCCGGGGCGCTCTCCTCCTCGTCGTCGAGGAGGGGGGTCACGTCGGGGATCTCGCCGGTGTCGGCCGACTCGCCCTCGCCCGGGGCGGGTTCCTCGTACGACGTCTCGCGGTAGGACGTCCCGTCGTGCGACGCTTCCTCGGCCGAAACCTGCTCGAAGGTCGCCGTCGGCTGCTGGTCGAACGATTCGGCCCGGTGCTCGTAGCCGTCGGACCCGGTGGCGGCGCCGTCGGAGTTCCACTGCGTGGCGTCGTAGGTGCCGGTGTCGAAGGTCTGCGTGCCCCAGTCCCAGTGCTGGGTCCGGTCGGCGGGGCCGCCGGACGGGTCGGGCTGCAGCCAGGCGTTGGCGTCCCACTGGCCACTGGCGTCGGGGCTGGTGGCCTGCGCCGGAACGCCGGGCAGCTGCTGGTGGCCGGCCGACCAGGCGGTCGTCTCGTGGACGCCGGTGTCATAGGCGGCGTGGTGCTGGGCCGCGTACGCGTCGTAGTGCGGGGTCTGATGGCCGGCCGTGGCCCACTGGCCCGAGTCGTAGACGCCGGTGCTCTCGCCCGGCATCGAGCCGAACAGCGGGTCCGTGTCGAAGGTCCCGGTGGCCGTCGGAAAACCGGTGGCGTCGTAGTGACCGTGCGTGGTGAAGTCGTCGTACTGGGCTTCCTGGGTGCCGTACGACGCGTAGTGCGCCGAGGCGGCCTCGGAGGCCGGAGCCGGGGTGGTCATGGTCCCCGACGGGTGACGGTCGTTCACCAACTTCTCTTTCGCCTCGACAACAGGGGCTGCCAGAGCAGTGCGGCGACTGTACCCGGCGGTATGCGGGCACGACAATCTTCGGCAGGTTTCACCTTTCCCGGAAACGGGCATTCGGCCGTGTTTCGGGGGACTGCGGGCGCGACTTTGGCCTTGTGTTCGAAGGCTGTTCGAGACTTCCGCCGGATTGGGGCCGGCTCAGGCCACCGTCAGACCGCCGGCGCGGGCGGTTTCGGCTGCCGTCCACTCGGTGTCGAGTGCCTGCCGTATCCCGACCGCCACGGCCGGGTGCACGGGCAGGGCGAGATGTCCCACCCCGCTCACCCGCACGTTCCGCGCCGACAGGTCGGGGTGGTCGATGCGGGCCGTCCCCAGCGGGTCCATCAGATGGTCGAGGTCGCTCCAGAAACTCACGAAGTGCGTACGGCAGCCGGACGCGGGCCGGGCCAGCTCCTCCAGCACCGCCGAACCGGGGCGCATCTGGCGGACGATGGGGTGCGCGTTCGCCAGCGGCGCCACGCGGGTGCCCGAGTGCGGGGTGCCGAGGGTGACGAGGGTCCGCACCCGGAGGTCACCGCCGAGCCGCTGCACGTAGTAGCGGGCGATGAGGCCGCCGAGGCTGTGCCCGACGACGTCCACCCGGCTGCTGCCCGTGCGCGCGCAGATCTCCTCGATGTGCCGGCCGAGCAACTCGGCCGCCGTGCGGATGTCGCAGGTCAGCGGCGAGTAGTTGAGCGACTCGAGTTGCTGCCTGCCGTGCTGGGCGAGGCTGCGGCGCAGCAGCACGAAGACCGAGCGGTTGTCGATGAAGCCGTGCAGCAGCACGACCGGCGGCTTCGCCTCCGCCGGCAGCCGGGGGGGCTCCGGGGAGTCCGGTGCGGGGAGGGGGGCCCTGCGCTCCTGGGAGATCCCGGACGGATAGAGGAGGAGGTGTCCGGCGAGGATCGCGATCTCGAGGGCGGTGGCCTTCAACAGCGCCATGGACAGTCCGGTCAGCCGGCTCGGGAGGAGCCGCTGACAGAGCGGGAGAAAGGGCAGCACTGCCTTGGTGACCGTCATGGCCGACCTCCTGTCGGCACGCCCGAGGACGGCTGTGTCCCCCGTGTGCCCTCATCGGAAGTCGCGCCGAGGCCGGCCGACGGCGCGCGAGCGGGCCGCGCGGGGCGGGGGCGGCGTGTGACGTCCATGACGCCGATGACGTGACGAGACTCCCTGCCGGTGTGGCGACGAGGCTCCCCGCTGTCGTGCCGTACCTGCCCTGCGTGCTCCTCGTGCCCTCGCCGACCCGCCGCACCCCCATGCCGCGCGGCCTGCGGCGCGGTGGTGCGGCGATCTCGTCGCGGCTCCCGTTGCGCGGGTTCCGGCCATGGCCCGGCGGCCGCCTGGGTCTGCGGTCCGTGAGCCGCAGAGGGTCGGAACGGTGCGCGGCGAACGTGTCCCACCATGTGATTTCCCCCTCGCTCCCCACCGTGAAACTGCGGGTTGCGGGATGCTGGCGATAACGTTCGTTCACTTCCCCGGGCGCTGTGGCGCGGGGCGTCCGTGCCACGGCGTGTGCGGCGTCTACGGCGCGAGTGATGTGTGCGGTACTTGACGGTACGGATGGATGTAGTCGCTTCATGGAGGCAGTGATGGGTGTGGCAGCCGGTCCGATCCGCGTGGTGGTGGCCAAGCCGGGGCTCGACGGCCACGATCGCGGGGCCAAGGTGATCGCGCGGGCGCTGCGCGACGCCGGTATGGAGGTCATCTACACGGGCCTGCACCAGACGCCCGAGCAGATCGTCGACACGGCGATCCAGGAGGACGCCGACGCGATCGGTCTGTCCATCCTCTCGGGCGCCCACAACACGCTGTTCGCCGCGGTGATCGCCCTGCTCAAGGAGCGGGACGCGGAGGACATCCTGGTCTTCGGCGGCGGGATCATCCCCGAGGCGGACATCGCGCCGCTGAAGGAGAAGGGCGTCGCGGAGATCTTCACTCCGGGGGCGACCACGCAGTCGATCGTGGACTGGGTCCGCGCGAACGTGCGTCAGCCGAGCGTCTCCGGGGGCTGAGCGGTTGTTCCGGCGCGGGCGGGCGGGTCGCCGGCCCGCGCGGTCCCGCTCAGCTCCGCCAGCATCGCCGCCCGCAGCCGCAGGGTCGTGACGAGCCGCTGGAACGCCTCCGCCCAGTACCCTCCGGCCCCCGGCGAGGCGTCCTCCGGCTCGTCGGGCACCGCCAGCAGGCCGTCGAGGCGGCTCGCCTCGGCCGGGTCCAGACAGCGCTCGGCCAGCCCCATCACGCCGCTGAAACTCCATGGGTAACTCCCCGCGTCCCGCGCGATGTTGAGCGCGTCGACCACCGCCCGTCCGAGCGGCGCGGCCCACGGCACGGCGCACACGCCCAGCAGCTGGAAGGCCTCGGACAGCCCGTGCCGCGCGATGAAGCCGGCCACCCACTCGGCCCGTTCGCCCGGATCCAGCGTGCCCAGCAGCTTCGCCCGCTCGGCCAGTGACACCGCCCCGGGCCCGCCCGCCTCCGGCGCCGACGGCGTCCCGAGCAGCGTCCGCGCCCACTCGGCGTCCCGCTGCCGTACGGCCGCCCGGCACCATGCCGCGTGCAGCTCGGCCTGCCAGTCGTCCGCGACCGGCAGCGCCACGATCTGCGCGGGCGTCCGGCCGCCCAGCCGCGCGGGCCAGCCGCCGAGCGGTGCCGCCTCCACCAACTGTCCGAGCCACCACGACCGTTCCCCGCGTCCCGCCGGAGCCTTCGACACCACACCGTCGCGCTCCATGCTCGGATCGCACTCGTGCGGTGCCTCGACCGTGATCGTCGCGGTGGCCCCGGTGTGGTCCACGGCCACGCACGCCCCGGCCCGGACCGCCATCCGCCCGGCCAGCGCCGAGTCCGGCAGCGCCGACAGCAACTCGGCCGCCGTCGCCCGCACGTTGCGGCTGCGGTCGGCCAGCGCCTGCTCCAGGAACGGCTCGTCCGACGGGCCGAGGCCGGTGCGCAGCGAGTCCAGGAACATCAGCCGGTCCTCGGCCCGCTCCGTCGCCCAGGTCGTCGCCAGCAACTCCCGTGCGGCGACGGGCTCCCGCGCCCGTATCGCGGCCAGCAGGGCGACGCGCTCGGCGAACAGGCCCTCCTGCCACAACCGCCGCACCCTTTCCCGCTCCTCGGGGCGGGGCAGCGCCGTGCCGCCGCCGGGCGTCGCGCGCAGGGCGAACCGCCAGTCCTTGTTCAGCCGCGCCAGCCACACCGCGCGGGTGCCCGCGAAGCGCAGTGCCGCCGGCCGCAGGTCCGTGCGGCCCCGGGCCGCGTCCAGCAGGGCCGGCAGCAGCTGCGGCGGCGCCGCGTAGCCGTGGGCGTTGGCCGCCGTCAGCCACTGGGGCAGCAGCTCCATGAGGTCCGGCGCCGTGCTTCTGCGTCCGCCGCCGGTAGCTCCGCGGTCGGCCAGCAGCAGCGCCAGCCTGCGGGCCGCCGCCGGGGGCAGCGCGGGCCGGTTGTCCTCGGGCGCCGGCTCGGGGCGGGCCGCCGCGCGTGCCGGGAGCAGGCCCGCCCGCCGGCGCACGGTCTCCAGGGCGGCCGCGTCCAGCAACGCGACCGGCGCCTCCCGGGCGGGGCCCGCCCCCGGTGGGGTGCGGCGGTCGGTGCCGAGGAGGGCGGTGGTGACGAGCTCTTCCCAGGCAGACGCGTCCGGGGTCCTGTTCACGAGGGGCGTCCCTTCTGTGGGGTGCTGCCGGATGGGGTGCTGCCGGATGGGGGGCTGGGGGTGCGGCGGGGGCGGATCTGCGGGGCTGCTGCGCTTTGCCTGGCTCTTGCGGCCGGGTTGGGGGTGGGGTGAGGCTGCGGGGGGCTTGGGGTGGGTCGGGGTTGGCTCCGCGCGGCTGCTCCGCTTTGCCTGGTCTCTGCGGTCACGCCGGGAGCGGGGTGAGGTCGCAGGGGTTGGGGCTTGTCGGGGCGTGGGCTCAGCATGGCTGTATCGCCTTGCCTGGCTCTTGCCGCCCGGCTGCGGGCGGGGTGAGGCCGTAGTCGTCCTGAGGTGTGTCGCGGGCGGCTCAGCACAGCTGTATCGCCTCGCCCGGTCCTTGCGGCCATGCCGCGAGCGGGGTGAAGCCGTGGTGGCCGCATTCGCCGAAGACCTTCACCGGTTCGCCGCCCGAGAGGGCGACCAGCTTCCACAGGCCGGGGCGGGACCGGGCCGTGGGGGTGAGCGGCAGGGCCGTGTCGGTGTCGGCGTCGGCCAGCTGCCAGGACTCGCCGTCCGGAGTCGGTATCACCCGCTCCAGCGTCACCGGGACCGAGTCCAGCCAGGGGTCGTCCCGCAGCGCCTCCCCGTAGCGTGCCGCCGCCTGCGTCGTCGTCACCCCTGCCGGGCGCAGAGAGGTGGGTACGGGCGCGGCGAACCGCTCGCCCAGGGACGCCCGCAGCTGTCCGGCGCCCGGATAGGGGGACACCTCCGCCTCCAGGGCCAGCCCGACCGGGAGCGCCGGCTCAGGGGCGCGGCCCGCGGCGCCGTAGGACAGGAGGAGGACGGTGCGGGCCGAGTCGGCGCCGTGGAGCCAGATCCGGCGGGTGGTCAGGCGGGTGTCCGCCGTGTCGTACTGGGCGAGGACCAGCCAGCGGTCGCGGATCGGCGGGCCCTCGGGCGAGGCGGGCAGACCGATGCGGGAGCGGACCGTCGCCGCCAGGGGCTCCGGCAGCCGCTCGCGGTGCAGCCAGCCCTGGTCCAGCAGGTGGAGCAGCGCACACTCTTCCAGCAGCCGCACCGGCCAGCCGGGCCCGGACGACGGAATCGCCCCCAACTCCCTCACCCGCGCCGCCAGTCCCGACGCCTGGGCGTCGACCATGCGGGCGGCCGTCTCCTCCCACAGCCCGTACCCCGCCTGCTCCGCGCCGGCCAGTCCGCCGCGCAGCAGATCCGCCAGCCGCTGCTCAAGCTCCGTCGCCCCCGCGGTGACCTTCTCCGCCCGGCGCTCCGCCCGCCGCCGCGCCGCCTCCGGATCCGCCGAGCCGGACGAGGAACCGGATGCGCCTTCCGCCCGCTGCTGCTCCGCGCGCTTCCTTCTCCCCTCGGTCCACTCCCGCGCCCAGTCCGGCGGCTGTCCCTGCGGCACGGCCCCGTCCCCGCCCGCCCACAGCAACAGCAGCCCGAGCGCGTGCTTGCACGGGAACTTCCGGCTGGGGCAACTGCACTTGTACGCGGGCCCTGACGCGTCCGCGATGTCGACGACCGTCTGATACGGCTTGCTGCCACTGCCCTTGCACAGTCCCCACACCGTCCCCTCGTCGGTACTGCCCGCCTCGGACCACGGTCCGGCCGCGCCGAGTTTGCTGCCCGCTTTGCGTGACGCGGTGTCAGGCGCGAGTGCCAGCACCTGCTCCGCGCTCCAGCGCACCCCCTGCTGAGTCATGCCATCGAAGGTAGATCCCCCCACTGACAATCGGCCCGGCGAGCGCGTTTGCGCAGGTCGGAACAGATTGTCAGTGGCGTGGTGCACGGTTGGTGACAGATCCGAACCGGCCGAGCTGGAGGGGGACTTCGCCATGACCGTGTCCGTGGACCCGACGTCCGAGACAACACGCGAGAGCGCACCGACCGAGCCGTTGCGACCGCACGCCGAGGATGCCTTCGCGGCCGAACTGTCCGCGCTGGCCGCGCAGGACGACCGCCCGCGCCCGGCCCGCTGGAAGCTGTCGCCCTGGGCCGTGGCGACCTACCTGCTCGGCGGCACCCTGCCGGACGGCACCGTGATCACTCCGAAGTACGTGGGACCGCGCCGCATCGTCGAGGTCGCCGTCACCACCCTCGCCACCGACCGCGCCCTGCTCCTGCTCGGAGTGCCCGGCACCGCCAAGACCTGGGTGTCCGAGCATCTGGCCGCGGCCGTCAGCGGCGACTCGACCCTGCTGGTCCAGGGCACCGCCGGCACCCCGGAGGAGGCGATCCGGTACGGCTGGAACTACGCGCAACTGCTCGCGCACGGCCCGAGCCGGGACGCGCTGGTGCCGAGCCCCGTCATGCGGGCCATGGCGGAGGGCATGACGGCCCGGGTCGAGGAGCTGACCCGGATCCCGGCCGACGTCCAGGACACGCTCATCACGATCCTGTCCGAGAAGACCCTGCCCGTCCCGGAGCTGGGCCAGGAGGTGCAGGCCGTCCGCGGCTTCAACCTCATCGCCACCGCCAACGACCGCGACCGCGGGGTCAACGACCTCTCCAGCGCCCTGCGTCGCCGCTTCAACACGGTCGTGCTGCCGCTGCCGGAGAGCGTGGACGCGGAGGTCGACATCGTCTCCCGGCGCGTCGACCAGATCGGCCGCTCCCTCGACCTGCCGGCCGTGCCCGACGGCGTGGACGAGATCCGCCGGGTGGTGACCGTCTTCCGCGAGCTGCGCGACGGGGTGACCTCCGACGGCCGGACCAAGGTGAAGTCGCCCAGCGGCACCCTCTCCACGGCCGAGGCGATCTCCGTCGTCACCGGCGGCCTGGCGCTGGCCGCCCACTTCGGGGACGGCGTCCTGCGGCCCGCCGACGTCGCCGCGGGCATCCTCGGCGCCGTGGTCCGCGATCCGGCGGCCGACCGGGTCGTCTGGCAGGAGTACCTGGAGGCGGTCGTCCGCGAGCGCGACGGCTGGACCGACTTCTACCGCGCCTGCCGGGAGGTGAGCGCGTGACCGCCAACCGGAGGCTCCGCACGCGGGACGACGACACCAGGTGGCCGGCCAGGCGAGGGGGACGGTGTGACGACGGGAGCTGACCCCGGCACGGCCGCCGGGCCGCTGCTGCTCGGCGTACGGCATCACGGGCCCGGCTCGGCGCGCGCCGTGCGGGCGGCGCTGGACGCGGCCCGGCCGCGCGCGGTGCTGATCGAGGGGCCGCCCGAGGCGGACGCGCTGATCCCGCTGGCCGCCGAGGAGGACATGCGGCCGCCGGTCGCCCTCCTCGCCCATGCCGTGGACGAGCCGGGCCGCTCGGCGTTCTGGCCGCTGGCCGAGTTCTCCCCGGAGTGGGTCGCGATCCGCTGGGCGCTGGAGCACGAGGTACCGGCCCGCTTCATCGACCTTCCGGCCACCCACACACTGGCGTGGGAGAAGGAGGACACGGGGGAGACGGAAGCGGGCGCACCAGCGTCCGAGTCCCCGGAGGAGCAGGCCGAGAGCCGTGCCGACGTCCGGGTCGACCCGCTCGCCGTGCTCGCCGACGCCGCCGGATACGACGACGCCGAGCGCTGGTGGGAGGACGTCGTCGAGCACCGCGGGGTCGGTGCGGCGGGGGATCCGCTCGCGCCGTTCGCGGTGCTGGCGGAGGCCATGACGGCGCTGCGGGAGGTGTACGGCAGCGGCGGACACGACCGGGACCTGGTGCGCGAGGCGTACATGCGGCTCCAAGTGCGCGCCGCGCAGAAGGAGTTCGGGGACGCGGTGGCCGTGGTGTGCGGGGCCTGGCACGTGCCCGCGCTCGGCGGGCGGAGCACCGTCGCCGCCGACCGGGCCCTGCTCAAGGGACTGCCCAAGGTCAAGGCGGACATGACCTGGGTGCCGTGGACGCACCGCAGGCTGGCGCGGGCCAGCGGCTACGGGGCGGGCATCGACTCGCCGGGGTGGTACGGGCATCTGTTCCGCGCCACCGACCGGCCCGTCGAGCGGTGGCTGACCAAGGTGGCGGGGCTGCTGCGGGCCGAGGACCGGATGGTCTCCTCCGCCCATGTCATCGAGGCGGTACGGCTGGCCGAGACGCTCGCGGCGATGCGCGGCCGCCCGCTGCCCGGCCTGGGCGAGACCACCGACGCCGTGCGGGCGGTGATGTGCGACGGCTCGGACGTGCCGCTGGCGCTGGTGCACGACCGGCTGGTCGTGGGCGACGTGCTGGGCGAGGTGCCGCGGAACGCGCCCGCGGTGCCCCTGCAGCGGGACCTCGACCGGATCCAGCGCCGGCTGCGGCTCAAGCCGGAGGCGCTGGAGCGGGAGTTGGAGCTCGACCTGCGCAAGGAGACCGACGCCGGGCGCAGCCGGCTGCTGCACCGGCTGCGGCTGCTGGGCGTGCCGTGGGGAGAGCCGGTCGCCTCGCGGGGGAGCACGGGCACCTTCCGGGAGACCTGGCGGCTGCGCTGGGAGCCGGAACTGGCGGTGCGGATCGCCGAGGCCGGGGTGTGGGGGACGACCGTACTCGCCGCAGCGACCGCCAAGTCCGAGGCGGACGCCGTCTCGGCGCAGCACCTCGCCGACGTCACCGCGCTCGCCGAGCGGTGCCTGCTGGCCGAGCTGCCGGACGCGTTGCCGACGGTGATGCGGGTGCTGGCCGACCGGGCCGCGCTCGACTCGGACGTCGGCCACCTCGCCCAGGCCCTGCCCGCCCTGGTCCGCTCCCTGCGGTACGGCGACGTCCGCGGCACCGGCACCGGGGCACTCGCGGAGGTCGCCGCCGGTCTCGCCGAGCGGATCTTCGTCGGACTGCCCCCGGCCTGCGCCGGACTCGACGCGGACGCCGCCGAGGAGATACGGCGCCATGTGGACGCCGTGCACGGGGCGGTGGGGCTGCTCGGCGACGCGCCCGCGCCGGGCCACGGCGATCTGCGCGGGCGCTGGCGGGCGGTGCTCAAGGTGCTGTCCCTGCGGGACTCGGTTCCCGGCGTGATCCGCGGCCGGTCCGTGCGACTCCTGCTGGACGAGGGGGAGTTGGCGCAGGACGAGGCGGCCCGGCTCATGGGTCTCGTGCTGTCGCCGGGGACACCGCCCGGGGACGCGGCGGCCTGGATCGAGGGCTTCGTCGGCGGCGGATCGGGCGGCGGGATGCTGCTCGTGCACGACGAGCGGCTGCTCGGCCTGGTCGACGCCTGGCTGACCGGGGTGCCGGCGGACGCGTTCACCGACGTACTGCCGCTGCTCAGGCGCACCTTCTCGGCGTACGAGCCGGGCGTGCGCAGAACGCTCGGGGAGCTGGTGCGGCGCGGGCCGGGACAGCGGGGCGGCGCGGCGGCCACGGGTGCGGGCGTACCCGGGTTCGCGGCCGGGCTGGACCAGGAGCGCGGGAACGTCGTACTGCCGGTGGTGCGGCTGCTGTTGGGGCTGGACACGGACGACGACGACATGGTGGGGGTGGCGTGATGGCGGCCGGAGGACGGGCGGAGCGGAGCGGGAGGGCCCGAGCGGTGCGCGCCGCGCGGCAGGCGCCGGGACAGGGCCAGGAGACGCGGGCGTGGGGCCGGCCGGCGACGACCGTGCCGGTGATCCCGCTGTGGGAACGGCACGGAGGGACGCGCGGATGACGACGGACGTGACGGACCCGGCGCAGGAGCGGCTGCGGCGCTGGCGGCTCGTGCTCGGCGGGGACGCGGCCGACGGCACCGGATGCACGCTCGCCGGGCAGGACGCCGCGATGGACGGGGCGCTCACCGCGCTCTACGGGAAGGGGGACAGGCCGCAGACGGGGAAGGACCGTTCGGCGGGGCTCGGGGCGTCGGCACCGTCCGTGGCGCGCTGGCTCGGGGACATCCGCACCTACTTCCCCTCCTCCGTCGTGCAGGTCATGCAGCGCGACGCCATCGACCGGCTCGGACTCTCCACGCTGCTGCTGGAACCGGAGATGCTGGAGGCGGTGGAGGCCGATGTGCATCTCGTCGGGACCCTCCTCTCCCTCAACAAGGCCATGCCGGAGACGACCAAGGAGACCGCGCGGGCCGTCGTGCGCAAGGTCGTCGAGGACCTGGAGAAGCGGCTCGCCACCCGCACCCGGGCCACGCTCACCGGCGCCCTCGACCGCAGCGCGCGGATCAGCCGGCCGCGCCACCACGACATCGACTGGAACCGCACGATCGCCGCCAACCTCAAGCACTATCTGCCGGAGTACCGCACGATCGTGCCCGAGCGGCTCATCGGCTACGGGCGGGCCTCGCAGTCGGTGAAGAAGGACGTCGTGCTCTGCATCGACCAGTCCGGGTCGATGGCGGCGTCGGTGGTGTACGCGTCGGTGTTCGGGGCGGTGCTGGCGTCGATGCGGTCGATCGACACCCGGCTGGTCGTCTTCGACACCGCGGTCGTCGACCTCACCGACCAGCTCGACGACCCGGTGGACGTCCTGTTCGGCACCCAGCTCGGCGGCGGTACGGACATCAACCGGGCGCTGGCGTACTGCCAGTCGCAGATCACCCGGCCCGCCGAGACGGTGGTCGTGCTGATCAGCGACCTCTACGAAGGGGGCATCCGCGACGAGATGCTGAAGCGGGTGGCGGCGATGAAGGCGTCGGGTGTGCAGTTCGTGGCGCTGCTCGCGCTGTCCGACGAGGGGGCACCGGCGTACGACAGGGAACACGCGGCGGCGCTGGCCGCGCTGGGGGCACCGGCGTTCGCCTGTACGCCGGATCTCTTCCCCGAGGTGATGGCGGCGGCGATCGAGAAGCGGCCGATCCCCGTACCGGATCCGGCGGCAGCAAAACGGACATGAGTACCCATCGGTCACGGGGGGCTTGCGCGGCCTCAGGAGTCCCGTGCAAGGATCGATGCCTTCACCGACTTCGACGCCGTGCCGCCGTACGGGAGGATCCGCCCCCTTGACCTGGTCAGCAGCCCTGCCCGGTGCCGCTGTGCGCATCCCGCGCACGGCGGCCGGACGGCGTGCGCTGTATCTGGCGCTGCTGGTGGGCGGGTTGTTCGCGCTCGCGCTCCTGGGCGGGCAGCGGGCTCAGGCGGCGGAGGACGCGCCCACGGCTCTGTCGGCCGACCTGCGCACGGCGGTCGAGGGGGTGACCGGGTCGGTGGCTCGGGAGCCCCGGGCCGGGGAGCCGCAGGGGCGAGAGCTTCGGCCCGTCACCGAGGACACCGTTCCGGCCGTCACCGAGCGTGCCGTGCGGCCCGTCGGCGAGGCCGTCGGCGCGGTGACCGAGGGGCTGGACGAAGCGCGGGGCGCGGTGCCGCCGCGGGAGTCGCTGCCTGAGCTGCCCGCCTTGCCCGAGCCGCCCGCTCTGCCGGAGCTGCCCCAGGCGCCGGATGCGGAACTCCCCGTGCTCCCCGGCCTGCCGGAACTCCCCGCGCTGCCGGAACAGACGCTGCCGGTCACGGCACCCGCGCCGGTGACCTCCGCACCGCCCGGCGAGGCGGACTCGGCGGGGCCGGCGACCGGGGAGGCCGCCACGGCCACCCCGCACGGCGTCACGCCGTACGACACCACCGCGCCCGCGCACCGCACCCCCGCGCACCGCACCTCCGCTCACCCCCACCCCCACCGTGCCGACTCCACCGCGCCCGTGCCCGTGCGGCACGCGCCCGCAGGGGTTCCGGGCGGTGCCCTGGACCACCGTGCGACGGTCGACAACGGCACGCCCAGGCATGGCGACGCGCATGCGGTCGCCGCACATCACCCGGCCCCGCCGCGGCTGGTGCCCGGCGCCGCCGCGCACGTCGGTGCCGACGAGATCAGGGACGCGTACCGGGACATTCCCGTATCCCCCGCCTAGAGCAGGCCTTTCCCGCGCAGTGGACCTGCCGCGCGGGGGCGGAACAGGTCTGCCCGTGTCCCCATCTCCTTTAAGGATCCGACGTACGCATGAACAAGAACATCCGCCGTTCCCTCGTCATAGCCGCCGGTGTCACCGGCGCGTGGGCGCTCGGCTCCACCGCCGCGAGCGCGGACGAGCTGCCCTCCTCCACGCTGTCCGTGCCGGACGCCACGGAAGACGTCACCGAGGGCGTGACCGAGACGGTCACCGCCACCTCGAAGCAGACGGCATCCGTCGAAACGAGCGCCACGACCACCCCCAAGGCCCCGAAGGCCGCCAAGACCCCCAAGGCCCCCAAGCTCAAGGGCGGCGCCGCGCAGCTCACCGAGGGCGTCAAGGCGGCCCGCGCCACGCAGGCCGCGCAGCAGACCCCTGAGATCCCGACCACCCCCGACACCCCCGACCCCTCCGACACCGTCGACTACCTCTTCGGCCCCCTCGCCGCCTTCGCCCCGGAGGTGGAGCGGACCCTGAGCGCCCCGACCGGCACCGTCACCCCTGTCCTCGACGAAACGACCGCCGCGGCCGTCCCGCCCCTCGTCACCGCCGCCGTGGACGGAGCCCTCCCCCCGGCCACCCGCGCGGTCGACGCCGCCACCGCCGCGGCATACGGCCTGGTGACCGACGTCCAGCCGGTCGCCACCGGCGCCGTCGCCGATGTGCACGCCGTCGCCACCGAAACCGTGGCCGACGTCCACGCCGTCGCCACCGGAACCGTGGCCGACGTCCACCCCCTCGCCACCCGCACCGTCTCCGGCGTCCAGCCGGTCGCCCACGGCGCCCTCGCCGACGTACCCCCGTACGCCACCGGACTCGTCGGTCAGGTCGCCGCGGACGCGCAGGGGGCCGTGCTGCCGCCCGTCGCGCGCACGGCCGTGCACGGGGTCACTCCGGTCGCCGGGCAGGCCGTGACGGACGCGGGTGCGCTGGCGTACGGCGTGGCGGGCGATGCGCGGCCGCTCGCCCACGGCCTGGCCGGAGAGGTCGGCCCCTTCGCGCACCGTGCCGTCGGCCATGTCGCCCACCCCGTGGCGGACCTCGTCGAGCCGGTCACGTACGCCGCCGGGACCGCGGCCCACGGCGTCGCGGGTGACGTCCAGCCCTTCGCCCACGGCGTCGCCGGCCATGCCGCCCCCGTCGCCGACAACCTGACCGGCACCCCGCTGGCGGGCAACGCCGTCACCGGCGTCCAGGGCGTCGCCGACTCGGTCACCCCGGGGTACCTCCGCTCCCTCTGAATCCCGGCTCCGTGAGGCGTAAGGACCCGGACGGCCGAAAGCCGTCGGACCGTCCGGCCGGGACCTCACGGACGGCCGGGCGGTCCCCATTGGGGTGGGGACCGCCCGGCCGGAGCCCTCGGGGGCGTACCGATTCCTGCCCCTTCGGGCTGTTCAAGGGGCCTCACCGGGCCGACCCCAGCCCGGTGAGGCCCTTCACATCAGGCACCCCGTGCCAGTGAGCGCGGCATCATGTGACAGGTATCACCGCTCAGGTGTGACCCCTGATTTAGAAGCCCCCGTCGAGCGGCGATAACCTGCGAGACGGACATGCCGCGCGCTCGGACACCGTGTGCGCCTCCCTAGTGACAGCGGACGTCACGTTGCCCTTCGCGGCACGCCCACGCATCCAACGAACCGCGAGATCACTGATAGGGACGGAAGCGCGTGGACCTGTTCGAGTACCAGGCGAGGGACCTCTTCGCCAAGCACGATGTACCGGTGCTGGCCGGTGAAGTCATCGACACGCCTGAGGCGGCCCGCGCAGCCACTGAGCGCCTCGGTGGCAAGTCCGTCGTCAAGGCCCAGGTGAAGGTCGGCGGGCGTGGCAAGGCCGGTGGCGTGAAGCTCGCCGCCACCGCGGACGAGGCCGTCGCCCGCGCGACGGACATCCTCGGCATGGACATCAAGGGCCACACGGTCCACAAGGTGATGATCGCCGAGACGGCTCCGGAGATCCTGGAGGAGTACTACGTCTCCTTCCTGCTGGACCGTGCCAACCGCACCTTCCTCTCCATCGCCTCCGTCGAGGGCGGCGTGGACATCGAGGAGGTGGCGGCCAACCGTCCGGAGGCCGTCGCCAAGACGCCGATCGACGCGATCGACGGCGTGACCGAGGAGAAGGCCCGCGAGATCGTCGAGGCCGCGAAGTTCCCGGCCGAGGTGGCCGACAAGGTCGTGAACGTCCTCGTCAGGCTGTGGGACACCTTCATCAAGGAGGACGCCCTCCTGGTCGAGGTCAACCCGCTGGCGAAGGTCGCCTCCGGCGAGGTCATCGCCCTGGACGGCAAGGTGTCGCTCGACGACAACGCCGAGTTCCGTCACCCCGACTTCGAGGAGCTCCACGACAAGGCCGCGGCCAACCCGCTCGAGGCCGCCGCCAAGGAGAAGAACCTCAACTACGTCAAGCTCGACGGCGAGGTCGGCATCATCGGCAACGGCGCGGGTCTGGTCATGTCGACCCTGGACGTCGTCGCGTACGCCGGTGAGGCGCACGGCGACGTCAAGCCGGCCAACTTCCTGGACATCGGCGGTGGCGCCTCCGCCCAGGTCATGGCCAACGGCCTGGAGATCATCCTCGGCGACCCGGACGTGAAGTCCGTGTTCGTCAACGTCTTCGGTGGCATCACCGCCTGTGACGAGGTCGCCAACGGCATCGTCCAGGCGCTGAAGCTCCTGGAGGACCGCGGCGAGGAGGTCACCAAGCCGCTCGTCGTCCGTCTCGACGGCAACAACGCCGAGCTCGGCCGGCAGATCCTCACCGACGCCAACCACCCGCTGGTCCAGCGCGTCGACACCATGGACGGCGCGGCCGACAAGGCCGCCGAGCTGGCCCACGCCGCCAAGTAAGCACTCAGGACGAGGACAGAACACACCATGGCTATCTGGCTCAACAAGGACAGCAAGGTCATCGTCCAGGGCATGACCGGCGCCACGGGCATGAAGCACACCAAGCTCATGCTCGGCGACGGCACCACGGTCGTGGGCGGCGTGAACCCGCGCAAGGCGGGCACCTCCGTCGACTTCGACGGCACCGAGGTACCGGTCTTCGGCACCGTCAAGGAGGCCATCGAGGCCACCGGCGCCAACGTCTCCGTCATCTTCGTGCCGGAGAAGTTCACCAAGGACGCGGTCGTCGAGGCCATCGACGCCGAGATCCCGCTGGCCGTCGTGATCACCGAGGGCATCGCCGTGCACGACTCGGCGTCGTTCTGGGCGTACGCCGGCAAGAAGGGCAACAAGACCCGGATCATCGGCCCGAACTGCCCCGGCATCATCACCCCGGGTCAGTCGAACGTCGGCATCATCCCGGGCGACATCACCAAGCCGGGCCGTATCGGTCTGGTCTCGAAGTCCGGCACGCTGACGTACCAGATGATGTACGAGCTGCGTGACATCGGCTTCTCGACCGCCGTCGGCATCGGTGGCGACCCGATCATCGGCACCACGCACATCGACGCGCTCGCCGCGTTCGAGGCCGACCCCGAGACCGACCTGATCGTCATGATCGGCGAGATCGGTGGCGACGCCGAGGAGCGGGCCGCGGACTTCATCGCGAAGAACGTGACCAAGCCGGTCGTCGGCTACGTCGCGGGCTTCACCGCGCCCGAGGGCAAGACCATGGGCCACGCCGGCGCCATCGTCTCCGGTTCGTCCGGCACCGCCCAGGCGAAGAAGGAGGCCCTGGAGGCCGCCGGCGTCAAGGTCGGCAAGACGCCGACCGAGACGGCGAAGCTGGCGCGCGAGATCCTCAGCGCCTGAGCTTCCGGCTGATCGTCGGATGGGCCCGTTCCCCGGTGGGGGACGGGCCCATCGGCGTCATCCCGGCAGCGGTACCAGCCGCTGCGGACCGCTCGCCGTCTCCTGGCGCAGCTTCGCCCGCAGCTTCTGTTCCATCTCCGACAGCGGGCCCGGGGCGACCTTCGGGGGGACGCCCTGGACGGTCCGGCCCGGTGAGACGGGCGCCTCGTACTGCCGGGGTGCGGTGCGCAGCGTCAGGGCCGTGGTGCCGATGAGGGCGACCGTGAAGGCGATGGCGGCGCGGGTCCAGAAGCTGGCCCGGCGCTCGCTGCCGGTGCGTACCGTCGGCGGCTTCGCGGCGCGCAGGCGCTCCGCCGACGCCACCTCGGCCAGCCGCCGGTGGAGTTCGGCGGGGTCGGCCAGCTCCGGCAGCCGCGCGGCCACCGCCTCGCGCGCGTGCAGCAGCCGGTTCGCCGCCGCGGGCGTGCTCGCCTCCGTCTCCGCCGCGGTGTCCGGGAGATCGAGGCCCACTCCGTCGTAGAGCAGCAGGGTGCGGCGGTACGGCGGCGGCAGGGTGAGGAGTACGTCCATCAGCGCGCGGTCGGAGGGGGCGGCGGGCGGCGGTTCGGGGTGCCGGTAGCGGGGGCGGAAGCGGTGCCAGGGGGAGAGGGCGTACTCGTACGCCGTCGCCCGCACCCAGCCCGCCGGATCCCGGTCGACGGCCACCTCCGGCCAGCGCTGCCAGGCGCGGTCGAAGGCCCGCTCGACCGACTCCCGGGCCAGCTCGCGCCGCCCGGTGAGCAGATAGGCCTGCCGTACGAGCGAGGGCGCGCAGAACGCGTAGAGCGCGTCGAAGGCCTGAGCGGGCGTCAGCGGCCGGGAGGACTCGACCTCCGCGGGCGCCGGCTCGGGCGGCGGGGTCCGTACGGGCAGCTCGGCGGTGTCGGCGCTCTGCTGAGGTGCGGTCACCTCGGGCTCGTCCGGGGCCTCTTGGGCGGCCGGCGCCGTGGTCAGCTCGCTCAGCAGTCGCGCGTAGGCCTCCCGCTTCCGGCCGCGCGGCGTCATGCGGCCGGTCTCCCACGCGCGCACGGTCTCCCGGGTCACGCCCACCCGCGCCGCGACCTGAGCCTGCGTCAACGACGAGGACTCGCGCAGGCGTCGGCGTTCCTTGGGCGGGGGCAGCGGGATGGCAGGGCTCTGCGTCACGAGATGCCCCTTCGGACGAAAATGTACATAAACGTATATTGAGCGACACAACGGAGGTTCGCCTGTTACGACGGGAAAGCGCGTGTCGTTGGGAGCATGGCGGGCGTGATCCAGCTGACCGTTCGTCGATCGCCGTTGTCGTCCCTGCTCACCCGGTTGCGCGACCGCTCCCCCGGACTGGCCGCGGGCCTCCTGGGTGGCGCGGTGGCCGCGGGCCTCGGTCTCGGCTCGTTCGCCGTGCTGGTGATGGTGCTGTGGATCAGCTCGCCCTACCCCGACAGCGGTCCCTCGGGCGCGCTGCACGTCGCCGCGGCGCTGTGGCTGCTGGCGCACGGCGCCGAACTGGTCCGCGTCGACACCCTGTCCGGCGTGCCCGCGCCGGTGGGCGTCACGCCGTTGCTGCTGCTCGCGCTCCCGGTGTGGCTGGTGCACCGCGCCGCGCGGGACGCGGTGGAGGGGGAGGAGTCGGAGGAGCCCACCGTCTCGGGGCGTACGGCCTGGGCGGGTGTCGTGCTCGGCTATCTCGCCGTGGGCGCCGCCGCAGCGGGGTACGCGGCGGGCGGGGTGCTCCGGCCGGACTGGGTGTGGACCGGGGTGTGGGTGCCGCTGGTCGTCGTCGCAGCGGCCGGGGCGGGGGTGTGGACGGCGTACGGGCGGCCCCGGGACGCGGTGGACGAGGTGCTGATCCTGCTGCCGGCGGGGATGCGGCGGCTGGTCGTCGGGGGAGCGGCGCGGGCCCGTCTCGATGCCGCGGCACGGGCGGCCGGGGCGGGTACGGCGGTGCTGCTCGGGGGCGGGGCGCTGCTGCTGGCGGTGTCGCTGGTGTGGCACGGCGGGGCGGCGCGCACGTCGTTCTTCCAGCTCACCGAGGGGTGGTCGGGGCAGTTCGCGGTGCTGCTGCTGTGTCTGGCGCTGACGCCGAACGCGGCGGTGTGGGGGACGGCGTACTCCCTGGGCCCCGGCTTCTCCCTCGGTGCGGGGCATGTCGTGGGGCCGCTGTCCTCCTCGCCCGCCGCGCTGCTGCCGCCGTTTCCCTTGCTGGCGGCGGTCCCGGAGGCGGGGCCGGGGACGCCGGTGAACTGGGCGGCGGGGGTGGTGCCGGTGGTGGCCGGGGTGACCGTGGGGTGGTTCGTGGGACGGGCCGGGAGCGCGGAGGCGGACGGCTCGGTGTGGTCGCGGGGGCGGACCGCCGGGGCGGCGGCGCTGGCGGTGGTCCTGGGTGCGGCGGCGATGGCGGGGCTGGGCGCGATGGCGGGCGGTGCGCTCGGGGTGGCGGCGCTGGCCGGGTTCGGACCGGTGTGGTGGCAGATGGGGGCGGCCGCGCTGGCGTGGGGCGTGCTGGTCGCCGTACCGGTGGCGGTGGCGGTGCGGTGGTGGCGGTGCCGGGGGAGGACGGACGGGCCCGCGCCTCGGGTGGGGAAGCCTCGGGCGGAGGAGCGGGGCGGGCAGGACGCGCCCGGTGGGAAGGACGCGCCCGGAGGGAAGACTCCGTCGGCGGGTCGGACTCGGCGTGGCGGGAGGACCCTGTTCGCCGGAAAGGCTCAGCGGGCGGAGAAGGCTCAGCACGGGGAGAAGGCCACGCCCGGAGACACGACCTCGCCCGGCGAAAAGACCCCGTCCGCCGGGAAGACCCCGTCCGCCGCACAGGCTTCGTACGGTGACGGCGGTGACGACGACAGCTTCGAGCCGTACGACTTCCTGCCGACCGAGCCGGAGCCGGTCTGGCCGCCGGTCTGGCCGGCGGACGACGCGGCACGGGAGGCACGCTGGGCCGCACTGCGGGAGGCGTCGGGGCAGGAGGACGCCCCCGAGTCCTCGTGACGCTCGCCCCCGGGCCCGGGGGCGAGCGTCACGGGCAGTGCCTCAGCCGGTGTCCCCCAGGACCCCGCGCAGCTCCTCCGGCAGCAGGTCCTCGCAGGCCTGCTTCGCCTGGTAGGTCAGGGCGTCGGTGGTGCAGGTGTAGTAGTCGTTGTACACCAGCTTCGCCGTGAAGCCCGCCGCCACCAGGGCGATCGCCAGGGACGCCGTGACCAGACCGCTCACCGCGGCCGTCGTCTGGGGGCGGCCGGTGTTCGCCGGGGCCGGGGTGTCGGGGTCGGGGGAGCGGGGCTTGGCCCGCAGCGCGGTGATGCCCCAGTACAGGGCGAGCGCGCCGAGCATCAGGGCGACGTACGGCCAGCTGAACAGGGCGAAGAAGAAGGCCCACATGCCGCAGAGCAGGGCGTAGCGCGCGCGGCGCTGCGAGGGGTCGGTCGGGTCCCAGCGCATGTTCGTGCCGGGGCCGTCATTGCCGCTCGGGGTCTCGGGGTTCGGGCCGGGGCGGTCGCCGAAGCCGCCGGAGGACCGGCCGGGCTGGCGGTCGCTCCACTGGCTGCCCCAGGGCGAGCCCTGGTCGCCGTCACCGGAGTCGCCGCCTCCCGATGCCGGGCGGCGCGGCTGCCACGGGCGGTCCGGGGTGCCCTCCGGCGGCGGTGCGAAGGGGTTGTCGTCCTTCGGCCTGTCGTCCCGCTCGTCGCCGCTGTTCCCGCCCGACGGCGCGTCCGGCGGCGAGGAGGGCCGCTCGCGCAGCAGCACGCCACGGCGCTCCCCTCCCTGCACCGACTGCGGGGGGAGCGTGAGGAGTCGCAGGCTGCGGTCCGGCATCAAGTGAGCGTCTTCCCCTAGGTGATTACGGCTGACTACTGCTGGCGGCACCAGGTCCGTCACCCTGTGAACGCACCGTCCACGAACGGCGTTCCCGACCGGGCCCCTCTCAGACGCTACCTTCCGGCCACGCCCCCGTCCCGAGGGGGCTGCCCGGTGTGCCGGTATCGTTGCTGACGGTCGGCCGCTTCGTAGGCTTCCCCGTATCCGGGGGCCCGAAGCATTCGTACGAACGTACATACCGCCGTGCGTGCCCGGCCACCGTACCGACGCACCCCCCGAGAAAGGCCCCCGCTGTGGCTGCCAAGCGCCTCGTCGTGCTGGTCTCCGGATCCGGCACCAATCTCCAGGCGCTGCTCGACGCCATCGCCGCCGACGGCACCGCGGGCTACGGCGCCGAGATCGTGGCCGTCGGAGCCGACCGCGAGGGCATCGAGGGGCTGGCCCGCGCCGAGCGCGCCGGCATCCCGACCTTCGTACGGAAGGTCAAGGACTTCGGCAGCCGCGTGGAGTGGGACGCGGCGCTCGCCGAGGCCGTCGCCGGGTACGAGCCCGATCTCGTGGTCTCCGCGGGGTTCATGAAGATCGTCGGCAAGGAATTCCTCGCGCGCTTCGGCGGCCGGTTCGTGAACACGCACCCCGCCCTGCTGCCCAGTTTTCCCGGCGCCCACGGCGTCCGTGACGCGCTCGCGTACGGCGCCAGGGTCACCGGCTGCACCGTCCACTTCGTCGACGACGGCGTCGACACCGGACCGATCATCGCGCAGGGCGTGGTGGAGGTCCGGGACGAGGACGACGAGAGCGCTCTGCACGAGCGCATCAAGGAAGTCGAGCGCAGGCTGCTCGTCGATGTCGTGGGGCGGCTCGCCCGCAACGGCTATCGCATTGAGGGACGAAAGGTAGTTATCCAGTGACCGCCGAGAGCAACAAGCGGGCCCTTCGACGGGCGCTCGTCAGCGTCTACGACAAGACGGGTCTCGAGGACCTCGCCCGCGGGCTGCACGAGGCCGGCGTCGAGCTGGTGTCGACCGGCTCCACGGCCTCCCGTATCGCCACGGCCGGCGTCCCCGTCACCAAGGTGGAGGAGCTCACCGGCTTCCCCGAGTGCCTGGACGGCCGCGTCAAGACGCTGCACCCGAAGGTCCACGCGGGCATCCTCGCCGACCTGCGCCTGGAGGACCACCAGCGGCAGCTGGCGGAGCTCGGCGTGGCGCCGTTCGACCTGGTCGTCGTCAACCTCTACCCCTTCCGCGAGACCGTCGCCTCCGGCGCCTCCCGCGACGAGTGCGTCGAGCAGATCGACATCGGCGGCCCCTCGATGGTCCGCGCCGCCGCCAAGAACCACCCCTCGGTGGCCGTGGTGACCAGCCCCTCGCGGTACGCCGACGTCCTGGCGGCCGTGCGGGACGGCGGCTTCGACCTCGCCACGCGCAAGCGGCTCGCGGCGGAGGCCTTCCGGCACACCGCGGCCTACGACGTGGCGGTGGCGAGCTGGTTCGCGTCCGAGTACGCGCCCCTCGACGACTCCTCGTTCCCCGACTTCCTCGGCGCCACCTGGGAGCGGAAGGACACCCTGCGCTACGGCGAGAACCCGCACCAGCCGGCCGCGCTGTACACCTCCGAGTCCGGCGGTCTCGCCGAGGCCGAGCAGCTGCACGGCAAGGAGATGTCGTACAACAACTACACGGACACCGACGCCGCCCGCCGTGCCGCGTACGACCACGCCGAGCCGGCCGTCGCGATCATCAAGCACGCCAACCCGTGCGGGATCGCGGTCGGCGCGGATGTCGCCGAGGCGCACCGCAAGGCGCACGCCTGCGACCCGCTGTCGGCGTTCGGCGGGGTGATCGCCGTCAACCGCCCGGTGTCCAGGGAGATGGCGGAGCAGGTCGCGGAGATCTTCACCGAGGTCATCGTCGCGCCGGACTACGAGGACGGGGCCCTGGAGGCCCTCGCCAAGAAGAAGAACATCCGCGTGCTGCGCTGCCCCGAGGCACCGGCCGCCCCGGTCGAGGTCAAGGCCATCGACGGCGGCGCGCTGCTCCAGGTCACGGACCGCCTCCAGGCCGAGGGCGACGACCCGGCGAACTGGACCCTGGCGACCGGCGAGGCGCTCTCCCCCGAGGAGCTCGCCGAGCTGTCCTTCGCCTGGCGGGCCTGCCGGGCGGTCAAGTCCAACGCCATCCTCCTCGCCAAGGACGGCGCCTCGGTCGGCGTCGGCATGGGGCAGGTCAACCGGGTCGACTCCGCGAAGCTGGCGGTGGAGCGGGCGGGCGCCGAGCGCGCGCAGGGCTCCTACGCCGCGTCCGACGCTTTCTTCCCCTTCCCCGACGGCCTGGAGATCCTGACCGAGGCCGGCGTCAAGGCGGTCGTCCAGCCCGGCGGTTCGGTCCGTGACGAGCAGGTGATCGAGGCGGCGAAGAAGGCGGGCGTGACGATGTACTTCACGGGGACGCGGCACTTCTTCCACTGACCCGCTCGCACCGGGTCGTTCGCTGCGGTACCGCGACACGTGAGGGCCGTGTCCCCCTGGATCGGGTGGGACACGGCCCTCGGTGGGCAAGGGCGCGCACTGCTCAGTGCCGCGGGCGCTTGAACCACTCGGCGCTCGACCGCTTCGCCGCGAAGATGATCACCAGGATCGCGAGGATCATGATGAGCAGGCCCAGGAGGTAGATGCCGAGTGCGAAGATGCCGCTGACGATCGCGAACGACGCGTACACGATCGAGCAGACGCGGACGCCGTTGCCGCCCTTGGCGAACTGCAGCAGCAGCACCAGACCGAGGATCGCGAAGACGGCGGCCAGGCCCAGGAAGAAGACCACGACGCCCTTGCCCAGATCCGCGTAGCGCTCGGCCTCGGCGTCACCGGTGATGCCCGCTTCGAGCATCGTCTGGTCCCAGTCGGCCAACGCCACGCCGTACACGGCGGCGATGACGATGTGGCACAGGGCGATCACGCCGAGCATGATCTGCGCGGCACGGGTGATGCCGGGCATCCGGGCCGGACCGGCCGGCGGGTAGCCGTAACCGCCGGGGTGCACCGGAGGACCGGCGGGGTAGGCGCCGTAGCCCTGCGGCGGGACGCCGGGCGGCTGGCCCTGCTGCGGATAGCCGTAACCGGGGGCCGGCTGCTGGGGCGGGGGCCCGTACGGGCTGTTCGGTTCGCCGAAACTCATGGCGGTGTTCCTCCGTGTGACTGCGGGGACGACGAGCGGCACGGTTCGGAGGAAGGTTCAACAGATGCGGTTCGTCCCCCCGGTACTGCCCGCGGCACTGTGGCCACAATCGTTCTTCAGTGGCCGGTTCGTTGTCCAGCCGTACTCCCTATGTGTTGTGCAAGTGCAACACAGCTGATCATGGGCGGACACGGGCGGACAGCCGGCCGGGGGGCCCGGATTGGAAGAGGGACCCCGTCATCCGCGAGGATGGGGCCATGACCGCCCAGATTCTCGATGGCAAGGCCACCGCAGCCGCGATCAAGTCCGATCTGACCGCCCGTGTGGCGGCGCTGAAGGAGAAGGGCGTCACGCCCGGCCTCGGCACGATCCTGGTCGGGGACGACCCCGGCAGCCAGAAGTACGTCGCCGGCAAGCACCGCGACTGCGCCGAGGTCGGCATCGCCTCCATCCAGCGCCAACTGCCCGCCACCGCCACCCAGGACGAGATCGAGGCGGTCGTACGGGAGCTGAACGAGGACCCGGCCTGCACCGGCTACATCGTCCAGTTGCCGCTGCCCAAGGGCATCGACGAGAACCGCATCCTGGAGCTGATGGACCCGGACAAGGACGCGGACGGCCTGCACCCGATGAACCTCGGCCGTCTCGTCCTGAACGAGCCGGCCCCCCTGCCCTGCACCCCCAACGGCGTCCTCACCCTCCTGCGCCGCTACGGCGTGGAGATCAAGGGCGCCGAGGTCGTGGTCGTCGGCCGCGGTGTGACCATCGGCCGGCCGATGCCGCTGCTGCTCACCCGGCGCAGCGAGAACGCCACCGTGACCCAGTGCCACACCGGCACCCGCGATCTGTCGGCGCACCTCAAGCGCGCGGACATCATCGTCGCGGCCGCCGGTTCGGCCCACCTCATCCGTCCCGAGGACGTGAAGCCCGGCGCGGCCGTGCTCGACGTCGGTGTCTCGCGCAGCGCCGAGGGCAGGATCGTCGGCGACGTCCACCCGGACGTGGCGGAGGTGGCCGGCTGGATCTCCCCCAACCCCGGCGGTGTCGGCCCGATGACCCGGGCCCAGCTGCTGGTCAACGTGGTCGAGGCGGCGGAGCGCAGTGTCGGCTGAGCGGCCCTTCGAGCCGGACGACGAGATCGAGGTCCGGGACGCGGTCAGCGCGCCCGACGCCGAGGGCCGGCCGCGCCGTACGACCCGCCGCTTCCCGCTGTTCACCCGGGACACCGCCCGCCCCGAGGGCGGCGGCCGGGCCGCTCCGGGTGACGCCCCGGCACCGGCCCGCCAGTGGCCGGTCCTGCTGGTGCTCGTGCTCGTCGGCACCGGCCTGCTCGTCACCGCTCTGGACGCCTTCCGCGCCGGGACCCTGCTGATCGGGGTGGCCCTGGTCGGTGGCGGGCTGCTGCGCTGGCTGGTCCCGGACGTCGGCATGCTCGCGGTCCGCTCCCGCTTCACCGACATCCTCACCTACGGCGTGCTCGGCACCGCGATCGTCCTGCTGGCGCTGATGGTGCAGCCGGACCCCTTGCTGGAGATCCCGTTCCTCAAGGACACCCTGCACTTCACGGTCAGCAACTAGCACATCCGTACGACGGCGGCCCGTCCTCTCCCCCGAGCGAGGACGGGCCGCCGCCGTGCGTTCACCTTCCCGCGCCGGGAAGTGCCTGTTCAACGGCTGTCAGGGCGCTGTGGCACAGCGGTGACCGTTCCGCCACGGTGTGCGCGGCGTGCCACAGCGTGCGGAGGTCCGGAACCGCTGGGACCGGAGGAGCGTCGCGTGCATTCCGTGACGGGATATGTGCGGTCTGTGTGTCGATGTGTTGACAAGTTTGCGGATTTGGATCGAAGTCGGTCGACAGTCGGGCTAGCGTGGCCAATCGGGACGGTCCGGGACGTCCCGCACGGCCGTCAGCGGTGTCACCGGGGGGAGACGGGCCGGGAGGAAACGGGCGGTGGGAGACTGGACCACGGCCCGCCAGGCGTGCGACGGTGCATGCCCACGGCCCCCTACGCTCCCGTGCGCCCCCACCCCGGGAACTGAGATCCTGACTCGGCGCATCCCTTTGGGTAGCCAGAACGGGACTCGGCAGAGGGTGACACGCGCGGGGAACGTACAGCACGAACCGGGGGGAAGAGGGGGGAAGCAATGCCTCGTTGGAAGGACTTGCCGGATGAACTGGATCCGCAGGTCAGGGAGTTCGCCAGCCAGTTGCGCCGGCTCGTGGACCGCAGTGGCCTGAGCATCGCCGCGGTGGCCGACCGGACGGGTTACAGCAAGACGTCCTGGGAGCGGTATCTGAACGGGCGGCTGCTCGCGCCGAAGGGCGCGATCGTGGCGCTGGCCGAGGTGACCGGGACCAACCCGGTCCACCTCACGACGATGTGGGAGCTCGCCGAACGCGCCTGGAGCCGTTCGGAGATGCGGCACGACATGACGATGGAGGCGATCCGGATCTCGCAGGCGCGCGCCGCGCTCGGCGAGTTCGGTGCGCCTCCGGCGAACGCGAAGGGCGCCCGGACGGCCCGCAGGAACGGCAGCGCGACGGCGACGCCGGGCATCGCGGGTCCGGCGGGGGTGGCGCCGACGGTGCCGCCGCGGTCCGCGGACGCCGATGACGTACGGGACTCGGTGGAGGAAGCGGCGGCGTCGGGCCCCAACTCCTGGGGCATGGCGGGGTACCGGGGCCCGTCGCGGTCCGGGAGCACCGGCGGCGGTACGGCACCGTCCGCGAGCCCGGCACCGGCTCCGCGGCCGACTCCGTCGTACAGCGAACCGCCGCGCGGGCCGCGGGCCGGGCATGCCGCCGCTCCCTCGGGCGAGAGCCGGGGCAAGCGTCGGCTGACGATGTTCCTGGCGGGCGTCGTGGGCGTGCTGGTGGTGGTCGCCGCCGCGTTCTTCCTGACGGACGGCGGCGGGGAGAAGAACGAGAGCGGTACGAAGTCCCCCTCGCCGACGGCGACCAAGGACGCGGAGCTGCCTCCGGGCGTGGAGTGCAGCGGGGCGTCCTGCGCCGGCAAGGACGCGGAGAGCATGGGGTGCAGCGGCGACCTGGTGACGACCGCGAAGACCGCGACCGTGGGCACGACGGTGGTGGAGGTCCGGTACAGCGAGACCTGCAGTGCCGCGTGGGGCCGGATCACCCAGGGGGCCGAGGGCGACCAGGTCCGGGTGAGCGTGGGCAAGTCGGAGCAGACCGGCGCGATCACGGTGACCGGCGACACGATCGCGTACACCCCGATGGTCGCGGTCAAGGACGCGGGCGACGCGACGGCCTGCGTGACCCTCGCGGCGGGTCAGGAGGGCTGCACGAAGTAGCGCGGCGGCCGAGCCGGGCGGGAGGGTGCGTCCCCGGTCAGGGGACGGTCGCTGAGGCGGGGTGGAAGAAATTCGGCGGCGCAGGATTAGCCGCCGCCATCCCGGGCACGCGCACGGTACCCCCACGGGAGTCCGGCAACCCGGCACCCCCACTCGGCGGCCGCCTCGTTCCACCTCTCCCGGACGGGCGGCCGCCCCCTTTGGGGGGTCTGTGGGGTGGGCCACACCGACCCGGACGCCCGGGATCGCGGAGGCGCGATAGCCTGACCGCTGGATCTCTCTTGACGCCAAGAGATCGATCAAACATCCGGGGCAGGGACGCCCCACCGCCAGCTGTCATACGGAGAACGCCATGACCCGCACTCCCGTGAACGTCACCGTCACCGGCGCGGCCGGCCAGATCGGTTACGCCCTGCTCTTCCGCATCGCCTCCGGCCAGCTGCTCGGCGCGGACGTGCCGGTCAAGCTGCGCCTCCTGGAGATCACCCCGGCGCTGAAGGCCGCCGAGGGCACGGCCATGGAGCTGGACGACTGCGCGTTCCCGCTTCTCCAGGGCATCGAGATCAGCGACGACCCGAACGTCGCCTTCGACGGCGCCAACGTCGCCCTCCTCGTCGGCGCCCGCCCCCGCACCAAGGGCATGGAGCGCGGCGACCTGCTGGAGGCCAACGGCGGCATCTTCAAGCCGCAGGGCAAGGCCATCAACGACCACGCCGCGGACGACATCAAGGTCCTCGTCGTCGGCAACCCGGCCAACACCAACGCCCTGATCGCCCAGGCCGCCGCCCCGGACGTACCGGCCGAGCGTTTCACCGCGATGACCCGCCTCGACCACAACCGCGCGCTGACCCAGCTCGCGAAGAAGACCGGCGCCACGGTCGCCGACATCCAGCGGCTCACCATCTGGGGCAACCACTCCGCCACCCAGTACCCGGACATCTTCCACGCCACCATCGCCGGCAAGAACGCCGCCGAGGTCGTCAACGACGAGCAGTGGCTGGCCGACGACTTCATCCCGACCGTCGCCAAGCGCGGCGCCGCCATCATCGAGGCCCGCGGCGCCTCCTCGGCCGCCTCCGCCGCCAACGCCGCCATCGACCACGTCCACACCTGGGTCAACGGCACCGCCGACGGCGACTGGGTCTCCATGGGCATCCCGTCGGACGGCTCCTACGGCGTCCCGGAGGGCCTGATCTCCTCCTTCCCCGTCACCTGCAAGGACGGCGAGTACGAGATCGTCCAGGGCCTGGAGATCAACGAGTTCTCCCGCGCCCGCATCGACGCCTCCGTGGCCGAGCTCGCGGAGGAGCGCGAGGCGGTCCGCGCCCTCGGCCTCATCTGAGCCCCGGCTCGGCAAGTCCTCCCCACAGGCCCCGCTCCGGTCTCCGCCGGAACGGGGCCTGTGGTCCGTTCGGTTCACTTCTCCGGGCGGCCCGTCATCAGAGCCGCTTCTCGAACCAGTGCCCGGCGTACACGTTGTCGTCGTACCGCGGGATCTCCCGGTACCCGCACGCCCGGTACATCGCCCGCGCCTGGGTGAGCACGACGGCGTCCAGGCGGCCGAGGGCGCGATCCGGCGCATGACGTAGCGGTTGAAGCGGCTGAAAGCCGTCACTTGCGCCCTGTTTGCCCGCATGTTCCGTGACGCCGACCACTTTCGGCCACCGATCACGCATGCAATCGCGGAGGCCAGGGCAGGTGCTGCCGGTCCCAGAAGGTGACGCCCGGATGACTCAGGGGCACCGAACAGGAACGGAAGGCAATACCGATCATGGCAAGGCAGCACGAACGACGGACGATCCATGTCGGCGGCGAGTGGCGCGAAGCGATCTCCGGCGCCACCCGCGACATCGTCGACCCAGCGGTCGCCCGGCCCTTCGCCGTGGTCGCGGAGGGCGACGAGAAGGACACCGACCTGGCGGTCGAGGCCGCCCGCCGCGCCTTCGACGAGGGCGACTGGCCGCGCACCCCGGCCGTCGAACGCGCCGCCCTGCTGCGCCGCGTCGCCGACCTGCTGGTGCGCGACCGCGAGGAACTCGGCGCGCTGGAGAGCCGGGACGCGGGCAAGACCCTGGAAGAGGGCCGCGTCGACATCGACTGCGTCGCCGACGCCTTCCGCTACTTCGCCGACCTCGTCGCCGCCGAGGCCCCGGGCCGGGTGGTGGACGCGGGCTCACCCGACATCCACAGCGTCGTCGTACACGAGCCGGTCGGCGTCTGCGCCCTGATCACCCCCTGGAACTACCCACTCCTCCAGGCCAGTTGGAAGATCGCGCCGGCACTCGCCGCGGGCAACACCTTCGTCGTCAAGCCGAGCGAGATCACCCCGCTGACGACCGTCGCGCTGATCGGCCTGCTGGCCGAGGCAGGACTGCCGGCCGGTGTCGCCAACATCGTGACCGGGCCGGGCCATCCGGTCGGCGCCCGGCTCGCCGAGCACCCCGACGTCGACCTCATCTCCTTCACCGGCGGCCTGGCCAGCGGCACCAAGGTGGCGCAGGCCGCCGCACCGGGCGTCAAGAAGGTCGCCCTCGAACTCGGCGGCAAGAACCCCAACGTCGTCTTCGCCGACGCCTGCGCCACCGACGAGAGCTTCGACACGGCCGTCGACCAGGCCCTCAACGCCGCCTTCATCCACAGCGGCCAGGTCTGCTCGGCCGGTGCCCGCCTCATCGTCGAGGAGTCGGTGCGGGACCGCTTCGTCACCGAACTCGCCCGCCGGGCAGGCCGCATCAGGCTCGGCCGCGGCACCGACGAGGGCGTCGAGTGCGGCCCCCTCGTCTCCGAGCAGCAGCGCGCGAAGGTCGAGGCGTACGTCACCTCCGCGCTGGAGGAGGGCGCCATCCTGCGCACCGGCGGCAAGCGCCCGGAAGGGCTCGGCGCCGGCTACTTCTACGAGCCGACCGTCCTCGACGCCTGCCACCGCGAGATGAGGGTCGTCCGCGAGGAGGTCTTCGGCCCGGTCCTCACCGTCGAGACCTTCCGCACCGAGGACGAGGCCGTCGCCCTCGCCAACGACACCGAGTACGGCCTCGCGGGCGCCGTCTGGACCGCCGACGCCGGCCGCGCCCGCCGGGTCGCCGGCCGGCTGCGCCACGGCACCGTCTGGATCAACGACTTCCACCCCTACCTCCCGCAGGCGGAGTGGGGCGGCTTCGGCAAGAGCGGCGTCGGCCGCGAGCTGGGCCCGGCCGGCCTCGCCGAGTACCGCGAGAGCAAGCACGTCTACCAGAACCTCGCCCCGAAGCCCGTCCGCTGGTTCGCCGGCTGACCCCCTCCGCCCCGCACCTCCTGGAGCACCCCCCATGTCCCCTCTGTCCGCGAACACCCATGTCTACGACTACGTCGTCATCGGCGGCGGCACCGCAGGCTCCGTCATCGCCTCCCGGCTGACCGAGAACCCCGATGTCACCGTCGCCGTCATCGAGGGCGGCCCCAGCGACGTCGGCCGGGACGACGTGCTGACCCTGCGCCGCTGGATGGGCCTGCTCGGCGGCGACCTCGACTACGACTACCCCACCACCGAGCAGCCACGCGGCAACTCCCACATCCGGCACAGCCGCGCCCGCGTGCTCGGCGGATGTTCGTCGCACAACACCCTGATCGCCTTCAAGCCCCTGCCCTCCGACTGGGACGAGTGGGAGGCGGCCGGCGCCAAGGGCTGGGGCGCGGTGCCGATGGAGGCGTACTACGCGCGGCTGCTGAACAACATCGTCCCGGTCGACGAGAAGGACCGGAACGCCATCGCCCGCGACTTCGTCGACGCGGCGCGGGAGGCACTCGGCGTCCCGCGCGTGGAGGGCTTCAACGACAGGCCCTTCACCGAGGGCGTCGGCTTCTTCGACCTCGCCTACCACCCGGAGAACAACAAGCGGTCGTCCGCGTCGGTGGCGTATCTGCACCCGGTGATGGACGAGCGCCCCAACCTGACGCTCCTGCTGGAGACCTGGGCCTACCGGCTGGAGCTGGACGGCACCCGCGCACAGGGCGTGCACGTACGCGCCAAGGACGGCGAGGAGTTCCTCGTCCGCGCCCGCAACGAGGTGCTGCTGTGCGCCGGTGCCGTCGACTCGCCGCGGCTGCTGCTGCACTCGGGCATCGGGCGCCGCGCGGACCTGGAGGCGCTCGGCATACCCGTGGCGCTCGACCTGCCCGGCGTCGGCGAGAACCTGCTCGACCACCCCGAGTCGGTGATCGTCTGGGAGACCGACGGCCCCATCCCGGAGAACTCCGCGATGGACTCCGACGCGGGCCTGTTCGTGCGCCGCGACCCCGAACACGCGGGCCCCGACCTGATGTTCCACTTCTACCAGATCCCCTTCACGGACAACCCCGAGCGCCTCGGCTACCAACGCCCGGAGTTCGGCGTCTCGATGACCCCGAACATCCCCAAGCCGAAGAGCCGCGGCCGGCTGTACCTGACCAGCCCGGACCCCTCGGTCAAGCCCGCGCTGGACTTCCGCTACTTCACCGACGAGGACGACTACGACGCGCGGACCCTGGTCGACGGCATCCGCATCGCCCGCGAGATCGCCAGGACCGAGCCGCTGGCCGGCTGGCTCAAGCGCGAGGTCTGCCCGGGCCCGGAGATCCTCGGCGACGCGGAACTCAGCGAGTACGCCCGCAAGGCCGCGCACACCGTGTACCACCCGGCGGGCACCTGCCGGATGGGCGCCGCCGACGACGAACTCGCCGTGGTGGACCCCGAGCTGCGCATCCGCGGCCTGGAGAACATCCGCATCGCCGACGCCTCCGTCTTCCCGGCCATGCCCGCCGTGAACCCGATGATCGGCGTCCTGATGGTCGGGGAACGCGCGGTGGACCTGATCGGCGGTGATGCCCGATGAGCGGCACTCCGGTCTTCTCCGTGCAGGGCCTGTGGAAGGTCTTCGGCCGCAAGGCCGACCGCGTGCCCGCCGACCCCGAACTCGCCGCGCTCGCCCCCGCCGAGCTGCGCGCCCGCACCGGCTGCACGGCGGCGGTGCGGGACGTCTCCTTCGACGTCCGCAAGGGCGAGGTCTTCGTGGTGATGGGCCTGTCCGGCTCCGGCAAGTCCACGCTCGTGCGCTGTCTGACCCGCTTGATCGAGCCGACCTCCGGCACGATCGCCATCGACGGCGAGGACGTCCGCGCCATGGACACCGCCCGGCTGCGCCGACTGCGCCGCCACCGCGCGGCGATGGTCTTCCAGCACTTCGGCCTGCTGCCCCACCGCACGGTCCTCGACAACGTCGCGTACGGCCTGGAGATCCAGGGCGTCGGCAGGTCCGAACGCCGCGCACGCGCCGCCGAGGTGGTGACCAAGGTCGGCCTGGCCGGGCTGGAACAGCGCAGGCCCAGCCAGCTCTCGGGCGGCCAGCGCCAGCGCGTGGGCCTGGCCCGCGCCCTCGCCGTGGACCCCGAGGTGCTGCTGTTCGACGAGCCCTTCAGCGCCCTCGACCCCCTGATCCGCCGGGACATGCAGGAGGAGGTCGTCCGGCTGCACCGCGAAGAGGGCCGCACCATGGTCTTCATCACCCACGACCTGAACGAGGCCCTCAAACTGGGCGACCGCATCGCCCTGATGCGCGACGGCAAGGTGGTCCAACTGGGCACCCCGGAGCAGATCGTGGGCTCCCCGGCCGACGACTACGTCCGGGAGTTCGTCCGGGACGTACCGCGCGAGCAGGTCATGACGGTGCGTACGGCGATGCGGCCCGCGTCCGCGGAGGAGGCCGGCAACGGTCCGGCGCTCGCCCCGGACGCCACGGTGTCCGAGGCCATCGAGGCGGTCGCCCGTACGGGCAGCCCCGCCCGGGTCGTGGACCGCGGCCGCTGCCTCGGCGTGGTGGACGCCGCCGCCCTGCTGGGCGTCGTGGCCGGCGGATCCGCCGTCGGCACGGGTGGCCCTGCCGCCGGGCCGGCGCCCGCCGATCTCACCCCGGAGCCGGTCTGATGGCGACGATCACCGCACCGGCGCCCCGCACCCTGCCGCGCGTCCTGAGAAACCGAGCCGCGGCCAAGCTCACCCTGCTCGCCCTGGCCGCCGCGATCCTCGTCCCGCTGGCCCACGCCCGCTGGGCGAGCGGCAGCTGGCCGGACGCCCTCACCGTCGACCTCACCGACCCGCTGGCCAGGACCAGCGACTGGATCATCGACAACCGGGACAGCCACCCGCTGTTCCTCCACTTCCTGGGCCATGTCAGCAACGCCGTCGTCCTCGGCGTACGCGCCGTGTACCTGGTGCTGCTCGCCGCGGGCTGGGCCGGCGTCACCGCGGTCGGCGCGCTCGTCGCCTGGCGCGTCGCAGGCGCCAGGCTCGCCCTGGGCACCGCCGCCGCCTTTCTGGCCTGCGGCGCCCTCGGCATGTGGGTGCCGACCATGCAGACCCTCGCCCTGATGGCGGTCGCCGTGCTCGCGTCCGTCGCCGTCGGCGCCCTCCTCGGGCTCGCCGCGGGCCTCTCGGACCGGATGGACCGCGCCCTGCGCCCGGTCCTGGACACCATGCAGGTCCTCCCCGCCTTCGCCTACCTGCTCCCGGTCGTCCTGGTCTTCGGCATCGGTGTCCCCGCGGCCGTCCTCGCCACCGTCGTCTACGCCGCCCCGCCCATGGCCCGCCTCACCGCCCTCGGCCTGCGCGGCGCCGACCAGGAGGTGCTGGAGGCCGTCGACTCCCTCGGCGCCACCGCTCGCCAGCGGCTGCTGACCGCCCGTATCCCGCTGGCCCGCAAGGAACTCCTCCTCGGCGTCAACCAGACGATCATGATGGCGCTGTCCATGGCCGTCATCGCGTCGGTCATCGGCGCCGGCGGCCTCGGCGACCGCGTCTACCAGGCGCTGGCCTCGGTCGACGTGGGCGCCGCCCTGGCGGCCGGCATCCCGATCGTGCTGCTGGCGGTCGTCCTGGACCGCGTCACCGCCGCGACCGCCGACGGCACCGGACGGACGGGCCGCGCGTCATGGGCGTACGCCCTCGGCGCCGCCCTGGCCGTCGCCGTCGCCGGACGCCTCGTGAGCCGCCTCGACTGGCCCGACGCCTGGGTGCTGAACATCGCCGAACCGGTCAACCGGGCCGTCGACTGGATGACCGCCCACCTCTACTCGGGCGTCCCGGTCGTCGGCGGCACCGCCGAGTGGGCGGGCCACTTCACGACCTGGGTCCTGGACCCCGTACGCGACGGCCTGCAGTGGCTGCCCTGGTGGGCCGTCCTGCTCGTCGTCGCCGCCCTCGCCTGGCTGATCGGCACCTGGCGCACCGCGCTCACCGCGACCCTCGCCATGGCCGCGATCGGCGTGCTCGGTGCCTGGGAGCCGTCCCTGGACACCCTGTCCCAGGTGCTCGCCGCCGTCGCCGTCACCCTCGTCCTGGGCGTCGCGACCGGCATCGCGGCGGCCCGCAGCGACCGGGTGGAGCGCGCTCTGCGCCCCGTCCTGGACGTCTTCCAGACGATGCCGCAGTTCGTGTACCTGATCCCGGTCGTCGCGCTGTTCGGCGTCGGCCGCGCCCCCGCGGTGGCGGCGGCCGTCGTCTACGCCCTGCCCGCCGTCGTCCGGATCACCGCCCAGGGCCTGCGCGGGATCGACCCCGCCGCTCTGGAGTCGGCCCGCTCGCTCGGCGCGACCCCGGCCCAGCAGCTGTGGCAGGTGCAGCTCCCGCTCGCCCGCCGCTCGTTGCTGCTCGCCGTCAACCAGGGCGTGGTCCTGGTCCTCGCCGTCGTCATCATCGGCGGCCTGGTCGGCGGCGGCGCGCTCGGCTACGACGTCGTCTTCGGCCTCGCCCAGGGCGACCTCGCCACCGGCCTGGTGGCCGGCGCCGCGATCGTCTGCCTCGGCCTGATGCTCGACCGGGTGACCCAGCCGACGGAACGCCGCACGAAGAAGGGAGCGTGACATGCGCGTCCGTGACACCACGACCGCGGCGGTGGGTGCGCTGCTGCTGCTCACCGGCTGCGGCGCCGCCGACATGACCCAGCAGGCCTCGCCGTTCGCCAACGCCCAGGGCGCGAAGACGGTCACCCTGTCCGTCCAGTCCTGGGTCGGCGCCCAGGCCAACGTGGCCGTCGCCCAGTACCTGCTGGAGCACGAACTCGGCTACCGCGTCGACACCGTCCAGGTCGACGAGGTCCCCGCCTGGGACGCGCTCAGCCAGGGCCGGGTCGACGCGATCATGGAGGACTGGGGCCACCCCGACCAGGAACAGCGGTACGTCGAGGACAAGAGGACGATCGTGAACGGCGGCGGCCTCGGCGTCACCGGCCACATCGGCTGGTACGTCCCCACGTACTTCGCGAAGCAGCACCCCGACGTCACCGACTGGAAGAACCTCGACCAGTACGCCGACCGGCTCCGCACCCCGGAGAGCGGCGGCAAGGGCCAGCTGCTGGACGGCTCGCCCTCCTACGTCACCCACGACAAGGCACTGGTGAAGAACCTCGACCTGGACTACCAGGTGGTCTTCGCCGGTTCCGAGGCCGCCCAGATCACCCAGATCAAGCAGTTCGCCAAGGAGAAGAAGCCCTTCCTGACCTACTGGTACGCCCCCCAGTGGCTGTTCGGGAAGGTCCCCATGACCGAGGTGAAGCTGCCGGCGTACAAGGAGGGCTGCGACGCGGATCCGGAGAAGGTCGCCTGCGCCTATCCGCACACCCCGCTGCAGAAGTACCTCAACGCCGACTTCGCGCGGGACGGCGGAAAGGCCGCCGCCTTCCTGAAGAAGTTCCGCTGGACGACCGAGGACCAGAACGAGGTCTCCCTGATGATCGCCGAACAGAAGCTGACCCCCGAGGAGGCGGCGAGGAAGTGGGTGGACAGCCACGAGTCCACCTGGCGGCCGTGGCTGTCCTGACGGTCACGGCCCGGACGTGATCCGGGCGGTGCACACTTCGGCGGTCAGTGCCGGCCCGGCTGGTAGTGCCCCGGCGTCACCCGGCAGGTCACCCCGAACCGGTTCCAGGCGTTGATCACCGCGATCGAGGCGATCAACTGGGCCAGCTCCGGCTCCTCGAAGTGGGCGGCGGCCTTCGCGTACACCTCGTCGGGCACGAAACCGTCGGTGAGCACGGTGACCGCTTCGGTCAGCGCGAGCGCCGCGAGCTCCTTCTCGGTGTAGAAGTGGGCCGACTCCTCCCAGGCGGAGAGCTGGATGATCCGCTCCACGCTCTCCCCGGCCGCCAGGGCGTCCTTGGAGTGCATGTCCACGCACATGGCGCAACGGTTGAGCTGCGAGGCGCGCACCTTCACCAGCTCCAGCAGCTTCGGGTCCAGACCCCGCCGGGCCGCCGCGTCGAGCCGCACCATCGCCTTGTAGACCTCGGGCGCGTGGTCGGCCCAGCGCAGCCGAGGGGGGTGCTCGGGCGCGTACTCGACGGTGGCTTCGGCAGGGGCGGTGTGATCACTGGTCATCGTCATGCCTCGACCCTACGAAGCAAAAGGCCCAGGAGTATGGTCCATTTCCATGGCAGACACCTGGGCCACTTCCCGGGCCCTGGGGATCGACCTCCACCTCGACCCGGCCACCGGACCCGGTCTGCGCCGGGGCCTCACCGACGCCCTGCGCGAGGCCGTCCGCACGGGCCGGCTGGCGCCCGGCACCCGGCTGCCCTCCTCCCGCTCCCTCTCCGCCGACCTCGGCATCGCCCGCAACACGGTCGCCGACGCCTACACCGACCTCGTCGCCGAGGGCTGGCTCACCGCCCGCCAGGGCTCGGGCACCCGGGTCGCCGAGGGCCGCTCCACACCCCCCACGGCCACCGCTCCGACCCGCCGTGCCCGCCCCCGTCCCACCCACGACCTGACCGCCGGCACCCCCGATCTCGCCGCCTTCCCCCGCGCCGAATGGCTCAAGGCGGCCCGCCGAGCCCTCAACACCGCCCCCTACGACGTCCTCGGCTACGGCGACCCCCGCGGCCGCATCGAACTGCGCACCGCCCTGGCGGCCTACCTCTCCCGCGCCCGCGGCGTCCGCGCCCACCCCGAACGCATCGTCATCTGCTCCGGCTTCCCCCAGGGCCTGCATCTGCTCGGCACGGTCCTGCGGGCCCGCGGAGCCCGGACGATCGCCGTGGAGTCGTACGGACTCCCCGACCACCGCGCCGTCCTGGCCGGCACCGGCCTCGCCACCACCCCCCTGCCCTTCGACGAACTCGGCACCGAGCCGGCCGGGTTGACCGACGAGGGTGCCGTACTGCTCACCCCCGCCCACCAGTTCCCGATGGGCGCCGACCTGCACCGCTCCCGGCGGGCGGCCGTCGTGGACTGGGCCCGCCGCACCGGCGGCCTGATCCTGGAGGACGACTACGACGGCGAGTTCCGCTACGACCGCCAGCCCGTCGGCGCCCTCCAGGGCCTGGACCCCGACCACGTCGTCTACCTGGGAACCGCCAGCAAGTCCCTCGCCCCCGGCCTGCGCCTGGCCTGGCTGGTCCTGCCGCCCGCCCTGGTGGAACCGGTGACCCGGGCCAAGGGCGACGTGGACAGCTGCGGGGTGCTCGACCAGCTGACCCTGGCCGAGTTCATCGCCCACGGCGCCCATGACCGCCATGTCCGCGCCTCCCGGCTGCGCTACCGCCGACGCCGGGACGCCCTGGTCACCGCCCTCGCCGAGCGCGCCCCGACGGTCCGGGCCACCGGGATCGCGGCCGGTCTGCACGCCGTGCTGTGCCTGCCGCCCGGCACCGAGACATCGGTCGTCCAGGCGGCCCGCTGGCAGGGCCTGTCCCTGTTCGGCCTGGCCCACTTCCGCCACGAACAGGCCATCGCCGAGCCCCTCGACGCCCTGGTCGTCGGCTACGGAACCCCGCCCGACCATGCCTGGGCGGGGGCCCTCGAAGCCCTCTGCAGGGTGCTGCCGTAAGGTGATTGTCCAGCCGAAGGACACGGGGAGAGACGGGACATGGCTCGCACGAAGCGCCGACTGCGGTCCAGCACGGTGGTGCTGGGCGGTATGGGAGTCGTCGCGGCGGCACTGACCTCCTGCGGCTCCGAGCCCGACCGTCGCTGCGTCGACCGGGACAGTTACACCTGGGACGGCTACAAGGTCATCGCCGACAAGAACTGCAAGTCGGGCGCCTCGGGTTCCTCCGGCTCCTCGTACGGCAAGGGCGGCAAGGGCGGCAAGAAGAAGGGCGGCGGCGCCGACGCCGCCTGGTACTACGACGCCGAAGTCGACGGCGGCTACGCCGACTACGGCACCTTCAGCCGCAGCGACGCCGTCGACCGCGGCGGCTTCGGCTGCTCGGGCTCCGGCAGCGGCGGCGGCTGACCCGGTCCGTCCGGACGTCCACCATGGAACGCCGCACCATCGAGCCCCGCCCCGGCTGGCAGCGGACCGTCGAGGAACAGGGCCTGATCTACCCGCTCACCCGCTACCCCGACAACTCCCTGCGCCCGTACTGGGACGAGAGCGCCTACTACGTCTTCTCCCTGGAGGAGGTCGAGGCGCTGGAGGAGGTCGTCGAGGAACTCCACCGCATGTGCCTGCGGGCGGCGCAGCACATCGTCACCTCCGGGCGCCTCGCCGACCTCGGCATCACCGACCCGCGCGTGGCGGAAGCGGTCACCGAGGCCTGGCACCGCCGCGCCGAACTCCCGTCCCTCTACGGCCGCTTCGACCTGCGCTACGACGGCCGCGGCCCGGCGAAGCTCCTGGAGTACAACGCCGACACCCCCACCTCCCTGGTCGAGGCCGCCTCCCCGCAGTGGTTCTGGATGGAGGAGCGCTTCCCGGGCGCCGACCAGTGGAACTCGCTGCACGAACGCCTGGTCGCCGCCTGGCGGAAACAGGCCGCCCTCCTCCCGCCCGGCAGCCCGCTGTACTTCGCGCACTCCGCCGCCGACGAGCTCGGCGAGGACCTGATGACGGTCGCCTACCTCAAGGAGACCGCCGAGCAGGCCGGCCTCGACACCGACTGGATCTCCATGGAGGAGATCGGCTGGGACCGTCTCTCCGGCCGCTTCGTCGACAACCGGCTCCGCTTCATCCGCAGTTGCTTCAAGCTCTACCCCTGGGAGTGGCTCACCACCGACCGCTTCGCCCCCCACGTCCTGGACACCCTCGACAACGGCGGCGGCACCGGATCCACCCTCTGGATCGAACCGGCCTGGAAGATGCTCCTGTCCAACAAGGCCCTGCTGGCGATCCTCTGGGAGCTCTACCCCGGCCACCCCAACCTGCTCCCCGCCCACCTCGACGGCCCCCGCGACCTCGCCCGCACCACCGGCTACGTCGCCAAGCCCCTGCTGGGCCGCGAAGGCGCGGGCGTCACCGTCCACGAACCGGGCACCGACCCCGCCCCGCGCGACGAGCCCTGCTGCTACCAGGAGCTGGCACCCCTGCCCGACTTCGACGGCAACCGGGTCGTCCTCGGCGCCTGGGTCGTCGAGGACGAAGCGGCGGGCCTGGGCATCCGCGAATCGGCGGGACTGATCACCGACGAGTACGCCCGCTTCCTGCCGCATGTGATCCTCTAGACCCCCAGCACCGCCCGCAGCTGGGCGAGCCCCCAGTCCAGATCCTCCTTGCCGATCACCAGCGGCGGGGCGATCCGGAGCGTCGCGCCATGGGTGTCCTTCACCAGCACCCCCCGCTCCATCAGCTTCTCCGACACCTCCCGGCCCGTCCCGTACGCCGGGGCGATGTCCACCCCCGCCCACAGCCCGCGCCCCCGCACCTGTGTCACCCGCCCCATGTCCACCAAGGCGCCCAGCTCCCGGTGCAGATGCGCGCCGAGCTCCGCGGACCGCGCCTGGTACTCGCCCGACCGCACCATCGCGATCACCTCCAGCGCCACCGCGCAGGCCAGCGGATTCCCCCCGAACGTAGACCCGTGCTCCCCGGGCCGGAACACCCCCAGCACCTCGGCCGACGACACCACCGCCGACACCGGCACCACGCCGCCGCCGAGCGCCTTGCCCAGCACATACATGTCCGGCACCACCCCCTCGTGCTCACACGCGAAGGTCCGCCCCGTCCGCCCGAGCCCCGACTGGATCTCGTCGGCCACGAACAGCACGTTCCGCTCCCGGGCCAGCTCCCGCACCGCCGGCAGATAACCGGACGGCGGCACGATCACCCCCGACTCGCCCTGGATCGGCTCCAGCAGCACCGCGACCGTGTTCTCCGTCATCGCCTCCCGCATCGCCGTCAGATCCCCGTACGGCACGATCTCGAAGCCGGGCGTGTACGGCCCGAAGTCGGCGCGCGCCTCCCGGTCGGTGGAGAAGCTGATGACCGTCGTCGTCCGGCCGTGGAAGTTGCCGCCCGCGACCACGATCTTCGCCATCTCCGCGGGCACGCCCTTGACCCGGTACCCCCACTTCCGGGCCGTCTTCACCGCGGTCTCCACCGCCTCCGCCCCGGTGTTCATCGGCAGCACCATCTCCATGCCGCACAGCCGCGCGAGCTCCTCGCAGAACGCGGCGTACCGGTCGTGATGGAACGCCCGCGACGTCAGCGTCACCCGCTCCAGCTGCGCCTTGGCCGCCTCGATGATCCGCCGGTTGCGATGACCGAAGTTGAGCGCCGAGTAACCGGCCAGCAGATCCAGATACCGCCGCCCCTCCACATCCGTCATCCACGCCCCGTCGGCCGAGGCGACGACGACGGGCAGCGGCGCGTAGTTGTGCGCGCCGTGCGCCTCGGCCGCGGCGATGAGGGTTTCCGTCGTGGTCACGGGACCTCCAGAAGACTCCGGGAGACAAGCGGAGTCCCCTTCCTATCCTCGCTCGGATGGTGGACGCGGGACCTTCACCCGACGGCGCGCCCGGTAGGCTGACGGCGGGCCGTGACTGGCGCGCTGGGATGGGACCGACCATCGGGGAGCGGCCCGGTCGTGACTGTGTGCCGTGCGCCTGGGCCGAACCGTGAACGCTGAAACCACGCCGTCCGGAGGCCGACTTGCCCGAGCAGCCCCTTTCCCACGAATCCACCGCCTTCCGCGCCGCCCTCGACGTCATCCGCGCCGTGGAACCGCGGGTCGCCGACGCCATCGGCCAGGAGGTCCACGACCAGCGCGAGATGCTCAAGCTGATCGCCTCCGAGAACTACGCCTCCCCGGCCACCCTGCTGGCGATGGGCAACTGGTTCAGCGACAAGTACGCCGAGGGCACCGTCGGCCGCCGCTTCTACGCCGGCTGCCGCAACGTCGACACCGTCGAGTCGCTCGCCGCCGAACACGCCAGGGAGCTCTTCGGCGCCCGCCACGCCTACGTCCAGCCGCACTCCGGCATCGACGCCAACCTCGTCGCCTTCTGGTCGGTCCTCGCCGCCCGTGTCGAGGCCCCCGCCCTGGAGAAGGCCGGCGTCCGCCAGGTCAACGAGCTCTCCGACGCCGACTGGGCCGAACTGCGCCAGGCCTTCGGCAACCAGCGCATGCTCGGCATGTCCCTGGACGCCGGCGGCCACCTCACCCACGGCTTCCGCCCGAACATCTCCGGCAAGATGTTCGACCAGCGCTCCTACGGCACCGACCCCGCCACCGGCCTCATCGACTACGAGGCCCTGCGCACCTCCGCCCGCGACTTCAAGCCGCTGATCATCGTCGCCGGTTACTCCGCCTACCCCCGTCTGGTGAACTTCCGGATCATGCGGGAGATCGCCGACGAGGTCGGCGCGACCCTGATGGTCGACATGGCCCACTTCGCGGGACTGGTCGCCGGCAAGGTCCTCACCGGCGACTTCGACCCGGTCCCGCACGCCCAGATCGTCACCACGACCACCCACAAGTCGCTGCGCGGCCCGCGCGGCGGCATGGTCCTGTGCGACGACTCCCTCAAGGACCAGGTCGACCGCGGCTGCCCGATGGTCCTCGGCGGCCCGCTGCCGCACGTCATGGCCGCCAAGGCCGTCGCCCTCGCCGAGGCCCGGCAGCCCTCCTTCCAGGACTACGCCCAGCGCATCGTCGACAACTCCCGCGCCCTCGCCGACGGTCTGATGCGCCGGGGCGCGACCCTGGTCACGGGCGGCACCGACAACCACCTGAACCTGATCGACGTGGCCACCTCCTACGGCCTCACCGGCCGCCAGGCCGAGGCCGCGCTGCTGGAGTCCGGCATCGTCACCAACCGCAACGCCATCCCGGCCGACCCCAACGGCGCCTGGTACACCTCCGGCATCCGCATCGGCACCCCCGCCCTGACCACCCGTGGTCTGGGCACCGCCGAGATGGACGAGGTCGCCGGTCTCATCGACCGCGTCCTGACCACCGCGGAGCCCGGCACCACCAAGTCCGGCGCCCCCTCCAAGGCCGCCCACGTCCTCGACCCCAAGATCGCGGACGAGATCTCCCGCCGGGCGACCGACCTGGTGGCCGGCTTCCCGCTGTACCCGGAGATCGACCTCGGCTGACCGGCACTCCCTGTTGAGTTGTCAAGGAACGGCGACGCGCACGGGTCGGTGACGCTCATGGGTCGGTGACGCGCACGGATCGGTGACCCGCTGACAGATCGGTGACCGGCGCACGGATCGGTGACCCGCGCACGGATCGGTGACGCTCACAGATCGATCAGCCGCTGTCGTGGCTCCTCCCGCGGCGGCCCCCCTCCAGGGCGGGTCGCCGCACGGCGTATCGCCAGCGTGCCGCCCGCCCCGGCGGCGAAGCCCACGGCCAGCCCCGGTATCGCCCACCACACGGCGTCCACCGCCGGGACCGGGCCGTCGGCCTCGGCCGAGGCCGCGCGCACCGGGCCGCCGAGCAGCCCCGACCGGTCCAGCCGCTCGAAGACCGAGCGCGGCGCCCGATGCCAGCGGATGTCGTCGTCCTCCACGTCCGGCGCCGGATCCGAACGCACCCACGGTGTGCCGTCCTCGGCGACGAACAGCTGGTCCTGCCGCTGCAGCGCCACGTCCCCGCCCGGCGGACTGGCGGTCATGGGCCAGCCGCCCACCCCCGTCAGCCCCCACACCACCATGAGCCGCACCGGCGGATGCCGTCCCTCGGTCCACGTCTCGGGCACCCGCTCGGTCCCGGTGTACGTCGGCTCCAGCAGCTGCCACAGCCGGGCGAACCGTGGTTCCCCGGACCGCACCGCGGTCGGCTGCCCCGCGCCGCCCGCGACCACCATCGCCACATCGGGCGCCCGCCCCGCACCGCCCACCGCCCCGGTCGCCGGTGCCCCGCCGCACAGCGCCAGCGCCGCCGACACCGGCCCCAGCAGCACCAGCCGCGCAGCCATCCGCCCCCTGGGCACCCTCATCCGCCCTCGACCTCCCCCTGTCGATCCCGTCCGCCCGTGCCCCTCACGCGTCCCGCAGCTCCTGCCGGGGCCCCGGCTCGCCCCTCCGGCCGCCCAGCGGAATCCGCGTGACGAAGGGCCGCAGTGTCAGCGCCAGCACCGCCCCGGCCGCACCGCCGGGCAGGGCCCACCACCAGTCGGTGTCCTCGCCCGTCCCCGAGGCCGCCACGGGCCGGGGCGCCGCGGCACCCTGCACCGGCGCCTCCGTCTCCTTCTCCGTCTCCGGAACGCTCGCTTGCTCCCCGCCGGCCGTGTACACCTCCCGCAGCGAGAAGGACGACAGATCCGCACCACCGTCCCCCTCACTCAGCACGCCCACGTCCGCCAGCAGGGCTCGCAGCCGCTCGGGGTTCGGGGCACGGTGCCAGCTGCCGTCCGTCCGTTCGGTGATGTCCATCGTCCGGTGCACCCAGACGTCCTCGCCCTCGGTGACGGGGAAGATCTGGTCGACCCGCCAGGGAGAGGTGTCGTGCACCAGCCAGGTGACGGTGACGCGCCGGTCCGCCATCGCGTCCTTGGGCGGGGCAGCCAGGGGGCCCGCCTGGAGGAGGGAGTCCAGCTGGGCGTACCTGCGGTCCGAGGCGTACAGCCCTCCCGCCTTCCCGGTCTCCGGGGAGGCCAGGAACGCGCTGGTCGGCCCCCCGGCCGAGGCCGGCGCCGCCTCCCACACCAGCATCCCCAGCGCCACCGTCAACGCCCCCGCCAGCGACGTCAGCCGACGCCGTCCGCCTCTCGAACCGAGCACTCGCCTGCACATCCGAAACCCCCAAGCAGCCGATCACCGAGCGGCCCGTCCGTGAGCCGCGTGTCACTTCTGGTACACCGCCCGGCCCGCCGGGGTTCCCACCCCCGACCGACTATTCGGAGGCCCCTTCCAGCGGCTGCGCGGCCTCCAGCGACGTCGCGATCTCCACCGCCCGCTCCTTCGACGCCACGCCCTCAAGACGCAGCGTGAGGATGTCGTCGTCCGCCGTGCCCGTCCCGTGCATCCACAGCAGGGTCGGCCCCGCCGTCCGCTCCTCGCGGGTGTACGGAGAACCGTCCGCGCTCACCAGCCAGAAGCTCAGCAGATGCGGTCGCGCGAACCACAGCGCGGGCTCCGGCACCGAGGAGCGGCCCAGCGTGAGCCACTCCGGCTGCTCCCGCACGGTCTTGATGAAACCGGTGTCCAGCCGGGCCGAGAACTCGTCCAGCCGGATCGTCCGGCCGCCCTGCTGCCAGCACAGGCTCACCAGGAACCGCCCCTGCGGCTCCCCGGTCACCGTCACCGCGTCCGGCGCGCCCAGCGCCCCCGGCACGGCCGGCTCGAACCCGGCCCGGCGCCCGGCCTGCGCGAGCGACACCGAGCCCGAGCCCTCGCAGCGAGGCACCTCGGCGCTCGCCGACGGCCGGGCGGACGGGTCGTAGCGGACCTCGACCCCGCCGAAGCCGAACCAGTCGAAGACCGCCGCCCGCACCGGGGGAGTGAGCACGAGCACCGTGAGCAGGCCGCACAGCGCCGCCGTCAGCGAACGCCGGCGCGCCCGCACCCACCGCCGCGCCGCCCGCATCCGCTCCCCGGCCCCCGCCGGCTCGGCCACCGGCGTCGGGATCCGCTCGGCGAGTATCTGCCCCAGCACGCGTTCGGCCATCGTCTCGGCGCCGTCCGCCCCCGGCCGGTCCAGCGACCGCCCGAGCGACCGCAGCTCCTCCGGCAGCCCGCGGCCGCCGTCACCGTCGTACGCCTTGTGCTCCTCACTCATGCTCCTCACCCCCTTCCCCGGGCTCGAAATCCGGCAGCAGCCTGCCGAGCTTGCGCAGTGCGCGGTTGAGCCGGGACTTGACCGTCCCGCGGGGCCAGCCCAGTGCCTGGGCCGTCTCCGGCTCGTCCATCTCCAGCAGATAGCGGTAGGTCACGACCAGGCGGTGCTCCTCGCTCAGTTTCTCCAGGGCGGCCAGCAGGGCCGCGCGGCGCTCCTCGCGCAGCGTCGCCGCTGCCGGGTCCGCCGCTTCCGGTATCAGCGGCTCGGCCTCCACGAAGGCGGCCTCCCGGCCGGCGAGCGTGCGCTGCCGGGCCGCCGTGCGCACTGTGTTCCTCGTCTCATTGGCGACGATCGACAACAGCCACGGCCGGAACGCCGAACCGTCCCGGAACCGCCCCAGCGCGCAGTACGCCTTGACGAAGGCCTGCTGCACCACGTCCTCCGCGTCCGCACCGGCTCCGAGCGCGGCGGCCGCCCGCAGCGCGATGCCCGTATGGGCACGCACCAGCTCCGCGTACGCCTCCGGATCCCCGGCGCGTACGCGAGCGATCACCACGGCCTCATCGACGATGCGGCCCCCCTCCCGCGTTCTCACACCCTTGTTACACCGCGGCAGACGGATCGGTTCCCACCTGTTGCGGACCAGTTCGCGATCAGTTCCGGATCGGGCGCCGAGACCTGAGAGAATGGTGAGCATGGCTTCTGACCGACCCCGTGTGCTCTCCGGAATCCAGCCCACCGCAGGCTCGTTCCACCTCGGCAACTACCTGGGCGCCGTCCGCCAGTGGGTGGCCCTCCAGGAGACCCACGACGCGTTCTACATGGTCGTCGACCTGCACGCGATCACGGTCCCGCAGGACCCGGCGGAGCTGCGCGGGAACACCCGGCTCGCCGTCGCCCAGCTCCTCGCCGCCGGTCTTGACCCCGAGCGCTGCACGCTCTTCGTCCAGAGCCATGTCCCCGAGCACGCCCAGCTCGGCTGGGTCATGAACTGCCTCACCGGTTTCGGCGAGGCCTCCCGCATGACCCAGTTCAAGGACAAGTCCGCCAAGCAGGGCACGGAGCGGGCCTCCGTCGGCCTGTTCACGTACCCGGTCCTCCAGGTCGCCGACATCCTGCTCTACCAGGCCCACGAGGTCCCGGTCGGCGAGGACCAGCGCCAGCACATCGAGCTGACCCGCGACCTCGCCGAGCGCTTCAACGGCCGGTTCGGCGCGACCTTCACGATCCCCAAGCCGTACATCCTCAAGGAGACGGCGAAGATCTACGACCTTCAGGACCCGTCGATCAAGATGAGCAAGTCGGCGTCCACGCCGAAGGGTCTGATCAACCTCCTCGACGAGCCCAAGGCCACCGCGAAGAAGGTCAAGAGCGCGGTCACCGACACCGACACCGTCATCCGCTACGACGCCGTGAACAAGCCGGGCGTCAGCAACCTGCTCACGATCTACTCGACCCTCACCGGGGCCGGAATCGCGGAACTGGAGCAGAAGTACGACGGCAAGGGCTACGGTGCGCTCAAGACGGACCTCGCCGAGGTCATGGTCGAGTTCGTGACGCCGTTCCGGGAGCGGACCCAGCAGTATCTGGACGACCCGGAGACGCTCGACTCGATCCTGGCCAAGGGTGCCGAGAAGGCACGTGCCGTCGCCGCGGAGACGCTGGCGCAGGCCTACGACAGGGTCGGCTTCCTGCCCGCCAAGCACTGAGCGCACCACCGCACACACGTACTACTGGCAGAGCGCTGCACATCACTTCGCTTGCGCCTGCCCCCAGCACAGCCGTGGCCGTACAGTCGATAGCCGACGGCTGAGAGAACCGACCGTCACGACGACAGGAGACGACGTGGGGACCGTAACGATCGGCGTGTCGATCGCGGTCCCGGAGCCTCACGGCAGCCTGCTCCAGGAGCGGCGCGCGGGCTTCGGCGACGCCGCGGCTCACGGCATCCCCACGCATGTCACCCTGCTGCCGCCCACCGAGGTGGACGCCTCGCTGCTGCCGGCGATCGAGGCGCACCTGATGGAGGTGGCGGCGGCCGGGCGGCCCTTCCCGATGCGGCTGTCCGGCACGGGGACCTTCCGGCCCCTGTCACCGGTCGTCTTCGTCCAGGTCGTCCAGGGGGCGGACGCCTGTTCGTGGCTGCAGAAGCAGGTGCGGGACGCGTCCGGTCCGGTGGCGCGTGAGCTCCAGTTCCCGTACCACCCGCATGTGACGGTCGCGCACGGCATCGACGAGGCGGCGATGGACCGCGCGTTCGAGGAACTCGCCGACTACGAGGCCGAGTGGCCCTGCACCGGGTTCGCGCTCTACGAGCAGGGCGCGGACGGCGTGTGGCGCAAGCTGCGGGAGTACGCCTTCGGCGGGGCGGTGGTGCCGCCGCAGGCGAGCCACGTCCAGCGCGGGTCGATCCCGGCGAGTTAGCTCCGCAGGGTGGGCCGGACGAAGGCCGCGGGTGATCTGCGGGCCGGTGCAGGCTGGTCGCGCCGTTCCTCGTGCCCCTGACACCGGCGCCGCCGATCTCCCGCCTAGATCGGCAGCCGCCGGAACAAGGCACGCGGCAGGTGCCGCAGCGCCGACATCACCATGCGCAGGGCCCCGGGCGCCCACACCGTCTCCGACCGGCGCCTGAGCCCCAGCTCGATCGCCGTCGCCACGGCTTCCGGGGTCGTCGACAGGGGGGAATCCTCCAGCCCGGCGGTCATCTTCGAGCGTACGAAGCCGGGGCGTACGACCATCACGTGGGCGCCCGTGCCGTGCAGGGCGTCGCCGAGGCCCTGCGCGAAGGTGTCGAGTCCCGCCTTGCTGGAGCCGTAGATGAAGTTGGCGCGGCGGGCGCGTTCGCCGGCCACCGAGGACAGCACGACCAGGGAGCCGTGGCCCTGGTTCTGCAGGGCGCCGGCACAGATCAGGCCCGCCGAGACCGCGCCGGTGTAGTTCGTCTGGGCCACGCGCACCGCGGCCACCGGGTCGCGCTCGTCGTGGGCCTGGTCGCCGAGGACGCCGAACGCCAGCAGCACGAGGTCGATGTCCCCCTCGGCGAAGATCTTGCCGAGCACCCACTCGTGGGACTCGGTGTCCAGCGCGTCGAAGGCGACGGTGTGCACGCGGGCGCCCAGCGCGCGCAGTTGCTCGGCCGACTCCTCCAGGGCGGGCGTCGGACGCCCCGCCAGCCACACCGTGCGGGTGCGCCGGGCGATCAGCCGGCGGGCGGTCGCCATCGCGATCTCGGACGTGCCGCCGAGGACGAGCAGGGACTGGGGGAGGCCGAAGGCGTCCTTCATGACGGCTCCTTGGGGGAGGGGGCGGGGAGGGGTGGAGTGGCGGGCCGCAGGCCGACGGGCGTGGGCTACAGGCCGAGGCGGCGGGAGAGGTCCGAGGTGAAGACCCCGCGCGGGTCCGTCTCGGCGCGCAGGGTGCGGAAGTCGGCCACGCGCGGGTACATCGCGGCGAGCAGCTCCGGGCGCAGGCGGGAGTCCTTGGCGAGGTAGACGCGGCCGCCCGCCGAGGCCACCTCCTCGTCCAGCTCGTCGAGGAGGGCGCCGAGGCCGGGGAGGTTCGCCGGGATGTCCAGGGCCAGCGTCCAGCCGGGGACCGGGAAGGACAGCCACCCGGGATCGGCCTCCCCGAAGCGCTTGAGGACCGCCAGGAACGACGGGCACCGGTGGTCCGAGATGCGCCGCACGATCCGGCGCAGGGCGTCTTCCCGCCCGTGTCCGACGACGAACTGGTACTGCACGAAGCCGCCGCGGCCGTAGACGCGGTTCCAGTGCGGGACCCCGTCCAGGGGATGGAAGAACCTGGAGATCCGCTGGAGTTCGCCGGTACGCGCGCGGGGCGCCCTGCGGTACCAGACCTCGTTGAACAGGCCGACCGTGCGGCGGCTGAGCAGGCCCTCGGGGAACAGGGCGGGCGGGGACGGCAGCTGGGAGGGGCGGAAGGCGAGCGGGTCCCTCCGCGCGCGCGTGCCGTCGCCCAGCGCCTCCAGGGGGGCGTGGTCGCCACGGGTGAGGACCGCGCGGCCGGTCGCGGCCCCGCGGGCCAGGAGGTCGATCCAGGCCACCGAGTAGCGGTAGCGGTGGTCGGTGGCGGTGAGGCGGGCCATCAGGTCGTCGAGGTCCGTCGCGCGCTCGGTGTCGACCGACATCAGCGAGGTCTCCACCGGCAGCAACTGGAGCGTGGCCGTCAGGACCACCCCCGTCAGACCCATGCCGCCCGCGGTCGCGTCGAACAGCGGCGTCCCCGGGCCGACGGTGTGGATCTCGCCGTCCGCGGTGAGCAGTTCGAGGGAGAGGACGTGCCGGGAGAAGGAGCCGGAGACGTGGTGGTTCTTGCCGTGGATGTCCGCGCCGATCGCCCCGCCGACGGTCACCTGGCGGGTGCCGGGCGTCACCGGCACGAACCAGCCGAGCGGCAGCAGCACCTGCATCAGCCGGTGCAGGGAGATGCCCGCGTCGCACAGGACGGTGCCGCCGTCGGCGTCGATGGCGTGCACCCGTTCCAGGCCCGTCATGTCGAGCACGGCGCCACCGGCGTTCTGCGCCGCGTCCCCGTACGCCCGCCCCAGACCTCTCGGGATGCCGCCCCGGGGCCCGCACGCGCGGACGGCGGCCGCGGCCTCCTCGTACGTCCGGGGGCGGATCAGACGGGCGGCGGTGGGAGCGGTGCGGCCCCATCCCGTGACGGAAACGGTGTCGGCAGGCATGTCGGCGACCGTATCGCCGGTTAACGAGCGATTCGTTGTGAAACATCCCTACTCTCCCCGAAATGGGTGATTAATGGGATGTCGCTCAATATTGCCGGAGTTACGGCGCGGTCGGCGTGAACAGTGAGTCCCCATGGACCATCTGGACCACCGAATCCTTTCGGCGCTGCGTGTGTACGGCGGTGATCCGCGCGTCGCCGGCCCCGCGCGGGCCCTGTCCTGGGCCGGTGAGCACGGTGCCCTGTGGCTGGCGGCGGGCCTCGCGGGAGCCGCCGCCGACGGAGCGCGGCGCGGCGCCTGGTTGCGCGGGACCGCGCTCACCGCGGGGGCGCACCTCGTGAGCATGGGGGTGAAGAGGGTGGTGCGCCGCCCGCGCCCCGCGCACGTCGCCCCCCTCGTACGCACCGCGGGCCGCCACTCCTTCCCCAGCTCCCACGCGGCCTCCGCAGCGGCCGCCGCGGTCGCCTTCGGCATGCTGACAACGCGCGGCAGCACAGCGACACCCTTGGCCGCCACGGCAGCCGCGCCCGCCCGCCACGCAGCCGACACCGCCGCCCGCCAGGCAGCTCGCACCACCCCCACAGCCACCCTCCCCACCCTCACAGCCGCCCGCGTCGTCCTCCCGCCCCTCGCTGCCGCCGTGTGTCTCTCCCGTCTGGTCGTCGGCGTCCATTACCCCTCCGATGTGGTGGCGGGCGCCGCCCTGGGAGTTCTCACGGCGTGTGCGGGCGCGCGGTGGATGAAGGGCGGCGCGCATGACTGAGGCCACGCCCCTGGCCGGCACCGCGCCCGGCGCCGCGCCCGGCACCAGAGAACCCGCGCTCCTGGAACAGCGCACGCCCTCGCGCGCCACCGGCGCCACGACCCCCGGCCGCGGCCTCCTGCGCGGCCTCCTCCGGACCGCCCGCCCCAAGCAGTGGGTCAAGAACGTCCTGGTGGTGGCCGCCCCCGCCGCCGCGGGACAGCTCTTCACCACCCACGCCCTCACCCGACTCGCCCTCGTCTTCGTGCTCTTCACCGCCTGCGCCGCCGCCGTCTACCTGATCAACGACGCCCGCGACGCGGAGGCCGACCGCGCCCACCCCACCAAACGGCACCGCCCGGTCGCCGCCGGCCAGGTCCCCGTACCGGTCGCCTACGCCGTCGGCGGCGCCCTCGCCGTCCTCGCCCCGGCCGCCGCCGCCTGGCTGAGCGATCCCCTGGTCGCCGCCCTGCTCGCCGCCTACCTGGGCATGCAACTGGCGTACTGCGTCAGCCTCAAGCACGTCCTGGTCGTCGACCTGGTGGTGGTGACCACGGGCTTCCTGATGCGGGCCATGGTGGGCGGGCTCGCGCTCGGCATCCCGCTCTCGCGCTGGTTCCTGATCACGACCGGCTTCGGCGCGCTGTTCATGGTGTCGGCCAAGCGCTACTCCGAAGCCGTGCAGATGGCCGGACAGGCGGGCGCCACGCGCGCGTTGCTCACCGAGTACACCACCGGCTACCTGCGCTTCGTGTGGCAGCTCGCGGCCGGGGTCGCCGTCCTCGGGTACTGCCTGTGGGCGCTGGAGGAGGGCGGGGTCCCGCACACCAGCGTGCTGCCCTGGCGGCAGCTGTCCATGGTCGCGTTCATCCTCGCGATCCTCCGGTACGCCGTCTTCGCCGACCGCGGCACGGCGGGCGAACCCGAGGACGTCGTGCTGCGCGACCGCGCCCTCGCCCTGATCGCCCTCGTCTGGCTCGCCATGTACGGCCTGGCGGTGGCCAATTGGTGAGGACGCGCGTGCGGGCGGACCGCCGGGAACTGCTGGGCTTCGCCGCCGCGGGCCTGCTCGCCTACGCCGTCGACACGGGCCTGTTCGTCGCCCTGCGCGGACCGGCCGGCCTCGACCCGCTCACCGCCAAGGCGCTGTCCTTCGTGGCCGGCTGCACGGTGGCCTACGCGGGCAACGCGCTCGGCACCTACCGGCACACCCGCCCCAGGGGCCTGCGCCCGTACGCCGCCTTCTTCGCGGTGAACGTCGCCGGGGCCGCCGTACAGCTGCTCTGCCTCGCCGTCAGCCACTACGGCCTGGGGTTCACCTCCCCACGCGCGGACGTCGTGTCCGGCGCCGGAGTGGGCATGGCGCTGGCGACTGTCCTGCGGTTCTGGGGAACCCGTACATGGGTCTTTCACAACGAGGGGAGAGTCGGATCATGGACTGGCTGAAAAAGCTCCCCGTCATCGGGCCGCTCATGGCCCGGTTGATGACCACGCACGCGTGGCGGTCGTACGAGCGCATGGACCGGGTGAAGTGGACGCGGCTGGCCGCGGCGATGACCTTCACCAGCTTCGTCGCGCTGTTCCCCATGCTCGCCGTGGCCGCCGCGATCGCCGCCGCCACGCTCAGCAGCGACCAGCAGAACACGCTCGAGGACAAGATCGCCGAGCAGGTGCCCGGCATCTCCGACCAGCTGAACGTCGACGGCCTGGTGGACAACGCCGGCACCATCGGCCTCATCGCCGGCGCCCTGCTGCTGTTCACCGGCATCAGCTGGGTCGGCTCCATGCGCGAGTGCCTGCGCGCGGTGTGGGAGCTGGACGACGAGGAGGACAACCCCGTCCTGCACAAGGCGAAGGACGCGGGCATCCTGCTGGGTCTCGGCGGCGCCGTGCTGGTCACGATCGCCGCCTCCGCCGTGGCGTCCGCGCTGGTCGGCCGGCTGATCAAGGAGCTGGGGATCGCCGAGGGCGGCTTCGGCAGCGTCCTGCTGCACGTCGTCGCCTTCGCGGTCGCCGTCCTCGCCGACTTCCTGGTCCTGCTCTACGTCCTCACGCTGCTGCCCGGGGTCGAGCCGCCGCGCCGCCGCCTGATGGTGGCCGCGCTGATCGGCGCGATCGGCTTCGAACTGCTGAAGCTGCTGCTCAGCGGCTATATGCAGGGCGTGGCCTCGAAGAGCATGTACGGCGCCTTCGGGGTGCCGGTCGCCCTGCTGCTGTGGATCAACTTCACCTCGAAGCTCGTGGTGTTCTGCGCGGCGTGGACGGCGACCGGCACCAAGGCCGAAGAGGTCACCGACGTCGGCGTACCAGATCCGGCAGCGGCCACCGGCGGTTGACCAGGAACGCGCCCGCCGCGAGCAGCACCAGCAGCCCACCGGCCACCCCGAGCGCGATCCCGACGCCGGTCGAACCGCCCTCGGCCGCGGCGCCCACCACCGGCTTCGCGACCGGCTCGCCGTCCCCGGAGCCACCGGCCTCCCCGGAGCCGGCGCCGGAGTCGTCGGCGCCCGGCTGGGCGCTCGCCTCGACGGCGCTCCTCGGCGGCACCAGCTCGCCCACCGGCTGGACCCTGCCGGCCGCCTTGAAGCCCCAGTCGAAGAGCTGCGCGGTCTCCTTGTAGACCTCGTTGTGCTCGTCCTTCTCCGGGTTCATGACGGTGACCAGCAGCACCTTGCCGTCACGCTCGGCGACCCCGGTGAAGGTGGCGCCCGCGTTGGTGGTGTTGCCGTCCTTCACGCCCGCGATGCCCTGGTAGACGGAGATGCCGGCGTCCCCGCTGAGCAGCCGGTTGGTGTTCTGGATCTCGAAGGACTCGCGGACCTTCTTGCCCTTCTTGGTCTTCTTCGTCTCGCCCGGGAACTTCGCGGAGACCGTGGAGCAGTACTCCCGGAAGTCCTCCTTCTGCAGCCCGGAGCGGGCGATCAGGGTCAGGTCGTAGGCGGAGGAGACCTGCCCGGGGGCGTCGTAGCCGTCGGGGGAGACCGCGTGGGTGTCGAGCGCCTGGAGCTCCTCGGCGTGCGCGTTCATCTCCGCCACGGTCTTGTCGATGCCGCCGTTCATCTTCGACAGCACATGCACGGCGTCGTTGCCGGAGCGCAGGAAGACACCCAGCCACAGATCGTGCACGGTGTAGCTCTCGCCCTCCTTTATCCCGACCAGGCTGGAGCCGGACCCCACGTCCATCAGGTCGGAGGGGACCACCTTGTGCTCGGTGGAGGAGGGGAACTTCGGCAGCAGGGTGTCCGCGAACAGCATCTTCAGCGTGCTCGCGGGGGCGAGCCGCCAGTGCGCGTTGTGCGCGGCGAGCACCTCGCCGGACTCGGCGTCGGCGACGATCCACGAGCGCGCGGACAGCTTCTTGGGCAGTACGGGCACCCCGCTCGCCAGCTCGACCTGGGTCCCCGGCCGCCCGAGCCGCTCGCCGCCCACCGTCGACATGGTCGCCGGGGGAGTCGCGGACGGAGTCGGCGAGGGACTCGGGGCCGCGTACGAGACGGGCACGCTCAGCGCGAGGGAGGCGACGACGGCGGAAGTGACCAGCAGCGATCGCCTGGTGGTCTTCTGGGGTGCGGGCACGGACGAGAACGTACAGGGCACCGCGGGTGATGTCCCGCCCCGACCCCCACCCCGGCCGGGGAACCGGACACGCGGCGGTGATACTGAACGTATGAAGCTCAGCCGCCCCGTCTCCTGGTTCCTGCTCGCCTTCGGGGTGTGGAGCTGGTTCATCTGGATCACTTTCGTCAAGAACCTCGTCAAGGACGGCAGCGGGCTCGCGTTCGACGACGCGGGCGACCCGACGGGCTACTTCTGGGTGCACCTGCTGCTCGCGGTCGTCTCCTTCGTATTGGGGACGGTTGTCGGGGCCATCGGGTTGCGCGGGGTGCGCGCATTGCGCCGGACGTCATAGGCAGAGGGATACGACTTCGTGGTCATCGTCTTCGTGGTGCTCGTCCTGGCGGTCATGGTGACCGCCAACTGGTACGTGTGGCGCCGCCTGTTCCGCGACACCTCCAGCGGCCCCGGCTGGGTCCGCCGCGCGGGCGCCGCGCTGATCGCCGGCGGCTGGCTGCTGGCGTTCGCCGCCCTGGTGGCCGAGCGCACCGGCGCGCCCTTCTGGCTGCAGCAGGTGCTGGCGTGGCCGGGCTTCCTGTGGCTGGCGCTCTCGATGTACCTGCTGCTGGCCCTGCTGGCGGGCGAGGCCCTACGACCGCTGCTGCGCCGCCTGCTGGAGCGCCGCGAGCCCGCCGAGGCGCCCGTGCGGCAGGCCGAGCCGGTGCCGGTGGGCGCGCCCTCCCCGCCCGAGCCCGAGGGCCCGCTGCTGGTCGCCGCCCCCTCCCGCCGCCTGTTCGTCTCCCGTGTCATCGGCGGCGCCGCCGCGGCGGCGGCCGTGGGGACCGTCGGGATCGGCACGTACGGCGTGCTGAACGGGCCGAGCGTGAAGCGGGTCACCGTCCCGCTCGCCAAGCTCCCGCGCGCGGCGCACGGTTACCGCATCGCCGTCGTCAGCGACGTCCACCTGGGCCCGGTCCTCGGCAGGGGCTTCGCGCAACGGGTCGTCGACACCATCAACTCCACCCGGCCGGACCTCGTCGCCGTCGTCGGTGACCTCGTCGACGGCAGCGTGCGGGACCTCGCCCCGGCCGTGGCCCCGCTCCGCGGCCTCGACGCCCCCGCCTACTTCGTCACCGGCAACCACGAGTACTTCTCGGGCGCCGAGCAGTGGGTCGAGGAGGTGCGGCGCCTCGGTCTGCTCCCGCTGGAGAACGCCCGGACCGAACTGCCCTGGTTCGATCTCGCCGGAGTCAACGACATCGCGGGCGAGGAGGAGGGCCAGGGCCCGGACTTCGCCAAGGCGCTCGGCGACCGCGACCCGGCACGCGCGTGCGTGCTCCTCGCCCACCAGCCCGTCCAGATCCACGACGCCGTCGAGCACGGCGTCGACCTCCAGCTCTCCGGCCACACCCACGGCGGCCAGCTCTGGCCCGGCAACCTCGTCGCGGCCGGCGCCAACCCGACCCTGGCGGGCCTGGAGCGGTACGGCGACACTCAGCTCTACGTCAGCCGCGGCGCCGGAGCGTGGGGCCCGCCCACGCGGGTCGGGGCCGAGTCGGACATCACGGTCATCCAACTGGCCTCCAGGCAGGCCTGATCCGGGGTGTACCGACGGCACCCCGCCCCCTCACGTCGGCAGGGTCACCATCACCGTCAGCCCCTCGTCCGGCGCCGTGTCCACGACTACTTCGCCCCCGTGCGCCTTCACCACCCCCTGCACGATCGCCATGCCCAGGCCGCTGCCCGCGCCTCCTCCGGCCCGGAAGAAGCGGTCGAAGATGCGGGCCGCGTCCTCCTGGGCCAGCCCCGGGCCCCGGTCCGCCACGCGCACCCGCACGACACCGTCCGCCCGCTCCACCGCGAGGTGGACCGGGGCGTCGACGGGCGTGTGCGTGCGGACGTTCCCGGTCAGGTTGCCCAGTACCTGCCGCAGCCCCGACTCGTCGGCCCGGACCAGGAGGGCGCCCTCCGCCGACACCGTCACCGGGCGGTCCGGCTGCTGGACGCGCAGGTCCTCCGCCGCGTCCCGGACCAGCCGGCTGATGTCCACGTTGCGGAAGCGGAGTTCGGGCTGCTGGTCCAGGCGGGCCAGGCACAGCAGCTCGTCCACCAGGCGGCCCATCCGGTCGGCCTCCGCCAGCACCCGCTCCCAGGCCCGCTTGCGCTGGTCGGGGTCGTTGAGCATGCCCTTGTCGTAGAGCTGCAGATAGCCGCGTATCGCCGCCAGCGGGGTGCGCAGTTCGTGCGAGGCGTCCGCCACGAAGCGGCGGAGCTGGGCCGCGCTGCGCTCCCGGGTGCGGTAGGCCAACTCCACCTGGTGGAGCATGGAGTTGAGGGCCAGCCGCAGCTGCTCCACCTCCAGGGTGGCTTCCCGGCTGGAGGGCACTCTGCGGGTCAGGTCGCCCTCCGCGATGGCCGAGGAGGTCTCCACCATGTCCTCCAGTGGACGCATCCTGCGGCTGACGCTGAACAGGGTCAGACAGGCCAGCAGGGCCAGCAGCAGGGTGCCGAAGGCGAGGTCCAGCTTGAGCGCCTTGGCCATGCCCTCGTGCAGGGCGTCGGTGGAGATCGCGATCAGGACCACCGGACCGTCGGAGAGACGGGCGGCGACCACCCGGTACGGGGTGCCCTCCACCTCGATGTCCCGGGGTTCCGCCGCGGCGGCCAGGACCGTGGGATCACCGACCTCGGCGGCCACCGAACGCTGCCGTGCCGTCGGTTCCAGCGGGCCCAGGGAGACGGGCCGGCCCGCGCGGTCGACGGCCACGAAGACCGACCCGGTCGAGCTGGGCAGGGATTCGGCGCCGCTGCCCGCGAACTGGTCCATGGCGATGCCCAGTTCACCGAGCGACTCGATCTGGCGCATGCTGAACCCGGCGTTCTGCAGGGTGGTGCGGGTCGCCAGCAGCTCGGAGTCGATCTTGTCGAGGAGGTAGTGGCGGGCGGCCATCAGGCTGATCGCGGTCGCCGCGACGATGCCCAGGGCCAGCAGGGCCACGTTCGCCAGGGTCAGCTTGGCGCGCAGCGAGTGGATGCCGCGATGCCCCCGGCCCAGGCACCGGAACCTCATGCCAGCCCGTAGCCGACGCCCCGGCGGGTGGTGATGACGGGCGGTCCGAGGGTGTCGAGCTTGCGGCGCAGATAGCTGATGTAGGTCTCCACGACGGTCGACTCGGGCGGGGTGTGCTCGTACTGCCAGACGTGCCGCAGCAGTTGCTCCTTGGGCACGATCCGGCCGCCGTTGCGGACCAGGAAGCGCAGCAGGGCGTACTCGGTGGGGGTGAGCTCGACGGTGCGGCCCGCGCGGTGCACGGAGTACGTCGACTCGTCCAGCTCCAGATCGCCGTAGCGCAGCGGCGGGCGCTGGGGGAGGACGTCGGCGGCGCGGGTGCGGCGCAGGACGGCGGTGACGCGGGCGATCACCACGTCGATGTCGAAGGGCTTGGTGATGTAGTCGTCGCCGAAGCCCAGGGCGCCGACGATCTCGGCGGGCGAGTCGCGGGCGGTGAGGAAGACCAGCGCCAGCTCCGGCTGGCCGGCGCGCAGCTGACGGCCGAGGGCGCGGCCGTCGCCGTCCGGCAGCATCACGTCCAGCAGCGCCACATCGGGCCGGGTGCGCCCGGCGAGCGCCAGGGCCTCGCGGACGGTGCCCGCGGTCATCACCTCGAACCGGTGGTAGCGCAGGGCGATGGCGAGGACGTCCGCGATGCTCTCCTCGTCCTCCACGACCAGCACGGTGCCCACAGCCGTAGTCATGTGCCCAGTATCGGCGCGACCACTGACAACCGGACCGGTTCCCGGTTTGGAGTTCCTTGAGAGTCGGGCCCCTCGCCTGTCCGCGCGCGAGCGGCGGCCCCGATGGTGGTGTGCAGGACCTGGGGGACCGACCGACGACCGATGAAGGAGCGTTGAGCGTGGCGACATTGGCACGGTGGTGCTATCGGCACCGGCTGGTGGTCCTGTTGCTGTGGGTGGGGGCACTGTTCGGCCTGGGCTTCGGCGGTTCCGCCGCGGGCACGGACTACGCGAACGTCTTCTCCCTGCCGGACACGGACTCCAAGCGCGCGTACGACCTGATGGAGAAGGCCTTCCCGGAGCGCGCCGGAGACACCGACACGGTGGTGTGGAAGGTGGACGAGGGTTCCGTGCGGGACGCGGCCGTGGAGAGCCGCGTACAGCCCGCGCTGGAGGAGATCGCGGGGATGGACGGGGTCGGTGAGGTCACCGATCCGCAGGTGAGCGAGGACGGGCGGATCGCGTACGCCCAGATCACCTTCAAGGAGCAGGCCAACGGCATCCCGAAGGAGGTGATCGAGGACATCGTCGACACCGCGCAGGCCGCCGAGCAGGCGGGACTCCAGGTGGAGCTGGGCGGACAGGCGATCGCGCGTACGCAGGAGCCGCCGGCCGGCACCGCCGAGGCGGTCGGCATCCTCGCCGCGGCGATCGTGCTGTTCCTCGCCTTCGGCTCGCTGTTCGCGATGCTGCTGCCGATCGTGGTGGCGATCGCGGGCGTGGGCACCGGCATGCTCTCCACGATGCTGCTCAGCCATGTCACGGACGTGCCCGAGGTCGCCCCGCTGCTCGGCTCGCTGATCGGCCTCGGCGTCGGCATCGACTACGCGCTGTTCATCGTGACCCGGCACCGGCGCGGCATCCTGCGCGGGATGAAGCCGGAGGAGGCCGCGGTGACGGCCCTGAACACCTCCGGGCGCGCGGTGCTGTTCGCGGGCGGCACGGTGTGCATCGCGCTCGCCGGCATGCTGGTGATGAACATGCGGTTCCTGGACGGCGTGGTCATCGCGACCTCGCTGACGGTGGTGCTCAGCGTGCTCGCCGCGATCACCCTGCTGCCCGCGCTGCTGGGCCTGCTCGGCCCGCGGGTGCTCAGCCGCAGGCAGCGCCGCCGGCTGGCCGCGACGGGACCGGAGCCGGACGAGGCGAGCGGGCTCGCGGCGCGCTGGTCGGTGTACGTCCAGAAGCGGCCGCGGTCGATCGCCGCGGGCGCCCTCGTCGTCATGGCGGTGCTGGCGCTGCCGGTGCTGTCGATCCGGCTCGGCGCCACCGACCAGGGCAACCACCAGGAGTCCACGACCACCCGGCAGGCCTACGACCTGCTCGCCGAGGGCTTCGGACCCGGTGTCAACGGCCCGCTCCAGGTCGTCGTGGACGGCCCCGCCCCCGACTCGCTGGTCACCGCCATCGAGTCCACCGAGGGAGTGGCCCAGGTGGCCGCCGTGCCGCCCGCCAACGGCGTCTCGGTGATCAATGTGGTGCCGACGACCTCGCCGCAGTCGGAGCAGACCGACCAGCTGATCGACCGGCTGCGCGACGACGTGATCGCCCAGGCGGGCGTCGAGGCCCATGTGGGCGGTGTGACGGCCGTGTTCAAGGACTTCGCGTCGGTGACCTCGGACCGGCTGCCCTACTTCATCGCGGCGATCATCGCGCTGGGCTTCCTGCTGCTGCTGGTGGCGTTCCGCTCGCTGGTCGTGCCGCTGACGGCCGCGCTGATGAACCTGATCGCGGCCGCCGCGTCCTTCGGGGTGCTGGTGGCGATCTTCCAGTGGGGCTGGGGCACCGAGCTGATCGGCGTCGGCAAGGAGGGCCCGATCACCTCGTTCCTGCCGGTCATCATGCTCTCGCTGCTCTTCGGCCTCTCCATGGACTACCAGGTCTTCCTGGTCAGCCGGATGCACGAGGAATGGGTGCACACCAAGGACAACGCGCGCGCCGTGCGGGTGGGCCTGGCGGAGACCAGCCGGGTCATCAACTGCGCGGCCCTGATCATGATCTGCGTGTTCTCCGCGTTCGTCCTCAGCGGTGACATGGAGGGCGCGATGGCGGGCGTCGGTCTCGCGGCGGCGGTGGCGCTGGACGCGTTCATCCTGCGTACGGCGCTGGTGCCGGCCGCGATGTTCCTGCTCGGCAAGTCCAACTGGTGGCTGCCGGCCGGTCTGGAGAAGCGGCTGCCGCATCTGGCGGTCGAGCCGAAGGAGGAGGCGCTGGAGCAGCGGCCGGCGGTCGAGGGCGGTGCCTCGGTGGTGCACGGCTTCATCCGTACCGCGGACGGCGACCCGGTGCCGGGAGCGGCCGTCACCCTGCTGTCCAAGGGCGGCCGCCAACTGGACCGGGTGACCTCCCTGGCGGACGGCTCGTACATCGTCTCGGTCCCGGCGCCGGGCACCTATCTGCTGGCGGCGACGGCCTCGGCGCACGGCTCGCGCGCGGGGCACGTGGTGGTGGACGGTGAGCCGCTGGTCTACGACGTGGAGCTCGCCGAGGGCGAGGTCGACGCGGTCAACTGAGCGGAGGCGGCTTCCTGCCGGGGCTCGGCAGCACCGGCGTCATCCCCGGCAGGAAGTCCGTGCACCGACCGGTGCGGATCAGGACGACTGTGCCGCCTGGTACAGGTTCTGCGCGTCGGCGCCGAAGTAGGGGCCGTACATCCGGTTCGGGAGGAAGTTGTACTTGAAGCTGTTCACCGAGGACAGCAGTCCGGTGCCGGTGGACTCGTCGAACTGGGTGAACCAGGGGCCGCCGCTGGAGCCGCCGGTCATGTTGCAGGTCATGCCGTGGTCGTTGGAGAGCAGGAAGTCCCGGCTGGTGCTGCCGGAGCAGTAGATGAACTTCTCCCCGTCGTAGGGGCTCGCGGCCGGGAAGCCGAAGGCGTACATGCGCAGGTTGTAGCCGGTGTTGAAGGCGAGGCCCTGTCCGCCGACGACGTCCGTCAGCGACCGCCCGTTCAGCGGGGCGACGACGGCGGCGCCGATGTCGTAGTTGATGTCCTCGCTCGCCGTCCACTGCGGGGTGGCGAGGGTCCTGGTGGCGGTCCAGCGGCCGTGCGGGGACTGGCCGTCGTGGTAGCCGGGCACGAAGACCCAGTTGGTGTGCCAGGCGCCGCCCATCCGCACGCAGTGGCCCGCGGTGATGACGGTGCTCTTGTTGGCGCTGGTGACGGCGTTGCCGGAACAGGACGCCGTACGGCCCTGGTAGGTGAAGAAGACCCGGCCCGCCGTGGAGACCACGGCCCCGCCGCCGGTCCAGGCGCCGCCGCCGTGCGGGAAGGCCTGGATGCCGGTGCCGGTGCCGGTGTCGGTGGCCGGGACGGTGGCCGGGACGGTGGTCCGTGCGCCCTTGGCCGGCGCCGTGCCGCGGTGGCCGCTCACCGGGAGCAGGTCCAGCGGCTCGGCCGCCCGCATCCGCGCCGGGGTCCAGAACGCGGCGGCTCTCTCCTGCGCGGCTTGGGTGACCGGACGGACGCCGGTGTCGGACCGGGGCCCGGCGCTCGCCGGTACGGCCAGCGCTCCGGCGGCGGTGAGCAGGGCGGTGACGCCGACGAGGAGGGAGCGGGTTATCCGAGGTATGCCTCGCACGCGTACTCCTTTGTGAGGGGTGCGGAGTGGATCGAAGCTGTCAGGAGCGTCCCACCTGAGCGCCATTTTGGAAGGGTGCATGCCAAGTCGATGGTCGAAAACCGGCCGCCTCGGCAGGCGCGGGTCGCCTCAGGGCTGCCGGCCGAGCGCCGGGCGCTTGGTGTAGTCGGTGAGGCCGAGGACGTTCCCCCAGGGGTCGGCGACCTCGACGGTCCATCCGGTGGCCCCCGGGAAGGGCTCGTCCAGCGGCGCGATCCCGGCGTCGGCGAGCCGGCGGGCGGCCGCGCGGGCGTCCGGCACCTCCAGCCACAGACGGGGCGCGTGCCAGGGCGGCGGGCGGTGGTTCAGCCCCTCCTCCTGCCGCAGCAGGATGCCGGGGGTCTCGCCGCCCACCTTCAGCAGCGCGATCCCCGCCTCGTCGAACCGGAACGCCGCCGTGAACCCGGCGCGTTCGTAGAACCCGACGGCCTCACCGAGGTCACCGACGGGCAGCAGCACGTTGTCGAACCCGAGCAGTTCGTAGGACTCGTCATCTGACACACAGTCAGAGTAGGCGGATGATCGGCCGGATCCCGGGATTGTCAGTGGCGGCTCGTACGGTTGGCGCATGGGACAGGCCACGGTGAGGAAGGCCCCGGAAAGCCCGAAGGCCCCGCTCCCGATGTGCGGGAGCAGGGCCCTGGGTCAACGCGGCGGAGCTCAGAAGCGGCGCGTGATCAGCGCCTTCTTGACCTCGGCGATCGCCTTGGTGACCTCGATGCCACGCGGACAGGCGTCCGTGCAGTTGAAGGTCGTGCGGCAACGCCACACGCCGTCCTTGTCGTTGAGGATCTCCAGGCGCTGCTCGCCGGCCTCGTCACGCGAGTCGAAGATGAAGCGGTGCGCGTTGACGATGGCCGCCGGGCCGAAGTACTGGCCGTCGTTCCAGAAGACCGGGCAGGACGACGTGCACGCGGCGCACAGGATGCACTTGGTGGTGTCGTCGAACCGCTCGCGGTCCTCGGCGCTCTGCAGCCGCTCACGCGTCGGCTCGTTGGTGTCCTTCGTGATGAGGAAGGGCATCACGTCGCGGTACGCCTGGAAGAACGGCTCCATGTCGACCACGAGGTCCTTCAGGACCGTGAGGCCCTTGATGGGCTCGACCGTGATCGGCTTCTCGGGGTTGATGTCCTTGATCAGCGTCTTGCAGGCGAGACGGTTCTTGCCGTTGATCCGCATGGCGTCGGAACCGCAGATGCCGTGCGCGCAGGAGCGGCGGAAGGTCAGCGTGCCGTCGACCTCCCACTTGATCTTGTGCAGACCGTCGAGGACGCGCTCCTTGGGGTCGATCTCCAGCTGGAAGTCTTCCCAGGTCGCCTCGGCCGAGACCTCCGGGTTGAACCGGCGGACGCGGAAGGTGACGGTGATGTAGGGAGAGGCGGCGGAGTCCGCCTCCACCTTGTCCAGAACGGGGGTTGCCATCAGTACTTACGCTCCATCGGCTGGTAGCGGGTCTGGACGACCGGCTTGTAGTCGAGACGTACGGACTCCGTGCCGTCGTCGCCCACCTCGCGGTACGCCATGGTGTGGCGCATGAAGTTGACGTCGTCGCGGTTGGGGTAGTCCTCGCGGTAGTGACCGCCGCGGGACTCCTTGCGGGCGAGCGCGGAGACGGCCATGACCTCGGCGAGGTCGAGCAGGTTGCCCAGCTCGATGGCCTCCAGCAGGTCGGTGTTGAACCGCTTGCCCTTGTCCTGGATCGACACGTTCCGGTAGCGCTCGCGCAGCTCGGCGATCTTCTCGACCGCCGTCTTGATCGTCTGCTCGGTGCGGAACACCATGACGTTGGCGTCCATGGTCTCCTGGAGCTCCTTGCGCAGCGTCGCCACCCGCTCGGTGCCGGTGGACGTGCGCAGGCTCTCCACCTGGGCCAGCACCAGCTCCGCCGGGTTCTCCGGCAGCTCGACGAAGTCGGCCTTCTGGGAGTACTCGGCGGCGGCGATGCCCGCGCGCTTGCCGAAGACGTTGATGTCCAGCAGCGAGTTGGTGCCCAGCCGGTTGGCGCCGTGCACCGACACACAGGCGACCTCGCCGGCCGCGTACAGGCCCGGGACCACGGTCGTGTTGTCGGCGAGCACCTCACCCTCGACGTTCGTCGGGATGCCGCCCATCGCGTAGTGCGCGGTCGGCTGGATCGGGATCGGGTCCGTGTAGGGCTCGATGCCGAGGTAGGTCCGCGCGAACTCGGTGATGTCCGGGAGCTTGGCGTCCAGCTGCTCCGGCGGGAGGTGGGTGAGGTCCAGGTAGACGTGGTCGCCCTCGGGACCGCAGCCGCGGCCCTCGCGGATCTCCGTGTAGATGGAGCGCGAGACGACGTCCCGGGAGGCGAGGTCCTTCATGACCGGCGCGTACTTCTCCATGAAGCGCTCGCCGTCCTTGTTGCGCAGGATGCCGCCCTCACCGCGGGCGCCCTCCGTCAGCAGGATGCCCATGCGCCAGATGCCGGTCGGGTGGAACTGGAAGAACTCCATGTCCTCCAGCGGCAGCCCGCGGCGGTAGACGGCGGCCTGGCCGTCACCGGTCAGGGTGTGCGCGTTCGACGTCACCTTGAAGAACTTGCCGCAGCCGCCGGAGGCGTAGATGACGGCCTTCGCCTGGAAGACGTGGATCTCACCGGTGGCCAGCTCGTACGCCACCACACCGGCGGAGCGCTTGACGCCGTCCACCTCGGTGATCAGCTGGTCCAGGACGTAGAACTCGTTGAAGAACTCCACGCCCTGCTTGACGCAGTTCTGGTACAGCGTCTGGAGGATCATGTGGCCGGTGCGGTCCGCGGCGTAGCAGGACCGGCGGACCGGGGCCTCGCCGTGGTTGCGGCTGTGACCGCCGAAGCGGCGCTGGTCGATGGTGCCGTTCGGGGTGCGGTTGAACGGCAGGCCCATCTTCTCCAGGTCGAGGACCGAGTCGATGGCCTCCTTCGCCAGGATCTCGGCGGCGTCCTGGTCGACCAGGTAGTCACCGCCCTTGACCGTGTCGAAGGTGTGCCACTCCCAGTTGTCCTCCTCCACGTTGGCCAGCGCGGCGGCCATGCCGCCCTGCGCGGCGCCCGTGTGGGAGCGGGTGGGGTAGAGCTTGGTGAGCACGGCGGTGCGGCTGCGCTTGGTGGACTCGATGGCCGCGCGCATGCCCGCGCCACCGGCGCCGACGATGACGGTGTCGTACTTGTGGATCTTCATGATTCTCGCAGCCCCGTGCCTAGCGGATGTTCGGGTCGAAGGTGAAGATCACCAGCGTGCCCAGCAGGATGGTGAACACCGTGGCGGTGTAGAGCAGGCCCTTCAGCCACAGCCGGGTGTTCGCGCGCTCCGCGTAGTCGTTGATGACCGTGCGCAGGCCGTTGGCGCCGTGCAGCGTCGCGAGCCAGAGCATCAGCAGATCCCAGACCTGCCAGAACGGGGATGCCCAGCGGCCCGCCACGAAGGCGAAGCCGATCTTGGAGACGCCGCCGTCGAGCACCAGCTGGATCAGCAGGTGGCCGATGACCAGGACGACCAGGACGATGCCGGACAGGCGCATGAAGAGCCAGGCGGCCATCTCGAAGTTGCCCCGGGTCGACTTCGGGGTGTTCCTGGTGCGCTTGCGCGGGGCCTCGATGTAGGGGGCCGGGTTGTCGACGTTGTACACGGAAGCGCCCTCGACGGGGCCGATTCCGGACGCGGTCTTCTCAGTCGTGGACATGGGCGTCAGCTCCCGAAGAGTTCACGAGCGGCGTGGCCGAGGAGGGGGTAGATCGCCCCCAGCATCAGCACCAGCCACAGACCGACGGCGGCCCAGAGCATCTGCTTCTGGTAGCGCGGGCCCTTGGACCAGAAGTCGACGGCGATGATGCGCAGACCGTTGAGCGCGTGGAAGAGGACGGCGGCGGACAGCCCGTACTCCATCAGCGCGATGATCGGCGTCTTGTACGTCGCGACGACCTCGTCGTAGGTCTCGGGGGAGACACGCACGAGAGAGGTGTCCAGCACGTGAACGAACAGGAAGAAGAAGATGAGGACGCCGGTGACTCGGTGAGCCACCCAGGACCACATTCCTTCCCGGCCGCGGTACAGCGTTCCAGCCGGCACGGAAGTCCCTCCGGGAGCGGGGATTGGGGCCGCGCCGGCTTGTGCTGTCGGTCGGGCCCGGCCGGGTACGGTCCTCCGGCCCCCAGCATCGTAGCGACGCGCTGTCGGGATGCTTACGCCGGGCCTGTCGGTGTGATCAAAGTGGCACGCATATGGGTGAGCGGGTTCACCGCCCCGCGCCCCTGAGCAGGCCCCGCAACCGGCCCCTGGCCAGGCGGCGGAGTTCCTCCCAGGCCACCACCCGCTCCTCCTCCGGATCGTTTGTCAATCGTGACCGGATGGCCGTCAGGACGTGGTCCAGGCACTCGTTCGGCGGCACCTCGTCCAGGCAAATGACGAACACATGGCCGAATTTCGCCTCGTAGGCGGCATTCGCGGCATCCAGTGCCGTGTGGGCGGCCGAGTACGCGTCCTCCGGCAGCGCCGGCAGCGTCTCGCCGGCCAGCGCCTCCGTCAGGTCCGCCGGGGTCAGGTCGTACGCCGCTTCGTCCGACGCGGCCAGCAGGGCTTCCGGGGTCGGATAGGGCCGGTGGGCCGTGATGCGGTGGGCCCAGCGGGGGCTGCGCAGGCAGGCCAGGAGGGTGTGCCGGAGCTCGTCGGCGGGTGCCGTGTTGAAGCGCTCCAGCGTGGTGCCGCGCTGCGGGTGGGGTATGGCCACTCGGCCAGGGAGGTGTGTGGGCGTCACGTGTGTTTCGGCAGGGGATGCTGTGAGAGATGTGTCGCCACGTTATCGACCGGGGGTAGGAGTCGTCCGACCGAGGACCGAATTTCAGCCGAACGGGAGAGTTTCGGAACGTGTGGTGGACGCGTACCGCGCTCGCCGGTCGTAGGTTGGCCGGGTGAGCCAGCACAGGCGCCGGGCGCCGGAGAAGAAGGTCGGACAGCGAGCCCTCCTGGTCGGGGCCCTGGTCGCCGCGTTCGGCGTGGGCCTCGGAGTGTGGGCCTCCGGCGACGGCGGCGGCTCCGCCGGGCCCACGGGGGCCGCGGTGCGGCAGCCGTCCGGCGAGGCCACGTCCCGGTCGGCCGGGGCGTCCCGGTCCGCCGCCGCGCCGGTGCCGAGCCCCAGCCTGTCGTACGCGCTGTCCCGTGCCCCCCGGACCATTCCGGCGGTCCGCTCGCACGCGCCGGCGCGCGGGCCGGGGTGGCGGCCCGAGCGGGGCGGGCGGGTGGTCGTCGGGGACGCCGACCTGGCGGACGAGGGGCGGCTGGTCGCCGAGGAGCTGGGGCTGACCTACGCGGGCGAGAAGGACGACGTGCGGGCCGGTGACGTACGGCTGTCGCTCAACGACGACGAGGGCGCCGATCCGGAGTCGTACGCGCTGACCGTGCGCGGCGGGCGGGTGAACATCAGCGGGCCCGCCGACGCGGGCGTGTTCTACGGCACCCGGACGCTGAAGCAGGCGGTGCACGGCGGCGGGACGGCGCCCGAGGGGGTCGTACGGGACGAACCGGCGAAGAAGGTGCGCGGGTTCATGCTGGACATCGCGCGCAAGAACTTCACCGCCGAGTGGATCGAGGACCGGGTCCGGGAGCTGGGGGACCTGAAGTTCAACCAGCTGGGGCTGCACTTCTCCGACGACCAGGCGTTCCGGATCGAGTCCTCCTCGCACCCCGAGATCGTCTCCGATCCGCATCTGACCAAGGCCCAGGTCCGGCGGATCGTCCGGATCGCGGCGGAGCGGCACATCACCGTCGTGCCCGAGATCGACTCCCCGGGGCACCTGGGGGCGGTGCTCGCGGCCCACCCCGATCTCCAGCTGCGCAACGCCTCGGGCGCGGCCACGCGCGGGGCGATCGACATCTCCCAGGACGAGTCCGCCGAGATCGTCGACGACCTGCTGAACGAGTACGCCGAGCTGTTCCCGGGCGGCCCCTGGCACCTCGGCGGTGACGAGTACCGGGCGCTGACCGTCGCCGACCCCGAGGCGTCCTACCCGCAGCTCGCGACCGCGGCGCGGGAGGCCTACGGCTCCGGGGCGACCGTCGAGGACCTGACCACCGGCTGGCTCAACGACCGCGCCGACACGGTCCGCGTCCACGACAAGAACCCCCGGGCCTGGAACGACGGCTTCTTCCGCGGCACCTCCGTCAAGGCCGACGAGGACATCGTGGTCGCCTACTGGACCGGCAAGGAGATCGGCGCCCGGCCCCCGGCGGAGTACCTGGCGGAGGGGCGGCAGGTCATCAACTACAACGACGAGTTCCTGTACTACGTCCTCGGGGAGCCGCAGACCTTCGTCTATCCGACCGGGCAGCGCATCTACGAGCAGTGGACGCCGCGCGTGCTGCGCGGCACCCAGGCGGTGGCGGCGCGGTACGACGACCAGATCCTCGGCGGGTCCTTCGCCGTCTGGTGCGACCTCGCGAACTCCCAGACCCAGGACCAGGTGGCGGCCGGCATCCGGATGCCGCTGCGGGCGACCGTCGAGAAGCTCTGGAACCCACGCACGCCCCGGCAGTCCTGGGCGGACTTCAAGGCGCTGGGCGACCGCCTGGGCTGAGGCCCCGATGCCCGCCCAGGAGCCGGATCGTCCGATCCGGCTGCGAACGGGCGTACGGCTGTGGTGTATTCGGCCCGAGTCGAAGCAACAAAGCCTGGGGGAACAGAAATGGGCTATTGGGGGTATTTCGTCGTGGGGCGTGCCGAGCGGCCGCTCGCGGAGCTGGCGGCGCTGGCCGGCGCGCCGGGGCTGACCCTGCGCCAGGAGGCGCCGGGCGGCTGGCAGGTCTGGGAGTACCCGGGCGGTGAGGGCGACGTCGGGAACATGCACGAGCTGGCGCATCAGACCGGGGAGCCCGCGCTGTTCGGGTACGTCATGGACAGTGACTGCGCGGTGGTGGAGGCGGCGGGCCCGGAGAGCGGGGCGTGGACGGCCTGCCTCGGGCGGGCGGCGATGGCCCAGCGGCTCGGCGCGGGCGAGGGGCTCGTCCTGGAGGACTACTTCCTGGAGCCCCGGGGCGCCGCCGAGCGGGCCGTCGCCTGGGCGGCGGAGGCCGGGCACACCGTGGCGGCCGAACCGCTGCTCGACGTGTTCGGCGCCGACCCCGATCCGTTGGCCGAAAACCTCTTCTTCCGGATGCTCGACCGGCTCGGAGTGGTGCCCCTGTGACACTCCTGGGGCGTCGCACGCAGTAAGGGGAAGTGCGGGCTCCGTGAGGAAGGTGCCCCGGTGGAGCCCCACAAAGGCCCGCAAGAGGGAGGCGTGGATGAGCCTGGTGGAGTTGATCGCTCAGGCCGACGAACGCGGACTGGCCGCCAGCGGGTTGGCTTGTTTGGATCGGTGCGTCCCCCTGCTGGGCGGTGACGACGATCTGCTGCGGCCCCTGTGGACGAGCCTCGCGGACCCCGCCGGCGACGACTGGAACGACCGCCTCGCCCAGGTGCGCGGCACGCTCGGCGGCGGGGCGGACGAGCCGGCGGAGGCCGCGGACGAGGCCGTACGGCTGGCCCGCCGGATGCTGGAGGCGGCCCCGGCCCGCCACGCGGCCGCCGAGGTGCGGGTGTGGGCGGACGCCTGCTCGGTGGCCTCGCTCCAGATCCACCGGATGCTCGACCTGGTCGCCGACGAGGCGTCCTCGGTCGACGCCCGCCGCCAAGGCCGTACGCACGGCATGTCGCCGCTCGTCGCCGCCGAACTGCGGCGCCAGATCACCGTCCTGGAGCTGCTCGCCGGGCACGGCGCGGGCGGGCTGCGGCCGGCGCTGGAGGTGTCCACCGAGGGGCGGCGGGTGCTGCGCGCGGTGGTGTCACGGCGGGCACGGGGCCGCGTCTGAGGGGCCCGCGTCCTGGACCGTCAGCGCACGGGAGCGGCCGGGTGGCATCTCTGTGGGGTGACGAAACCCCGCGCCGCCGCGCTCTTGTCGGTGTGACGACGACAGAGCAGCAGACCAGGCCCTCCGCTGCGGCGAAGCCGGTGCGGTGGGCGGCGGACGTGGTTTCGACGATGCGTGAAGGGGCGCGGCTGCGTCTCGACTACTCGGCGCAGAGCCTGTGGCGGCTGGACCGGGTGATCGACGATCTGCGCCGGGAGGGCACCCCGCCGGCGGCCGTGGAGTGCGTGCTGCGCGGATTCGGGGCGTACGCCGGTGAGGTGATCGTCCGTCAGTGCGGCGCCGAGTGGTGGTCGTCCGGCGGCGACCACTGGATACGTACGCCCGACGGCAGGCTGTGGGACCCCTTGGAGGAGGCGCGCCGGTGTTTCACCGGGGACGGGTCGCTGCGGCTGCTGTGCCGGGACGCGGTGCGCGGGGGTTGTACCGCGGAACGCGTGTGATGTGTCACTCAGGTCCGAGCACGGCCGCGCCCAGGCACCCGCCGTCGCGGCCGACAAGACGGAGGGCGCGTTCACCGTCCGGGCCGTCGCCCAGGGCAAGTCGGCGGTCTTCACCGGGCAGGTCAAGAAGCTGGCCTACCGCGTGACCGCCGTTCAGGGCGACGGGCAGCGCACCGGCCCCGAGGAGGCCTTCGGCGACAAGCTCCAGGCCCTCGTCGAGGTGGACGGCGCGCCCAAGGCCGGGGTGACCGTGCGGTTCGACGTCGAGTACACCGCATCCAAGAGCGGTCCGCGCTTCTCGCCGGACCACTACGTGGTCGGAGTCCAGGCGAAGACCGACGCGGAGGGCATCGCCACCACGCCGGTGCTGTACGCCGGTACCGACCCGGGCACTTACACCATCGTCGCCCGCCCTCGGCCGAGCCGAGCGGATCGGCCTCGTCCGCGCCGGGCGCGTCGTCCGACGGGGGTACGGACACCTCCGGCACCGGTGGTGCGCAGGGTGACGGCTCCGACGGCACCGGCGGCGGCCTGGCCCTGACCGGCGCCGGCGGCATCGGCCTGCTGCTGGGCACGGCCGTCGTCCTCGCCGGCCTGGGCGTCCTCGCCCTGCGGCTGCGCACCCGCCTGCAGAACCGGGGCTGACGGAACGACGAAAGCGGCCGGGGCCCACGCAGTGGTGTGGGCCCCGGCCGCTTCGCCGTGCCGCCGTTACGGCGCCAGCACCTGCCCGAGCCGGCCGTCGGTCGGCGTGCCCAGGGTGGTCTTGCTGTAGATCAGCGAGTCGCCGTAGCCGAGGCCCGTGCTGTTGCTCGGGATGTGCAGCAGGACGCCGTCCGTGCCGTCCTCGCCGTCCGCGCCCACGGTGAGGTCGGCGCGGCCGTAGCCGGACAGGTCGGTCAGCGTCACCGACGTACCGAACAGGTCGCCCGCCTCCGCGGCGCCGGGGACGCCCGCGGTGTCCTGCGAGATCGCCGCCGAGCCCGAGCCGGTCAGGCCCGTAGAGCTGCCCTTGACGAGGACCACGGAGCCCGCGTTGGCGTGGCTGACGCCGCTGCGGGTGAGGTCCTCGCCGCGGGCGCCGGCCAGGGCGTCGGCGTAGCCGTCGGCGTTGAAGTCGCCGGCCGAGACCGAGATGCCGAAGGAGTCGCCGGACTCGTTGCCGCCCGGGACGCCCGAGGTGTCCTGATGGATGACCTTCATGCCGGTGGTGGTGAAGCCGGTCGAGGTGCCGAACAGCATGGTGATCTGGCCGCCCGAGACGGCGCCCGACTCCGCAGCGACCGGCTGGCCGATGACGATGTCGTCGTAGCCGTTGCCGTTGAAGTCACCGGCGGCTATGGAGCGGCCGCCCTTGACCGAGAGGACCCCGGCCTTGGTCAGGCCGGTCGCCGAGCCCGCGAAGCGGACGACCCGGCCGATGCCGCCGGTGTCGCGGTAGTTGAGGGCGACGTCCGCGTAGCCGTCCCGGTTGAAGTCGCCGGTCGTGGCGTCGAGGTGGGCCACGGCGCCGGTGGCGGAGGTGAGCGTGCCGTACGTGGTGCCGGCGCCGGTCAGCCGGACGTGGTAGTTGCCGCCCTTGCCGGTGCCGGCCGAGAAGACGTCGGCCTTGCCGTCGCCGTTGAAGTCGCCGACGGTGACGGCCGAACCGAGCTTGGCGCCGGCCGCGGTGACCCCGGTCGTGGTGTACGAGAAACCGGTGCCGAGGGCGGGGCCGTACATGACGGTGACCGAGCCGCGGTCGGTGTTGCCGCTGGTGTCGTCCTCGCCCGGCGCGCCGATCGCGAGGTCGGCGTGGCCGTCGCCGTTGACGTCGCCCCAGGCGGTCGCGGCACCGAAGGAGTCACCGGACTCGGAGGTGCCGGGGACCCCGGGGCTGTTCTGGGTGAAGCCGGTCCGGGACGCGGTGACGGGGCCGTCGACGCCGCCCGGGACCACGGTGACGCGGTTGGCCTTCGGGGTGCCGGCGACCAGGTCGCTGACGCCGTCGCGGTTGTAGTCGGTGGTGGCCAGGGCGTGCGAGACGCCCGGCGCCTTGGCCAGCGAGGCGATCTGCCCGAGCTTCGGGTACAGGTTGAGGCCGGGGCAGGCCGTGGCGTTGGTGTCCTTGTGCCCGAAGACGCGCGGCAGCGTGATCTGCGTGCCCTCGGCGACCCTGTTGCCGCTGTAGTTGAGCGGCGCCCGCGAGGTCAGCGTGACCTTGCCGGCCGGGTCGATGCCGTACATCCCGAACTTCCAGGCGACGACCCGGGCGATGGCGTCCAGGGCGGCCTTGGTCGGCTTGGCCGACTCGAAGTTGCCGAGGTAGGAGATGCCGAGCGTGCCGGTGTTGAACCCGGCGTCGTGCGCGCCGGTCACCGGCAGGTCCATGCCGCCGCTGCGGCCCTCGAAGATCTGGCCGCACTTGTCGACGACGAAGTTGTAGCCGATGTCGAAGTAGTCCTGCCCGAAGTGCGCCTGCTGGATGGTGCGCATCCGGGCCCGGGACTCGGCGCAGGACAGCGTGTTGTCGCTGTCGACGCCGGTGTGGTGGACGACGGCGGCCTTGATGTCGGTGCCGTAGCTCGGCGTGCCGTTGTACTCCGTCGACGCGCCCCACTCGGCCTGCGTGATGATCGGGGGCTTCACCACCGTGGAGGGACGGGGCGCCGGGACCGTGGGCGTCGGGGTCGGCGTCGGCGTCGGGGAAGTCGACGAACTGGGCGTCGCCGACGGGGAGGCCGAGGCGCTGGGCGTGACCGGCGCGGAGGCCGAGGCGCTGTCCGACGGTGTCACCGCGGGCGTGGCCGACTCCTCCACGGCGAAGGCCGCGGGCTCCATCCCGCCCTCCGGGTCCGTGCCCGGGTCCAGCAGCTTGACGTCCATGCCGGCCGGCTGCCCGCCGACCTCGGTGCCGGCGGAGTTCACCACCCGCACCTCGACGCCGTCGGACGCGCCGGTCCACACCGACTCCGTACCGCCCCGCAGCGCGGCCCGTTCGGCCTCGGCGCCGTCCGCCTGGCTCGGCTCCGGGGCCAGCTCGCGCCACGGCGACCACTCGCCGGTCTCGATGTCCCGGGTGCGCACCTCGGGCGTGCCCTTGGCCCTGGCCTCGGGGTCGTCCCAGGTCACCACCACCGCGCTGAACTGCTCGGTCTCCCGCTTGTCCAGGCCCTTGCGGCCCGAGCCCTCGTTCTCGAGCTTCAGCGTGTGCACGGAGGGCTCGCGCTCGCCCGCCTTGCCGTCGGACGACACGGGCTGGTCCGCCATCGCATACGTGACGACACCCGCTCCGCTCAGCACCACCGCCCCGACGGTCAGCCAGGCCCGCCGCCGGAGACCGATCGGCTTGTACGCATGGGTCCTACGAGGACTCAACTACCCCACCCCTAGAGATTGGACACGATCGCCACACCTGTAACAGGCGCGCTCTCCTGTCAGCGTTGAGTCCGGTTCAAACATCACCCGGGCAAAAGGTTGTACGACCTCATGACTTTTCTGTGTGTGCATGAGCACAGCCGTGACGCGTGATGCCGGTGTGCCGGAATCCGCTGGACGCTGTGGGGGAGTCGCAGAGGTTCCCCCGTGGATCGACGGGAGGGGTGGGCCGATGGACCAGGGGGACGAGCGAAGAGGGCACGCGAACGCGATGCGCGGGCTCACGGCGGCTTTCGTCGCCGGTGTCACCGCCCGGCACCGGCTGCCGCTCGACTACTCGGTGGCCAGCCTGCGCGTCGTCGACTTCCTGATCGACGGCCTGCGCAAGGGCGGCGCCGACCGGGAACGCGCCCGCGAGACGCTCTTCGGACTCGGCGCCTACGTCGGTGAGGTGCTGGTGCGCCGGGCGGGCGCCGTCTGGGTCGACTTCGACGCCCACCAGCGCGCCTACTTCGGCCAGCCGGTCGGCGTACGGATGCCGGACGGCCGGGTCTGGAACCCGCTCGGCAAGGTCCACAACCGCTTCGACGCGGGCGGCCCCGAGGAATCCCTGCACACCTTCTACCTGACCCTGCCCGGCCGGGTCCGGCGGGCCGCCGCATGAGCCTCGGGAGGTCACGGCGGCCGCTGTGACACTTCCGTGCGGCCCGGCGCTGTTGACCATGGAGGGCGTGGGCAGAGGACGGAGCCGTGCCGGGGGTGCGGTCCGGCCATGAACTCGGCGGGACGAGGACAGTAGTTGGGCCAGGGAGCGGAACCCCGTCGCGGGCACGCGCACGACGGGGAGCTGGGCGCGGCCGTCGCGCGGGCGCAGGAGGGCGACGAGGCGGCCTTCGCGGTCGCCTACCGCATCGTGCAGCCCGGACTCCTCGGCTATCTGCGCGGCATCGTCGGCGACGACGCCGAAGACGTGGCCTCCGACGCCTGGCTGGAGATCGCCCGCGACCTCGGCCGGTTCAAGGGCGACGGGGCGGGCTTCCGCGGCTGGAGCGCGACCATCGCCCGGCACCGGGCGCTGGACCACCTACGACGGCAGCGGGTACGGCCCCGGTCGACGGCGACCGAGCAGGCCGTACTCGATCTGCCGGGCCCGCACAGCACGCACGAGCAGGCACTGGAGTCCATCTCCACCGAGTACGCCCTGGAGCTGGTCCGGGGGCTGCCGCGCGACCAGGCCGAGGCCGTGCTGCTGCGGGTGGTGGTGGGCCTGGACGGCCCGGCGGCCGCCCGGGTGCTCGGCAAGCGTCCCGGCGCGGTGCGCACCGCCGCGTACCGGGGTCTGAAGCGCCTGGCGAGCCAGCTGGGCGCCGAGGGTGTGACGGATGACGGCCCCCGGACGCTGGGGGAGTCGAAATGAACGGAGCGGGGAGCGCGCGCGTAGCACGGGGGGAGCGCCGCGCCTCCACAGGTCGCGGACGCCGTGTCGCCCTCGGGGCGCGCGGCCCGCAGGGGCCCCACGGGCCACACAGGATCCAGCGGGACCATGGGCCCCGGATCGGTCAGGTCGGACAGGAACGGAAACGGACATGGGTGAACAGCTGAGCGACGGCGGCACCGCCGACCGTCGGCCCGCGCACCCGCACGGCACCCCGTCCGGCCCGCCCGCGGACGCCGGCCGGCCCGACCTGGAGGCCCTGCTCGCCGCCGCGATGCGCCCCGCCGCTGTCGACGCCGAGGGCGAGCGGCGGGCCGTCGCCGCGTTCCGGGCCGCCCGGGAGGCGGGCGCGCACCGGTCCCGCACCCGGCGCCGGGACGACTGGCGGCCCCGGACGCGCGGCCGTTCCGTGCGCTCGCTGCGGGCCACGCTCTCGCTGTTCGTCGCGAGCCTCGCCCTCGGCGGGGCCGCCTTCGCCGCGATCGGTACGGCCGGTTCCTCCTCGGACGCCTCCGACGGCCCCGGCACGCCCACGCCGTCCACCGCTGCCGCCGACCCGGACCCCGAGCCCCCGGCCACGGCCTCCGGCACCGCCACCGCGCCCCGGGACCGTCCGTCCGCCGCCGCGGACACCGAGGCCAAGTGCCGGGCCTACGAGCGGGTCCGGGGCAGCGGCAGAGCGCTGGACGCCCCGGCCTGGCAGCGGCTGACCGAGGCGGCGGGCGGCGCCGAGAAGGTGGCCGCGTACTGCGCGCGGCGGCTCGCGGAGGCGACGGCGCAGGGCAAGCCGGGCGCCGGGAAGAACAACGGCACGGGTACGGACAACGCGGACAACACGGATAACAGCGGCATCGGGACGGGTACGGACAACGGCACGGGGGCGGGCTCCGGCTCCGGCACGGGTTCCGACAACGGCTCCGGCAAGAACAACAACAAGCCGGGCAAGAAGAACTGACGCCGACTGGCCGGGAGTTGACCCTCACCGGCCCGCTGATTCGGCCCCCCAGGGCCCCCGCCAAAGCAACGGCCGGGGCCGCCACCCCCCACAGGAGAGGCCCCGGCCGTCGCGCGGCACGGGCCGCGCGGCGGCCCGTACTTCCTACAGCGCCATGAGTGCGGTTTCTGTCACACCCCGATGCGTCCCCGGCCCACCGCATCTTGTCCGGACATGGACGAACAGCGGTTTCAGGTCGTAACGTGCCTTTCGCGTCGCACGGAAAGTTGAACGATCACTGAAACCGGCGGCGGGCCGCCGTGCCGGGGCCATCCACCCGACCATCTACCGAGGTACCGAGTGCTGGGGGACGACGCGGAGCTGACGGCCGCGGTGCTTGCGGCACAGGACGGGGACGAGACCGCGTTCCGGACTGTGTACCGCTCGGTGCACCCGCGGCTGCTCGGCTACGTACGGACGCTGGTCGGCGACCCGGACGCCGAGGACGTGGCGTCGGAGTCCTGGCTCCAGATAGCTCGCGACCTGGATCGCTTCAGCGGGGACGCGGACCGCTTCCGCGGCTGGGCGGCCCGGATAGCCCGCAACCGCGCGCTGGACCACATACGCATGCGCGGCCGCCGCCCCGCGATCGGCGGCGACGAGACCGAACTGACCGGCCGGGCCGCCGAGTGCGACACCGCGGGCGAGGCCATCGAGGCCCTGGCCACCGACGGCACCCTCTCCCTGATCGCCCGGCTGCCGCAGGACCAGGCCGAGGCCGTGGTGCTGCGCGTGGTGGTGGGCCTGGACGCGAAGACCGCCGCGGAGACGCTGGGCAAGCGCCCGGGCGCGGTCCGCACGGCGGCGCACCGGGGTCTCAAACGCCTCGCCGAACTGCTCGGCGACCCTCCGGAGGGCGATCCGGAATCCGCCGGGGTGCTCGCCGCCCTGCCGCCCCAGCGAGAACCGCGCGGCCGCGCCGTGACGTCCGCGAGTGTGACGCATACGCGTGCGCGGACGCAGAAGGATGTGTGATGGCCGACGAGCAGTACAGGTGGCTGGACCGGAGGACGGCGGAACGTCTGCTGAGCGGGGAGCCACTGGAAGCTGTGGACGCGGCCGACCGCGACCGGGCGGAGCGCCTCGCCAAGACGCTTGAGGCCCTGACCGCCCAACCCCCTCCGACCTCCGCCGAACTCCCCGGCGAGGCCGCCGCGCTGGCCGCCTTCCGCGCCGCCCGCTCCGAACGCGCCGCCGCCCCCGCGACCCCCGGCCACGGTTCCCGGCCGCACTCCGGCGACGCCGGGCTCGTCCGCATCGGCACGCTCCCGCGCGGGGCCCGTAGCCCCCGCTGGGCGCGCCCGGTGCGCCTCGGCCTGGCCGCCGCGCTGGCCGTCGGCATGGTCGGCGGCGTCGCGGTCGCGGCCGGAACCGGAGTCCTGCCCACGCCGTTCGAGGGCGGCGCACCGGAGCCCGCCGCGTCGGTCTCGGCCGCCGTGCCGCCCGAGCGCCCGCGGGTGTCGCCGTCCCCGGAGGACGCCGTGGAGGGCGAGTCCGTGCCCGACGGGACGTCCGGCGGGGCCACGCCGGACCCGGACGCCTCGCGGGAGACGGGGGGCGACGGCACCGACCCCGGCGCCGCGAACGGTGACCCTGAGGACCGGTGGAGCGGCGGCAAGCACAAGAGCGCCGCCGTCGCGGCCTGCCGTGACGTCAGCGCCGGCAAGCGGCTCGCCGACGACAGCAGGCGGGCTCTGGAGGCCGCCGCGGGCGGCTCGGGGCGCGTGTGGACCTACTGCAAGGGACTGCTCGGCGAGGCCCGGTCCGGGTCGGGGTCGGGGTCCGAGTCCGGGTCCGGGAGCGGTAAGGCTCACGGCCGGGAGGAGAACGCCGGCCGGGGCGGCGGCCAGGACGAGGACGACGACCAGGGCGAGAAGGACGAGAACGGCGAGAAGGGCGACCGGGGCCGCGGCGAGCGAGGCCGCGACAAGGGGAAAGGCAACGGTCACAGCAGCCCCGAGGACCACCCGCGCACCGACGGCACCACCCCCCGGACGCCCTCCTCGCCGGCCGGCACCCCCGCGCCGGACCGCTCAGAGTCCCCGGTGGCACCGGACGCCCCGGGCGTCTCACCGAGCCCGCCGTCCACCGCGCCCTGATCCCCGCGCGGGTGCTGCGACACGCCCGCTGAGCTGCGGTTTTGTAAACCGCGGAACTTTTTTCGCGCAGGGTGTGACGTTTTCGCCGATCCCGGCGCAGTATTCAGTGAGCCGACTGGTCATCGGCCGTCGCACGGAGCCGGGGTTCCCCCCGTACCTTCGGCTCGTGCACCTGGCGCGGGCGGGACACGTTCCCCCGGTCCCGCCCGCGCCCCACTACCAGGAGACGACGACCTTGTCGCCGTTCCTCACCTGCGCGAACAGCCCCGCGATGGCCCCCTCGTCCCGCACGTTGACACAGCCGTGCGAGGCGCCGGCGTAGCCCCGGGCCGCGAAGTCGGACGAGAAGTGCACGGCCTGACCCCCGCTGAAGAACATGGCGTACGGCATCGGCGAGTCGTAGAGCGTGGAGTGGTGGTGCCGGGACTTCCAGTAGACCTGGAACACGCCCTCCCGGGTCGGCGTGTACTGCGCGCCGAAGCGCACGGCCACCATGGACAGGGTGCGGCCGTCGACCATCCAGCGCAGGGTGCGGCTCGTCTTGTCGATGCACAGCACCCGGCCGGTCATACAGCGCGGATCGGGCGGGGCGGCGGGCTGCCCGCCCATCAGGTACAGGTCCCACTTCCCCGGCTCGCGGGTCATCCTCAGCAGCCGCTGCCAGGTGACGGAGTCCGTCCTCCCCGTTTGCGGCAGCCCGCGCTTGCCCTGGAACCCCTTGACCGCCCGCTCGGTGAGGTCGTCGTAGGTCCCCGTCGGGCCGTCGAACAGCCAGGCGACCTGCCGCAGCCGGGCCTGGAGCTCCCGGACGCCCCGGCCGCTGTCCCCGCGCGACCACAGGACCTCCGGGGCCGCGGACGGGGCGGGCGCGCTCGGCTTGGCGTCCTGCGGCGGCTGCGAGGGCGTACGGCTGGGCAGTTCGACCCGGACCGGGGACTGCCCCTCCCCGTCCGCCGCCCGGACCGTGCAGCCGCCGCACACGACCGCGAGCGCCGCCGCCGAGGCCAGCGCGCCGGCCGTTCTCCTCATGCTCCTCATCCGGCCCCCAATGCCGCCGATGTCCTCTGAGATGCTCCCCGCGGATGACTGGTTGCGAACGGCGGGGCATGGTTGTGACCGGGGCCGCATGGCGGCTGTGAGCAAGGTCCCAGCGTGCTGCACTCCTCCGGGCGCGCACCACGCCGCTACAGTCCGTCGAAGGGTCGGTCTGTACCAGTGAGTAAGCAGCGAGCGAACAGCTCGGCGGGAGGCAACACACCATGGCGCGCGAGTCGGAGTCCGGACTGCCCATCGAACCGGTCTACGGACCGGATGCCCTGGCGGGCTGGGACGCGGCCGAGAAGCTGGGCGAACCGGGGTCGTACCCCTTCACCCGGGGTGTCTACCCGTCGATGTACACCGGCCGTCCCTGGACGATGCGCCAGTACGCCGGCTTCGGCACCGCGACCGAGTCCAACGCCCGCTACAAGCAGCTGATCGCCAACGGCACCATGGGCCTGTCGGTCGCCTTCGACCTGCCCACCCAGATGGGCCACGACTCCGACGCGCCGATCGCCTCCGGCGAGGTCGGCAAGGTCGGCGTGGCGATCGACTCGATCGACGACATGCGGGTGCTGTTCGGCGGCATTCCGCTGGACAAGGTCTCCACGTCGATGACGATCAACGCGCCTGCCGCGCTGCTGCTCCTGCTGTACCAACTCGTCGCCGAGGAGCAGGGCGTCAGCGCGGACCAGCTGACCGGCACGATCCAGAACGACGTGCTGAAGGAGTACATCGCGCGCGGGACGTACATCTTCCCGCCCAAGCCCTCCCTGCGGCTGATCGCGGACATCTTCAAGTACTGCAAGGCCGAGATCCCGAAGTGGAACACCATCTCGATCTCCGGCTACCACATGGCGGAGGCCGGCGCGTCCCCCGCGCAGGAGATCGCGTTCACGCTCGCCGACGGCATCGAGTACGTCCGTACGGCCGTCGCGGCGGGCATGGACGTCGACGACTTCGCGCCCCGGCTGTCCTTCTTCTTCGTGGCCCGTACGACGATCCTCGAAGAGGTCGCCAAGTTCCGTGCCGCGCGCCGCATCTGGGCCCGGGTGATGAGGGACGAGTTCGGCGCGAAGAACCCCAAGTCCCTGATGCTGCGCTTCCACACGCAGACGGCGGGCGTCCAGCTGACGGCCCAGCAGCCGGAGGTCAACCTGGTCCGGGTCGCCGTCCAGGGCCTGGCGGCGGTGCTGGGCGGCACCCAGTCGCTGCACACCAACTCCTTCGACGAGGCCATCGCCCTGCCGACGGACAAGTCCGCCCGCCTGGCCCTGCGCACCCAGCAGGTGCTGGCCTACGAGACGGACGTGACGGCGACGGTCGACCCCTTCGCGGGCTCCTACGTCATCGAGAAGATGACGGACGAGGTCGAGGAGGCGGCGCTGGAGCTGATGCGGAAGGTCGAGGACCTCGGCGGCGCGGTCACCGCCATCGAGCACGGCTTCCAGAAGAGCGAGATCGAGCGCAGCGCCTACCGCATCGCCCAGGAGACGGACTCCGGCGAGCGGGTGGTCGTGGGCGTCAACCGCTTCCAGCTCGACGAGGAGGAGCCGTACGAGCCCCTCCGGGTGGACCCGGCGATCGAGGCCCAGCAGGCGGCGCGGCTCGCCGCACTCCGGGCCGAGCGCGACCAGGAGGCGGTGGACGCGGCCCTGGCGGCCCTGAAGAAGGCGGCCGAGGGCGAGGACAACGTCCTGTACCCGATGAAGGACGCGCTGCGGGCCCGGGCCACGGTCGGCGAGGTGTGCAACGCGCTGCGGGAGGTCTGGGGGACGTACGTCCCGAGCGACGCCTTCTGACCCGGGCCGACCCGCCCGCCCGTCTCCCCGCCTGCCGCCGAAATTCGGCATCGGAGTGTCGTACCCCCGTGCGACACTCCTTTCCATGTTCGGCGTCATCGACCTCCCCACCTATCTCGCGGGCCTGATCCTGATCGTGCTGCTGCCCGGCCCCAACTCGCTGTACGTGCTGTCCGTGGCCGCCCGCCGGGGCGTCCGCCCGGGGTACACGGCCGCGGCCGGGGTCTGGTGCGGGGACGCGGTGCTGATGACGCTCTCCGCGGCCGGAGTCGCCTCCCTGCTGCAGACCAACGCCGTGCTGTTCGGCATCGTGAAGTACGCCGGTGCCGGGTATCTGACCTGGCTGGCGCTCGGGATGCTGCGGGCGGCCTGGGGGATGTGGCGGGACCGGCGCGAGCAGCGCCGCACCGCCGAGAAGGACCCGTCCGCCTCCGACTCCGGTGAGCGGCCCTTCCGGCGGGCCCTCGTGGTGAGCCTGCTCAACCCCAAGGCGATCCTGTTCTTCGTCGCCTTCTTCGTGCAGTTCGTCGATCCGGCGTACGCCTATCCCGCGCTGTCGTTCGTGGTGCTGGGTGTCTTCGCGCAGCTCGCCAGCTTCCTGTACCTCAGCGCGCTGATATTCGGCGGCACCCAGCTGGCGGCGGCCTTCCGGCGGCGCAAGCGGCTGTCCGCGGGGGCCACTTCGGCGGCCGGGGCGCTGTTCCTCGGGTTCGCGGTGAAGCTGTCCCTGGCCGGTTCCTGACCTCAGGGGCGCGGGAAACCGCGCACTCGGGCTCCACCGGCCCGCGGCTCACGCGCCCGCCGCACCGCCCGGGTGACGATCGGCGGCAACAGCTCGGCGGCCAGCCGCCGGGACCGGGACCTCCGTGACGTCCGCGCCGACACCGGCCCCGCATAGTGCCGGGACCGCGGGAACTCCGGCGGCCGCATCCCGTGCGAGCGGACCCGCACCAGCCGGTGCCCCGCCGCGTGCTGCACGCTCAGCCCGCAGTCCTCGCGGCCCCGGAACGCCGAGAGCAGCTCCTCCTGGACGGCCGCGGGCTCCCCCCAGGTGCCGTACAGCTTCTGCGTGCTCAGGCACACCGGCCGCAGCCCCCGGTTCAGCACCGCCTCCCAGGCCGCGACCGAGACCCCGGGCGTGTGCTCGGAGCGGAAGTCGTCCACGACCACGATCCCGTCCGGCACGAGCAGCTCCCGCGCCGCGCCGATGTCGTCGTACACGTGCTCGTACAGATGCGAGGCGTCGATGTGGACGAAGCGGCAGGTCCCGGCCCCCACCTCGCCGGTGATCACCGAGGTGGGCCCCTGGATGACCCGGGGCAGGGTGTCGTGGAAGGAGAGGTAGTTCCGCTCGAAGGCCTGCCGGGTCAGGGACGCGTACGACTTCGACGCCTCCGCCTGGTTCGCCCCGTCCGGCGCGTCGCTCTCGAAGAGGTCGCAGACCGTGAACGTCTCACCGGGGCGCAGATGCCGGCCCAGCAGGATCGCGCTCTTGCCCAGGTAGGCCCCCAGTTCCAGCAGGTCCCCCCGCAGGCCGAGGCTCTCCTGCCGCTCCAGGAACCAGGTGAACAGCGTCTGGTCCAGGGGCGGGAACCAGCCCGGCACATCGCCGAGCTCACCGGGGAGTACGGGTGACTGCTGTGCGTTGGCCATGTGTGACGCGCCTGCTCACTGGGGTCCGGGCAATGCGTCACCGGGTTGAACTCCCGGTGAACAGCGGCTGCCCAGCAGTCTTGCCGCGCCCGGACCTCAGCGCATCTTGGTGAGGGCCGTCCGGAGGCGTGGGGTCAGCGGCTTCTCGACGTAACGGTTCAGCAGCCAGGCCAGCAGCAGCATCGAGCCGATCGTCAGGGTGAACGTCGCCCAGGAGGACAGGTACAGGTCCTGGTGGAGGGTCTTGATGACCACCCAGCCCAGGTGCTCGTGGACCAGGTAGAAGGGGTACGTCAGCGCCCCGGCCACGGTCAGCCAGCGCCAGTTCGCCCACCGCAGCCAGCCGAGCGCGATGGCCGCGACCGCCACGAAACCGAGGGTCACCACCAGGACGATCCCGAACGAGGTGCGGTGGGCGAACGCGTCCGGGCTGGGGGCGCGCCACAGGTTCTGCACCGCGTAGTGCTGCCCGATCAGCCAGCTGACCCCGACGATGCCCCAGGCGTAGGCGTCCCGGCGGTCGCGGTGGACCAGGTAGAGGCCGACGCCGCCGATGAAGAAGGGCGCGTACTCGGGCATCAGGACCAGGTCCAGCAGCGGTTCGTTCGCCGCCTCGGCGATGACCGCCGCGAGGGTCCAGCCGGCGCAGAACATGATCACGCGCTGCCGGGTCGCGCCGGGCAGCACGACGCACAGCGCGAACAGGGCGTAGAAGCGGACCTCCGCCCACAGCGTCCAGCACACCCCGAGCACCCGGTCCACGCCCAGCGGCTGCTGGAGCATCGTCAGATTGACCAGCGCGTCGCTCGGCGAGACCGCCTGGTAGGCGACCACGGGCAGCGCGAAGACCGCCGTGACCAGCAGGACCGCCGCCCAGTAGGCGGGCAGCAGACGGGAGGCGCGGGAGGCGAAGAAGGACTTCAGCGGCCGTCCCCAGCCGCTCATGCAGATCACGAACCCGGAGATGACGAAGAAGACCTGGACGCCGAGACAGCCGTAGGCGAAGTACTCGTGCAGCGTGGGGAACTGGACCGTCGGCGAGCTGCCCCAGGCCGCGGTGACCTCGCCGCCCCGGCCGCCGTAGTGGTAGGCGGCCACCATCAGCGCCGCGACCAGCCTGAGTCCGTCCAGCGCCCGTAGCCGGGTCTCCCTGCGCCCGGTCCGTTCCGCCCTCCGGGGCGGCTCGATCACCGTTCGGACGGTCGTGCTGGTCACAGAAATCCCCTTGCCAGGCGTTCTCGTTCTCCAGGGTGGAGCTAGGCACGTTAGTCCGAATCGCAGGCTTGTCTCGGGCGCCGGGCCAACGATTAGTCCTGTAGTACCTATGAGTTCACCTGAATGTCGTTTTGCCTTCCTAATTTTTCTCAGCATCCCCCCACGGATAATCACACGGTTTCAAGATCCCCCACCCGCCGGCGAACCGCGGCGAACACAGCATTGGCTTGGCGAATACCAGGAGTGCCATGACGAGGGTCCAGAACAGACGGGCACGTGCGCGCGGAGGGGAGCTGGACGACTGTTTGCGTGCCTGCGCGGTGCACAGCGGCAAACTCGTCGGCAGCGTCGACCGCCGCCGTATCGAACTCGCCGAGCAGCTCAGAAGGCTGCTCGTCGTATGGGGAACCACCCCCGCCGCCCCCGCGCCCGCCCCGGCGACCGGCGCGACCGCGCTGCTCAAGCGTGCCGTGAAGGGCGCCGCGACCCCCGCCACGGGTATCGCCAACGAACTGCTCGACGCGCTGCTCGCCGTCGCCAACCAGGCGCTCAAGTGCGGCTACGACGACGAGCTGAACCTCGCTCTGGTGATCAGCGACACCGTGCTCGCGCAGCGCAAGAACTCCCGCGCCGGATGGCGGCTGCGCGCCCGCCTGATGGAGGCGCTCGGCGACGACGCCGAGGCGCTGGAGGCGTACGAGAAGTACCTCGGGCTCACCGACGACGACGGCTTCGGCGTCCGCGCCCGCATCGCGGGCCTGCGCGCCGCGAGCGAGCGGGAGCGGGACCTGCTCGCCCTGCTGCGCCGCCAGTGCCCGCGCGCCGAGGAGTTCACCCGCGGCGACGCCACCGCCGTATGGGCCGAGGGCCTGGCCGCGCACGCCGTCGGCGACTGGGCCGCGGCCGAACCCCGGCTGGTGGGAGCGCTCCTGGCCATGGCGGACGCCCCGGTCGAGGACCGCCAGGAACTGCTCAGCCAGTACCTGGACCTGCGGATCGCCGTCGACACCGATGTCACCGCCCTGGCGGAGCTCACGGACGTCCTCGCGCTCTACGCCGAGCAGCGCCGCACCCGGATGCGCGGGCCCGTCGCCGACCCCACCATCGGCGGCGTGCAGTGGATCAGCCTGGGGGAGTTCCGCAACCGGATCGCCGGCAAGTCGGTCTGCCTGATCGCCAACTCCGGCCGGGTGGGCGCCAGTTCGATGGGCGCCGAGATCGACGCGTACGACCTCGTGGTGCGCTTCAACTCCTTCCGGCTCGACCCGAAGCACACCGGCAGCCGTACCGACATCCACGCCACGATCCACAAGCACGGCTTCAACTGGGACAAGCAGGTCGACACCCGGCTCGTCTTCGGCGGGATCTCCGGCGACTGGAAGTGGTCGCTGCGCAACCGCCTGGTGCCCGGCGCCCAGACGTATCTGGGTGACGAGTCGCTGCGCTGGCCCGTGCGCAACATCGGCAAGCTCTCCACCGACGTCTGGTCGGGCATCCCGACCACCGGCTTCAACATGCTGTTCCTGCTGGACTTCCTGGACGTCAGCCCCACGCTCGACCTGATCGGCTTCGACTTCTACGAGAGCGGCCCGTACCGCGTGCCGGAAGCGATGAAGCTCGCCATCACCTCCGTGCACGAATACACCAGCGAGAAGGCATGGGTCATGGACCGGGCCCAGAGCGTGACCGACATGAGGATATCCCTGCGATGACCACGACCACCCTGCCCGCGGCCCCCGTCACCGACGCGGCCGCCCTCACCGGCAAGCGGCGCATCGCCTTCGCGTCCTACGTCGACGAGAACTACCTCCCGGGCTTCCTCGTCCTGCTGCGCAGCCTCGCCCTGTCCAACCCGGCCGTCTGCGAGGACTTCGTCGTCCTCTACGACGACCTGCGCCCCGCCTCGATCGCCAGGATCCGCGCCCTGCACCCGCGCATCGTGCTGCGCCGCGTCAACGACACGCACTACGACGCCTACCAGAAGGGCGACCAGGACAACTACCTGGTCCGCAAGGCGTACTTCATCCTCGACGTCTTCCGGCTGCGCGAGTACGACACCGTCATCACCCTCGACACCGACATGGTCGTCCTCGGTGACCTCGGCGAACTGCTCAAGCTGCGCGAGGGCCTGGCCGCCGTCCCGCAGTTCTTCTACGGGCAGCACAAGCTCAACTCCGGTCTGCTGGTCATCCAGCGCGAGTACCTGAGCGACGAGTTCTGCGCCAAGCTGGACGCCACCGGCCGCAGCGGCGACTACGAACTCGACAAGCACGACCAGGGCATCCTCAACGCCGTCCTCAGCGGCGACTTCATCCGCCTGGACCCGCGCTACAACTTCGTCAAGCGGCGCCTGTCCGGTGACCTCCCGGTCCCCGAGGACACCGCGATCCTGCACTTCACCGGCCGCCACAAGCCGTGGCAGGGCGGTGAGTCCGGGTACAGCCAGGCCGAGGAGAAGTGGCGCGAGTACGAGCTGTCCGACGCCGAGTTCCAGGCCGAGTACCTCTCCCGGGCGGGCGGCCTGCACCACGACCTGGTCGTCCACTACGGCACCCCGCACGTCGCCCGCACCGGTGACGTCGAGGCCGCCCGCAAGGTGGCCGCCGCGCACATCGCGTCCGGCGACTACCAGGACGCCGTCGACATCCTGCGGAGCGTCCGCATCCCGCTCGACGAGGCATGGCCGCACGAGGTGCTCGGCCACGCCCTGATGAGCGTCTCGCGCTACGCCGAGGCCAAGGCCCAGCTGCTGCTGGCGACGGCCGCCCCCAACCGGGCCGCCACCGCCTACGCCCGGCTCGCCCAGATGTCCTGGGTGCACGGCGACAACGCCTCGGCGCTGAAGTACGCCACGGCCGGGATGTCCGTGGACATCACCCACCGCTCCAGCCGGCTGTGGGCGCAGCGCGCGGCCTCCGTCCCGGCCCAGGAACTGGGCGCCCCCGAGGACCAGCTGGCGCACGTCGCCTTCTACATGGACCGCCAGGGCAACGCGGGCGACAAGCTGCTCCCGGAGAGCGTGCGCAGCGCCTTCGGCCCGGACACCACCACCCGGCGCTGGCACTCCGTGCACGCCCACCGGCTCTTCGACGAGGCGGCCCTGGAACGCGTCAACGCCCGGCGCGGCCTGGTCATCGGCGGTGGCGGCCTGTTCATCCCGGACACCATGCCCAACGGCAACAGCGCCTGGCAGTGGAACGTCCCGGACGAGCTGATGCGCCGGATCGACGTGCCGATCGCGGTCTACGCCGTCGGCTTCAACGCCTTCGACGGCCAGTCCTACCGCGCCGGCCGGTTCCGTGAGTCGCTGCGCCTGCTGGTGGAGAAGTCCGCCTTCTTCGGGCTGCGCAACCACGGCTCGATCGAGAAGGTGCGGGCCATGCTCCCGGAGCATCTGCACGGCAAGGTCCGCTTCCAGCCCTGTCCCACCACGGTCACCCGCCAGCTGGTGCCGGGCTGGCAGGACCCGGCGAGCCGCGAGGACACCATCCTCCTCAACGCCGCCTACGACCGCGCCGGCCTGCGCTTCGGCCACGACTACGGCTACTTCCTGGCCCAGATGGCCCGGGCGGTCCGGGACCTGGGCGAGCTGGCCGAGGTCAAGTGCGTGGCGCACTCGCTCGACGACGAGAAGATCGCCTTCGATCTGCGGCGCGAGCACGGCATCTCGATGCCCGTCATCCCGATGTACGACTTCGAGAACGACGAGATCCGCGATCTGTACGCGCGCACCAAGCTGGTCATCGGCATGCGCGGCCACGCGGGCATGATCCCGTTCGGCTGCGGCACGCCGATCATCAGCCTGATCTCGCACCCGAAGATGGCGTACTTCCTGCGCGACATCGAGCGACCCGAGTGGGGCGTCTCGGTCCACGACCGCCACCTGGCCGCCCGCCTGGTGGAGCGCTCCAAGGACCTGCTCCGCGACCACCGGGCGACCGTCGCCGATGTGCACGGCCGTCAGCAGGAGCTGTGGAAGGTCACCGAGGCGAACGCCGCGGACCTGAAGGCCATCCTGGGCGGCTGACGCACGACGGAAGGAGGGTGAGCCCGCGCGGGGGCTCACCCTCCTTTCTCAGCGTCCGGCGACCTTCCTGACCACCCGGGTCAGCAGCGAGCCGCCCTTGCCGCCACCGTCCATCTCGTACGCCGTCCTCAGCTGCGCGAAGTGGTCGGCGCGGGTCCGGGCGAGGTACTCGTCGCCGGTCAGCTTCCGCGCGATGGACCAGGCCTGCCGGTGCCGTCCCTCGTAGTGCGCCACGTACGCCTTCGCCAGCTCCAGCACCGACTTGAAGGGGATGCCGCCGGTGTGGTCGCGGTCGATGCGCTCCTGCACGGCCGAGATCAGCTTCAGCTTCTCGTCGAGGGTCCAGGCGTCCTCGGAGATCCTGCGGAGCACGTCCTCGGGGATCGGCCGGGTCACCTCGAAGGCGAGCGTGGAGCGGATGGGCGGCCCGGCGATCTCGATGTAGGGCAGCAGCGCGCCCGTGCTGTGGTGCAGCCACGGCAGCCGGGGCCCGGCGAAGTCCTGGTGCAGCACGACGGAGCCGGGCCGCAGCCGGGTCAGGAAGCGCTCGGAGACACAGCGGAAGACCCGGGCCGTCTTGGCGATGTCGATGTGCAGGAACTCGATCGGGCTGGTGTCGTCCGGGTCCGAGGTCTGCCAGATGTCACCGGCGTGGATCTCCAGGAACGGCAGGAAGGGCGCCAGCCGCTCGGTGAAGTCGTCGAGGAACGAGCTGTCGCCGTCCGCGGGCTTCGTCCCGGCCGTGAAGAACTTCTCGGTGGCGAAGGTGCCCTTGCCGACGTGGAAGAAGTCGTACGCGTGCAGCCGTCCCGTCCGCTCGTCGAACACGGGGCTGTCGCGCAGCCCGAGCGCGAGCGCGTAGGTGGAGCCGCCGCCGCCCGAGCCCAGCTCCACGAGCCGGTACTCGCCGGTGAGGCGATGGCGCCCCAGCAGGTACAGGAAACGCAGCTCCCAGGAGCTGACCTGGGAATAGGGCAGGTCGTCAGGCAGCTTTACGCCGTCGAGCATGGGGTACAGCCGGCCGAGGTTCGTCATGAGGGCCTCACGGGGTGGGATGGGGCGGCGTTCCGTGATCCTAGGGATTCGAACGCCGCCCACACCATGGATTCATCGGTTTAATCCGACGGTGTGCCCCCGTTTCCTCGGCCTTTCCCGGTAGTTCACCGGGTATTGGCTCAGCGGCGCACCGCCTTCTTCAGCGCCTTGGCCCGCCGCACCACCCGGCGGGCCGTGGAGTTGCGCGGCAGGAACGACAGCCGCTCCGGAATACCGCCGGGCAGGCCCAGCGAGGTGAGCCGCTTGCGCTTGAAGTAGCGCTGGGTGCGCGGCGTGAAGTGCTCCGCGAGATACCGCTCGGCGGCGGGCCGCAGGGTCGGGTAGATCTGCGGCTGCATGGTGAACCCTATGGCGGCGATCAGCGCGCCCAGCGTCCGTGCCGGGACGGTCTCCTCGCCCTTGCGGTTCTCCAGATCGGGCAGTACCGCGTCCGCCAGCACCGCGGGGATGCGGTTGCTGTTCTGGTACGGCGTCAGCCGGTCCAGCAGCGGCTCGGTGCCGATCCGGGCGACCGGCAGGTCGTAGAAGGCGGACGCGGTGAACAGCGCGGTCGAGAAGCAGCCGACGACCAGGCCGGGGCGGGACTTCTCGAACAGCACCTCGGCGAGCACCGGGGTGTCCAGCACGGTGAGTTCGACGCCCAGCCGCTCGGCCTCGGTCTCCAGGGCGCGGCTGTAGCGGGCCGGCGCCGTGGGGTGCGGCTTGAACACGATCGCCCGGTGCCCGCGCTGCACCGCCCCGCGCATCATCCGTACGTGCAGCTCCTCCTCCGCCTCCGGGGTGAGGATGTTCAGCGCGGAGAGGTACTGCCCGAGCAGGAGTGCGGAGTTGTCCGGGAAGACCGGCAGCTCCTCGACGGCGCCCGCGAGTTCGCCCATCACCTTCAGGAAGGCCGTGCCCGGCACGACCTCGGCGGGCACGTCGAACTCGGTGAGCAGCAGGGGGGTCAGGCCCGGCACCAGGTCCAGGTGGAGCAGGCGCCGGACGCGGGTGCCGACCAGCGGGTCGAGCTTGTTGCGGGTGGGGCCGTAGCTCATCAGGCCGTCGGCGTAGACGTGCAGCGGGGCGCCGGTGAAGATCTGGGCGAGCGCCAGCGCCGGGTTGACCTGGATGGACTCCAGGACGATCTCCACGTCGTCGTCGCCCAGGCCCCACAGCAGCCGCAAGTACCGCTCGAACAGCGGCAGGTCGTCGGTGCGCGGCGCCCAGGCCCCGGGGTGGAACGGCCGGATGGCCTCGTTGAAGGAGATCACCCCGTCGAAGTGGTCCCGCAGCGACTCGAACCCCGGCATCTCGTCCACCGCCACAGTGGTCTCCGGGGTCGCGGAGTTGTTGAACACCAGCAGCAGCCGGCGGTCCGCCTCGGCGAAGCACTCCGAGTCCAGCGCGGCGGCCAGGGTGGCGGCCCCGTAGAGCGTGGAGACGCAGAAGATCTGGGTGGTGTTACGGGACATCACGCGGCCGCCTTCGCAGTGGTGGCCCGGCGCCGCAGCCGGCGCAGCTTGCTGGCCCGGCGCAGGTCCATGGTTTCGAGCACGTCCCCGAGCGCGTCCTGCGGCATCCGCTTTATGGCCGCCGCGCTCATCGCGCGCAGCTGCTTGGCCACGGCCGGTTCCCACTTGGACTCGTCCGAGAGGTGATGCGCGATGATCGCACAGTAGGTGCGTACCGCCTTGGGCAGCAGCTGGTCGGCCTCCCGGTCAGCCGCGGTTTCCTCGATGACCTGATCGAAGGCGCGGATGAAGTCGAGTTGACGGATGTCACCGATCTGGGTGAGAGAACCGGCGACGCCCCGGCGGTAGAAGACGCCGAGCAGACTGACGACGGCGAACGACTCGGCCTCGCGGTGCAGCTTCCAGATCCACGGCCGGTCCTCTGCGGTGCGCAGTCCGTCGGTGAAGTGCAGCAGGCCCTTGTCCAGCAGCCGCCGGTGGTAGGCGCCGGCCCAGGCGTAGGCGTAGTCGACGGAGGTCGTCCGGTCGGCGGGCAGGATCGCCGCCCGCGGGTCGAGGACCTCGCCCCGGCGGCCGTGCGGTACCCGGTGCACCGAGCGGGCGCGGGCGTGGGCCTGGACGTGGTCCGTCCGGACGAAGTCGCAGCCCAGCTCCTCGATGGCGCCCACCAGTTCGGTGAAGTAGCCGGGCGCGAGCCAGTCGTCGCCGTCGAGGAAGGTCAGGTATTCGCCGGTCGCGGCGTCCAGACCGGTGTTTCGGGCGGTGGCGAGACCTCCGTTCACTTCATGGCGGAGGTAACGCACTTGTGCGACGTCCGAGAGTTGCTCGGCCGCTCGTTCGAGAATGGCGGGAGTTTCATCCTTCGAACAGTCGTCCACAAGGATGAACTCGAAGTCGCTCCGGGCGTTCGCACGAAGGCTCCTGAGGGTGTCCGGGGCGTATTGCTGCACGTTGTAGAACGGCACGATCACGGAAAGCTTTGGCACCTGAGAAAGGTTAGAAGGGTGCTCGGCGGTGGAACTGGACGGCGCGCGTACGGCGGGTGAACTCAGTGTGTCGGAACGGTGCATGCCATGTACTTCCCGGGTTTTGACGGGCCAGTTCGGCTCGCGGTGGGATGTTGTTAACTTTTCGTTGATTCGCGGTTGGGCTATACCTAGGAAATGCTTCCTAGCGTCATCTTCGTGCCAGCAAGTACAACGAAGCCGCCGCGTATCGCCGTCCTCGCGGACTCCGACACCCGCTGGAAATGGGGTGCGCTGACGGCGGGCCGCATCGCCCCGGGCCCGTCCATGGAAGCCGGAGCGGAAGGGGACACGCAAGTCGCCCCTTCCCTCGATGGATTCCTGTTGCGCGGCCGGGCCACGCCGACCGCCCGTCAACTGGCGGAGGTCGGCGTGCAGGCCGCCTCGATGCGCGAGGTGACCACGGTGGAATTCCTGCGCACGATGGCCGACGAGGAGTACGACATCCTCGTCCTGGCCCTCGTCGGCGGTGGTGTCCAGGCTGTGCTGCACGGACTGAAGAGGGTCTGGGAGGGCCGCGAGAAGCGCCCCGTCGTCGTCACCGGCTACGTCGGCGTGGTCTACGAGAAGCTCGCCGACGGCCTGCTGCTGCGGCACGGCGCCGACCTCGTCCTCGCCAACTCCCGCCAGGACGCGGAGCGCTTCCGCGCGGTCTACGAGGGGGTCGGCGCCGACGCCTCGGCGGTGACGGAGGTGGCGCTGCCGTTCCTCGGCGGCGCGCCCTACGAGGGGGAGCACGACCCGTACACGGTCGTCTTCGCCGCGCAGCCCTCCGTCCCCGAGAGCCGCAAGGACCGTACGTACCTGCTGAACCGCCTGGTCCGGCACGCGCGGCTGCACCCCGAGCGCGAGGTGCTGCTCAAGCTGCGCTCCAAGCCGGGCGAACACACCACGCACATCGAGGAGTTGCCCTACCAGAAGCTGGTGCAGAAACTGGACGTACCGGCCAACTTCCGGCTGGTGTACGGGCACATGGGCGAGGTGCTGGACCGTACCGACCTGCTGGTCACGGTCAGTTCGACGGCCGCGCTGGAGTCCCTGCACCGGCGGATCCCCACCGTCGTGCTCACCGACCTCGGGGTGCGCGAGACACTCGGCAACCACCACTTCGTCGGCTCCGGCTGCCTCGCCTCCTGGGACCAGCTGGACGAGGGACACCGTCCGGTCCCCGACGAGCAGTGGGTGGCCCGCCAGGGCGTCGCGGCGGACGGCGGGTACGAGACCGCCTTCGACGCCGCGCGCGGGCGGATCGCCAAGTTGCGCGCCCTGCCCGGCGGGTTGGCTCCGCTGACCCCGTACTACACGCCCGTGACGGCGCCGGGCTACCTGCCCGGCATCCTCGCCCGCCACCATCTCGGTCCCGACGGCAGTCCGCTGCCGGGCGCTCCCGCGCATGACAAGGACCCGGGACCCGTCCGGCAGATCGTGCGCCGGGCCGCCCGTGGCGCCTATCGGCACGGGGTGCAGCGGGTGGCGCCCGTCATCCGCCGGATGGGGGAGCTGTGAGCGGTCGTTCGCTGTCCGCCGCGCCGTCCGGGCCTGCCGCGCCCCGCGGCGGAGCCGCCGACCGGTACCGCCCCGCGCCCCTCACGGGCGGCCCCGCCGCCTTCCGTACCTCCGCGAATCCTGGAGTGCAATCCATGTCCGACTCCCCGGCGGACGCCGCCTTCGTGCGCCGCGTGCTCGCCGTCATTCCCGCCCGCGGCGGCTCCAAGGGCGTGCCCGCGAAGAACCTCGCTCCGGTCGGCGGGGTGCCCCTGGTGGCTCGTGCGGTGCGCGAGTGCCTGGCCACCCGGCTGGTGACCGACGTCGTGGTCTCCACGGACGACCAGGCCATCGCCGCCGCCGCCCGTGAGGCCGGCGCCGAGGTGGTGCTGCGCCCCGCCGCCATCGCCGGTGACACGGCCACCTCCGAGGCGGCCGTCCTGCACGCCATGGACACCCACGAGGCGCTGCACGGCGCGCCGGTCGACGTGGTCATGCTGGTCCAGTGCACCAGCCCCTTCGTGATCCGCGAGGACATCGACGGGGTCGCGGCGGCCGTCGTCGAGAACGGCGCCGACACCGCCGTCACCGTGGCCCCCTTCCACGGCTTCGTCTGGCGCGACGCCGAGGAGCCCGCCGACGGCGGCGTCGGCGTCAACCACGACAAGTCCTACCGCCCGCGCCGCCAGGACCGTCCCCAGGACTACCTGGAGACCGGCGCCGCCTACGCGATGGACGCGGCCGGGTTCCGGACCCACAACCACCGCTTCTTCGGCCGGACCGAACTCGTCCGCACCGACCCCGCGCGCGTGCTGGAGATCGACGACCCGCACGACCTCGCGCGCGCCCGCGCCCTCGCGCCGCTGTTCGACGCGGACCGCCCCGGTGCGCTGCCGACCGCCGCCGACATCGACGCGGTCGTCCTGGATTTCGACGGCACCCAGACCGATGACCGGGTGCTGATCGACACCGATGGAAAGGAGTTCGTCTCCGTGCACCGCGGGGACGGCCTCGGCATCGCCGCCCTGCGCAGGAGCGGCCTGACGATGCTGATCCTCTCCACGGAGCAGAACCCTGTGGTCGCCGCCCGGGCCCGGAAGCTCAAGATCCCGGTCCTGCACGGCATCGACCGCAAGGACCTCGCACTGAAGCAGTGGTGCGAGGAGCAGGGCATCGCGCCTGAGCGCGTGCTCTACGTCGGCAACGACGTCAACGACCTCCCGTGCTTCGCCCTCGTCGGCTGGCCCGTGGCGGTCGCGAGCGCCCACGACGTCGTGCGCGGCGCCGCACGCGCGGTCACCACCGTCCCGGGTGGCGACGGCGCGATCCGAGAGATCGCCAGCTGGATCCTCGGCCCCTCTCTCGACTCCCTCACCAAGTAAGGACAGTTCACGCCATGAGCACCAACTCCCGTGTCCGCAAGTTCGGTTCCTCCCGCCTGGCCGGCCCCGGCCAGCCCGTCTACATCTGCGGCGAGATCGGCATCAACCACAACGGCGAGCTGGAGAACGCCTTCAAGCTGATCGACGTGGCGGCCGAGGCCGGCTGCGACGCGGTCAAGTTCCAGAAGCGCACCCCCGAGATCTGCACCCCGCGCGACCAGTGGGACATCGAGCGCGACACCCCCTGGGGCCGCATGACCTACATCGACTACCGCCACCGCGTGGAGTTCGGCGAGGACGAGTACCGCCAGATCGACGAGTACTGCAAGTCCAGGAACATCGCCTGGTTCGCCTCCCCGTGGGACACCGAGGCCGTCGCCTTCCTGGAGAAGTTCGACGTCCCCGCCCACAAGGTGGCCTCCGCCTCGCTGACCGACGACGAGCTGCTGCGCGCCCTGCGCGCCACCGGCCGCACCGTCATCCTCTCCACCGGTATGTCCACCCCGAAGCAGATCCGCCACGCGGTCGAGGTCCTCGGCTCGGACAACATCCTGCTCTGCCACGCCACGTCGACCTACCCGGCCAAGGCCGAGGAGCTCAACCTGCGCGTGATCAACACCCTCCAGGCCGAGTACCCGAACGTCCCGATCGGCTACTCCGGCCACGAGACGGGCCTGCAGACCACCCTCGCGGCGGTCGCCCTGGGCGCCACCTTCGTCGAGCGCCACATCACCCTCGACCGCGCCATGTGGGGCTCGGACCAGGCCGCCTCGGTGGAGCCGCAGGGCCTCACCCGCCTGGTGCGCGACATCCGCACGATCGAGTCCTCCCTCGGCGACGGCGTCAAGAAGGTCTACGACTCCGAGCTGGGCCCGATGAAGAAGCTGCGCCGCGTCCAGGGTGTCGTCGCCGAGGCGGAGATCGCCGCGGCCGCGGGCGAGCCGCTGTCGGTCTGACCCACCACCCTTCCCCGATCCTCCTACGACGGGACGGTCGTACGTAGATGAGCCCCCGCGCCGGGACCGCCGGCTCCCGCACTCTCGCGTTCGTCGAGAGTCCGGTACAGCTGCTCAACGTGCTGGAGTGGGCGCATGCCCAGGAGCAGGCGCTCGGCGCGGGGCTCACCCTGGTGGTCCTCTCCCCGATCGACCCGATGACCCGCGGCCAGCTGCGACGCATGTCGGAGCTGGCCCGCGAGGAGGGGCACGAGGTCCGCTGGGAGGAGGCGCGCAGCGGCGCGACGGCGCCCTTCCAGACGATCGCGGGCCTGGCGGGCACCCTGCGCCGGGCACCCCGCGTGGTCCTCGGGGACCCCTTCTCCCGCTACGTCCAGCTGCTGCTGACGATCACCCGGGCCCGGGACCTGGTGGTGGTCGACGACGGCACGGCGACGATGGAGTTCGTCGCCCAGCTGGCCCGCGGCGAACGCCTGGTGCGCTGGCACCGCAAGGGCGGCCGCCGCGGCCCCCGGGACCTGCTCCTGGCCCCGGTCTCCTCGGTGGCCCGCCGCCGGCTGACGCCCGGGGAGGACCGCCGGGTGGAGATCTTCTCCTCCATGCCGATGGAGGAGACCCTGCCGGGCCTGGCGGTGTCGGCGAACGACTTCGCCTGGACCCGCGCCCGCTTCGGCCCGCCGCGCATCGGCAAGGGCGCGGACCTGGTCGGCACCTCGCTGGTGGAGACCGGCGTGGTGGACGCCGAGCGCTACGTGGAAGCGGTCCGCACCCTCGCCAAGGCGCACGGCGCCACCCGCTACTTCGCCCACCGCCGCGAGAGCACGGAGAAGCTCCACCGCCTCGCGGTCGAGACCGGGCTGGAAATAGTCCGCCCGGACCTCCCCCTCGAACTGATCGCCCGCCGGGGCCCGATCGGCAGGACGATCCTGAGCTTCCCGTCCACGGTCGTCCACACCCTCCCCCTCGCCCTGGCCGGCACCGATGTGAAGGTCGCGGTCTGCGACATCGACCCCACCTGGCTGACCGACCACGCCTCCCCCCGGGCGCAGGGCTTCCTGTCCGGGGTCACGGGCTCGGCGAAGGACGTCCACCGGCTGGCGGCGGTGACGGCGGTCTAGCCGGGCTCGCGGGCCGGCAGGAACGCCTCTCCTGCGCCACGGGCTCCCGCACCCTCCCCGACCCCGGGCAGGATGGCCGCTGTGAACGGTGTGCACAGTGGTGATGACCTCGTCTTCCGCTCCCGCCGGCGGCGGGCCCTGCGGGTCGTCGTGGGGATCATGGCGGCCGGAGCCGTGCTCGCCGCCCTCGGCCTCGCCCTCGGCGGTCCGGTTCCGCTCGCCGGTGTCGGCGTGCTGTGCCTCGGCCTCGGTCTCGCCGCGCTGCGCCTCGCCACCGCGGAGGTCCGCGCCGGCGCCCGCGGCATCCGCGCCCGGCGCCGGACCGTGCCCTGGCCGGACATCGCCGACCTTCGCATCCGGGTGAAGACCTGGCGCCGGGGTGGAGAGTCCCGGCACGTCCTGCTGGTGCTGCGCGACGGGTCCGAGCGGCAGCTGCCGCTGCCCGTGGGATGGAGCGGGAGCGGGACCGACGCGGACTTCGACACCGGCCTGGACGCCCTGCGCGCCCTGCACCGCCGCCACGGAGCCCCCGAGTCGGACCACCTCGTCGTCGTCTCCCAGCGCACCGCCGGCCGCGGCTCGATCTGGGTCCCCGTGCTGTGCGTCCTGCTGCTCGCGGGCGCGGGCCTCGCCGCCTGGCTCGTCCCGCACGTCGACGCGGACCGCCGGGAGTGGCGGGCGGCCGCTCCGTGCACCGCCACGACCCCCGCCGAGGACCGGCGTGAGTGCCTGACGCGCATCCCGGCCGTGATCGAGCGCACCGAACAGGACGGGCCGCGACGCGGCAGGCTCCTGTACTTCGCCGACGACCGGCCGATCGACCGGCTGGCCGTGTCGCGCGAGGCCGCTCAGGAGTTCGAACCCGGCGACCGGGTCGAGCTCACCGCCTGGCGCGGCGAGGTGATGGAGGTCGCCGGAAGCCGGTACGTCTGGCGCCGGCACGTCCCCGTCCCCGGCGACATGGCCGCCGTAGCGGCCGGACTCGCCCTCGCCGCGGGCTACCCCGGGGCCCTGATGCTGATGCGGCTGCGCGGGCGCCGCCTCCCCGCCGGCGAGGTCCTTCCGTCCGCCCTGCCCTTCGCGGCCGTCCTCGCCGGAACCGGGGCGTGGCTGCTGCCGCTGTGCCACCGCCACCCCACGACCCTCTTCGACACCCCCGAGACCGTCGTCTGGGCCGCCGCGGGCACCGCCGCGACCCTCGCCATGGCCGCCCGGGCCTGGCGGGCCACCCGGGTCCGTCCCCCGCAGGGGGCTGCCCCGGACGAGGCGCGGGAGGAGGCGCGGGAGGAGGTCTTCCTGCCCGCCCGCTTCCTGGAGTCCACCGACTACAACCCGCACGGCTTCGGCACCCACATCGCCCTGGGCGGTGAGCAGCCGCCCGCGGTGACCCCCGGCCCCGGCCGGTTCGCGGCGCGGACCATCCCCGTGCGGCGGCTCACCGTCAAGGAGGTGCGCCGGGCCCGGGGCACCGACGGTGACAGCGTGCCCCGGAGCTGGCACATCGCCGGCCTCGACGACGCCGGCGCCCCCGTCCGCCTGGCCGCCGCCCCGGCCGACCTGGCCCGCATCCTGCGCGCCGTCGAGGCTGCACAAACGCTCGAGGACGCCTCGACGCAGGCTTCCGGCAGATGAACAGAACCGACAGGACTGCCCGCGGCGTGGTAAGGGTTGGTAGGAGAGCGGATGAGTAACCATGATCGACTCGTTCGAAAAAGAGCGGGAGTTTACCCATCCCAGACCACGCCTATGCGCCTGGCGGTCAGTTTTTCTTCCCCTAACGGGCTGAACTTTTGTTGATCGAGGGTCAGTTGACCACCCGGGCGTCCTACCCTTCAGAGGGTGAAGCACTTGATGTCCGTAGAGTCCGAGGCCGATCTCCGCGTCGAAGCCGGGGAAGCGTCGCTTCCCGGCACGCTCCCCGAGGCGCTGCGTGCCGAACTCGTCGCGTTCCGCCGTGACTTGCACATGCACCCCGAACTCGGCAACCAGGAGTTCCGTACCACCGCCGCGATCAAGGAGCGGCTGGAGAAGGCGGGCCTGAAGCCGCGGGTGCTCCCCGCGGGGACCGGGCTCGTGTGTGACATCGGCAACTGGGACGACGGGCTGCCCGCGCTCGCCCTGCGGGCCGACATCGACGCCCTGCCCATCCCGGACGCCAAGACCGACTGCCCGTACCGCTCGACCGTGCCCGACCGGGCGCACGCCTGCGGACACGACGTGCACACCACCGTGGTGCTCGGCGCCGGTCTGGTCATGGCCGACCTGCACGGCAAGGGCCTGCTGCCCCGGCCGGTACGGCTGATCTTCCAGCCCGCCGAGGAGGTCCTGCCCGGCGGCGCCGCCGACGTCATCGAGAGCGGGGCGCTGCAGGGCGTCGGCCGGATCCTCGCCGTGCACTGCGACCCCCGGGTGGACGCCGGGCGGGTCGGTCTGCGCGAGGGGCCGATCACCTCCGCCTGCGACCGTCTGGAGATCGCGCTGGGCGGCCCCGGCGGCCACACCGCGCGCCCGCATCTGACCACCGACCTGGTCACCGCCGTCGCCCGGGTGGTGACCGACGTCCCCGCGCTGGTCGCCCGGCGCGTGGACACCCGTAGCGGACTCGCCGTGACCTGGGGCCGGATCGAGTCCGGCCACGCGCCGAACGTCATCCCGCAGCACGCCGAGCTCTCCGGGACCGTGCGCTGCCTGGACATCGCCGCCTGGCGCCAGGCGCCCGACATCGTGGTCGCCGCGATCGACGAGGTCGCCAACCTGCACCGCGCCAAGTCCGAGATCAACTACGTCCGCGGGGTGCCGCCCGTGGTCAACGACCCCGGCGTCACCGAACTGCTCCGCGACGCGATGATCGCCCGCCGCGGCGCCGACTCCGTCGAGGGCACCGAGCAGAGCCTCGGCGGCGAGGACTTCTCCTGGTACCTGGAGCACGTGCCGGGCGCGATGGCCCGGCTCGGCGTCCGCACGCCGGGCGAGCGCACGGTGCGCGACCTCCACCAGGGTGACTTCGACGTGGACGAGCACGCGATCACGGTGGGCGTGGAGCTGTTCACGGCGGCGGCGCTGATCGACCTGTAGGGGGTGCTCCGGTTGCGGCCGGAGGTCCCCGGGTGGAGCCTGGCCCCAGGGCGCTCAGCCATGCGCCCCGGCACTGACAGGCACACCGGGATGTCCAGGAATGCATATTTTCCGTCCAGTGGTTCACGGGGACGTAACCGGCCATCGGCACGAATGGATAACGGCCACGCGGTACCCCGTTCCCAGGAGTGTCTACGCGCGTTAATGTGCGCCGAACTCAGCACCCACTGCGGGGCTTGGAGAATGGGGAACTTCACGATGCGTCGGACATCCAAACTGACCCGTGTCGCGGTGGGGGTCGCGTCCATCGCGCTCGCTGCCACGGCCTGCGGCGGTACCAGCAGCGACGACAGCGACAGCGGCTCCTCCAAGGAGGACCTCGGCCTCGCGATCGCGTACGACATCGGCGGCAAGGGCGACCAGTCCTTCAACGACGCCGCGTACGCCGGTCTGGAGAAGGCCCAGAAGGAGTTCGGCTACAAGACGGCCGACATCGAGCCCACCGAGGGCGAGACGGACGCCGACAAGGAGCAGCGGCTGGCCTCCCTCGCCAAGCAGGGCTACAACCCGGTGATCGGCGTCGGCTTCGCCTACGGCCCCGCCATGGAGGCCGTGGCCAAGAACCACCCGGACACCACCTTCGGCATCGTCGACTCCGTGGTCGAGGGCGACAACGTCGCCTCCCTGGTCTTCGCCGAGGAGCAGGCCTCGTACCTCGCCGGTGTCGCCGCCGCCAAGGCCACCAAGACCAACACCGTGGGCTTCGTCGGCGGTGTGGACATCCCGCTGATCCACAAGTTCGAGGCCGGCTACAAGCAGGGCGTGCAGGACACCAACTCGAAGGTCAAGGTCATCTCGCAGTACCTGACCCAGACCGCCGAGGAGGGCGGCTTCTCCAGCCCCGACAAGGGCAAGGCCGCCGCCGAGGGCCAGATCGAGAAGAAGGCCGACGTCGTCTACCAGGCGGCCGGTCTCTCCGGCCAGGGCGTGATCGAGGCCGCCGCCAAGGCGAAGGTCTGGGCGATCGGCGTCGACTCCGACCAGTACCAGCAGGAAGCGCTCGGGGCGTACAAGGAGTACATCCTGACCTCCGCGCTCAAGGACGTCGGCGGCGCGGTCTACGCCCTCGCCAAGTCCGTCCACGACGACAAGCCGCTGACCGGCGTCCAGACCTTCGACCTGAAGGTGAACGGCGTGGGCCTCGCGGAGAGCAACCCGAAGATGGCCGAGATCGCGGGCCTGACCGATGCCGTGGCCAAGGCCAAGGAAGGCATCATCGACGGCACCATCAAGGTCAAGACGGAGTAGTCCTGCGCCCGGACCGGGTGGTCCGGATCGCCGAGCGGGCGGTGGGCCCTGTGCCCCCGCCCGCTTCGGCGTTCCCGGGCAAGGTCACCCAACGCCACCTCTCCTTTGCGTTCGGCAAGCCTCCGGCCAGGGCTCGGGTGGCGTTGGGCACGGGCGGATAACAAGGTGGACAGAAGGGGTTTTCAGGTTGGTCTACGCGCGTTAATCTGCGGCGAAGCCCAGCGCCGAAGCTGTGAAGCACTGTCCTCCGGCGCTTGTACGACTAGGAGCACCTCACATGCGCCGGATTTCCCGGATCACGGTCGCAGGCGCAGCGACCGCCTCTCTGGCCCTCGCGCTCTCCGCCTGCGGCGGCACCTCCTCCGAGAGCTCGTCCGAGTCGAAGGGCGACAAGGGCCTGGCCATCGCGTACGACGTCGGCGGCAAGGGCGACCAGTCCTTCAACGACGCGGCCTACGCCGGCCTGGAGCGGGCGAAGAAGGAGTTCGGCTACGCGACGCAGGACGTCGAGCCCACCGAGGGCGAGACGGACGCGGACAAGCAGCAGCGCCTGGAGTCGCTGGCCAAGCAGGGCTACAACCCGGTCGTGGGTGTCGGCTACGCGTACGCCGCCGCCGTCAAGGGCGCCTCGGAGAAGTTCCCGGACACCACCTTCGGCATCGTGGACGACTCCACGGTCGAGGCGAAGAACGTCGCCGACCTGGTCTTCTCCGAGGAGGAGGCGTCCTACCTGGCCGGCGTCGCCGCGGCCAAGAGCACCGAGTCGAACGTCGTCGGCTTCGTGGGCGGTGTGGACATCCCGCTGATCCACAAGTTCCAGGCCGGCTTCGAGCAGGGCGTCAAGGACACCAACCCCAAGGCGAAGGTCCTCTCCCAGTACCTCACGCAGACCGCGGAGGAGGGTGGCTTCTCCAGCCCCGACAAGGGCAAGACGGCCGCCGAGGGCCAGATCGAGAAGAAGGCCGACGTCGTCTACGCGGCGGCCGGTCTCTCCGGCCAGGGCGTCATCGAGGCCGCCGCCGCGAACAAGGTGTGGGCCATCGGTGTCGACTCCGACCAGTACCGGCAGGAAGCCCTCGCCAAGTACAAGGACTCGATCCTCACCTCGGCGATGAAGGACGTCGCCAAGGCGGTCTACAACCTGGCGAAGTCGGTCGAGGACGGCAAGCCCGAGACCGGTATCGTTCGTGGCGATCTGAAGACCGGCGAGGTGAGCCTGTCGAACTCCAACCCGAAGTTCGCGGACAACGCCGAGCTCCAGGAAGCCATCGAAACGGCCAAGGAGAAGATCATCAAGGGCGAGATCAAGGTCAAGTCGAGCTGACAATCAAGCAACACCCTGAGCAGCGTGTAACCGCGGGGTTACGTCCGCTCGACGGGGTACGGGGGGCCGGCTCCCCGTACCCCGTTGTCAGCGGTGCGTCGCCCCTTTGTATGCCGTAGGGGCGCTACGCGCGTAGACGACCCCCGTCCCCAGGAGAGTGCGCCATCAACGCGTCCAGCAGCCCTCCGGCCGACGCGGCGGTCAACGGTCAGGTGACCGCCGTCGAACTCGCCGGGATCACGAAGCGATTCCCGGGCGTCGTGGCCAACCACGACATCCACCTCACCGTCCGCAAGGGCACCGTCCACGCCCTCGTCGGCGAGAACGGCGCCGGCAAGTCGACCCTAATGAAGATCCTCTACGGCATGCAGAAGCCGGACGAGGGCACCATCGCCATCGACGGCGAGCAGGTCACCTTCTCGTCGCCGGCCGACGCCATCGCCCGCGGCATCGGCATGGTCCACCAGCACTTCATGCTCGCCGACAACCTCACGGTCCTGGAGAACGTGGTCCTCGGCAGCGAGAAGCTCCACGGCATCGGCGCCAAGGCCCGCCGCCGGATCAAGGAGATCTCCGAGCGCTACGGCCTCGGCGTGCAGCCCGACCTCCTGGTCGAGGAGCTCGGGGTCGCCGCCCGCCAGCGCGTGGAGATCCTCAAGGTCCTCTACCGCGGCGCCACCACGCTGATCCTCGACGAGCCCACCGCCGTCCTGGTGCCGCAGGAGGTCGACGCGCTCTTCGACAACCTGCGCGAGCTCAAGGCCGAGGGCCTCTCCGTCATCTTCATCTCGCACAAGCTCGGCGAGGTGCTCTCCGTCGCCGACGAGATCACCGTCATCCGCCGCGGCACCACCGTCGGCACGGCCGTCCCCGCCGAGACGACCCCGCGTCAGCTCGCCGAGATGATGGTCGGCAGCGAGCTGCCCACCCCGGAGACCGCCGAGTCCACGGTCACCGACCGCCCGGTCATCACCGTCGACAAGCTGCGCCTGGCGGCGCCCGGCGGCAAGGCCCTGCTGGACGACATCAGCTTCACCATCCACGCGGGCGAGGTCCTGGGCATCGCCGGCGTCGAGGGCAACGGCCAGACGGAACTGGTCGACGCCCTCATCGGCCTCAAGAGCGCCGACTCCGGCACGATCAGCCTCGCCGAGGAGGAGATCACCGCCTGGACCACCCGCAAGCGCCGCGAGCAGGGCATCGGCTACATCCCCGAGGACCGCCACCGGCACGGCCTGCTCCTGGAGGCCCCCCTCTGGGAGAACCGCATCCTCGGCCATGTCACCGAAAAGCCCCTCGCCAAGGGCGTATGGCTGGACCCGAAGGCCGCGCAGGAGGACACCCGCCGCATCGTCGAGGCCTACGACGTCCGCACCCCCGGCATCGACGTCACCGCCGCCTCCCTGTCCGGCGGCAACCAGCAGAAGCTGATCGTCGGCCGCGAGATGAGCCACAGCCCGCGCTTCCTGATCGCCGCCCACCCCACCCGCGGTGTGGACGTCGGCGCCCAGGCCGCGATCTGGGACCACATCCGCGAGGCCCGCCGCGAGGGCCTGGCCGTGCTGCTGATCTCCGCCGACCTGGACGAGCTGATCGGTCTGTCCGACACGCTCCGGGTGATCTACAACGGCAAGCTGGTCGCGGACGCCGACCCGGCCACCATCACCCCGGAGGAGCTCGGCTCGGCGATGACCGGTGCCGCGACCGGCCACCTGGAGCACGAAGAAACCGCTGAAGACGCCCCTGAGTCTTCTGAGCCCGGCGAAGACGAGGCCCGCTGATGAAGAAGTTCGACAAGGAGCGCGTGCTCCTCGCGGTGGCCGGTCCGGTCATCGCGCTCGCCGTGGCCTTCGCGCTGAGCTCGGTGGTGCTCATCGCCTCGGGCAAGAACCCGGTCGAGCCGTACACCCTGATGTTCGAGCAGGCCTCGTTCTCCGACATCCAGGTGCTGATCATCAACCAGGCCTCGATGTACTACATCGCGGCCCTCGCGGTGGCCATCGGCTTCCGGATGAACCTGTTCAACATCGGCGTCGACGGCCAGTACCAGCTCGCCGCCATGATGGCCGCCATCGTCGGCGCCCACGCCGACCTGCCGGCCGCCGTCCAGGTCCCGCTGCTGCTCCTGACCGCCCTCTGCACCGGCGCCTTCTGGTCCGGCATCGCCGGTGTCCTCAAGGTCACCCGGGGCGTCAGCGAGGTCGTCGCGACGATCATGCTCAACGCGATCGCGACCTCCGTGATCGCCTACCTGTGGCTGCCCGACGTCTTCGGTGTGAAGGTCGGCAACAACAACACCACCGGCGAGATGCACGAGTCCGGCTGGATCCCCGGCATCGACATGGGCGACGCGGGCGAGATCTACGGCCTGGTCATCCTCGCCGTGCTGCTCGGCATCGGCTACTGGGTCGTCCTCAACCGCACCCGCTTCGGCTTCGACCTGCGCGCCTCCGGCGCCTCCGAGTCCGCCGCCGCGGCCAGCGGTGTCGACCCCAAGCGCATGGTGCTCACCGCCATGCTGATCTCCGGCGCCATCGCGGGCCTGGCCGGTCTGCCGATCCTGCTCGGCGACACCCACACCTACAGCCTGAACTTCCCCACCGGCATCGGCTTCCTCGGCATCGGCATCGCCCTGCTCGGCCGGAACAGCCCGGTCGGCATCGCGTTCGCCGCGCTGCTGTGGGCCTGGCTCGACAAGGCCTCGCCCGAGCTGGACTTCCACGACTACGACAAGGAGATCGCGGTCATCATGCAGGGCCTGATCGTGCTCTCGGTCGTCGTCTCCTACGAAGCCGTCCGCGAGTGGGGCCTGCGCCGCCAGCAGCGCCGCGTCGGCGCGGAGCTCGCCGCCGGGCACGTGCTCGGCGCCGACAACAACACGAAGGAGGTGGCGGGCCGATGACCACCCCCCAGACCTCAGCGGTCGACGTCAACCAGCCCACGCTCCAGCCCGCGGCACCCACCGGCCGCCGCCTGTCGTGGCCCGTCCTGCTGCTGGTCATCGCCGGAGCCCTGGCGCTGACCTCCCTCGTCCGCATCATCACCGGCGCCGACGGCATCACCAACGTCAGCCAGATGTCCACCGCGCTCCAGCTCGCCGTGCCGATCGGCCTCGCCGGTCTCGGCGGTCTGTGGGCCGAGCGGGCGGGCGTCGTCAACATCGGCCTCGAGGGCATGATGATCCTCGGCACCTGGTTCGGTGCCTGGGCCGGCTTCCAGTGGGGCCCGTGGACCGGTGTCCTCGTCGGCATCATCGGCGGCTGCATCGGCGGTCTGCTGCACGCCTTCGTCACCGTCACCTTCAACGTCAACCACATCGTCTCCGGTGTGGCCATCAACATCCTCGCCCTCGGCGCCACCCGCTACCTCGCCCCGCTCGCCTTCGAGGGCCACGCGGGCGGCTCCGCCAAGCAGTCCCCGGCGGTCGAATCGCTCGGCCACTTCACCGTGCCGGGGCTGTCCGACGGGCTGCGGGACCTGAACGACAAGGGCTGGTTCTTCATCTCGGACATCGCCGGTCTGCTCGGCGGCCTGGTCACCAACGTGTCCTGGCTGACCCTGATCGCGGTCGCGCTGATCCCCGCCACCTGGTGGATCCTGTGGCGTACGGCGTTCGGTCTGCGGCTGCGCTCCTGCGGCGAGAACCCGGTCGCCGCCGAGTCCCTCGGCGTGAACGTCTACAAGTACAAGTACCTGGCCGTGATCATCTCCGGCGGTCTGGCCGGCCTCGGTGGCGTCTTCCTCTCCATCGTCGCCAACCCCTTCTATCTGGAGGGCCAGGTCAGCGGCCGCGGTTACATCGGCCTCGCCGCGATGATCTTCGGCAACTGGATGCCGGGCGGCCTCGCCATCGGCGCCGGTCTGTTCGGCTACACCGACAGCCTCAACCTGCGCGGCGGCTCGGAGAACGTCCACGCCCTGCTGCTGCTCGGCGCGCTGCTGCTGGTCATCGGGGCGATCTGGCTGGCCGTGCGCAAGAAGTACGTCCACGCGGCCGTCACGCTGCTCATCGGCGCCCTGGTGTTCGCCTGGTACGCGGGCACCAACGAGGTCCCGAACCAGGTCGTCTCGGCCACGCCGTACGTCATCACGCTGATCGTCCTCGCCCTGTCGGCCCAGCGCCTCAGGATGCCCAAGGCGGACGGTCTGCCCTACCGGAAGGGCCAGGGCAAGTGACGCCGGGCGACTTCGACTGGGACGCCCTGCGGGAGGTGGCGCGGGAGGCGATGAGCCACGCCTACGCCCCCTACTCGGGTTACCCGGTCGGCGTCGCGGCCCTCGTCGACGACGGCCGCACGGTCTCCGGCTGCAATGTGGAGAACGCCTCCTACGGCCTCGGCCTGTGCGCCGAGTGCGGTCTGGTCTCGGAGCTCCAGCGCACCGGGGGCGGCCGGCTCACGCACTTCACCTGCGTGGACGGCGGGGGCGAGATCCTCGTCCCGTGCGGCCGCTGCCGGCAGCTGCTGTACGAGTTCGGCGGGGCCGAGCTGCTGGTGGAGACACCGGCGGGGATCCTCCCGCTGTCGGAGATGCTGCCGCAGGCCTTCGGCCCGGGCCATCTCGCCAAGTAACTCCCGTGCGGCCCCTCTGAACCGCTTCAGAGGGGCCGCGCACTTTCTTGAGAACGTCGGAAGGAAAGCCATGGCTGTTGTGTTGTCGGACGCCATCTCCGTGATCCGCACCAAGCGGGACCGCGGTGAGCTCAGCGACGAGCAGATCGACTGGGTCATCGACGCGTACACCCGCGGCGAGGTCGCCGACGAGCAGATGTCCTCGCTCGCCATGGCGATCCTGCTCAACGGCATGAACCGGCGGGAGATCGCCCGCTGGACGGCCGCGATGATCGCGAGCGGCGAGCGCATGGACTTCTCGTCCCTGTCCCGTCCGACGGCCGACAAGCACTCCACCGGCGGCGTCGGCGACAAGATCACGCTGCCGCTGGCGCCCCTGGTGGCGGCGTGCGGCGCGGCCGTGCCCCAGCTCTCGGGCCGCGGCCTCGGCCACACCGGCGGCACGCTGGACAAGCTGGAGTCGATCCCGGGCTGGCGCGCGCTGCTGTCGAACGAGGAGATGCTGTCCGTCCTCGACACCACCGGCGCGGTGATCTGCGCGGCGGGCGACGGACTGGCCCCCGCGGACAAGAAGCTCTACGCGCTGCGGGACGTCACCGGCACGGTCGAGGCGATCCCGCTGATCGCCTCCTCGATCATGTCGAAGAAGATCGCCGAGGGCACCGGCTCGCTGGTGCTGGACGTGAAGGTGGGCACCGGCGCCTTCATGAAGACGATCGAGGACGCCCGTGAGCTGGCGTCCACGATGGTGGGCCTGGGCACGGACCACGGCGTGAAGACGGTCGCGCTCCTCACGGACATGGCGACCCCGCTGGGCCTGACCGCGGGCAACGCGCTGGAGGTCCGCGAGTCGGTGGAGGTCCTGGCGGGCGGCGGCCCCTCGGACGTGGTCGAGCTGACGATCGCGCTGGCCCGGGAGATGCTGGCGGCGGCGGGCATCCGGGACGCCGACCCGGCCAAGGCCCTCGCCGACGGCTCGGCGATGGACGTCTGGCGCCGGATGATCGCGGCGCAGGGCGGCGACCCGGACGCCGAACTGCCGGTCGCGAAGGAGCAGCACGTCATCACGGCGCCGGCGTCGGGCGTCCTGACCCGCCTCGACGCGTACGGCATCGGCGTGGCCGCCTGGCGGCTTGGCGCGGGCCGGGCCCGCAAGGAGGATCCGGTCCAGGCGGGCGCGGGCGTGGAGATGCACGCCAAGCCCGGCGACGAGGTCCGCGCGGGCCAGCCCCTGCTGACCCTGCACACCGACACCCCGGAACGCTTCGACTACGCGCTCCAGGCGGTGGAGGGCTCCTACGACATCGCGGCGCCGGGAACGGCCTTCACGGCGTCGCCGGTGGTGCTGGAACGCATCGCCTGACCTGGGGTTTCCCCCTCAGGGCGCACGGGACCGGCGGACTGCCGCCGGTCCCGTCGCCGTCTCGGCGACGCTGCTCGCCCGCCGGTCCGCGATGAGTTCCGCGCGCCCGCCCGGTCTACCGGTTGTGGACGCCATGACACCCGCTGTACTCGTGCCGGCAGGACCCGTCACCAAGGACCAGGTGACCGGCCTGTGCGACGACGTGCGCGCACTGCTGGAGGGGTCCGGTGCCGGGGTCGTGGTCTGCGACGTCGGCGGCCTCGGCCCCCCGGGCCTCGGCGCCGTCGACCTGCTGGCGCGGCTCCAGCTGACCGCCCGGCGCTGCGGCGGCCGGATCCGGCTGCGCGACCCCGACCCGGCCCTACACGCCCTTCTCGGCCTGGTCGGCCTCCGCTTCGAGGTGGAGGGGCAGCCCGAACAGCGGGAACCAGCGCTTGGTGTCGAGGAAGCAGTGGAAACCGGTGATCCGCCCGTCTGAGACCTCCAGCACCTGCACCGCCCACGCGGTGTAGCCGCCGGTCTCCTCGTCCGGCTTGTAGTGGGCGAAGCCGGGCAGGCCGTTGGCCTGGACGGGCCGCAGCCGGGAGTCGGCGCAGGAGGCACCGAGCGTGGTCATGAAGCCGGTGATGTCCGCCGGGCCGGCCAGCCACAGGTCGAACGGCGGCATCGTCATGATGGCGTCCTCGTGCAGCAGCGCCGTCAGTGCCGTCATGTCGTAGCCCTCGAAGGCCGCGACATACCGCTCCAGGAGCTTTTGCTGCTCCTCGTCCAGCGGGTTCGACACGGAGGCGTCCGCGCCCCGCTCCTCCCGCTCGGCCAGGGTGGCGCGGGCCCGCTGCAGGGCGCTGTTGACCGACGCGACCGAGGTGCCGAGCAGCTCGGCGACCTCGCTCGCCTTCCAGGCCAGCACCTCGCGCAGGATCAACACCGCCCGCTGCTTGGGCGGCAGTTGCTGGAGGGCGGCCATGAAGGCCAGCCGCACGGACTCCTTGGCGACGGCCGCCTCGGCCGGGTCCTCCACCGTCGGCAGCACACGGGCGTCGGGCATGGGCTCCAGCCAGGTGTGGTCGGGGCGGGGGGAGAGGGCGGCCTGGGCGAGCGGTGTGGCCTCGGTCAGGTCCATCGGGCGGGCCCGTTTGTTGCCCGCGGACAGCATGTCCAGGCAGACATTGGTCGCGATGCGGTACAGCCAGGAGCGGACGCTGGAGCGGCCCTCGAACTTGTCGTAGCTGCGCCAGGCCCGGACGAGGGTGTCCTGCACCGCGTCCTCCGCCTCGAAGGACGAGCCGAGCATCCGGTAGCAGTACCCGGTCAGTTCGACCCGGTGCCGCTCCAGTGTCTCGTCGAGGTCCGTCGTAGTCGCCGTGTTGCCCATCGTCCACCCACCCCTGTGGCCGTTCCTGTGTTGTACGCCTCATCGCGTCCAGCACTTCGGAAGCTACCGCAGCCCACTGACAATGGCGTGCGGAGTGGGAAAACGCGCAGGTCGGACGGGTTCGCGCCGGCGAGGGAATCGGCGTCCCGCCCGAAGCGCCGCGACCTTCCGCCCAGTGCCGCTCAGTGCGCCGCGACCGGCGTCCGGCGGGCCGCCAGCCGGGCCGCCCGGGTCCCGAGCACCGTGATCGCCACCACGCCGGCAACCGCCAGCAGACCGACCCCGACGGTCCCCGCCCAGCCGCCCGCGTGGAACGCGATCGCGCCGACCGTGCTGCCCGCGCTGGAGCCGATGTAGTACGCCGACTGGTACAGCGCGGATGCCTGCGCCCTGCCGTGCGTCGCCGTCTTGCTGACCGCCGAGGAGGCCACCGCGTGGCCCGCGAAGAACCCGGCGGTGATCAGGACCAGGCCCAGCAGGACCAGCGGCAGGGAGTCGGCCAGGGACAGCAGCAGGCCCGCCGCCGTGGTGCCGCCCGCCGCGTACAGCGCGCCCCGGCGGCCCAGGCGGCCCACCAGCCGGCCCGCCGTCGACGCGGACACCGTGCCCACCAGGTAGACCAGGAAGACCGAGCCGACGATGCCCTGCGGCAGCCCGAACGGCGCCTCCGTCAGGCGGTAGCCGATCACCGTGTACACCCCGCCGAACACCGTCATGAACAGCGCGCCGATCGCGTAGAGGCGGCGCAGCAGCGGGTCGGAGAGGTGGTCGCGGACCGCACCGGCGAGGACCCGCGGCTTCAGCGAGCCCGCCGCGAAGTGCCGCGGCTCAGGCAGCAGCAGCCGGAACGCCACCGCGCAGGCCACCGCCAGCGCCCCGATCACTCCGACGGCCACCCGCCAGCCCCACTCCTGCGCGACCCAGCCGGTGATCACCCGGCCGCTCATACCCCCCACGCTGTTGCCCGCGACGAACAGGCCGATCGCCGTGATCAGCGCCTTGGGGCGGACCTCCTCGGCCAGATAGGCGGTCGCCGACGCCGGCAGCCCGGCCAGCGCCGCGCCCTGCACCGCCCGCAGCACGACCAGGGCGGTCAGGTTCGGCGCGAAGGGCACCAGCAGTCCGAGGGTCACCGCGACCGCGAGCGACGCCGTCATGACCGTACGACGGCCGAAACGCTCCGACAGCGCGCTCATCGGGAGGACGAACAGCGCCAGACCGCCGGTCGCCGCCGCCACCGTCCAGCTCGCCTCGCTCGCCGTCACCCCGAACTCGCCGGAGATCAGCGGCAGCAGGGCCTGGGTGGAGTACAGGAGGGCGAAGGTCGCCACCCCCGCGAGGAAGAGGGCGAAGCTCATCCGGCGGTAGCCGGGGCCGCCCGGGGTCAGACGGGAGTCGGGGGAGTCGGCGGCGGGGACGGACGTGACGGCGCCCACGGTGGTGGACGCCCCGGTACTGGCGGGAGACATGACTCGACCGTACGAAGGCCGCTCTCATCCGTCCAATGCATGGAATCGCCATAATCGTTCCCATGGAGCATCAGCAGAGGTCACAGCCGCGACTGTCACCGTCCAGTGACACAGAAGACAGGGCCGAGATGGCGAGGCTGCTGGCGCCGCGCCTGGCCTACTTCGCCGGCGTCGCCCGCACCGAGCACGTCACCCGCGCCGCGCAGGAGATGCAGGTCCCGCAGTCGACCCTCTCGCGGGCCATGGTCCGCCTCGAACAGGACCTGGGCGTCGACCTGTTCGCCCGCCGCGGCCGGACCGTCTCCCTCACGCCGGCCGGACGTACCTTCCTCGTTTCGGTGGAACGCGCCCTCGCCGAGGTGGAGCGCGCCGCCGACGAGGTCCGTGCCGACGCCGACCTCGCCACCGGCAAGGTCGCCTTCGGCTTCCTGCACACCATGGGCTGGGAGACGGTCCCGGGCCTGATCAGCGCCTTCCGCGCCGACCACCCCCGGGTGCGCTTCAGCCTGGTCCAGAACTACGGCGAGGCGATGATCGAGCGGCTGCGCGCGGGCGAGCTGGACCTGTGCCTGACGTCCCCGGTGCCGGACGCCCCGGACCTGGTCGCCCGCCGCCTGGACGAACAGAAGCTCCGCCTGGTGGTCCCCGCCGACCACCGGCTCGCCGCCCGCCGGCGCGTCCGCCTCGCCGAGGCCGCCGACGAAACCTTCGTCACCCTGGAACCGGGCTACGGTCTGCGCCGCATCACCGACGACCTGTGCCGGGAGGCCGGCTTCAAGCCGCGCGTCGCCTTCGAGGGGGAGGAGGCGGAGACCCTGCGGGGTCTGGTCGCGGCCGGGCTGGGCGTCGCGCTCCTGCCCCCGCCCGCGGTACCCCGGCCGGGGGTGGTGGAGCTGACGGTCACCGCTCCGCGCGCGGTGCGGGAGATCGGAGTGGCATGGCTGGACGGCCACCCGGACACCCCGCCGGTGGCGGCCTTCAAGAAATTCCTGCTCTCGAAGAGGGGCAACCTGCTGGCGACCTAGGAGTGTTACCGCCGCTGCCCGAAGCCGGAGGCGAGCGGCATGCGCAGTCCCAGGGGCGGCGGAGCCGCGAACGCGTCCTCCACCGGGCGGGCGAACGCCCGCCCGAACAGCGCCCCCATCACGAAGTCCTCGGCCAGCGACAGCACTTCGGCCCGGTGCTGGTGCAGCCCGTGCCCGTCCGAGTGCACCTCGAACCGGCACACGTCCCGGTTCGTCTTCTTCGCCCGCGCCGCCAGCCGGAAGGACAACTCGGGGTCCGTGCGCTGATCGTTCGTCCCGTGCACGATCAGCACCCGCCGCCCGGCGAGCTGCTTCACCGGTTCGGGTGGCGCCGCGACATCCTCCTCCGGCAGCCAAGGGGCGATGGCGAGGACGGAGTTGACCGCCTCGTGCCCGGCCGCCCGCAGCGCCGCCCGCCCGCCCATGTCGAACCCGGCGAGGCACACCGGCACATCGCCGTAACGCCGTACGGCCTCCTCCACGGCCCAGTTGGCGTCCCGGGCCAGATTCGCCTCCGTGCCGTTCCACCCCCGCCAGCGGTAGTGCACGGCGTGCGCCGCCAGGCCCTCGTCCCGTGCCGCGCGGGTCAGCCTGCGCCCGAGGGCGCGGACCGATGCCGCCGCCAGCATCGCGGAGGGACGGCGATGTGACGTCTCGTCACCTCCGGGGAGCAGCAGCACCACCCCGCTCACCGTCGTCGGTTCCGGGCCGAGCGCTCTGCCCAGGCGGGCCGTGCGAACCGGCGTCGCTTCCTGTGCCATGACAGAACAGTGTCAGAAGCGCGGGTGTACGCCACCCGTCCGTGGGATCACCGTTACGTATCGACGGAAACGTCCACCAGGCGCTCTACGCGCGTAGGCGTTAAAGTGCGGAAATGACGAGCCAGACCATCGCGAACACCCCGACACCGGAGCAGATCCGCCGGGCGCCCAAGGTTCTGCTGCACGACCATCTCGACGGCGGCCTGCGCCCCGCCACCGTCGTCGGACTCGCCCGCGACAGCGGGTACTCCCAGCTCCCCGAGACCGACCCCGACAAGCTCGGCGTCTGGTTCCGCGAGGCCGCCGACTCCGGCTCCCTGGAGCGCTACCTGGAGACCTTCTCGCACACCGTCGGCGTGATGCAGACCCGGGACGCCCTGGTGCGGGTCGCGCGCGAATGCGCCGAGGACCTCGCCGCGGACGGTGTCGTCTACGCCGAGGTGCGGTACGCCCCCGAGCAGCACCTCGCGGCCGGGCTCGGCCTCGAAGAGGTCGTCGAGGCCGTCAACGAGGGATTCCGGGAAGGCGAGCGGCTCGCCCGGGAGCGCGGCCACCGCATCCGCGTCGGCGCGCTGCTGACCGCCATGCGGCACGCCGCCCGTGCCCTGGAGATCGCCGAACTCGCCAACCGCTACCGTGACCTGGGCGTCGTCGGCTTCGACATCGCCGGGGCGGAGGCCGGTTACCCGCCCACCCGGCACCTGGACGCCTTCGAGTACCTGAAGCGCGAGAACAACCACTTCACCATCCACGCCGGTGAGGCATTCGGGCTGCCGTCCATCTGGCAGGCCCTGCAGTGGTGCGGCGCCGACCGGCTCGGGCACGGGGTGCGGATCATCGACGACATCGAGGTCAAGGACGACGGCACGGTCCACCTCGGCCGGCTCGCCTCCTACGTCCGCGACAAGCGCATCCCGCTGGAGCTGTGCCCCAGCTCCAACCTCCAGACCGGCGCCGCCACCTCCTACGCCGAGCACCCGATCGGACTGCTGCGCCGGCTGCACTTCCGGGCGACGGTGAACACCGACAACCGGCTGATGTCCCACACCAGCATGAGCCGGGAATTCGAGCACCTTGTCGACGCGTTCGGCTACACGCTCGACGACATGCAGTGGTTCTCCGTCAATGCGATGAAATCAGCGTTCATTCCTTTCGATGAACGACTCGCGATGATCAATGACGTCATCAAGCCGGGTTACGCCGAGCTGAAATCCGAGTGGCTGTTCCAGCAGACCGCCTCCACCAGCCGTTCTTCGGCCGAAGAAGGCTGATCGCGGGATTTCGGTGACGGGACATGCGGACGGACGTTCACCAGTCGTCCGCATTTCGATGTTTGCGGCGGGCACCTCGGCATGTTTACGGTCAAGGACCGCTCACATTCCCCGTCATCCCATTTCGAGGACGCATTCAATGAAGCAGTCTGCTGCCAAGACCCTCGGTGTCGCCGCCCTCGGTGCCGCCTTCGCCGCCACCGGTGCGGGCGCCGCGAACGCCGCCCCGGCCCTGCCGGACGCCGGTTCCGCGCTGGACACGGTGACCCGGACGCTGCCCGCGGAGAACCTCTCCCAGGTGCTGCCGGGTGGTGAGGCCCTGGCCAAGGGGCAGACCGCGGCCGACGCGAGCGCGACCGCCGCCCAGCCGCTCGCCCAGAAGCTGCTCGCCGAAGGCCCGACCAAGCCGGTCGCCGGTCTCCTCGGCGGCCTCCCGGTCGGCAAGATCCTGCCCGGCGGCGGCGCCGGCACCGGGGTGAACGGCCTGCCGCTCGGCTGAGCCCTCCCGAACGCGCCGACGGGGCGCACCCTCGGACACGGGGTGCGCCCCGTCGGCGTACGGGTGTCGGCCGGTCACCAGGCGGTGCGCGCCTTCTCCTCCGAGGGCAGGAAGATCCAGAGCCCTATGTAGAGCAGGAACTGCGGGCCCGGCAGCAGACAGGACAGCAGGAACAGCACGCGCATCGTGGTCGCCGACATGCCGAAGCGTCGCGCCAGCGCGGCGCACACTCCGCCGATCATGCGGCCGTTGGTGGGTCGGGCGAGGCGGGACATCTGCGGCTCCTTCGTGAGCGTCGGTCAGAGGCGGCGTCTCGTGGCTGCCTCATCTGCCTGCAACGCTACGGAGACGAAGGGGGCAAAGCGTCGCTCTACGGTGCGATCCCGACCCTGGGAATCGTCGGGGTCCTACCCTGAGGAGCCTCGTCCTTCAGGGCCGACGCCGGCGGGTGGGCGCGCTCGGTCCGGCGGCGCAGCCGGCGGCGGGCCGCCGGTACGACGGCCGCGTGCACGAGCGTCACGCCGACCGTGTTCAGCAGCACCGAATCCACGTCCACGACCTGGCCCGGCACCCCGGTCTGCAGCAGTTCGATGCCCATCGAGATCAGGATGCCCGCGGCGACCGTACGGAGCAGGGACGCCAGGGGCGAGGCGGCGATCCTGCCGTGCACCGCGGGCAGCAGGACGCCCAGCGGGGCGAGCAGCGCGATGGCCTCGGCGAGGCGGCGCAGCCCGTCCTGCCAGCCCAGCGCCAGATCGGCCTCTATCCCGGCGAGCGGGCGCAGATTGGGTGGCAGCACCCAGGGAACGTCCAGGGGACGCAGCGTGAGCCAGGCGACGAACGTGAGGTGGGCGACCAGGAGGACGCCCCCTGTCACCCGGATACGGATCGCGATGCCGCCGCTGTCGGAGCCTTGACGCTGCACGCTGGGCTAGACGCGGTCTTCGGGGCGGTTGGTTCCGGGGCCGTTGTTCGGCTGCGGGCCGTGGGGGCTTGTCGCGCAGTTCCCCGCGCCCCTTCCCGGCGCCGCCCAGCCCCGAGTTCCTCAGTCCCCGGTGATCTCCGACGACGGCGGTGTCTCCGTGTACGGCCGCGTCCGCACGTCGTCCGTGCACTCGTACCGCCGGAGCGGGTAGCCGTCCGGGCCGCCCAGGATCACCGAGCCGTCGCCCTCCGCCGCCTCCGAGTCGGAGAACGTGCAGACGATCTGGGCGAGGGCCACCGGCGCCAGGGCGTCGGGCGGGGTGCTCAGGCGGAGGGTGTCGTCGGGGTCGCCGGCGCGCGGGCCGGTCACCGTCGGCTTGCCGCGGACCTCGCTCGTGTAGCCGGCCTCCAGCTCCGCCGCCGACGGAGTCGCCTTCAGCTCGTCCAGCAGGCCCTGCGCCACCAGCACCCGCCGCTGCGAGTCCGCCGCGCCCTGCGGAACCCGTACCGTCCGGTCCACGGCCACCAGCGACGAGCGGCACAGCAGGAACACCTGGGCGGGCAGCCCCCGCGAGGCCTGGGTCGCCACGTCCGGCTCGGCCAGCGAGCAGTGCACCCGGGAGGGCGCGGGCCCGAAGTCGGTGGGAACCTCGGTGGCCCGGATCCCGCACCCGGCGAGCAGCCCGGCGAGCAGCGGGAGCGCCAGCAGACGGCGTACGGTCATCACGCCTCGTCCTTCTCGTCCGGGCCCTTGTGCTCCTCGGCCGCCTGGGTCAGCGCCGAGGCGTCCCGGGGCAGCCGCAGCGTGAACACCGCGCCGCCCTCGGGGGAGTTGGCGGCGGTGATCTCGCCGCCGTGGATGTGGGCGTTCTCCAGGGCGATGGACAGGCCCAGGCCGCTGCCCTCGGAGCGGGGGCGGGAGGCGCTCGCCTTGTAGAAGCGGTCGAAGACGTGCGGGAGGACGTCCTCGGGGATGCCCGGGCCGTGGTCCCGTACCGCGATCACGACCTCCGCGTCCTCCTCCCGCACCGACACCCGCACCGGCGAGCCGCCGTGCTTGAGGGCGTTGCCGATGAGGTTGGCCAGGATGACGTCCAGGCGGCGCGGGTCGAGCTGGGCGTGGATGCCGCGCTCGGCCTCCAGGTCGACCGCGTCCAGCCAGGCGCGGGCGTCGACGCAGGCGGTGATCTGGTCGGCGACGTCGACGTCGTCCAGCACCAGACGGGCGGTGCCCGCGTCGAAGCGGGTGACCTCCATCAGGTTCTCCACGAGGTCGTTCAGGCGGCGGGTCTCGCTGACGACGAGCCGTACGGCGGGTTCGATCATCGGGTCCATGGACCCGGTCTCCGCCTCCAGCTCCTCCTCCAGGATCTCCGTCACGGCGGTGATCGCGGTGAGCGGTGTCCGCAGTTCATGGCTCATGTCCGCGACGAACCGGCGGGACGCCTCGTCCCGCGCGGCCATGTCGTCGACCCGTTTCTCCAGCGCCTCCGCCGCGTGGTTGAACGTCCGCGAGAGATCGGCCAGTTCATCGGTTCCGGACACCCGCAGCCGGGTGTCCAGCTTGCCCTCGCCGAGCCGCCGCGCGGCAACTCCCAGCCGGTGCACGGGCTTCAGTACGGTCGTGGCGGCGGCCTGCGCGAGCAGCGCCGAGCCGATCAGGGCCAGGCCGGTGGCGATCCCCAGCGACCAGGCGAGGGAGTTGAGGTCCTTCGCCTCCGGCTCCAGCGACTTGAGCATGTACCCGGTCGGCCCGCCGCCGATCACCTTCGTACCGGCCACCAGATACGGGGTGTCGTCCTCCACGATCCGCTGCCAGTACAGGTGGTAGGCGTACTTGTTGGTGGAGTCGACCGCCTGCTCCTCGTTCACCGCCTCGCGCAGCGACTCGGGCACGTCCTTGAGCGTGAAGCCGCTCAGCCCGCCCGAACTGCCGGAGACGGTCTCGCCGGTGGCGTTCTCGGCGACGAGCAGCACACCGAACCGCTGGCTGCTGTTGGCCATCTGCCCCGCGGCGCGCTGGAGTTCGTCCTGCGTCGGCCGCTCGGGCAGCACCCCCGCCCGGTTCTGCATCTCCTGCTGGAAGTCCCGCAGCACCGCGTCCTGGGTACGGGTGAGCACGGCCTCCCGGTTGAGCCAGTACGCGATGGCGGACGCGGACACGGCGGCGGTCAGCGCCACCAGGCCGAACACCACGACCAGCCGCAGCCTCAGGCTGGTCAGACGCAGCCGCGACCAGACTCCCTTGCGCTCCGCGAACCAGCCGCGGAACCCCCCGTGCGCTGGTGTCACTGAGGCGCGTCCAGCCGGTAGCCGACCCCGCGGACCGTACGGATCAGGGTCGGGGACGACGGCACGTCCTCGACCTTGGCGCGCAGCCGCTGCACACAGGCGTCCACCAGACGGGAGTCACCGAGGTAGTCGTGCTCCCACACCAGCCGCAGCAACTGCTGCCGGGACAGCGCCTGTCCGGGGCGCCGGCTCAGCTCCAGCAGCAGCCTCAGCTCGGTCGGCGTCAGCTGGAGGTCCTCGCCGTTCTTCGTCACCGTCATCGCCGCCCGGTCGATGACGAGGCTGCCGAAGCTCGCCGCGTCGTTGGACTCCCGCTCCCCGCGCCGCAGCACGGCCCGGATCCGGGCGTCCAGCACCCGCCCCTGCACGGGTTTGACGACATAGTCGTCGGCACCGGACTCCAGGCCCACCACCACGTCGATGTCGTCGCTGCGCGCGGTGAGCAGGATGATCGGCAGCTGGTCGGTGCGCCGGATGCGACGGCACACCTCGAAGCCGTCGATGCCGGGCAGCATCACGTCCAGCACGATCAGGTCCGGCCGCTGCTCACGCAGCAGCTTCAGGCCGTCCTCACCGGTGGCAGCCGTGGCAACCCGGTGACCCTGGCGCGTCAGTGACAGCTCCAGGGCCGTGCGGATGGCGTCGTCGTCCTCGATCAGCAACAGGGAAGGCACGGGGCTCATTCTGGCCCATGGCGGGGTGGGGTTTCGACACCTGTACAGGTACGGCAAGGACCGCTGCTCTCCGTGACCGGGCGGTGCGTGAGCTACGACGGACCCCTGTGACAGCTCTGTGACAGTCGGCGGACACGGCCATGAAGTGCCCCGGGCAAGCTTTTCCACACCAGCAAGGAAGCAAGCCGAACACCGGAAGTCCACGACGGGGGGCGCGAGATGAACACGCTGCACAGCTCAAGCACGAGCGCAGTTGTCACGCGTCTGCACGACGTGCACGGGGGCCGGGGTCCGGAGAAGTCCGGTGCCGATGGGGGTCCCTCCCGCGCGAGCGGATTCGAGCGTGGGGGAGGGCGGGGGTGCGCTCGCGGCGCCGGGCGTCAGCACACCGCGTACATGACGGTGGTTGACGGTTTCACGGGGGAAGCACACGGGGGAAGCGCGTACAGGGAGGGCACGGGGGAGCGTCGTTCGCTGTCGGAGGCGGAGTTCACCGCCTACGTCCAGGAGCGCCGCGCCTCCCTGTACGCCACCGCCTACCACCTCACCGGTGACCGCTTCGAGGCCGAGGACCTGCTGCAGAGCGCGCTGTTCTCGACGTACCGGGCGTGGGACCGGATCAGTGACAAGGCCGCCGTCGGGGGTTACCTGCGGCGGACGATGACCAATCTGCACATCAGCGCGTGGCGCCGCCGCAAGCTGAACGAGTACCCGACCGAGGAACTGCCGGAGACGCCCGGCGACACGGACGCGATGCGCGGCACCGAGCTGCGCGCGGTCCTGTGGCAGGCGCTGGCCCGGCTGCCCGAACTCCAGCGGACGATGCTGGTCCTGCGGTACTACGAGGGCCGGACCGACCCGGAGATCGCGGACATCCTCGGCATCAGTGTCGGCACGGTGAAGTCCAGCATCTGGCGGTCGCTCCGCCGGCTGCGCGAGGACGAGGTCCTCAGCTTCGGCCGTGACGAGGAGGACGCCTTCGGCGAGCTGGTCGCCTGAAGGTACGGGGGAGCACGGGGGAGCACCAAGGAGAAGCGGGACCGGTCGGCCGGGGGGTCCGTCCAGTCCCGCTTCTTCGTGCGCCCGGGTGCTCAGGCCGCCGCGCTCGCCGGTACGGGCCGTCCCGCGGCCGCGTCGGCCAGCCGGCCCAGTGCCTCGTCCCGGTCGCAGGCGTGGGCGCCGAGCGCGGTCTGGCGGGCCACGATCGACCGCTCGGCCCGCATCAGGCGCCAGCCGCGGCGCAGCAGGAAGGGCACGGACTTACGGCCCTCGCGCAGGTCCCGGAGGAAGCGGCGGCGGAAGGTGGTGACCGGGCCGCGGCTCAGGCACAGCGCGTCGGCCAGGACGCCCAGCTCCCGGCAGCGGTTGACGATCTCCGCGGCGAAGATGCCCTCCGCGATGAACAGCGGGGTCCGCCCGATGTCGACGGGCTCCTCACCGGTGCGGGCGCTCAGGGAGAGGTCGTAGAGCGGGACCGTCGTACGACCGGAGCGGCACAGCTCCTCGATCGCGGCCACGGCCTTGTCGGCGTCCCACGACCCGGGGTGGTCCCAGTCGATGTCGGAGCTCCCGAGGACCTGCGGCAGCGTCGGGTCGCCGGCCTCCTTGTAGAAGTCGTCGAGGCGCAGCACCGGGAGGCCGGAGCGGGCCGCGAGGAGGGACTTGCCGGAGCCGGAGGGGCCGCAGAGCAGCACGACTCGGGCCGGTACGGGCGGAAGGGAGCTCACGGGACACCAATATGACGCATTCACCTGCTGTTCATCGACTCCGCGGGTCGGCTTTGAAGCGCGCGTCACACCTCAACTACCCTTCGTGTCATCCTGATTACTCACTGCGTCAGAAGGTGGCAGAACAGATGGCCGGACAAGCGTCCTTCCCCCACCCCACCGCCCGGCGGGCCCTGGTCGCCCTCGCGACCGCGGGCGCGGCCCTCGGCGTCACCGCGCCGACGGCCGCCGCGGACGCCGAGCCGGTCCTCGACGTGGTCCACACCCGCCCCACCTCCCTGGGCAAGATCGACCCCCAGGGCGGTTTCCGGGCGGTCACCGGCATGGTCGGCTATGTCACCGGACCGGTCGCGGGCCTGAAGCCCAACCCGCTGGCCGGCACCGGCGTGGACCCCCTCGACAACGGCGTCGGCACCCAGCTCGGCGACTTCCAGCCGCTGACCTCCCAGATGCTCACCGCCCCGGTCGCGCAGGCCCGGTCCATCGGCAGCATCCCGGTGCTCGGCCAGGCGGCCAGCCTGCTGGGCGGCTGACCCCGACGGCAGAGAGCCGCGCTTCCCCCGGACGGAGGGGAGGCGCGGCTCTCCGGTTTCGGGCGGCTCTAGTACGCCGAGCCGGACGCGCCCAGCGAACCCGTGGGGTGCCAGACCGTCTTCGTCTCCAGGAACGCCGTCATGCGGTCGATGCCCGGGGGCACCGCGTAATCCACAGGCTGTGGACGCAGAACGCGCTTGAGGTTGTCCGCCGCCGCGATCTCCAGCTCCTTCGCCAGCGCCTCGTCGGCCCCCGCGAGGTCGATGGCGTTGACGTCCTGGTGCGCGGCCAGCGGGGCGGCGATCTCCGCCGTACGGCCCGACAGGACGTTGACGACCCCGCCGGGCAGGTCGGAGGTGGCCAGGACCTCGCCGAGGGAGAGGGCCGGGAGCGGGGACTGCTCGCTCGCGATCACGATCGCGGTGTTGCCGGTCGCGATCACCGGGGCGATCACCGAGACCAGACCGAGGAAGGACGACTCCTGGGGGGCCAGGACGACGACCACGCCGGTCGGCTCGGGCGACGACAGGTTGAAGTACGGGCCCGCGACCGGGTTTCCGCCGCCCACCACCTGGGCGATCTTGTCGGTCCAGCCCGCGTACCAGACCCAGCGGTCGATCGCCGCGTCCACCTGGGCGGCGGCCTTCGACTTCGACAGGCCCTCGGCGGCGGCCACTTCCCGCACGAACTGCCCGCGGCGGCCCTCCAGCATCTCGGCGACGCGGTACAGGACCTGGCCGCGGTTGTACGCCGTCGCCCCGGACCAGCCGCCGAACGCCTTGCGCGCGGCGACCACCGCGTCACGGGCGTCCTTGCGGGAGGAAAGGGGCGCGTTGGCCAGCCAGTTGCCCTGGGAGTCGGTCACTTCGTACACCCGGCCGCTTTCGGAGCGGGGGAACTTGCCCCCGACGTACAGCTTGTAGGTCTTGAGGACGGAGAGTCGGGTCGCGTCAGACATCGAGGTACGCCTCCAGGCCGTGGCGGCCGCCCTCGCGACCGAAACCCGACTCCTTGTACCCGCCGAACGGCGAGGCCGGGTCGAACTTGTTGAACGTGTTGGACCAGACGACGCCCGCGCGCAGCTTGCCCGCGACGGCCAGGATCCGCGATCCCTTCTCCGTCCAGATGCCCGCCGACAGGCCGTACTGGCTGTTGTTGGCCTTGGCGACGGCCTCGTCCGGGGTGCGGAAGGTGAGGACGGACAGCACCGGGCCGAAGATCTCGTCGCGGGCGATGGTGTGCGCCTGGGTGACGTTGGTGAAGAGCGTCGGGGCGAACCAGTAGCCGCTCTCGGGGAGTTCGCAGGCGGGCGACCAGCGCTCGCCGCCCTCCGCCTCGCCCCGCTCGACGAGCGAGGTGATCCGGGTGAGCTGCTCCTCGGAGTTGATCGCGCCGATGTCGGTGTTCTTGTCCAGCGGGTCGCCGAGGCGCAGCGTGGACAGCCGGCGCTTCAGGGAGTCCAGCAGCTCGTCCTGCACGGACTCCTGGACCAGCAGCCGGGAGCCCGCGCAGCAGACCTGGCCCTGGTTGAAGAAGATGCCGGTGACGATGCCCTCGACGGCCTGGTCGATCGGGGCGTCGTCGAAGACGATGTTGGCGCCCTTGCCGCCCAGTTCCAGGGTCAGCTTCTTGCGGGTGCCGGCGACCGTCCGCGCGATCTCCTTGCCGACCGCGGTGGAGCCGGTGAAGGCCACCTTGTTCACGTCCGGGTGGGCCACCAGGGCCGCGCCCGTGTCGCCGTAGCCCGGCAGGATGTTGACGACACCCTTGGGCAGGCCCGCCTGGCGGCAGATGTCCGCGAAGAAGAGGGCCGACAGCGGGGTGGTCTCGGCGGGCTTGAGGACGACCGTGTTGCCGGTCGCGAGCGCCGGGGCGATCTTCCACGCCAGCATCAGCAGGGGGAAGTTCCAGGGGATGACCTGGCCCGCCACGCCCAGCGGGCGCGGGTCGGTGCCGTAGCCGGCGTGCTCCAGCTTGTCGGCCCAGCCCGCGTAGTAGAAGAAGTGCGCGGCGACCAGGGGCAGGTCGGCGTCGCGCGTCTCCCTGATCGGCTTGCCGTTGTCCAGGGTCTCCAGGACGGCGAGCTCACGGCTGCGCTCCTGGATGATCCGGGCTATCCGGAACAGGTACTTGGCCCGCTCCGAGCCGGGCAGCGCCGACCACTTCTCGAACGCCTTGCGGGCGGCCCTGACCGCGCGGTCGACGTCCGCCTCACCGGCCTGGGCGACCTCGGAGAGCACTTCCTCGGTGCTCGGCGAGACGGTCTTGAAGACCTTGCCGTCGGCCGCCTCCACGAACTCGCCGTCGATGAACAGGCCGTAGGACGGCGCGATGTCGACGACCGAGCGGGACTCGGGTGCCGGTGCGTATGCGAATGCGGAAGTCTTGTTGTCCATGTTCATGGGGTCTCAGTCCACCGTCACGTAGTCGGGGCCGGAGTAGCGGCCGGTGGCCAGCTTCTGACGCTGCATCAGCAGGTCGTTGAGGAGGGAGGAGGCGCCGAAGCGGAACCAGTGGTTGTCCAGCCAGTCCGCACCGGCCGTCTCGTTCACCAGGACCAGGAACTTGATCGCGTCCTTGGTGGTACGGATGCCGCCGGCCGGCTTCACACCGACCTGGACCCCCGTCTGGGCGCGGAAGTCCCGCACCGCCTCCAGCATCAGGAGGGTGTTCGCGGGCGTCGCGTTCACCGCCACCTTGCCGGTCGAGGTCTTGATGAAGTCGGCCCCGGCCAGCATGCCGAGCCAGCTCGCGCGCCGGATGTTGTCGTACGTCGACAGCTCGCCGGTCTCGAAGATGACCTTCAGCCGGGCGGCGTCCCCGCAGGTCTCCTTCACGGCGACGATCTCGTCGTAGACCTTCAGGTAGTTCCCCGCGAGGAAGGCCCCGCGGTCGATGACCATGTCGATCTCGTCGGCGCCCGCGGCGACCGCGTCCCGCACGTCCGCCAGCTTCACCGCGAGGGCGGCGCGGCCGGCCGGGAAGGCGGTGGCGACGGAGGCGACCTTGACGCCGGAACCGGCGACGGCCTCCTTGGCCACGGCCACCATGTCCGGATAGACGCAGACCGCGGCCGTGGGCGGGGCCGTCCGGTCGGTGGGGTCGGGGCGGACCGCCTTGGCGCCGAGCGCCCGGACCTTGCCCGGGGTGTCCGCGCCTTCCAGCGTCGTCAGGTCGACCATCGAGATCGCGAGGTCGATGGCGTACGCCTTGGCGGTCGTCTTGATGGAACGGGTGCCGAGGGAGGCGGCACGTGCCTCCAGGCCGACCGCGTCGACGCCGGGCAGCCCGTGGAGGAAGCGGCGCAGCGTGCTGTCGGAGGCGGTGACGTCCGCGAGGAGCGCTGCGGTGGGTGCATTGGTGGGCATGGTCACCAGACGAGCATATCTACGCGCGTAGCGGCTGTACAGCCCCGGGCGCTCATCTTCGGAGCGGGCACCGCGGATGAGCGTCGGCGGGCGCGTCGTGCAGAATCGGGGGCATGACGACCCCGGAGCGCCCCTCATCAGTGCCGCAGCCGCCGGTTCCGCCCGCGCGGGACCGGGTCTACCGCTCGCCCATGGGCATGGTGGGTGGTGTTCTGCTGCTCGGCGTCGCGCTCTGGCTGGGGATCGACGCGCTGGTGCAGGGGTCGGGGCGGGCGCCCTGGCTGGCGCTGGCGTCGCTGCTGCTGATCGTGCCCGCGGTGACCGCGTTCACGCTGCGGCCGGCGGTCTTCGCCAACGAGGACCGGCTGCGGATCCGGAACCCGTTCCGGGCGGTGGTGCTGCCCTGGGGGCAGGTCGTCTCCCTGCGGTCCGGGTACTCCAACGAGGTCGTGGACCGGTCCGGGGCGAAGTACCAGCTGTGGGCGATCCCCGTGTCCCTGCGGGCCCGGAAGAAGGCGGCCCGGCGGACCGCGCGGGCGGAGGCCCAGCGCAGCGGGCAGCGCGTCGGCCGGGGCGGCCTCGGGCTGGGGTTCGGGGGGCTCGGGGGCGGCGATGAGATCGACGGGCCCGTGCGCGCCGAGACCGACCGGGTGATGGACGAGCTGCGGGAGCTGCACGCGAGCCGGGAGAAGGCCGAGTCCGCGCAGGGTGAGGTCACCGTGCGATGGGCCTACGAGGTGCTCGGACCGTTCGTCGCGGGGCTTGTGCTGCTGGTCGTGCTGTTGCTGGTGGGCTGAGGGAGCGTTGCTGCCGGTTTTTGCCGGGGGCGCCTTCTCGGCGCCGCAACCAACCCGGTCGCTCGCGTGTCTCGTCAGTGATGACTACACATGTTCGGCCGCCGTCGCCCCTGCCCCTGCCCGAGTCCGTGGTGCCCCCGGGCGCCCTGCCCTGGAGCGGTGAACAGGGGCGGGGCTGGGTCGCGGAGCTGCCGCCCCGGTGGGTGCCTCTACGGGCGTACGGACGGTACGACGAACTGGTGACCGCCGCGGCCGGCGGGATCACCCTCGCCCTGGCCGCCGCGGGTGTGGAGCCGTATCTCGCGGCCTTGCTGCCGCTCCAGCTGCTGTGGGTTCTGCTGCGGCCCGAGGTGGTGCGGGTCGCCGCGCCGGGGCTCGTGGTGGCGGTCGCCCTGGAGGGGCCGGGGTGGGCCGGGCTGCTCGGGGCGGGGGTGCTCGCCGGAAGCTGCCTCGCGCTCGCCGAGGTGCGGCTGCGGGCCCGGAAGCGGCAGCGGGCGTGCGCGCTGGCCGCCGCGGCGGGGGTCACGGCTGCGGTGCCGGTGGCCGGGTCGCCGTTGCGGCGGGGTGTGCTGCTCGGGGTGTTCGGGGTGGTGCTGATCGTCGGTGGCGGGGTGGCGGTCGGGTTCGGCGGGGTGGCCGCCGCCGTCGGGTTCCTGCTGATCGGGGTGGGCCTCACGGTCCTGGTCTCGGGCGGGCTCGGGCGGGTCCGTGCCTCCCGGCTGGGGGCGGGGCCGGCGCCGGTCCTGCGGGTGCTGGTGCGGGACGATCCGGCGGCCCTGACCGAGGTGTTCGCCGCGGATGACGTGGCCGCGCGGCGGCCGCTGTTCGCTGTGTCGGTGCTGCCCTTGGACTCCGACGAGGAGGAGTCCAAGGCCGATGACGAGGCCGATGACGAGGCCGACGACGGCCTTCTCGAGCGGATGGACGACGACGCGCCTGGCCCGCTGCGCGAGGGGCTGCTCTACGGGGTGCCCTACGACGGTGCCGAGGTCGTGATCGTCAGTGCCGACGAGGACCCGGGCCACCCGCCCGTCGTGGAGCGGTCGGTCGGGGCCGTGCGGCCGGTGCGGGGCGTCCCTTCGGCCGCGGAGGCGCCGGTCGAGGTCGCCATCGTCGCCCAGCCCGTGCTGCGGTGGCGTGCGGGGCGGCTGGACTGGCTGGCGGCCGTGCTGCTGGCGCAGTGGGGTGTCTGGCTGAGCTGGGCGGTGTTCACGGATGCCGGGGTGCCGCTGTGGCAGCAGCTGCTGGTCCTGGTGGTGGGGCTCTACGGCGCCGCCCGGCTGCCGGTGAAGGCGGGCTGGCGGATCACCGCCGACCGGACGGGACTGTGGATCAACGGCCTGTTCAAGGTCACCCACATCCCCTGGGACGACTTCCGCTCCGCCCGCCATCAGTCCATGGAACTGAAGCTGCGGTGGCGCGGCGGACACTCCTGGACCATCGCCGCCCCCCGCTGGCAGTGGCTGGAACGACGACGCGCCCTGAGCCACCCCTACGACCGCCTGGCCGCCGAGCTGAACACCCTGTACTCCGACCCGGACCTGCGGCCGACGGGCGAGGCCGAGGGCCGCGAACGCGGGCGACTGCTGTGGCCCTGGGCCCTGTTGCTGGCGGTCACGTGGGTAGCGGCACTGGCGGCGGTCCGGGCTGGGATGTAGGAGGCGCGGGGCGCCTGCGGCCTGCGTCTGTGGGTGGGGCGACCGGCGCGAGTGTGGGCGGGTGCTGTGGCCTTGTGGCGCTGCCGCTTGCGAGCGGCTGGGGCGGATCGGGCCGTGCCGCAGGGGGTGCGACGTGGCTCGGCTGGGCGTTTGAGCGGCCCGCGGTGCGTACGAGGACGTGTGCGGCCGGGTGTTCGCGGCCGACGGCCTTTTGGCACGGGTCGTCGTATGACCGGACGAGGCTGGCCGTTGACGGGCCCGCGGCCCGCGGCCCGCGGTCCGGGCGCGAGTGCGGGTGGGGTGCTGCTGCGGCCTTGGTTGCTGTTCGGGTCGGGGTGTAGCGCGGCGGCCCCCGTTACGACACGCCCCGCCGACCCCGACCTCCCTGCTCGGCCCCCCGTTACGGTGCGCTCGCCCAGACCAAGGGGATGTAGGCGCTGAAGTACGCCGAGGTTGCTGCCGCTGTGGTCAGGGTCAGGGTGCGGTAGCGGGGGGAGGAGCGCGTCAGGTGGAGGGCCAGGGGGAGGAGGAGGGGGAAGGCCGGGAGGAGGAAGCGGGCGCGGGGGAAGTAGACGGCGTCGCTGGTCAGGACGATGGCCAGGAGCGTGCCCGTGAACACCAGCAGCGGCAGCGGCTGCCGGTCCGCCACGGACAGTGCGAAGAGCACCGCCGACGCCAGCAGGACGCCTGTCACCAGCACCAGGAACAGCTCGGGCGTGGAGTCGTACAGCAGGATCTCGCGCATCCGGCGCAGGGTCCCGGCGCCGCCGTCCAGTTCGTTGCGCCACAGCCGCTGTACGGCGAAGTAGCCGTCCCAGCGGCCCGTGCGCAGGCCGACCCAGCCGACGTAACCGCACCAGCCGAGCGGGGCCAGGACCGCGGCGGCGAGGGCGCGGCGCGGGAAGGGGCGCCGGCGCAGGGCGAGGAGCGCGGTGACCGTGACCGCGGCCGCCACCGCGATGCCGGTCGGGCGGGTCAGGCCCGCGAGGACCGCGCCGGTCGCCGCCCACAGCCAGCGGCCGGTCAGCACGGCGTACAGGGACCAGGCGGCGCAGGCCGTGAACAGGGACTCGGTGTAGCCCATCCACTGCACGAGGCCGACCGGGTTCGCGGCCCACAGGGTGGTCACCAGGACGCCGACGCGCCTGCCGTACAGCAGGTCGCCGATGGCGAAGATGCCCCACGCGGCCAGCAGCGAGGCGACCACGGCGAGGCAGAGGCCGGTGCTCGCGGGGCTGCCCGGAGCGACGGCCGAGACGGTTTTGATCAGCAGCGGGTGGAGCGGGAAGAACGCCAGGTTGTTGGCGTTGTAGGCGGTGCCGAGGACGGTCGCGTAGCCGTGCTCGGCGATGCCCAGGTACCAGTCGGCGTCCCACTTCGTCGCCAGGATCGGCCAGACGTCCTGCCCCTTGCGGTGCGCCCAGAGGGTCAGCACCAGCAGGCCCGTCACGCGTACGGCGACGTAGGCGAGGAGCGCCGGGGCCGCGCGGCGGAGGGGGCCGGGACGGCGAGCGGGTAAGGCGGGGGCGGGGGTCGCTCGGGGTGTCGGCCGGAAGGCGGTCGAGGACACGGCGGCGGCTCCTGGGCTGACGTGGGGGCGGGTGCCGGTCCACGGTTGCCCGGAGGGCGCGGTGGCGCGGGGCGTCCGCGTCCACCGCCGCGCCGAAATCACCCGATGGGGCGCCCCCGCGCGGAGGCGCCCCGTCGTCGGCCGCGGGAGCCGCGGATCAGATGCCGGCCGCCGCCGACAGATCCCGCTTGACCGCCGCCAGCAGCTCGGTGGCCCGGGCGCGGGCCGCCGGCAGGGCGGAGTGGCCGGCGACCGGCACGACGACCTCCAGGTAGCACTTGAGCTTGGGCTCGGTGCCGCTGGGGCGGACGATCACCCGGGCGCCGTCCAGGGTGTAGCGCAGCCCGTCGGTGGGCGGCAGCCGGTCCGTGCCCCGGGTGAGGTCCTCGGCCCGGGTGATGGCGAGGCCCGCCAGCTCCGTCGGCGGCTGCTCGCGCAGTCTGCGCATGGCGTCCGCGATGACCGACAGGTCCTCCACGCGCACCGAGAGCTGGTCGGTGGCGTGCAGCCCGTGCTCGACGGCGAGGTCGTCCAGGAGGTCGAGCAGGGTGCGGCCCTGCTCCTTCAGCTCCGAGGCCAGCTCGGTGATCAGCAGCGCCGCGGTGATGCCGTCCTTGTCGCGGACGCCGTCGGGGTCGACGCAGTAGCCGAGGGCCTCCTCGTAGCCGTAGCGCAGACCGTCCACGCGGGCGATCCACTTGAAGCCGGTGAGGGTCTCCTCGTACGGGAGGCCCGCCTTCTCGGCGATCCGGCCGAGGAGGGAGGAGGAGACGATCGACTCGGCGAACGTGCCGGTCGCGCCCCGGCGGACCAGGTGCGCGGCGAGCAGCGCGCCGACCTCGTCGCCGCGCAGCATCCGCCACGCGTCCCCGCCCTTGACGGCCACGGCGCAGCGGTCGGCGTCGGGGTCGTTGGCGATGACGAGGTCCGGTCCGGTCGCGCGGGCCTTCGCGAAGGCGAGGTCCATCGCGCCGGGCTCTTCCGGGTTGGGGAAGGCGACGGTGGGGAAGTCCGGGTCGGGCTCGGCCTGTTCGGTGACGAGCGCGGGCGCCGGGAAGCCGGCCCTCGCGAACGCGGCGAGCAGCACGTCCTTGCCGACGCCGTGCATGGCCGTGTAGACCGTGCGGGCGGTACGGGGGGAGTCCGGGGCGAGGACGGCGTCCGTGCGGGCGAGGTAGGCGTCCAGGACGCTCTCGTCGAGGGTCTCCCAGCCGGTGGCGGGGCGCGGGACGGTGGTGAGGGAGCCGATGGCGTCGATCTCGGCGGCGATCTCGGCGTCGGCGGGCGGCACGATCTGGGAGCCGTCGCCGAGGTAGACCTTGTAGCCGTTGTCCCGGGGCGGGTTGTGGCTGGCGGTGACCTCCACGCCGGCGACCGCGCCGAGGTGCCGTATGGCGTACGCCAGGACGGGGGTGGGCAGCGGGCGGGGGAGTACGGCGGCCCGCAGGCCGGCGCCGGTCATCACGGCGGCGGTGTCGCGGGCGAAGTCCTCCGACTTGTGGCGGGCGTCGTAGCCGATGACCACGAGGCCGCCGTCCTGGCCCTGCTTCTTCAGGTACGCGGCGAGGCCGGCGGCGGCGCGGATGACGACCGTGCGGTTCATGCGCATCGGGCCGGCGCCGATCTCGCCGCGCAGGCCCGCGGTGCCGAACTGGAGGGTGCCGCTGAAGCGTGCGGCGAGCTCCGCGGTGTCCTTGGCGTCGATCAGCCCGGCGAGTTCGGCGCGGGTGTCCGCGTCGGGGTCCTCGGCGAGCCATGCCTGGGCCCTTGCGATGAGATCGTCGTGCACGTCGGGTCAACCTCTCGTGTTCGTTCGTTCGTTCGGCGCGGTGGGGTGCTCGGCGGGTTTCTTCGCCCCGGCCGCCCCTGCCCGTCCCGTCCTCCAGGGGCTGCCGCCCCTTCGACCCCGCCCCAGGGGGCTCTGCCCCCTGGACACCCGCTCCTCGAACGCCGGAGGGGCTGGTCGCAGCGAGGGCGAGGGAGCAGTCCGCCCGGATTACAGGCGTCCCAGCACCTGTGCCAGCAGGGAGCCCATCCGGGTCGCGCTGTCGCGGCCGGCCTGGAGGACTTCCTCGTGGTTCAGGGGCTCGCCCGTCATCCCCGCGGCGAGGTTCGTGACCAGGGAGATGCCCAGCACCTCCGCGCCCGCCTCACGCGCCGCGATGGCCTCCAGGACCGTCGACATGCCCACCAGGTCCGCCCCGATGACCCGCGCCATGCGGATCTCCGCCGGAGTCTCGTAGTGCGGGCCGGGGAACTGGGCGTACACGCCCTCCTCCAGCGTGGGGTCGATCTCCTTGCACAGCGCCCGCAGCCGCGGCGAGTACAGGTCCGTCAGATCGACGAAGTTCGCGCCCACGATCGGCGAGGTCGCGGTGAGGTTGATGTGGTCGCTGATCAGGACCGGCTGCCCGGGGCGCATGCCCTCGCGCAGACCACCGCACCCGTTCGTGAGCACGATGGTCTTGCAGCCGGCCGCGACCGCGGTACGGACGCCGTGCGCGACCGCGGCCACCCCACGGCCCTCGTAGTAGTGCGTACGCCCGAGGAAGACCAGCGCCCGCTTCTCGCCGATCCTGTACGAGCGGACCTTGCCGCCGTGGCCCGCGACCGCCGGCGCCGGGAACCCGGGCAGCTCGGTGACCGGGAACTCGGCGTCGGGATCACCGAGGGCCCCCACGGCCGGCGCCCAGCCGGAGCCCATCACGAGGGCGACGTCGTGGGTCTCGGCCCCGGTCAGTTCGCGCAGGCGAGCGGCGGCGGCGTCGGCGGCGGAATAGGGGTCGCCCTGGATGTCGTCCGGAAGAAGAGATGCGTTCACGCCGACGAGGGTAGCCGGTCTCTGCCTACGCGCGTAGATGACAGAGCCCACGGGATGGCGATCGTTGTCTTGTTGTTTCCGACGAAACGCTCCCCGGCCGGGGCACCTCAGCAGGGCCGCTTGCGCAGTTCCATCACGTAGTCGTGCGGCGCCCCCGCCGACTCCGCCGCGTCGGCCACCTCGCCGAGGTAGCGGGCCGAGGGCAGGCCGCCCTCGTAGCCGTCCAGGACGTACGCCCAGGCGGACTCCTCGCCGTCCAGGGTGACCGGCCGTACCCGCGTCCGGCGGTAGACGCCCAGGCCCACGCCCTCCCAGCGGTCCAGGGACTCCTCGTCCATCGGGGCGATGTCGTACAGCGCGACGAAGACCTGGGACAGGGGGTCCTCGACGATCGTCGCCAGCGCGCCCTCCCAGCCCATCTGCTCGCCCCCGAAGGTCAGCCGCCACCCGTTCAGCCAGCCGGTGGCGCGCAGCGGCGAGTGCGGGGCGCGGCGGGTCATCAGCCGCGCGTCGAGGTTGCCGGCGTACGCGGCGTAGAGCGACATGGGGAGAGGGTACGGCAGGCGCCCCGGCAGTCCCTCCCGTAACAGTGGGATCTCGGGCGGGCCCCTGGGCCGTAGCACCGGGGCGCGTGCGGGACAATGGAGTACGTGACTCGGATCGTGATCATCGGTGGCGGACCCGGCGGATACGAAGCGGCGCTGGTCGCCGCTCAGCTCGGCGCGGAGGTGACCGTCGTCGACTGCGACGGCCTGGGCGGGGCGTCGGTGCTCACCGACTGCGTACCGTCCAAGACTCTGATCGCCACGGCCGAGGTGATGACCACCTTCGACTCCTCGTACGAGGAGCTCGGCATCATCGTGGCCGACGACACCCCGCACATCGACACCCCCGCGCGGGTCGTCGGCGTGGACCTGGGCAAGGTCAACCGGCGCGTGAAGCGGCTGGCGCTCGCCCAGTCGCACGACATCACCGCTTCCGTGACCCGCGCGGGCGCCCGGGTCCTGCGCGGCCGGGGACGGCTCGACGGGATGCAGTCCCTCGACGGCTCCCGCAAGGTGATCGTCACCGCCGCCGACGGCACCGAGGAGATCCTCCCCGCCGACGCCGTCCTCATCGCCACCGGCGGTCACCCGCGCGAGCTGCCCGACGCCCAGCCCGACGGCGAGCGCATCCTCAACTGGACCCAGGTCTACGACCTCGACGAGCTGCCGGAGGAGCTCATCGTGGTCGGTTCGGGTGTGACCGGCGCCGAGTTCGCCGGCGCCTACCAGGCCCTCGGGTCGAAGGTCACGCTCGTGTCCTCGCGCGATCGCGTCCTGCCCGGTGAGGACCCCGACGCCGCCGCCGTCCTCGAGGACGTCTTCCGCCGCCGCGGCATGAACGTCATGGCCCGCTCCCGCGCCTCCGCCGCCAAGCGCGTCGGCGACCGGGTCGAGGTCACCCTCGCCGACGGCCGCGTCATCACCGGCTCGCACTGCCTGATGGCCGTCGGCGCCATCCCGAACAGCGCCGGGCTCGGCCTGGAGGAGGCCGGCGTCCGGCTCCGCGACTCCGGGCACATCTGGACCGACAAGGTGTCCCGCACCACCGCCCCGGGGGTGTACGCCGCGGGCGACGTCACCGGCGTCTTCGCCCTCGCGTCCGTCGCCGCCATGCAGGGCCGCATCGCCATGTACCACTTCCTCGGCGACGCGGTGACCCCGCTGAACCTCAAGACGGTCTCCTCCAACGTCTTCACCGACCCGGAGATCGCGACCGTCGGCTACAGCCAGTCCGACGTGGACGCCGGGAAGATCGACGCCCGGGTCGTCAAGCTGCCGCTGCTGCGCAACCCGCGCGCCAAGATGCAGGGCATCCGGGACGGCTTCGTCAAGATCTTCTGCCGCCCCGGCACCGGCATCGTGGTCGGCGGCGTGGTCGTCGCCCCGCGCGCCTCGGAACTGATCCACCCCATCTCGATCGCCGTCGACAACAATCTGACGGTCGAACAGATCGCGAACGCGTTCACCGTGTACCCGTCTCTTTCGGGGTCGATCGCCGAGGTGGCCCGGCAGCTGCACACCCGCAAGAACGGCGGCGAGGCCTGACGGCTTGAACCGACTCCCCGCTGGTCACGGGGAGTTGTCGAGCATGCGTGCGGCATAGGCGCGGGGCGTAGCCCCTATACCACTTCCCGCCCTTCTGTACGAACAACTTCTGCTATTCGGCGCAAACTGCTGAAACCAGACGGTCGTTGGGGTTACTGTCAGTTTCGTGTTCGCTGCAGAACGTCGCCAATTGATCCTCGAAATGGTGCGAGCGAACGGGGCCGTGTCGCTCCGTGAGCTCGCCCGCGTCGTCCAGACCTCCGAAGTGACCGTACGGCGGGACGTGCGCGCGCTGGAGGCAGAAGGACTCCTCGACCGCCGGCATGGCGGTGCGGTATTGCCGGGCGGGTTCACGCGGGAGTCCGGCTTTCCGCAGAAATCACATCTCGCGACCGCCGAGAAGACGGCCATCGCCGATCTCGCCGCGAACTTCGTCGAAGAGGGCGAGGCCATCGTGGTCGGGGCCGGTACGACCACGCAGGAGCTGGCCCGCCGGCTGGCCCGGGTGCCCGGGCTGACCGTCGTCACCAACTCCCTGCTGGTGGCCCAGGCGCTGGCCCACGCGAACCGGGTGGAGGTCGTGATGACCGGCGGCACCCTGCGCGGTTCCAACTACGCCCTCGTCGGCTCCGGCGCCGAGCAGTCCCTCCAGGGGCTGCGGGTCTCCCGGGCCTTCCTGTCCGGGAGCGGCCTCACGGCCGAGCGCGGCCTGTCCACGTCCAACATGCTCTCGGCGTCCGTCGACCGGGCGCTGGTGCAGGCGGCGGCCGAGGTCGTCGTGCTCGCCGATCACACCAAGCTCGGCACGGACACCATGTTCCAGACCGTGCCCACGGACGTGATCACGCGGCTGGTGACCGACGAACCGCCGGCCCATGACGACCGTGCCCAGACCGAACTGCAGGCCCTTGCCGATCAGGGGGTGCAGATCGCCGTGGCCGGGGCGAGCGGGAGCCCGGGGGGTGACGAAGTCCCGGCGCGGAGGGCACGTTCCGTGCCGGGGCCCCGGCGGAGTACTCCGGCCGGCCTTCGCTCCGCGATGCTCGGGGAGCCGGTTCCAGGGTCCGAGCGGGCGCGGGTCGCCGACCTCCGGCGACGGTAGGTCCCCCGCGCTCCTAGCGGTCCGCTTTCAGTCCCCGCAGGGTCAGCATCAGCAGCCGCTCCGCCAGGTCCGGGTCCCCCGGCCGCTCCTCCGCCGCCAACGCGATGGCGTGGGTGAGCTGGAGCAGATCACCGATCGCCACGTCCGTGCGGACCATGCCCGCCTCCTGCGCCCTGCTCAGCAGCTCGCCGCCCGCCTCCCTGATGGGGTCGCTGCAGCGGGACAAGGCCGACGTGTCGTCGTGGGAGACCGACATCAGCGCCCGCGACAGCCCCCGGTACTCGCTCGCGTGCCGGACCATCTCCCGCAGCCAGGTCACCAGGGCCGTGCACGGCTCCGGGGCCCGGCACAGTTCGCGGGCCCGGTCCAGCAGGTCGCTCACCGCGTCCTCGAAGACCGCGCTCAGCAGTGCGTGCCGGTTGGGGAAGTGGCGGTAGAGGGTGCCGATTCCCACGCCCGCCCGGCGGGCCACGTCCTCCAGCGACGCGTCCGTGCCGTGCTCGGCGAAGGCGGCGCGGGCCTCGGTGAGGAGGCGCTCGTAGTTGCGCCGGGCATCGGCGCGCATCGCCCGCGGAGCGACCGGCGCCGCCGTCGCACCAGCGCTCTCCGCGGTCCCGCGCGAGGTCGCGCCCACCATGGCCCCCACCTGCTCTCATCAGCGCCCGGCTCTTCCCTCAGGATGCCATCGCCCACCCCCGAGCGGCCCTCCCGGACCGGGCCCGGCGCCGTACGGGAAAACGAGGCGCCCGGCGGACTGTTCGGTGCAGTCCGCCGGGCGCCTCGGGAGATGCGTACGGCTCAGTCCTTGATCTCGCAGATCGCGGCGCCGGAGGTGAGGGACGCGCCGACCTCGGCCGACAGGCCCTTGATGGTACCGGACTTGTGGGCGTTGAGCGGCTGTTCCATCTTCATGGCCTCCAGGACGACGACCAGGTCGCCCTCCTTGACCTCCTGGCCCTCCTCGACCGCGATCTTCACGATCGTGCCCTGCATCGGCGAGGCGAGGGTGTCGCCGGAGGCGACGGGACCGGACTTCTTCGCCGCGCGCCGCTTGGGCTTGGCGCCCGCCGCGAGGCCGGTGCGGGCCAGCGACATGCCGAGCGAGGACGGCAGCGAGACCTCCAGGCGCTTGCCGCCCACCTCGACGACGACCGTCTCCCGGCCCGTCTCCTCGTCCGCGTCCACGTCGGCGGGCGCGGCGAAGGGCTTGATCTCGTTGACGAACTCGGTCTCGATCCAGCGGGTGTGAACCGTGAACGGGTCCTGGCTGCCGGTGAGTTCGGGGGCGAACGCCGGGTCCTTGACGACCGCGCGGTGGAACGGGATGGCCGTGGCCATGCCCTCGACCTGGAACTCCTCCAGGGCGCGCGCGGCCCGCTGGAGGGCCTCCTTGCGGGTGCGGCCGGTCACGATCAGCTTGGCCAGCAGCGAGTCCCAGGCGGGGCCGATGACCGAGCCGGACTCCACGCCCGCGTCCAGCCGGACACCGGGCCCGGACGGCGGGTCGAAGGCGGTGACGGTGCCGGGCGCCGGGAGGAAGTTGCGGCCCGGGTCCTCGCCGTTGATGCGGAACTCGAAGGAGTGCCCGCGCAGCACCGGGTCGCCGTAGCCGAGCTCCTCACCGTCGGCGATCCGGAACATCTCGCGCACCAGGTCGATGCCCGCGACCTCCTCGGTGACCGGGTGCTCCACCTGCAGACGGGTGTTGACCTCCAGGAAGGAGATCGTGCCGTCCATGCCGACCAGGAACTCCACCGTGCCGGCGCCGACGTAGCCGGCCTCCTTCAGGATGGCCTTGGAGGAGGAGTACAGCTCCGCCATCTGCGCCTCGGACAGGAACGGCGCCGGGGCCTCCTCGACCAGCTTCTGGTGCCGGCGCTGCAGCGAGCAGTCACGGGTCGACACCACGACGACATTGCCGTGGGTGTCGGCCAGGCACTGGGTCTCCACGTGCCGCGGCTTGTCCAGGTAGCGCTCGACGAAGCACTCGCCCCGCCCGAACGCGGCGACGGCCTCGCGGACCGCCGAGTCGTACAGCTCCGGCACCTCTTCGAGGGTCCGGGCGACCTTCAGACCACGGCCACCGCCACCGAAGGCGGCCTTGATCGCGATCGGCAGACCGTGCTGCTCGGCGAAGGCGACGACCTCCTCGGCGCCGGAGACCGGGTCGGGCGTACCGGCGACCAGCGGCGCACCGGCGCGCTGGGCGATGTGACGGGCGGCGACCTTGTCCCCGAGATCCCGGATCGCCTGCGGCGGCGGGCCGATCCAGATCAGGTCCGCGTCGAGAACCGCCTGAGCGAACTCGGCGTTCTCCGAGAGGAAGCCGTAGCCGGGATGGATGGCGTCCGCCCCCGACTCGCGCGCCGCCTTCAAGACCTTGTCGATGTCCAGGTAACTGGTGGCCGGAGTGTCACCGCCCAGCGCGAACGCCTCATCCGCGGCGCGGACATGCAGAGCGTCCCGGTCCGGGTCGGCGTATACGGCCACGCTCGCGATACCGGCGTCCCGGCATGCCCGGGCCACGCGGACAGCGATTTCGCCACGGTTGGCGATGAGCACCTTGCGCACGATTGAGGCTCCCTCCTTGAAACAAGCCGAGTTTAGGGACTGCCGACACGGCACTTCGACCCGTCCCCAATGGTGAGCTTGCCCACACGGAGCGTGATTCGAGGCTCGCTCGACCCGCGAAATCCCTTGTCGCACCGCCGTACGCAGGACTCCTCGGGGCAACCCTAGCCCTCGGGTGTGGTCAAGGTCTCTGTGAAGGCGTGCTGCGGCCCACTCTGTTTCTTTGTGGAGTCCCTACGAATGGCCCAATGATTCTTTGCCACTCCCAGAACCCTTGTCCCGAGGTTTACCCGTTAGTAGCGTTCGATGTCCTGAACGTACTTGCAGTAACCGCAGTCCTGCTAGGACGGCGCTAGAGCGCTCGGAAGTGGGTGGGGGCCGGTGGTGCGCAGACCGGTGGCATGGGTGGTGGCGGTCGTCCTGTTCGCCGAGGCGTTCGGCATCGCGGCGGTGCAGTGGTTCCTGGGCGTCGTGGTCGACCGCCAGGACATGTCCCTGGCGGGCCTCGACCCGGACGTGATGTCGGTGTCCTCGAAGATCGGCGGACTCGTCTTCGGCCTGTACTTCGCCCTGTGCGGCGTGGTCGCCCTGCTGGTGGCGCTGCGCGACCGCCCGGCGGCGGGCCTCGGCCGGGTGCTGCTGATCAGCGCGGCGGTGGTGCACGGACTGCTCGGCGCGTTCGCCTGGGGGCTGCTCGGCTGGGCCGAGTTCCTGTTCATGGTCGTGGTGCTGGGGCTGATCGTGCTGCTGCTGATGACCTACGACAGCCTCGCGGAGCCCGCCGACGCCGTGCCCGACGGGGAGGGCACGCCGCCGCCCGTCACCGGTCCGCCGGCGCCCACAACTCCGTGATCCCCACGCCCAGTTCGGCCAGCAGGCGGCGCAGCAGGGGCAGGCTGAGGCCGATGACGTTGCCGTGGTCGCCGTCGATGCCCTCGATGAACGGGGCCGAGCGGCCGTCCAGGGTGAACGCCCCGGCGACGTAGAGGGGTTCGCCCGAGGCGACGTACGCGGCGACCTCCTCGTCGGTGGGCTCGCCGAACCGGACGACGGTGGACGCGGTCGCGGAGGCGTACCGTCCGCTCGCGGTGTCCCAGACGCAGTGCCCGGTCTGCAGGGTGCCCGCCCGGCCGCGCATCGCCTTCCAGCGGGCGGTCGCCTCCTCGGCGTCGGCGGGCTTGCCGAGGGCCTGTCCGTCCAGGTCGAGGACGGAGTCGCAGCCGATCACCAGCGCGCCCATGACCTCCGGCCGGGCCGCCACGACGGAGGCCTTCGCCTCGGCCAGGGCGAGCGCCAGCTCGGCGGGGGTGGGTGCGGTGACGGCGTCCTCGTCGACGCCGCTCACGATGACCTCCGGGTCCAGGCCGGCCTGGCGCAGGAGGTTCAGCCGGGCGGGGGACTGGGAGGCGAGAACGAGCCGGCGGCGGGGGTGATCGGTCATGTGGTTCAGGGTAGACCGGTGACCAGCATCGCGAGCACCATGGCCAACGCCACGAGAACACCCAGTCTGCGGAGCATGCGTTGCATGTCGCGCAGTTCCTCGGGGGGCTCATCCTTGGGGTCGGACCACAACATGTTCCCAGCGTGCGTCGTGGCCGTCCCGGGCGCCTGAGTACGCGTACTCAAGTAGGCGCCCGGGGTTCCACTTCGCTGCGCTGGTCCGGTGTTTCAGCTCGGCCAGTACGTCCGTGCCCACGTCGTCGGCCCCGGCTGCGGCAGCCGGTGTGCCGCGACCCTCGCCGGGTCGGACCACGCGGCGCCCGGCTGGTCCGCGCCGGACGGCTCGGCCACCGCCGCCGCGGCGCGGGCGCGGACCACCGCCAGGGCGGCGGCCAGCTCCTCGGGTGTGGGGTTGCCCCGCAAGACCTTGATCGTCACAGCGGCTCCTTTACAGAGGGATGTTGCCGTGCTTCTTCGGCGGCAGGGACGCCCGCTTGGTGCGCAGCTGACGCAGCCCGCGCACGAGGTGCCGGCGGGTCTCCGACGGCATGATCACCGCGTCGACGTAGCCGCGCTCGGCCGCGACGTAGGGGTTGAGGAGGGTGTCCTCGTACTCCTGGATCAGCCGGGCGCGCACCACCGCTGCTTCTTCGGGGTCCTTCCCGTTCGCCTCGGCCTCGGCGATGGTCCTGCGGTGCAGGATGTTCACCGCGCCCTGCGCGCCCATCACCGCGATCTGCGCGGTCGGCCAGGCCAGGTTCAGGTCGGCGCCCAGGTGCTTGGAGCCCATGACGTCGTAGGCGCCGCCGAAGGCCTTGCGGGTGATGACGGTGATCAGCGGGACCGTCGCCTCGGCGTAGGCGTAGATCAGCTTGGCGCCGCGCCGGATGATGCCGGTGTGCTCCTGGTCCACGCCCGGCAGGAAGCCGGGCACGTCCACGAAGGTGAGGACGGGCACGTTGAACGCGTCGCACGTGCGCACGAACCGCGCGGCCTTCTCGGACGCGTCGATGTCCAGGCAGCCCGCGAACTGCATCGGCTGGTTGGCGACGACACCGACCGGCCGGCCCTCCACCCGCCCGAACCCGGTGAGGATGTTCGGCGCGAACAGCGGCTGCGTCTCGAAGAACTCGGCGTCGTCCAGGACATGCTCGATCACCGTGTGCATGTCGTACGGCTGGTTCGCGCTGTCCGGCACGATCACGTCCAGCTCGCGGTCCTCGTCGGTGAGTTCGAGGTCCGCCTCCTCCGGGAACGCCGGGGGCTCGGAGAGGTTGTTGGACGGCAGGTACGACAGCAGCTGCTTGACGTACTCGATGGCGTCCTTCTCGTCCCCGGCCATGTGATGGGCCACGCCCGAGGCGGAGTTGTGGGTCCGCGCGCCGCCCAGCTCCTCGAAGCCGACGTCCTCACCGGTGACGGTCTTGATGACGTCCGGACCGGTGATGAACATGTGCGAGGTCTGGTCGACCATGACCGTGAAGTCGGTGATGGCCGGCGAGTACACCGCGCCGCCCGCGCACGGCCCGACGACCAGGCTGATCTGCGGGATGACGCCCGAGGCGTGGGTGTTGCGGCGGAAGATCTCGCCGTAGGCGCCCAGCGACGCGACACCCTCCTGGATGCGGGCGCCGCCGGAGTCGTTGATGCCGATGACCGGGCAGCCGGTCTTCAGCGCGAAGTCCATCACCTTGACGATCTTCTGGCCGTAGACCTCGCCCAGCGCACCGCCGAAGACGGTGAAGTCCTGCGAGAACACCGCGACGGGGCGGCCGTCGACGGTGCCGTACCCGGTGACGACGCCGTCGCCGTAGGGGCGGTTGTGCTCCAGGCCGAAGTTGCTGGAGCGGTGCCGGGCGAATTCGTCCAGCTCGACGAACGAGCCTTCGTCCAGGAGGAGTTCGACCCGTTCACGGGCCGTCAGCTTGCCCTTGGCGTGCTGCTTCTCCACGGCACGTGCGGAGCCGGCGTGCGTCGCTTCCTCGATGCGGCGCTGAAGATCCGCGAGCTTGCCCGCGGTGGTGTGGATGTCGATCTGCTCTTCCGGCTCGGACATCGGGATCGCGGCTCCCTGCCTGCTCAAAAGGGGGGACGGTTACTCATCCGTAGAGTAGTGGTGCGTCTACCGATCGGCAGTGCGGCGTTTGCCACACCTAGGGTGGCTTGCATGACGCCGCGAGATGCATCAGACGACAGCCGCTGGTCCGACCTCGAACGCCCTCCGCTCAACGCCGTGGCGCTGCGCCGGGCGCTGGTCCGCGAGGGGGGTCTCTACCGTGAGCTGGAGGTGGTCCAGCGCACCGGGTCCACCAACTCCGACCTGGTGGCGCTGGCCGCGAAGGGCGCGGCCGAGGAGGGCGCGGTCCTGGTCGCGGAGGAACAGACGGCGGCCCGGGGCCGCCTGGACCGGCAGTGGACGGCACCGCCGCGCTCGGGTCTGTTCTTCTCCGTCCTGCTGAAGCCGGCCCAGGTGCCGGTCGAGCGGTGGGGCTGGCTGCCGCTGCTCACCGGCGTGGCGGTGGCGACGGGGCTGTCGCGGGCGGCCGGGGTCGACACGGCACTCAAGTGGCCGAACGACCTGCTGGTGACCGTGGGCGGGGAGGAGCGCAAGGCCGGTGGCATCCTCGCGGAGCGGGCCGGGGACGACGGGGTGGTGATGGGCGTCGGCATCAACGTCACCCTCAAGGAGGAGGAGCTCCCGGTGCCCCAGGCGGGGTCGCTGGCGCTGGCCGGGGCGGTGAGCACGGACCGGGACACCCTGCTGCGGGCGGTAATGCGGTCGCTGGAGGCCTGGTACGGGCGGTGGCGGTCGGCCGGGGGCGACCCCGCGGTGAGCGGCCTCCAGGAGACGTACGCGGCGGGCTGCGCGACGCTCGGCCGGGTGGTGCGGGCGGAGCTGCCCGGGGACCGGTCGATCGTCGGGGAGGCGGTGGCCGTGGACGGGGACGGGCGCCTGGTGATCGCGACGGAGGAGGGCGTGCGGGAGCCGGTGGGGGCGGGGGACATCGTGCACTTGCGGCCGGCGTGAGCGACGGCCCGGCCGGCCCGACGCCGAATACCGGAACGGACGCGATCAGGAAACCCTCTGCCCCGCTTAACGGAGTGAGCTGGCGCACACCTGCCGTAGAGTTGGGGCCGGTCGATACCTGACCGCGGCAGATCGGAAGGGCAGCAGGCGTGACCGTCGACGACACGGGCTCCGGCATGGACCCCCACGCCGCCGACCCCGGCGACGATCCACTCGCCCTGCGTCTCGAGCAGCTCATCCTCGGCGCGGAGCGGCGCTACACCCCTTTTCAGGCCGCCCGCAGCGCCGGTGTCTCCATGGAGCTGGCCTCCCGCTTCTGGCGGGCCATGGGCTTCGCCGACATCGGGCAGGCCAAGGCGCTGACCGAGGCCGACGTGCTGGCGCTCAGACGCCTCGCCGGTCTCGTCGAGGCGGGACTGCTGAGCGAGGCCATGGCCGTCCAGGTGGCCAGGTCCACCGGGCAGACCACCGCCCGGCTCGCCGAGTGGCAGATCGACTCCTTCCTGGAGGGCCTGACCGAGCCCCCCGAGCCGGGCATGACCCGCACGGAGGTCACCTACCCCCTGGTCGAGCTGCTCCTGCCCGAGCTGGAGGAGTTCATCGTCTACGTCTGGCGCCGCCAGCTCGCCGCCGCCACCGGCCGGGTCGTGCAGGCCGCCGACGACGAGGAGATGGTCGACCGGCGCCTCGCCGTCGGCTTCGCCGACCTGGTGGGGTTCACCCGCCTGACCCGGCGGATGGAGGAGGAGGAGCTCGGCGAGCTGGTCGAGGCGTTCGAGACCACCGCCGCCGACCTGGTCGCCGCGCGCGGCGGACGGCTCATCAAGACGCTCGGCGACGAGGTGCTGTACTCCGCCGACGACGCGGGCGTCGCCGCGGAGATCGCGCTGCGCCTCATCGAGACCATGGCGAACGACGAGACCATGCCGGAGCTGCGGGTCGGCATCGCCTTCGGCACGGTCACCACCCGTATGGGCGATGTCTTCGGTACGACCGTGAACCTCGCCTCCCGGCTGACCTCGATAGCTCCTCGGGACGCCGTCCTCGTCGACAGCGCCTTCGCGCAGGAGCTGATCCGGACCGGGGAGGCACCGGCCTCCGAGGCGGAGGCGGCCGAGGCCGCTGCCGCCGCCGAGAAGGAGGGCGAGGAACCGCCGACATACCGGTTCGCGCTGCAGCCGATGTGGCAGCGGCCCGTGCGTGGCCTCGGCGTGGTCGAGCCGTGGTTGCTCACCCGGCGGGACGCGACGCCGTCGTAGCGGTCAGTCCTCGCGCTCGGCCGGCGGGTCCCCGGTCGATGTGGCGGCGGCCGGTGGGTGGCCGTGGTGTGGTCGAGCCGTGGTTGCTCACCCGGCGGGACGCGACGCCGTCGTAGCGGTCAGTTCACGCGCTCGGCCAGCGGATCCACGCACAGCCCGATGACCGGCAGGCACACGCCCGGCCGGTCGGTGGGGCCGGGCGTGGGCTCCGGGGCCGGTGTGTGCGCGGGCCGGCTGGGGGCGGCGGGCTGAGGCGCCGGGTGGGTCGTCGCGGGCGGCGGCTGCGGTGTGTCGGTCCTCGGGGCCTCGGGAATGGTCGTGGCCGGGTCCAGCGGAGCCTGTGGATCTTGCGGAGGCGAGGGCGTGGGTGCGGTCGGCGCCGGGTTCGCCGGTGCTGGACTCGGGGGTGCCGTGGGGGTCGGGGCGCCCGGGCCGCCCAGCGCGGTGGTCGCGGACGGGCTGACCCGCGGGAGCGGGCCCACCGCCGCGGCGGCGTTCGTGGCGTGGTCGGTGGCCGGGTCCGCGTCCCGCCAGGGTTCCGCCTCCGGTGCGTCCAGGGCGCCGAGACCCGACTCGGGGGTCAGCCGTACGAGGCTCAGGGCGCCGGCCGCCAGGGCGAGGCCCCCCGCGGCGAGCAGGACCTTGCGGGGACGGGGGCGGCGGTGCCGGCCGCGGGGGCCGAAGAGCCGGACGGGGGCACCGGTCTCCGGGTCCGGCACGGTCTGTGCCGCCGACGATTCCGTCACCGCCCTCACACTCCCTCCCCGCTCCGCCATGGCGGACGCACGCTATGCGCTCGGCGGACCAGGCGGGGCGGTTTGTGGGGATGTCACCCGAACGGGGTGCCTTCCGTGGAGGGGATCGGGCTGCGATGATCGGGGCGGTTGTTGTTAACCCGCGTTAACAGGAGGGTGTCATGAGCGAGGAGCGGTACGGGGAGTTCGTGCTGGTACGGCGGCACGGGGACGGCGGGCATGTCGCGGAGCTGGCCCTGGACCGGCCGAAGGCCATGAACGCCGTGTCCACGCAGATGGCGCGGTCCGTCGGCGAGGCGTGCGCCGCGCTGGGGGCGGACCCGGGCGTACGGGTGGTGGTGCTGACCTCGACGCATGAGCGGGCGTTCTGCGTCGGGGCTGATTTGAAGGAGCGGAACTCCTTCAGTGACGCGGATCTGGTGCGGCAGCGGCCGGTGGCCCGGGGTGCGTACACGGGGGTGCTGGAGCTGCCGGTGCCGACGATCGCGGCGGTCCACGGGTTCGCCCTCGGGGGCGGCTTCGAGCTGGCGCTCTCCTGCGACCTGATCGTGGCGGACCCGACCGCGGTGGTGGGGCTGCCGGAGGTGTCGGTCGGGGTGATCCCGGGCGGCGGCGGTACGCAGCTGCTGCCGCGGCGGGTCGGGGCGGCCCGGGCGGCCGAGCTGATCTTCACGGCACGGCGGGTGGAGGCCGTGGAGGCACGGGAGCTGGGTCTGGTGGACCAGCTGGTGGAGGAGGGGCGGGACCGGGAGGAGGCGCTGACCCTGGCCGGCCGGATCGCGGGGAACTCCCCGGTGGGCCTGCGGGCCGCCAAGCGGGCGCTGCGGCTCGGACAGGGGCTGGACCTCCGGGCCGGTCTCGAGGTCGAGGACGCGGCCTGGCGGGCGGTGGCGTTCTCGGGCGACCGGGCGGAGGGAGTGGCGGCCTTCAACGAGAAGCGAAAGCCGGCGTGGCCGGGGGAGTGAGGGGGCGGGGGCCGGTGCGGCCGGGGGTGTGACGGGGCGGGGGCCGGTGCGGCCGGGGGTGTGACGGGGCGGGGCCTGCCTCGTCGGGAGTGGCGGGGTGCGGTTTCGGCGGGGACGGAAATCCGGCCGGTCGGGGGCCTGGCGGGGTTTCGGTGGGGGACGGGGGCCCGCCTGGCCCGGGGGTGAAGGGGTGGGGGCCTGCCTGGTCGGGGTGTGGCGGGGGGCGGTTTCGAGGGGGGCGGAAATCGGGCTGGTCGGGGCGGTGGCGGGGTTTCGGCGAGGGGCGAGGGCCCGCCTGGCCCCGGGGTGATGGGGCGGGGAGCTGCCTGGGCGGGGGAGTTGCGGGGTGCGGGTTCGATGGGGGTGTGGGGCCGGCTGGTCGGCGCCGTGGAGCCGGGGTCGTTCGCGGTGCTGATCGGCCCCCGGTGGTGACACCTGTTCGCCGTATCAATGTCCCTAATTGTCGTGAACGTCCCTAGCCTGGGGTGATGGGTGACGACAACCGGCTCGCGGCCGTCGTGGCGTTGGCGCAGGGGATGGCGGCGGCGCACAGCTCGCGCGAGGCGTGGCGGGCCGCCGCCAGCGGGGCCTGCCGTGCGCTCGGCGGGAGCTTCGCCGCGCTGTCCGTCTGGGAGCGGGAGCTGGGCCGGTTGCGGGTGCTGGTGAACGTGGGGGACCGGGCACCCGACGAGGAGGAGTTCCCCGAGCGGGAGGCCTACCCCGTCCACCAGTTCCCCGAGATCACCGAGTTCCTGCACGAACGCTGGGCCGGGGGCGGTGAGCCCAACGCCTGGGTGGAGACCGCGGAGGGGCCGGCCGCGGGGCGGCGCCCGGGATACGTGCATCAGCGCGTGGCCGCCCTGCGGCGCCGGGGCCGCGGCTGCTGCGTCGTCGCACCGATCGTGCTGCACGGCAGGGCGTGGGGCGAGCTCTATGTCGCCCGCCCCACCGGCGCCCCGCTCTTCGCACGGGAGGACGCCGACTTCGCCACCGTCCTCGCCGCGGTCGTGGCCGCCGGGATCGCCCAGGCGGAACGGCTGGAGGAGGCCCGGCGGCTGGCGTACACCGACGCGCTCACCGGTCTCGCCAACCGCCGGGCCGTGGACGGACGCCTGGACGAGGCCATCGACCGGCACCGCGCGGAGGGTGTCGTCGTCAGCCTCGTCGTCTGCGATCTGAACGGGCTCAAGCGCGTCAACGACACCCGCGGGCACGCCGTGGGCGACCGGCTGCTGGAACGGTTCGGCTCGGTGCTCTCCCTGTGCGGCGCCATGCTCCCCGGCGCGCTGGCCGCCCGCCTCGGCGGTGACGAGTTCTGTCTGCTCGCGGTCGGCCCGTCCGCCGACGAGGTCGTCCGCACCGCCGACGAACTGTGCCGCCGCGCCGCCGAGTTGGAGCTGGGCGACGGAGTGGCCTGCGGCGTCGCCTCCACCGCCGACCCCATCGGCCCCGTCGTCTCGGCCCGCCGCCTCTTCCGGCTGGCCGACGCCGCCCAGTACCAGGCCAAGGCCCTGCGGGCCACCAAGCCGGTGGTGGCGGGCCGGGAGGGCCCCGACGACCCGGTCGTCCGGCTCGCCGACTCGCCGTCCACCGAGCCCCCCGCCGGGGAACGCCGTCGCTTCCGGGGCCGCCGCTGACGTGACCGATCGGTAAGGGGCGAACCCCGCCCCCACTGGTGACATCCGGGAATTCACTGCGTACGCTCCTGAATATGGATATGCACACTGTGGTGGTGGGGACGTCCGGGGTGACCGCGTCCGACGTGCTCGCCGTGGCGCGCGACGGCGCCCGCGTCGAGCTGAGCCAGGAGGCCGTGGCCGCTCTCGCCGCGGCCCGGGAGATCGTGGACGCCCTCGCGGCCAAGCCCGAGCCCGTCTACGGCGTCTCCACCGGCTTCGGCGCCCTGGCGACCCGGCACATCAGCCAGGAACTGCGCGGCCGGCTCCAGCGCAACATCGTCCGCTCGCACGCCGCCGGCATGGGCCCGCGCGTGGAGCGCGAGGTCGTGCGGGCCCTGATGTTCCTGCGGCTGAAGACCGTCTGCTCGGGGCACACCGGCGTGCGGCCCGAGGTCGCGCAGTCCATGGCCGACCTGCTCAACGCCGGCATCACGCCGGTCGTCCACGAGTACGGCTCCCTCGGCTGCTCCGGCGACCTCGCCCCGCTCTCCCACTGCGCCCTCGCGCTCATGGGCGAGGGCGACGCCGAGGGCCCGGACGGCACCGTACGCCCCGCCGCCGAACTGCTCGCGGAGCACGGCATCGCCCCCGTCGTCCTGCGCGAGAAGGAGGGCCTCGCCCTGCTCAACGGCACCGACGGCATGCTCGGCATGCTGGTCATGGCGCTGGCCGACCTGGAGAGGCTGTACAAGTCCGCCGACGTCACCGCGGCCCTCTCCCTCGAAGCACTGCTCGGGACCGACAAGGTGCTCGCGCCCGAGCTGCACGCCATCCGCCCCCACCCGGGGCAGGGCGCCTCCGCCGCCAACATGCTCGCCGTACTGAAGGACTCCCAGCTCACCGGGCACCACCAGGACGACGCCCCGCGGGTGCAGGACGCCTACTCGGTGCGGTGCGCTCCGCAGGTCGCCGGTGCCGGGCGGGACACCCTGGCCCATGCCCGGCTGGTCGCCGAGCGGGAGCTGGCCTCCGCCGTGGACAACCCCGTCGTCCTGCCGGACGGCAGGGTGGAGTCCAACGGCAACTTCCACGGGGCGCCGGTCGCCTACGTGCTCGACTTCCTCGCCATCGCCGCCGCCGACCTCGCCTCCATCGCCGAGCGGCGCACCGACCGGCTCCTGGACAAGAACCGCAGCCACGGCCTGCCGCCGTTCCTCGCGGACGACGCGGGCGTCGACTCGGGGCTGATGATCGCCCAGTACACGCAGGCGGCTCTGGTGAGCGAGATGAAGCGGCTCGCGGTGCCCGCGTCCGCCGACTCGATCCCCTCCTCCGCCATGCAGGAGGACCACGTCTCCATGGGCTGGTCGGCCGCGCGGAAGCTGCGTACCGCCGTCGACAACCTCACGCGGGTCGTCGCGATCGAGCTGTACGCGGCCACCCGGGGCGTCGAACTGCGGGAGGGGCTCACCCCCGCGCCCGCCACCCGGGCCGTCATCGAGGCCGTACGGAAGGCCGGGGTCCAGGGGCCCGGGCCGGACCGTTTCCTGGCGCCGGATCTCGCGGCGGCGGACGCCTTCGTACGCGACGGGCGGCTGGTCGCGGCCGTGGAGAGCGTCACCGGGCCGCTGCGGTAGCGGACAGCACGGAGCCCCCGCCGTACGCGCGTACGGCGGGGGCTCCCGATGACTACTTCAGCTTGCCCAGCTGGGCCGTGACGATCTCCGCCGGGATCTCCGCAGCCTTGCCCGTGCCGAGCGACGCGAGGTTCACCGTGTAGAACGTGGCGATGGTGCTGCCCTTGCGGACCACCTCGGTGGTGAAGGTGGCGGTGCCCTCGCCGTCCATGTCGACGTCCTGCGTGAACGCCACGGACTCGTCGCCCTGACCGGCGGCCTTCGCCGAGCCGACCTTGGTGACCTTGGTGCTCTCCGCGGCCGCCTTCATGCCGTAGCCGCCGGAGCAGGCCGCGACACCGTCGTTGACGGCCTTCATGGTCTTCTCGGCGCCGTCGCCGTCGTAGGACGACAGGCCCACGAACGTCATGTTGAAGTCGAAGGCGTCCTCGACGCTCTCCGGCGCCGCCGTCGGCGAGGCCGCCTTGTCCTCGGCGACCGTGTTGGACGCGTTCGCGTCCGTCTCACCCGGGGCCAGGGCAGCCGTGGCCCACGCCAGCGGGTCGCACTCGGCCTTGTCCGCCTTCACCTCGGTCTTGGCCTTGGGGAGCGTCTCGTCCCCCGCGTCGACCTTGTACCCCTTGACGTCCCCCTGCGCGAGCAGCAGCTTCTCCAGCTCCGCGGCGCTCAGCGCCTTCGCGGCCTGGGTCGGGGAGGCGGACGCCTCCGTACCCGCACCCTTGTCGGAGTCCTTGGAGTCCTCGCTCGAACAACCCGTGATGAGGGCGAGCGCCACCGCACTCATGGCGGCCGTGGCGCCTATCCGCGCCCTCGAAGATCTCTTCATGAGGCGGACTATGAACGTTTCGTTGAAGAAACGTCAAGTCAGTTCAGAAACCGTGACGTTCCCGTCGAACCGAATAGACCACGAAGCCGGCGCCCACCGCGAGCGAGAAGGTCCCGCCCACGACGTAGGGCGTGCTGTCGAAGCTTCCGGTGTCGGCGAGTTCGACCCCGGAGTCCGCGGAGTCCGCCACGGCGGCGGCCCGGGCCTGCTGGGTGACCTGCGTCGACGGGGCCGGCGAGGGCACGTCTCTCGCCGGCTCGTCCCCGGTCGCGTTCGCGGAGGGGACGAACCACAGGGCGCCCAGCAGGGTCCCCGCGGCGGTGGCGGTCAGCAACGGACGGCGAGCGGATGACACGGAATATCGATCCCCTTGTGGCGCTGGCGAATTGGCCGTGTGGAGCGATGCTAATGAAAGCCCCCGGTCGCGGGAAAGTCGTGGGAGCCTCAAGACATCCTCGGGCCGTACGCTCCGGGGCATGAGTACTGAAGAGACATCACGGTTTGTACGGCTTCGGGTGGAACTCGTCCTGGAAGTGGACGACGCGGACGCCGTGACGAAGGCGGCCCTGGGGCGGATCGGCGACGACAGTGCGATGCCCGCCGACGAGCGGACGCACGCCGAGAGCGCTGTGACGGAAGACACCGCGGAGGCCCTGGCCTACCTCGTGGACCCGTTCGACCTGGTCAGCGAGATCCCGGGGGTCGACCTGGCGCAGGCCTCCTGGTCCAGCGAGCAGATCGACTACGACCCCGATTCGCCGGACTGGGACCTCGACGAGGATGATGTCGACGGGGACGACGACGAAGAGACGGTTGACTGAGTCCGCTTGGGGAAACCGTGACCCCGGTCGGCAACCGCCGCCCGGGGTTTCGTCGTCTCAAGGGACGCACTGACCGACACCCTCACCACCCGCCGCGGCGACGTGGTGTGCCCCACACCTCCAAGGGATGTGGAACGGGACGAACCGGTCGTAGCGTTGAAGATTCTTGACGGGGACTCTCGGGGTATGGGGATTCGGCAGCGATGGAGAAGCGTGTGATGACGGACAGTAAGCGGCGCAGGGGCCTGACGGTCGCGTCCGCACTGCTCGGCGGTGTGCTGGTGCTCTCGGCGTGCTCCGGCGGCGACGAGGCCTCCGGCAACGACGGCGGCGGCGACACCTCGCAGGCCAAGGTCGACGAGGCGGCGGCGCAGGAGACCTCCGAGGCCCAGATCAAGATCACGCCGAAGGACGGCACCGACAACGCCTCCATCAACAACTCCGCCACCGTCACCGTGAGCAAGGGCACGCTCACCGAGGTGACGATGAAGACCGCCGACGGTGCCGCCGTCGAGGGCGCGATATCCGCCGACAAGAAGAGCTGGAAGCCCAGCACCCAGCTGGAGCGGTCCACCACGTACAAGATCACCGTGACCGCCGAGGACGCCAAGGGCCTGAAGGCCCACGAGAACGCCTCCTTCAGCACGCTCTCCCCGACCAACAGCTTCCTCGGCTACTTCACGCCGGAGGACGGCTCCACCGTCGGCGTGGGCATGCCGGTCTCGATCAACTTCGACAAGTCGATCTCCAACAAGGCGGACGTCCAGCAGGGCATCACCGTCTCCTCGACCAGCGGCCAGGAAGTCGCCTGCCACTGGTTCAACGACACCCGCATGGACTGCCGCCCCGACGAGTACTGGCAGGAAGGCTCCACCGTCACGCTGAAGCTCGCGCTCGACGGTGTCGAGGGCGCCGAGGGGGTCTACGGCGTCCAGCAGAAGACGGTCACCTTCAAGATCGGCCGCAACCAGGTCTCCTACGTCGACGCGAAGACCAAGCAGATGAAGGTCACGCAGGACGGCGAGGTCGTCAAGACCATCCCGATCTCCGCCGGCTCGCCCGAGAACAAGACCTACGAGGGCCAGATGGTGATCTCCGAGAAGTTCAAGGAGACCCGGATGAACGGCGCGACGGTCGGTTTCACCGACGACGACGGCAAGGGCGAGTACGACATCAAGGACGTCCCGCACGCCATGCGCCTGTCGACCTCCGGCACCTTCATCCACGGCAACTACTGGGGCGCGGACTCGGTCTTCGGCAACGCCAACACCAGCCACGGCTGCGTCGGCCTGAACGACACCAAGGGCGCCAACGACAAGGGCACCGAGGGCTACTGGTTCTACACGAACTCGATCGTCGGTGACGTCGTGGTCGTCCAGAACACCGGCGACAAGACGATCGCCCCGGACAACGGCCTCAACGGCTGGAACATGAGCTGGGCGGACTGGAAGGCGGGCTCGGCGGTCTGATCCACCGCCTTTCCCCTTCCTCCTGATCCACGAGAAGCGGCCTCCGGGACCTTGAGTCCCGGAGGCCGCTTCCCTTTGTCCGCCTGCTACTTGCCGTAGTAGGCGTTGTAGATCGAGAGGGTCGCCTTGTTGCCCTTCTTGTCGGCGACCTTCGCGTGGAAGGAGATGGCCTTGCCCTTCTCCGGGTTCTTCACCTTGATCTTGCCGCCGGTGACGGAGACCTTCTTCCAGGTCTGGCCGTAGTCGTACGACACCCACACCGACAGCGACTTGAGGTTGCTGCCCGCGGCGGCGCCCACGACGCTGACCGGGACGGTCTTCGTCAGGCCCGCCGTGACCCGGCTGCTCAGGTCCGTCTTGGCGTTGAAGCGGACCGTGGAGGCGGGGAGCCTGACCTGGTCGGACGCCGGCTTCTTGGACTTGAACGTCCAGCTGGCGTCGATCCGCGTGGAGGCGGCGGCGACCTTGACGCTCCGCTTGACCGAGGTCGTCAGCTTGTACTCGGCCTCGGCGGACGGAACCTTGAAGACGCCCTCGCCGAACAGCGGGTCGGTGTTGGAGCCGATCTTCGTGCCGTTGCGGTACAGCTCCGTCTTCACCGAGGTGAAGTCGGAGGAGCCCGCGTGCTTGGCCCCGTCGGCGAACAGCGGCAGGAAGCCGTAGACGCTGTTGCCCTCGCGGAACAGGCCGTAGTCCGCGTTGATGTGCGGGCCGAAGACCGCGGTGTTGAAGGTCTTCTGGTAGGTCTGGCCCGCCTTGAAGGTCTGCGACGCGCCGAGCGTGTAGAAGGCGTCCGGGACCGGGAAGCCCTCGGGCGTGTGGCTGCCGTACTGCTCTACGTCGAACGTCCACCGGATGTTGTCGGACGTGGAGAGGTACATCGTGCGGGTGCCCGGCAGCTTCTGCTCGACCGGCATGCCGATCACGAAGTCATTCGGGAACTCGCCGTACGAGGTCACACCGCCGGTCTTGCCGGAGGCCGAGGCGCCCAGGCGGTTCTTCACCGTGGCGAGCTCGCTCGCCTTGAAGTGGCGGACCTTGTCGCCCTGGATCTTCTTCACCTTGGCCGTGGTGGCCACGTCGTACTCGGCGCTCGCGCCCTTGGTCCACTGGCCGCTCCAGGTCTGCTGGAGACCGGAGACCTCGCCGCCCAGGTGCTTCATGCGCACATTGGCGAAGGAGTCGAGTCCGACCCCGATGCCGATGCCGGCCGGGTCGTACATGTAGCCGATCATCGCCGAGAGCTGCTCGGCCCCCGCGTCCGGCACCGTGATGTCGGCAGCCTGGGTCTTACGGGCGTCGATCGTCACCGAGGTGTTCTTGGTGACGGTCAGCCTCGGCTGGACCAGCCAGTCCAGGCCGCCCTTCATCTCGGCGAAGTCCTCGGCGATCCAGGCGTCCAGCAGGTACTGGCCCTTGGGCAGCCGCAGCGTGGTGGTGCCGGAGGCGACCGGCGGAACACCGTAGGAGCGGTCGGTGGCCAGGCCCGTGTAGCCGAGCAGGACGGTGTTGTAGACGTCGGTCGGCTTGCCGTCCTTGCCGATGTGCTTGACGGTGACGTCGTACGACTCCACCTCGCGCTGCACCGCGGCGGCCGTACGGACCGTCTGCCCGCCGCCCGTCGCCGTCACGTACGCCGAGTAGGCGCCGTCCAGCGTGCCGCCCAGCTTGGTGTTGACCGTCATGCCGACGGTGGCCTTGCCGCCCGCCGGGACGGTCACCGTGGAGGCGGCCAGCTTGAAGAAGCCCGCCGGGGCCGGCCGGCCCTTGGGGTCGGTGGCGGTCGCCGACAGCTTCAGGGTGACGTCCTGCGTACCGAGGTTGCGGTACGTCAGCTCCTTGGTGACCGGCTTGTCGTCGGTGTGCGGCCACTGCTGCACCCCGAAGCTCAGCGACACCGGGTCGGCGATCAGGGTCTGCTTGATCGCCTTGTCGACCTGGATCCGGCCCGAACCCTGCTCGAACGGCGTGTACGTGCCGCCCTTGGCGGACGCGGTCAGCGCGCCCTTGAGCTCGGCGTACGTCCACTCCGGGTGCTGCTGCTTCAGGATCGCGGCGGCGCCCGCGACATGCGGGGTGGCCATCGACGTACCCGAGATGGTCAGGTACCCGGCCGGCTTCTCGCCGACCTCCTGCTCGATCATGCTGCCCTTGGCGGACGCGGCCGTGATGTCCACGCCCGGGGCGGTGACGTCCGGCTTGATCACGCCGTCGCCCAGCCGCGGTCCGGTGCTGGAGAACCCGGCGAGCCGGTCCTTGTCGTCGACCGCGCCGACGGTGAGCGCGGCGTCCGCGCTGCCCGGCGAACCGACCGACTCCGGGCCGGAGTTGCCCGCCGCGATGGCGAACAGGATGCCCTTCTCGGCGGACAGCTTGTTGACCGCCGCCTCCAGCGGGTCCACCTCGGGGGTGTCCATGCCGCCGAGGCTGAGGTTGACGACCTGGGCGCCCTGCTCGGCCGCCCACTCCATGCCGGCCAGGATGCCGGAGTCGTCACCGGAGCCGGTGTCGTCCAGGACCTTGCCGTTGAGGACCTGGGCGCCGGGCGCCACGCCCTTGAACTTGCCGCCGGACTTCGCTCCGGTGCCCGCCGCGATGGACGCGACGTGCGTGCCGTGGCCGACCTTGTCCTCGACGGTGGCCGCCGGGGTGAAGTTCTTCGACGCGATCACCTGGTCCTTGAGGTCCGGGTGGTTCACGTCGACACCGGTGTCCAGGACGGCGATCTTGACGCCCTTGCCGTCGTACCCCGCCGCCCATGCCTTGGGGGTGCCGATCTGGGCCACCGAGGTGTCGAGGGTGGCCTTGCGGGTGCCGTCGAGCCAGATGTGGGCGATGCCCGAGGCGGTCCGGTCGCCGTTGGTGACGGCGTCCCACAGGTCGGGCGTCTCGGTGTACGGCGTCTGGACCGCGTCCGCGTTCAGGGACTTCAGGGTCCGGCGGAGCTGGCCCGCGTCCCGGACGTCGGCCTTGGTGCCGGCCGCGGCGCCCTTATAACCGACGATCACCTTCAGGCCCTTGGCCTGCGACTTGCGGGTGGCCGACTTGTTGAGCTCGGTGACGTCGAACAGCCGCTGGTCGAGCTTGCCCGCGGTGATCAGGCGGGCCGCGTCGGCGGGTATGACGAGCGTGTGCCCGTCGGCCTTGCGGATCTGCACGGGTATGTGCTGACGTCCCTCCGCCCGCTGCAGGCCGATCACGCGGCCCTTGGCGTCGACGGTGACCCGGTCGCCCGTGATCAGGGTGATGGCGTGATGGGCGGTCAGCTGAGCGGCGCCGGTTGCGCGCGGCTCGGGCTTCGCCGATGCCGGGCTGGTCATGCCGGCGGCGAGGGCGACGGCGGCGGCCGTGGCGACGGTGGCCGCGCATGCTCTTTTCACTTGTCTGCGCAAGTTTCCCCCTTGCTGAAGTACCGGGTGAATTCCCCCTTCACCCGGCCGGGGGTGGTCTGCACAGACGTACGTGCCCCCCGGAATAGGCAGTATGCCGGGGGGTGATCAGCTACCTCAATAGACAGGGGACGGACAGAATCGGACTGTTACGCGCCCGCGTTTTCCTTGACGGAGATCTTTCCCTTGCGGATGGTCGCGACGCGGGGGGCCTTCTTCGCGAGGGCCGAATCGTGCGTGACCATGATGAAGGTGAGCCCGAGCTCCTTCCACATGCGTTCGAGTACGTCCATGATCTCGTCGCGCATCGACTCGTCCAGGTTGCCCGTGGGTTCGTCGGCGAGCAGCACCTTGGGCTGTTTGACCAGGGCGCGGGCGATCGCGACGCGCTGCTGCTGTCCTCCGGACATCTCGGAGGGGAGGTGGGTGAGCCGTTCGCCGAGGCCGACGGATTCCAGGGCCTGGGCCGCGTGTTCCCTGCGGTCCTTCGGCTTCGTGCCGAGGGGTACGAGGGCGGTTTCCACGTTCTCCTGGGCGGTGAGGGTGGGGATCAGATTGAAACTCTGGAAGACGAATCCGATGTTCTCGCTGCGGACGCCGGTCAGTTTGGCCTCGGAGAGTTTGGCGAGATCCGTGCCGTCCAGGACGACCTCGCCCGACGTCGGGCGGTCGAGGCCGCCGAGCATCTGGAGCAGGGTGGACTTGCCGCCGCCGGTGGGGCCCTGGATGACGAGACGGTCCCCGTCGGGGATGACGAGGTCGACTCCGTCGAGGGCGCGCACGGTTTCTTTCCCTCGGGTGTAGAGCTTGGTGACGTTTCTGAGGTCGTACATGGGTGGCTCCTGGGTGGGGTCGTCGTTGGGGTGGCGGGGGTTCGGGGTCGGCTGCGGGTGGGTGGGGGCTGGTCGCGCAGTTCCCCGCGCCCCTGGGTGGGCTTGGTGCGGGGTGCTTGGTCAGTTCTGGGGTGGTCGCGGGGGATGCTCTGCTTCAGCCTTGGCCGACTGCGCGCCTCGGCTGCGGCCGACTGCGCCTAGGGTTGGCCGGTTGCGCCGCCCAGGCTTTGGCCATCCGCGCCGCTCCAGCTACGGCTGACTGCGCCGCTCCAGTCTTGGCTGGCCGTACGGCTTCAAGTACGGCTGGCCTGCGCCGTCCCAGTCACGCTTGTCTGCGCCGTTGCAGCCTTGGCCGGCCGCGCCGTCCCAGCCAGGCTTGTCTGCGCCGGTCCGGCCGGGGGCGGCCGCGTCGCTCCAGCCGCAGCCGACTGCGCCGCCCCGGCCTTGGCCGGCCGCGCCGTCCCAGCTACGGCTGTCTGCGCCGCTCCGGCCTTTGCCGGCCGTGTCGGTCCAGCCACAGCCGACTGCGCCGGTCCGGCCGGGGGCGGCCGCGTCGCTTCAGCCGCGGGCAGTCGTGCCGCAGGGCGGCACGGGTGGGCGCGGGCGGTGACCCGGCAGTGCCGGGCTGCGCGACCCACCTGCACCCGGCCCGGCGCCGGTTGCCGGAAGCGGCGGTTGTTACTCGACTCTTCTCAGTGCGTCCGCCGGGCGGAGGCGGGAGGCTCGCCAGCCGCCGAAGGCGCCTGCTGTCAGGCCGCCTGTCACCGCCAGGCCCACCGCCAGGGCGATCGTCGTCGCGCTCACCGGGGCCGTGAGGGCTACTTCCAGGGCCGTGGAGGTCTGCTGGGCCGCGGGGCCGCCCATACCGCCGCCCCCGGGGCCGCCGCCCGTGGCGCCCAGCTGCGCTTCCAGCGTCGGGCTGATCGCCGTCACCGCGTAGGCGCCCGCCAGGCCCACCGCGATGCCCAGGACGCCGCCCACCAGACCGTTGACGACCGCCTCACCGACGACCTGCCGGGTCACCCGGCCGGACTTCCAGCCCAGCGCCTTCAGCGTGCCGAACTCCCGCACCCGGCGCGACACCGCCGACGACGTCAGCAGGCCCGCCACCAGGAACGCCGCCACCAGGACCGCGACCGACAGCCACTTGCCGACGCTCGACGCCAGGTCGGACGCCGTGGACAGCGACCCCGACACCGTGTCCGCCAGGTCCGCCGAAGTCGTCACCGTCGTACCGGAGATGTTCTGCTGGATCTCCGACTTCACCGCGTCGATCCGCTGCGAGTCGGTCGCCTTGACGTAGATCGTGGTGACCTTGTTCTTCGAGTCGCTCAGCGTCTGCGCCTGCTGCAGCGGGATGTAGAGATCGGCCGCCGCGTCCCCGCTCTCGGGCGTGGCGATGCCGATCACCTTGAACTTGCTGCCCTTGACGGTCACCGTGGAGCCGACCTTCAGCTCCTTCTCCTTGGCGTACGACGCGTCGGCGACGACCACCTCGGCGTTCGTCTCGGACGCCTTGAACGTACGACCACTCGTGATCGTCGAGGAGGTCAGCGGACCCAGCGCCGGCTCGGTGACATCCGTGCCGTAGACCGAGTAGTTGTTGACGTCGAACTCGGCGCCACCGCCCTGCACCCGGCCCTCGGGCGCCTGCGTCCCGCCGCCGGGACCGCCCTGCGCCTGGCCGCCCCCGTCCTGCTGGAACTCGCCGCGCCGGAACTGCCCGCTGACCTTGATGACCTGAAGGCTCAGCCCGCCCACCGCGTCCGCGACCCCGTCCTGCGCGCCGACCTTGTCCACGGTCGAACTCGCCAGCGTCTGGAAGCCCTGGACCATGACCCGGTCGCTGCTCTGCTCCTCCTCGGAGTCGCTGTCCCGCGCGTCGAACTCGAAGCGCGGCCGCTGCGCCTGACCGCCTTCCGCGGCGGCCGCCTTGGTGACGGTCATGTCGGTGCCGAGCCCGTACAGCGACTCCAGGACCCTGTCCTGGGCCTTGCCCATGCCCGAGGACACGGAGTTGACCACGATGACCAGGGCGATGCCCAGCGCGAGGCCGGAGGCGACGACGAGGGCCGCCTTTCTGCGGCGGCGCAGTTCGCGCCTCAGGTAGGTGAAGAACATGCGCCGCAAGCTAGGCAGGGCGCGTGATGAAGGGATAAGGCCGCGATAAGAGAAGGATGAGAAGGCTGTCCGCGAAGCAGGAACCATGTCGTATCCGACTGTGCTTGTGTGGGCGCATGACGGCTCACACGGTGGAATACGTCCGGTACCGCATCCCTGAGCAGCAGTCGGCGGAGTTCATGGCCGCCTACACCCGCGCCGCGGCCAGCCTCGCGGCGGCCCCGCAGTGCGTCGACTACGAACTGGCGCGCTGCGACGAGGACTTCGAGCACTACATCCTGCGGATCACCTGGACCTCGACCGAGGACCACATCGAGGGCTTCCGCACCTCGGAGCTGTTCCCTCCCTTCCTGGCCGAGATCCGCTCCTTCATCAGCCACATCGAGGAGATGCGGCACTACATGCCGACCAGCGTGCGCGGCACGGGCTCGGCGGTGCCCACGCTGTACGCGTGGGCCGGCGGGGCCGAGGCGCTCAGCCGGCTGACCACGGCCTTCTACGACAAGGTCGCCAAGGACGATCTGCTGGCCCCGCTGTTCGAGGGCCTGGACCCGGAGCACGCCGAGCGCGTGGCGCAATGGCTCGGCGAGGTCTTCGGCGGCCCGACCGGCTACTCCGACACCCAGGGCGGCCACGGCCACATGGTCGCCAAGCACATGGGCCTGGCCATCACCGAGCCCCAGCGCCGCCGCTGGGTCAACCTCATCCAGGACGCGGCGGACGAGGCGGGCCTGCCCACGGACGCGGAGTTCCGCTCGGCGTTCGTGGCCTACGTGGAGTGGGGCACCCGGCTGGCGGTCCACTTCTCCGGCTCGGACGCGCGCACCCCGGCGGAGCAGCCGGTGCCGAAGTGGAACTGGGGGGCGGCACCGCCGTACCAGGGCTGAGGGGTCAGGGGGCGGACCGTGCCGTGGAGCCGGACTTCGTGGCGTCCGCACCCCAGCTCGCCAGCAGCCGCAGCGCCTCCGCGGACGGGGAGCCCGGCTCGGGATGGTAGGTGATCAGGGACTGTTCCGAGCCGTCCGTCAGGGTGAACGTCTCGAAGTTCAGGGTCAGTTCGCCGACCAGCGGGTGCCGCAGGCGCTTGATGCCGTAGCTCTTCTCCCGCACGTCGTGGGTGGCCCACAGCAGCCTGAACTCCTCGCTCTTCACGGAGAGTTCGCCCACCAGCGAGGAGAGCCGGGGGTCGTCGGGGTGGCAGCCCGCGTCCATGCGCAGGTAGCTGACGATGTCGGACGCCTTCTGGTCCCACTCCACGAACAGCTCCCGGTACTCCGGCTTCAGGAACACCAGCCGCGCCCAGTTCCGTTCCTGCGCGGGCAGTTCGGCCCAGTCACCGAAGACGGCCGCGGCCATCGGGTTCCACGCGAGGATGTCCGTGCGCCGTCCCGTGACGTACGCCGGGACGTTCTCCAGCGACACCAGCAGCTGCCCCAGCGACGCCCGGGCCTGCTCGCTCCGCCCCGCCGGCTTCTTCTTGTGCTGCTTGGGCTTGGCCAGATGCGTCAGATGGGCGTGCTCGGCGTCGGTGAGCCGCAGCGCCCGGGCGATGGAGTCCAGCACCTCCGCCGACACATTGCGTCCGTTGCCCTGTTCGAGCCGGGTGTAGTACGCCACCGACACCCCGGCCAGCTGCGCCAGCTCCTCGCGCCTGAGCCCCGGCACCCTGCGGTGCCGCCCGAAGTCCGGCAGCCCCACGTCCTCCGGCTTCAGCCGGGCACGCCGGGTGCGCAGGAACTCGCTGAGCTCGGCGCGCCGGTCCAGGCCGCCGGGCTCCTGCGGGGATGCGGGCTGTTCGTCCATGAGCCCAGTATTCACGGTCGTACGCCTACCAGCCTGACCCCGTCAGTAGTAGGAACAGCAGACGTACGCAAAGCGGTGACCTGGGTGGATGCCGCCGGGTGGGGCAGGCTGGACAGCGTGCCCGGACAGAAGGCAGCCGGGCGTGCAACCCCTAGGAGATCCACTCCCATGACCACTGTCGCTGCGTACGCCGCCCCCTCTGCCAAGGCCCCGCTCGAGCGCACCACCATCGAGCGGCGTGCCGTCGGCGAGTTCGATGTGCTGATCGACATCAAGTTCGCCGGTATCTGCCACTCGGACATCCACCAGGCCCGCGAGGGCTGGGGCGAGGCCATCTTCCCGATGGTGCCCGGCCATGAGATCGCGGGCGTGGTCACCGAGGTCGGATCCGGTGTCACCAAGTTCGCCGTCGGCGACCGCGTGGGCGTCGGCTGCATGGTCGACTCCTGCCGTGAGTGCGACAACTGCAAGGCCGGCCATGAGCAGTACTGCACCGGCGGCGGCATGATCGGCACGTACAACGCCCTCGACAAGAACGGGGAGCCCACCTACGGCGGCTACTCCCGGCAGATCGTCGTGGACGAGAACTACACCGTCCGCATCCCGGACGGTCTGTCCCTCGACGTGGCCGCGCCGCTGCTGTGCGCGGGCATCACCACGTACTCCCCGCTCAAGCACTGGAACGCCGGCCCCGGCAAGAAGGTCGCGGTCCTCGGCATGGGCGGCCTCGGTCACATGGCCGTCAAGATCGCGCACGCGCTCGGTGCCGAGGTGACGGTCCTGTCGCAGTCCCTGCGCAAGAAGGAGGACGGGCTGCGGCTGGGCGCGGACCACTACTACGCCACCAGCGACCCGAAGACCTTCGAGGAGCTCCGGGGCAGCTTCGACATCATCCTGTCCACGGTCTCGGCCCCGCTGAACCTGGACCAGTTCCTCTCGCTGCTCAGGACGGACGGCGCCTTCGTGAACGTCGGCGCCCCCGAGGAGCCCGTCGCGCTCAACCTGTTCTCGGTGATCATGGGCCGCAGGTCCCTCGCCGGGTCCAGCATCGGCGGCATCCGGGAGACCCAGGAGATGCTGGACTTCTGCGCCGAGCACGGCCTGGGCGCGGAGATCGAGCTGATCGCCGCGAGCGAGATCAACGAGGCGTACGAGCGGGTGCTGGCGAGCGACGTCCGGTACCGCTTCGTGATCGACACGGCGACGATCTGACGGCCCCGGCCGCGGGCCTCACCGCCGGCCGCGCCACAGACTCCGGGGCCGCGAGCGGCGGTCCCGGAGTGTCCCGGCCGGACCAGCCGGTCACGCTAGGACGGGACGGGGGCGCCGGTGTCCGCCGTGCCGGGGCCCGGGTCCTCGGCGGGCTCGGCGAGCTGCTCACGCAGGTAGCCCCAGGCCACCGCGATCAGCGCGGCGACCGGTACCGCGAGCAGACTGCCCACGATGCCGGCCAGGCTGCCGCCCAAGGTCACCGCCAGCAGGATCACGGCCGCGTGGAGGCCGAGCCCGCGGCTCTGGATCATGGGCTGGAACACGTTGCCCTCGAGCTGCTGCACCACCACGATGATGGCCAGCACGAACAGCGCGTCCGTCAGCCCGTTGGAGACCAGCGCGATGAGCACCGCGACGAAACCGGCGAACAGGGCACCGATGATCGGCACGAACGCCGAGACGAAGGTCAGCACCGCCAGCGGAAGCACCAGGGGCACGCCCAGGATCCACAGGCCCAGGCCGATCAGCACGGCGTCGAGCAGGCCGACAGCCGCCTGGGAACGCACGAACGAGCCCAGGGTGTCCCAACTGCGCGCGGCCACGGTCGGGACGTCGGTGGCGAGCCGGCCGGGCAGCTGACGGGCGAGCCACGGCAGGAACCGCGGGCCGTCCTTGAGGAAGAAGAACATCAGGAAGAGCGCCAGGACGCCGGTGACCAAGCCGTTCAGCACGGTGCTCACACCCGTGACGACCGCGCCGGTGATGCTGCCCAGACCGTCCTGGGCGCGGGAGACCGCGCTGTCGAAGGCCTTGTTGATCTGCGCGTCGTCGATGTTCAGCGGCGGCCCGGCCGCCCACTCGCGCAACTCCTGCACACCCTTGATCACACCGTCGGTCAGTTCCCCGGACTGGGAGGAGACCGGCACCGCGATCAGCGCCACGATGCCCGCGGCGACCAGCAGGAACAGCACCGTCACGACCGACGCGGCGAGCGCGGGCGACCACCCGCGACGGAGCAGGAAACGCATCGGCGGCCAGGTCAGGGTGGTCAGCAGCAGGCCGATCACGAGCGGCCAGACGATCGACCACATCCGGCCCAGGAGCCACAGGCTCACCGCGAGCATGAGGAGTATCAGCAGCAACTCTCCGGAGGTCCGCGCCGATGTGCGCAGCGCGGCCCGGACCTTCGTGGAACTCAATGTGGCAGTCACGCAGGGCACCCTATGGGGACTCATGCCCCATGGGCACCACTGGTAACTTGCTGGACGGCTACTCGGTCGTCGCTTCCGGAGCCGCGACCAGGCCCGTCGGGCAGGACGCCCCCCAGTTCGTCTCGAACGGGGCGCTCAGCTTCACGCCGGTCCCGCCGATGCCGCAGTAGCCTCCCGGGTTCTTGTCGAGGTACTGCTGGTGGTAGCCCTCCGCCGGGTAGAAGGCGCGGCCCTCGGCCGGAAGGATCTCGGTGGTGATCGTGCCGTAGCCGGAGCCGGTGAGGACCTGCTGGTAGGCCGCGCGGGAGGACTCCGCCGCTGCCGCCTGGCCGGGGGTGTGGGTGTAGATCGCCGAGCGGTACTGCGTGCCCACGTCATTGCCCTGCCGGAAGCCCTGGGTCGGGTCGTGGGACTCCCAGAACGTCTTCAGCAGCTCGCCGTACGAGACCACCTTCGGGTCGAAGACCACGCGGACGACCTCCGTGTGGCCGGTCAGGCCCGAACAGACCTCCTCGTAGGTGGGGTGCCCGGTGTATCCGCCCTGGTAGCCGACGAGAGTGGTCCACACGCCCGCGGGGAGCTGCCAGAACTTGCGCTCGGCGCCCCAGAAGCAGCCCAGGGCGAAGTCGGCGACCTCCAGGCCCTCGGGGTAGGGGCCGAGCAGCGGGTTGCCGAGGACGGTGTGGCGGTCGGGGACGGTGAACGCCGGCTCGGGACGGCCGCCCAGCGCCTGCTCGGAGGTCGGCAGCTGAGGCGAACGGCTGTTCAGGAACATGCGGTCTCCAATCCCACGGGGTTCGCTCGGTTCAACAGGTCCGCGACCCCGGGCATTCCTCAGTGCGGCAGCGTCGCCGGGCTGCCGCCGTTGGCCTCGTAGCCGGCGACCGCCAGCGCCCGGTACACCGCGAACTCGGCGGCCGGGTCCGGGGAGAGCGTCCAGGGCAGGGCGCCGACATGGCCGTCGACGTGGACCAGCTGGTTCATGGCCTCCGCCCAGCGCTCGGCGCGCACCAGGAAGAACACCAGCAGATGGCGCACGTGCGCCAGCATCGGGTCGTCGGGGCGCGCCGAGTGCACCGCGTGCAGCGCGCCGTGCATCGCTTTGGTCACCACTTCGCTCTGGTAGAAGCCGCTGACCAGGTTGACCTCGGGCAGATGCTCGAAGACGGCGAACAGCGGCATCGCCGCGAGCAGCGAGCCCCGCGGCGCCCGGGCCGCCGCGGCCTCCGCGAAGCCGTACGCCTGCTCACGCGAGCCGTGCCACTTCTCGCACCAGTAGTGCAGGGCGGCCAGGTGCGCGCCCATGTGGGTCGGCGCGCGGTCCAGGATCTTCAGCCACAGCTGCTCGAACTCCGGCTGCGAGTAGGCCAGCCCCCGGGCCACCGACAGCTCGACGATGTACGGGATCGGGTCGCCGGGAGCCAGCAGTGCCGCATCGCCGCAGGCCGCCCGCGCCTCCTCCATGATGATCCGGAACTCGTCCGTGCCGGGCGCCGCGGTGCGCCACGCCTGCTGCACCAGGAACTCCGCGTGCACGGCCGCGCCGCCCGCGTCCTTGGCCTGCTCGGCCCGCCACACCCGCAGCCACTGCCCGCCGGGCGTGTCACTGACCCCGCCGGGCCGCTGCTGGAGTTCGAGGGAGGCGGCGCCCGCGAAGGCCTGCACCCGCTGCCAGCGCAGCTCGCCCTCCGTCTCGGTGCCCGCGAGCAGCTGCGCGGCCGCCCGGTGGTCCTGCGTGCGCTGCACCAGGTCCAGCACGTCCAGCAGGTCCTGGTCGGGTCCGGGCATCCGGACGTCCAGCTCCTCCTGCCGTACGAACCCGTAGTTCGCCGGGTCCGCGGCGTCCGGGTGGCCGGGCGGGACCTGCTCGATCATGCCCCGCCGGCGCCGCATGAACGGCAGCACCACGAAGCCGATCATGACCAGCGCCACCAGGACCCAGAGAATCTCCATGCCACAAGGGTTCCAGACCGCACTGACAATTGGCCAACCCGGTCCGCGCCCTGTGGAAAACTCCTGCGTCCGCCATCAGCGCCGTGGGAGCACTACGCTCGTGACCCATGAGCGACAGGCACATCAGTCAGCACTTCGAGACGCTCGCCATCCACGCGGGCAACACGGCGGACCCCCTGACCGGCGCGGTCGTCCCGCCGATCTATCAGGTCTCGACCTACAAGCAGGACGGCGTCGGCGGCCTGCGCGGCGGCTACGAGTACAGCCGGAGCGCCAACCCCACCAGGACCGCCCTGGAGGAGAACCTCGCGGCCCTGGAAGGCGGCCGTCGCGGGCTCGCGTTCGCGTCCGGCCTGGCGGCCGAGGACTGTCTGTTGCGCACGCTGCTCAGCCCCGGCGACCACGTGGTCATCCCCGACGACGCCTACGGCGGCACCTTCCGCCTGTTCGCGAAGGTCGTCGCCCGCTGGGGCGTGGAGTGGTCGGTCGCCGACACCAGCGATCCGGCCGCCGTACGGGCCGCCATCACCCCGAAGACCCGGGCCGTGTGGGTGGAGACCCCCTCCAACCCGCTGCTCGGCATCACCGACATCGCCGCGGTCGCCCAGATCGCCCGGGACGCCGGCGCGCGGCTCGTCGTCGACAACACCTTCGCCACGCCCTACCTCCAGCAGCCGCTGTCGCTCGGCGCCGATGTCGTGGTGCACTCCCTGACCAAGTACATGGGCGGCCACTCCGACGTCGTCGGCGGTGCGCTGATCGTCAGCGACGAGACGCTGGGCGAGGAGCTGGCCTTCCACCAGAACGCGATGGGCGCCGTCGCCGGTCCCTTCGACTCCTGGCTGGTGCTGCGCGGCACCAAGACGCTGTCGGTGCGCATGGACCGGCACAGCGAGAACGCCACCAAGGTCGCCGACATGCTCTCCCGGCACGCGCGCGTGACGGACGTGCTCTACCCGGGCCTGCCCGAGCACCCCGGCCACGAGATCGCCGCCAAGCAGATGCGGGCGTTCGGCGGCATGATCTCCTTCCGCGTGGCGGGCGGCGAGGAGGCGGCCGTCGAGGTCTGCAACCGCGCCCGGGTGTTCACCCTCGGTGAGTCCCTCGGCGGTGTCGAGTCGCTGATCGAGCATCCGGGCCGGATGACCCACGCCTCCGCGGCCGGCTCCGCGCTGGAGGTCCCGGCCGACCTGGTCCGCCTGTCCGTCGGCATCGAGAACGTGGAGGACCTTCTGGAGGACCTCCAGCAGGCGCTCGGCTAGTCCCTCACCAGCCCGTGAGCGGTGGAGTCACCTCCGACGGCGGCTCCGCCCAGGGGCGGGTCAGCAGGGCCCACACCAGGAACGCCACCGACGCGGCGAACATCAGCAGCCACATCAGCCGCAGGGCCGCCCTGCGCCGCCGCAGCATCCGCCCGCCGCGCCGCACGGCGTCCGCGCAGAGGCCGGGCGGTACCGCGGGGGGAGTGCGCTCCATGATCCGCCGTGCGGCGGCCTGCCGTTCGTTCCGGTTCATGACGCCGCCGCTCCCGCCGGTACGGCCACGGGCGCGGGCCCGCGCGGCGGGTGCAGCAGGGTCGCCGTCGCCCGGTCGCAGATCGTCCGCACCCGTTCCAGGGGCAGACCGAGCAGCGCCGCCGTCTGTTCCTCGGCGACCCCCTCGTACAGCCGTATGACGAGGATCAGGCGTTCCTGCGGGCCGAGGACGGCCAGTGGGCTGTCCGGGTGCGGGCGGGCCCGGCCGGAACTGCCGTGCTGATGCCACGCCCCGCGCGCGAAGCGGGTGGCCAGATACTGCCGGGCGTGGTCGTAGGGATCCTCCCCGCGCAGCCGGTCCCAGCCGGCGTACGTATGGGCGAGGGCGAGCGTCAGCAGGCGCCGCGCGCGCGGGTTGTCGGCCGGTGCCTCCGCCGTGAGCAGCGTGGCGGTGTGCAGCAGCCGGCCCGCCGCACCCGCGACGAACGCCTCGAACTCCCGGACCCGGCGGACGTCTTGGAACGCATGCCGTTCTCGCACCGCGCCTCCCGCCTGAGGGCGACCCCCTGAGTGAGCGGATCCCGGCCACGTACGGGCGTACGAAGAGGACCCGGTTTCATATGAGGCCAGGGGCGGCCCGGGGTCAAGAGCCGGGCGGCACGTGTGTGCGGACCCGGTAGTCCCTAGGACGCCGAGGCCGGGGCCGGCTCGGCGCCGGGCATGCCGTGTGCCGCCATCCGGGCGGACAGCGCGCTGTTGAAGCGCGTCAGGAGCGTGCAGAACGCCTCGCGCTCCTCCGGCGCCCAGTCGTGTGTCAGCTCGGCCATCAACTGACGCCTTGAGGAGCGCACTTCCTCGAGCCGGGACTGCCCGCGCGGGGAGAGCTGCAGCACCACGGCCCGCCCGTCCTCGGGGTGCGAGGTGCGCTTGACGAGCCCGGTGTCGACGAGCGGGGCCACCTGCCGGGTGACCGTCGACGAGTCGATCCCCATGCTCGCGGCGAGCGCCTTGACCCCCATGGGGCCTTCTTTGTCGAGGCGGTTGAGCAGCAGGTATGCGGCGCGGTCCATGGAGTTGCGCACCTGCCCGACCCCGCCGAGCCGGGTCTGTTCGGCACGGCGGGCGAACACCGCCACCTCGTGCTGCAGCGTGTCGAGGAGACCGGTGTCACCGACGGTCGACATGTCCATCGACATTTCAGGTGTTGTGGGCATGGCCGGGGGCTCACTTCATGAAGGGGTGCTGGGTTGGGGGACAGGTTACGCGGATGGGGCGCGGGCCGTACCGGCGCTGCGCAAACCAGTCTCGGTGGATGGTCACGGCGGGAGCCCGCACGTGTGAACTGCGAGACTTGAGTCATGAGCTACCGCAAGGCCGACCCGCTGCCGCCGGTCACGCTCGACGACGTGCGCGGCGCCCAGAAGATGCTCACGGGCGTGGCTCGGGTGACCGCGATGGAGGGCAGCCGGCACCTGTCCCAGCTCGTGGGCGCGCCGGTGCACTTCAAGTGCGAGAACCTCCAGCGGACGGGTTCGTTCAAGCTGCGCGGCGCCTACGTCCGGATCGCCGGGCTGCTGCCCGAGGAACGGGCCGCGGGGGTGGTCGCGGCGAGCGCCGGCAACCACGCGCAGGGCGTCGCGCTCGCCTCTACCCTGCTCGGGGTGGGCTCCACGGTGTTCATGCCGCACGGCGCCCCGCTGCCGAAGATCAGCGCCACCCGGGACTACGGCGCCGAGGTGCGGCTGCACGGCCAGGTGGTCGACGAGACGCTGGCCGCCGCCCAGGAGTACGCGGCCGAGACCGGCGCGGTGTTCATCCACCCCTTCGACCACGCCGACATCATCGCGGGCCAGGGCACGGTCGGCCTGGAGATCCTGGAGCAGTGCCCGGAGGTGCGCACGATCGTCGTCGGCATCGGCGGCGGCGGGCTCGCGGCCGGGATCGCCGTCGCGGTGAAGGCGATCCGGCCGGACGTGCGGATCGTGGGCGTGCAGGCGGCGGGCGCCGCGGCCTACCCGCCCTCGCTGGCGGCCGGGCGTCCGGTGTCGGTGCACAACCCGGCGACGATGGCCGACGGCATCAAGGTGGGGCGGCCCGGCGACGTGCCGTTCCGGATCATCGGCGATCTGGTGGACGAGGTCCGCACGGTCACCGAGGACGAGCTGTCCACCGCCCTGCTGCTCTGCCTGGAGCGGGCCAAGCTGGTGGTGGAGCCGGCCGGGGCGAGCCCGGTCGCGGCGCTGCTGAGCGACCCCGGCGCCTTCGAGGGCCCGGTGGTCGCGGTGCTGTCGGGCGGCAACGTCGACCCGGTGCTGATGCAGCGGGTGCTGCGGCACGGCATGGCGGCGCAGGGCCGCTACCTGGCGGTACGGCTGCGGCTCACGGACCGGCCGGGCGCCCTCGCCACGCTCCTCGGGGTGTTGTCAGTGGTGGACGCTAACGTCCTCGACGTGAGCCATGTGCGGACCGATCCCCGGCTCGGGCTCACGGAGGCGGAGGTCGAGCTGCACCTGGAGACGAAGGGGCCGGCGCACTGCGCCGAGGTCGGCCAGGCCCTGCGCGAGGCCGGTTACACGGTCATCGCCTGAGGGCTCGGCCGAGGGCATCGGTTGCGGGCATCGCTGAGGGCATCGGTCGAGGCCAGAGGCCCCTTGGTCACTCGTTCGAGTAATTCCGTTGAGAGACGCGATACATCGCGTTATGGTGTGTGTCGTGCCACACCTCAGACCTACCGAACCATCCCCGACGACGTGGAGACTGATATGCCAGGCGCCATCCATGCCGAAGGTCTGGTCAAGACCTTCGGCGACGTAAAGGCACTGGACGGTGTCGACCTCGATGTGCCGGAGGGCACCGTCCTCGGCCTGCTCGGGCCGAACGGCGCGGGCAAGACCACCACCGTCCGCTGTCTGACGACCCTGCTGCGCCCCGACAGCGGCAAGGCCGTCGTCGCCGGTATCGACGTGCTCAAGCACCCCGACGCGGTGCGCCGCTCCATCGGCCTCTCCGGCCAGTTCGCGGCGGTCGACGAATACCTCACCGGCCGCGAGAACCTCCAGATGGTCGGCCAGCTCTACCAGATGCGGGCGAAGGCGGCGAAGGCCCGCGCGGCCGAGCTGCTGGAGCAGTTCGACCTCGCCGACGCCGCGGACCGCCCGACCAAGACCTACTCGGGCGGGATGCGCCGCCGCCTCGACCTCGCGGCCGCCCTGGTGGTCTCCCCGCCCGTGATGTTCATGGACGAGCCGACCACCGGCCTCGACCCGCGCAACCGCCAACTGCTGTGGGACGTCATCAAGCGGCTCGTCTCCGGCGGCACCACCCTGCTGCTGACCACCCAGTACCTGGAGGAGGCCGACCACCTCGCCCATGACATCGCCGTCGTCGACCACGGCCGGGTCATCGCCCAGGGCACCTCGGACCAGCTCAAGGCCCGCACCGGCGGCGAGCGCGTCGAGGTCGTGGTGCACGAGCGCGAGCACATGCAGTCCGCCTCCGAGGTGCTCAGCGGCTTCGGCAAGGGCGAGACCACCGTCGAGGAGCACATGCGCAAGCTCACCGTTCCGGTGACCGGTGGCGCGAAGCTCCTCGCCGAGGTCATCCGCGAGCTGGACACCCGAGGGATCGAGATCGACGACATCGGGCTGCGCCGCCCGACCCTCGACGACGTCTTCATGTCCCTGACCGGTCACGCGGCCGAGATGCGGGACAAGGAATCCGACAAGGAGGCAGCCAAGTGAGCGCCGTCACCGACGCCGTGCCGGTCACGGCCCCCGCCCACCCGCTCGTCCAGTCCGTCCGGGACTCCCTGGTCGTGGCCAAGCGGAACCTGATCCGCATGTCCCGGATCCCGGAGATGGTCATCTTCGGGCTGATCCAGCCGATCATGTTCGTGGTGCTGTTCAGCTATGTCTTCGGCGGCTCCATGAACATCGGCGGCACCACGGAGTCCTCCGTCTACCGCGAGTTCCTGATGGCCGGCATCTTCGCGCAGACCGTCACCTTCGCCACCGCCGGCGCCGGGGCGGGCATCGCCGACGACATGCACAAGGGCCTCATCGACCGCTTCCGGTCCCTGCCGATGGCGCGGGGCGCGGTGCTCACCGGCCGCACCCTGGCCGACCTGGTGCAGACGGCGCTCACGCTGTTCGTGCTGGCCATGGTCGCGCTGCTGGTGGGCTGGCGTACGCACACCAGCTTTGGCGAGGTGCTCGGCGCCTTCGGCCTGCTGCTTCTGCTCGGCTACGCGTTCACCTGGGTCGGAGCGCTGATCGGCCTGTCGGTGCGGACTCCGGAGGCCGCCACCTCGGGCGGACTGATCTGGCTGTTCCCGGTCACGTTCATCTCGAACGCGTTCGTGGACTCCAGCCGGATGACCCCCTGGCTCCAGCACGTCGCCGACTGGAACCCCTTCAGCGCCACGGTCCAGGCGTGCCGCGAGCTCTTCGGCAACCCCGGCGTCTCGCCCTCCGACGCCTGGCCCATGCAGCATCCGGTGTGGGCGTCGCTGATCTACTCGGTCCTGATCATCGCGCTGTTCCGGACGCTGGCGGTCCGCAAGTACCGCTCCGCGGCGGCATGACAACGCCCCCGGCGTCACAAGGACGCCGGGGGCGGGTCAAGGGCGTACGGCCGGGGGCCGGGGTCAGCCGCTGTAGGGCTCGGCCTTCAGGATCCGCACCGAGGCCTTCTTGCCGTTCGGCAGCTCGTACTCCGCGTCCTCGCCGACCTTGTGGCCGATCACGCCGGAGCCCAGCGGGGACTGCGGGGAGTAGGTCTCGATGTCGGAACTCGCGTACTCGCGCGAGGCGAGCAGGAAGGACAGGGTGTCGTCCTCGTCACCGTCGAAGGCGATCGTCACGACCATGCCGGGCGCGACCTCGCCCTCCGCCGAGGTCGGCGCCTCGCCGACCTGGGCGTTCTCGAGAAGCTGGGTCAGCTGGCGCACACGGAGCTCCTGCTTGCCCTGCTCCTCCTTGGCCGCGTGGTACCCGCCGTTCTCGCGCAGGTCGCCCTCCTCGCGCGCGGCCGCGATCTTGGCGGCGATCTCCGTGCGCGCAGGACCAGTAAGGTACGCAAGCTCGTCCTTGAGCTTGTTGTACGCCTCCTGGGTCAGCCAGGTGACGGACTCGCTGGTCTGGGTCACAGGTGCTCCTCGTCGGTACTGGGAATACAAAGCATCGCCCTACCCAGAAGAATGTTCCTTCACGGAAGGGCGAAACCACGAGCCTAACAATTCCAGGGCGTCAGGGGGAGGACATAAGCCACCAGAATTACGTCAACGCAGGTCAGCGCCTACGTATTGCGGGCGAACCCGCTCCGGGCCCGGGCGGGCCGGGTCAGTCCGCGTGACAGCCGAGCAGCTCGGCCGTCGTGCCCAGCGACGTCGTACGCAACGTGACGACCTCGTCGATCCGTGTGGCGTCCCCGTCGAAGCGGAAGTCCGCCCGGCCGACCTCGGCGCCGTTCTCCGCCTGCGAGCGGATCGTGCAGTAGCCGGAGGCGCCGGCGTCCTTGCGGACCTCCAGATGCACCTTGACCGAGGTCTTCGTGAAGTCGTACTCGATGACCTCGGCGCTGATCTTGTTCTGGCCGACGTAGTGATAGCCGAAGTAGCCCACGACCACCACGAGCAGGGTTCCGAGGACGGCGGCGGCGAGCTTGAGCCGGTGGTCGGCGCGCTCGTCCGAGGAGCGTCCGTACCGGCCCTCGGGCGGGCGTGTGCTCGCCGTGGTCATGATCGTCCTCTCGCGGGGCGGGCGGTGGAGCAGGCCCCGGAATTATTCGGCCCCCGATTCGGTCACTATAGAAGCCGCCGTTTGCGCCCGTTCATCCGGGTGCGCCGACCGACGAGGATTGAGTCTTGACTGACCAGCTGCGACTGATGGCCGTCCACGCCCACCCCGACGACGAGTCGAGCAAGGGCGCGGCCACCATGGCGAAGTACGTGTCCGAGGGGGTGGACGTGCTGGTCGTGACCTGCACGGGCGGGGAGCGCGGCTCCATCCTGAATCCCAAGCTCCAGGGCGACCGGTACATCGAGGAGAACATCCACGAGGTACGCAAGAAGGAGATGGACGAGGCCCGCGAGATCCTCGGCGTGAAGCAGGAGTGGCTCGGTTTCGTCGACTCCGGCCTGCCCGAGGGCGACCCGCTGCCGCCGCTGCCCGAGGGCTGTTTCGCCCTGGAGGACGTCGACGAGGCGGCCGGTGAGCTGGTCCGCAAGATCCGCTCCTTCCGCCCGCAGGTGATCACCACCTACGACGAGAACGGCGGCTACCCGCACCCCGACCACATCATGACCCACAAGATCTCGATGGTGGCGTTCGAGGGCGCGGCGGACACCGAGAAGTACCCGGAGGACGAGTTCGGACCGGCGTACCAGCCGGTCAAGCTCTACTACAACCAGGGCTTCAACCGCCCCCGCACCGAGGCGCTGCACCAGGCGCTGCTGGACCGGGGCATGGAGTCGCCGTACGGGGACTGGCTCAAGCGCTGGGACGAGTTCCAGCGCACCGAGCGCACGCTGACCACGCACATCCCCTGCGCCGAGTTCTACGAGATCCGCGACAAGGCCCTGATCGCGCACCGCACCCAGATCGACCCCGACGGGGGCTGGTTCCGGGTGCCCATGGAGCTCCAGAAGGAGGTCTGGCCGACGGAGGAGTACGAGCTGGCGAAGTCCCTCGTCGATACCTCCCTCCCCGAGGACGACCTCTTCGCCGGCGTCCGCGACAATGCCTGACATGAGCGCAAGCGCAAGCCTGGCAATGACCCAGCTGGCCACCCTCGCCAAGGAGGTCGACGAGGACAAGGTCACCCCCGGTGTCCTCGGCTTCATCGTCTTCGCGGTGATGGCACTGGCCGTGTGGGGCCTGATGAAGTCGATGAACAAGCACATGGGCAAGGTGGCCTTCACGGAGGCCCCGGACCCGAAGGCGGACGCCCCCGAGGACGCCGGGAAGGGCTGAGTTCACCGCGCGTGGCCGGCCGGTGACAGCAGCGGGTGCGCCGACTCCGGCCGTACGTGACCGGAGTGGGCGCCCGGCCGGCCGCGGCGGCGGACGAACACGTCCGAGGCGTCGACGCTGACGAACCGGTAACCGGTAACCGGTGGTCGAGGACGTCGGACCGGCGCGGGCGCGGTCCCGATGCCCGCGCGGCCGACGCCCGCCCGTTTCTCGGCCCGAAGGCGTCGCGCGGCGCGGCCATCTGGACAGCAGCAGCGAGTCCGCGGTGAACGGCCGGTCCGTCGGCAGGGGCGTGCTCCAGCCGAGGGTGAGCGGCTCCTCGCCCGCGCACTGGACCGCCCGTAGATCAGGGCGCGGCGAGCGCCGACCTGCCGATCGCGGCCGGTCCGTGCAGGACGAGCGGCTCCGGATGTTCTCCGGACATCGCGAGCAGCAGCTCGGAGGCTTCCCGGTCCCGCCCGGCGAACCAGCCCCCGAAGTGCGGCGGCCCCGTCGGCTCACGCAGTCCACACCCCACCGGACCTCCCCAGGGCCACACCCTCGCCTGCGCCCCCCCCACGTTCCAAGCCGCGGACCCCGCCCGCCGGATCACCGCCCCGCCGTCACCACCGCCACCCCCATGACCTCCCGGGCATGCCGGCTCGGCACCATGCCCAGCCGCCAGGCCTGCCAGCCCGCGTCCAGGTTCACGCCCCGCTCCAGCAGCAGCTGATACGCGCCGACGTACTCCTCCAGCTTCTCGTCCCGCACCGGATGACCGCTCCGGGCCAGTTGCGCCAGCTCCTCCTGGGCCACCGCCGTGCCGACCTCCACCCCACCCGGCGCCGCATACGGCAGCAGGGTGCAGCGCAGGAAGCGGGCCCAGTCCTCGCCCCGGCGGTCGCCGTAGGAGGTGAACAGGCCCACCGCCTCGTCGCACAGCGACAGTGCCTGCTGGGTACGGGAGTTACCGGCGTCCACCACCGCCAGCTCCAGACAGGTCCACGCCTCGCCGTGCGCGACGCCGATGCGCTGGAAGTCGGCCCGGGCGTCCACCAGCAGCTGGCGCGCGAAGCCGGAGTTGCGCAGGGAACCGGTCTGCGCCGCCCGCAGATCGCGCGTCGCCCGCGCCGAGTGGTGGCGGGCGCACGCCAGGCCGTACACGTCCCGCATCCGGGAGAACATCGTGCGGGAGCGCTCCAGTTCGCGGACCGCCTGGTCCAGGCCGCCGGTCTCCTCCAGCGCCTGGCCCAGGTAGTAGACCGTCCACGCCTCGCCGCGCGCGTCCTCGTTGTCGCGGTGCCGGGACGCCGCCTGGCGCAGGCCGTCCACCGCCGCCGAATGATCGCCGGCCACCAGCCGGGCCCGGGCCAGCTGGGTCAGCGCCCACGCCTCGCCCCGTGCGTCGCGGGTACGGCCGTACAGGTCGAGCGCGGTGCGCAGTTCCCGCTCCGCCCGCGGGACGTCGCCCATCCGCAGGCCCAGCTGGCCCAGCTGGAAGTGCGCCCACGCCTCGCCGTGCACCGACTCTCCCGCCCGGTGCAGTTCCAGCGAGCGGTTCAGCAGGTCCAGCGCCTCCGACAGATGGGCCCGGTCCCGCTGCACCGCCGCCAGCGCGTGCATCGTCCAGGCCCGGTCCGTGGCCAGCTGGGGCGGATCCTGCAGATCCAGCGCCTCGCGCAGCTTCTCCGCCGCCTCCGTCAGCCGGCCCTGGTGGTGCAGCGTGATGCCCAGCGAGCACAGGGCCCGGGCCGCGCCCGCGTCGTGGTGGGCCTCCATGTACAGGTCCACCACCGACGCCAGCGTCGTCCTCGCCCGGTCCAGTTCACCGAGCTGGCGTGCGGCGATGCCCGTACGCCACTGCACCGAGCGCAGCAGCAGGCCCTGGTCCACCGCCTGGGCCAGGTCGCTGATCTCGCCCAGGCGGTACAGGTCGCCGCGCAGCAGGCAGTAGTCGCACAGGGCCCCGAGCAGTTCCAGGACCGCCGCCTGGTTGACGCCGTCCGCGTGCCGCAGCGCCGAGGTGATGAAGCTGGACTCGTCGTCCAGCCAGCGCAGGGCCTCGTCCAGGGAGGTGAAACCGTGCGGGCTGAACCGGTCGGAACGGGTGGACACGTTGCCGTCGACCAGGCGCAGCACCGAGTCGGCGAGGTCGGCGTAGTTGACGATCAGCCGCTCCTGCGCGGCGGCGCGCTCCGCCGGTTCCTCCTCGTCCAGGAGGCGGGCGTGGGCGAAGGCGCGGACCAGGTCGTGCAGCCGGTAGCGGTTGCCTCGGACGTGATCGAGCAGGCCCGCCCCGGACAGGGCGGTCAGCTGGCGGGCGGCCTCCGGCTCGTCCGTCGCCAGCAGCGCGGCGGCCGCCGCCGTGCCCAGCGAGGACCGTCCGGCCAGGGCCAGCCGGCGCAGCAGACGGCGGGCCGGTTCCGACTGGTCGGTGTAGCGCAGCCACAGCACTCTCTCGACCGGCTCCACCGGCCCGTACGCGGCCAGGTCGGTGGCGAGCCGGCGGGGGGTCCGCGGGCCCAGCGAGGAGCCCGCGATGCGCAGCGCCAGCGGCAGACCACCGCACAACTCACGGATCCGGTCGGCGGATTCGGCGTCGTAGGGGCCCGTGGCGTCCTGCGCCACCGCCGTCAGCAGCTCCTCCGCGCCCGCCGCCGCCAGCGGCTCCACCCGCAGGTGATGCACCCACGCCGGCAGGTCCGCGGGCAGGTCGAGGGCTTCGCGGGCCGTCACCAGGACCAGGCTGTCGGAGCGCTCGGGCAGCAGGGTGCGCACCTGCTCCGGGTCCGAGGCGTCGTCCAGGACCACCGTGACCGGCAGCCCGGTCAGATGCTGGTGGTACAGCTCGCTCAGCCGCTTGACCTGCTGGTCGGGGGAGGAGCGCTCGCGGAACAGCAGCTGCTCGCGCGGCGCGCCCAGCCGGTTCAGCAGATGCAGCAGGGCGTCCCGGGTGGACAGCGGCGGCTCCTCCGCCGTGCCGCCGCGCAGATCGACCACGCACGCCCCGCGGAACTGGTCCCGCAGATCGTGTGCCGCCCGCACCGCCAGGGTCGTACGGCCGCTGCCGGGCGCCCCGTGCAGCACGACCACCGTCGGACGGGTCTCCGTGTTCGCCCGGGCCGCCTGCACCCACTGCCGGATCCGCCCCAGCTCCTGGCGCCGCCCCGCGAACGGCTCCTCCGGCTCGGGGAGTTGACCGAAGGACTGCTCCAGCACCTTCCGCCCCCGGGCCGCCGCGCTCTTGTCGGTGCCGCGCAACCGCGGGCCCTGCTGCTTGGGCCCCGTCGACGCGCTCAGCATCCGCTGCTGATCGAGGAAGGGCCGGATCCCGCGTACCTCCAGCGCGGTCAGCCACTGCAGCCGCAGCTGCTCGGCCCCGCCGGGCTGCCCGGCCGCCCCCGCCCGGTGGTGCGCGGCCGGCAGATGCACCCCGGCCACCTTCACCACCGTCGTCGCGGCGCCCACCACCCCCACGGTCACGCCCGCGCCCACCGCGGTCCCCGCACCGGTGCCGAGCGCCAGGTCGGCGAGGACGGCGGCGATCCCCGCCACGCCCGCCACCAGCAGCGGAGTGCCGCCGCCCTCGCGGGCGTAGCGCTGGCCGAAGGTGAGCCGGCCGGCCTCCGCCTCGTCCAGCGCGCGGACGTACGCCTCGTACTCCTCGGCCGCCGACTGGGCCATGGCGTCCAGCGCGCCCCGCGCCCGGGACAGCAGCACCGCGCCGTCGGTGCGCCCGCCCGAGCGCCGCACCTCCTCCTCCACGGCCCGAGCCAACAGCCGCTCGGCCTCCGTCCGATGGCTGTCCCGCATGTCAGGTCCCCCTCCGGCGGCAACACTTCCTTGGTCAAGTGTGCTGCGGACGGGACGCCCTGGGGAGGGGGCGGCAAGATCGGGCTTGTGGGGTGTGCTGCCCGGCGGTCCCCGGGGTACTGCGGCAGGATGGATCCCATGCCGAACCGACTGGCCCATGAGACGTCCCCCTACCTGCTCCAGCACGCCGACAACCCGGTCGACTGGTGGCCCTGGTCGGACCAGGCGTTCGAGGAGGCGCGCCGGAGCGGCAAACCGGTGCTGCTCAGCGTCGGATACTCCAGCTGCCACTGGTGCCATGTCATGGCGCACGAGTCCTTCGAGGACGAGACGACGGCCGCGTACCTGAACGAGCACTTCGTCAACGTCAAGGTCGACCGCGAGGAACGCCCCGACGTGGACGCCGTCTACATGGAGGCCGTGCAGGCCGCCACCGGGCAGGGCGGCTGGCCCATGACCGTCTTCCTCACGCCCGACGCCGAGCCCTTCTACTTCGGCACCTACTTCCCGCCCGCCCCCCGCCACGGCATGCCCTCCTTCCGGCAGGTCCTGGAGGGCGTCCAGCAGGCCTGGACCGGCAGGCGGGACGAGGTCACCGAGGTCGCCGGGAAGATCGTCCGCGACCTGGCCGGACGGGAGATCTCCTACGGCGACTCCCTGGCGCCCGGCGAGGAGGAGCTCGCGGGGGCGCTGCTCGGGCTCACCCGGGAGTACGACCCGGTGCGCGGCGGGTTCGGGGGAGCGCCGAAGTTCCCGCCGTCCATGGTCGTGGAGTTCCTGCTGCGCCACCACGCCCGCACCGGCTCCGAGGGCGCCCTGCAGATGGCCGCCGACACCTGCGAGCGGATGGCCCGGGGCGGCATCTACGACCAGCTCGGCGGCGGCTTCTCCCGGTACTCCGTGGACCGGGAGTGGACCGTGCCCCACTTCGAGAAGATGCTGTACGACAACGCCCTGCTGTGCCGGGTCTACGCTCACCTGTGGCGGTCCACCGGATCCGAGCTCGCCCGGCGGGTGGCGCTGGAGACCGCCGACTTCATGGTCGGCGAACTGCGCACCGCCGAGGGCGGGTTCGCCTCCGCGCTCGACGCCGACAGCGACGACGGCACCGGCAAGCACGTCGAGGGCGCCTACTATGTCTGGACCCCGCAGCAGCTGCGCGAGGTGCTGGGCGAGGACGCGGAACTCGCCGCCCAGTACTTCGGCGTCACCGAGGAGGGCACCTTCGAGGAGGGCTCCTCCGTGCTGCAACTCCCGCAGCAGGAGGGCGTGTTCGACGCCGAGAAGGTCGCCGGGGTCCGCGCGCGCCTGCTCGCCGCGCGCGCCGGGCGGCCCGCCCCCGGACGGGACGACAAGGTCGTCGCCGCCTGGAACGGGCTCGCCATCGCCGCACTGGCCGAGACCGGCGCCTACTTCGACCGCCCCGATCTCGTCGAGGCCGCGGTGTGCGCCGCCGATCTCCTCGTACGCCTGCATCTGGACGAGCACGCGCGGCTCGCCCGTACCAGCAAGGACGGGCAGGCCGGGGCGAACGCGGGGGTGCTGGAGGACTACGCCGACGTCGCCGAGGGGTTCCTCGCGCTCGCGTCCGTCACCGGGGAGGGGGTCTGGCTGGAGTTCGCCGGGTTCCTGCTCGACCATGTCCTCACCCGGTTCGTCGACGAGGAGTCGGGTGCCCTGTACGACACGGCCGTGGACGCCGAGCGGCTGATCCGCCGCCCGCAGGACCCGACCGACAACGCCGCCCCCTCCGGCTGGACCGCCGCCGCGAACGCCCTGCTCAGCTACGCCGCCCAGACCGGTTCCGAGCCGCATCGCAGCGCCGCGGAACGGGCGCTGGGCGTGGTGAAGGCGCTCGGGCCGCGGGTGCCGCGGTTCATCGGCTGGGGGCTCGCCGCCGCCGAGGCCCGGCTGGACGGGCCGCGCGAGATCGCGGTCGTGGGCCCCTCGCTCGACGACCCGGCGACCCGGACCCTGCACCGCACGGCCCTGCTGGGCACCGCGCCCGGTGCGGTGGTCGCCGTGGGCGCTCCGGAGAGCGACGAGCTGCCGCTGCTGGCGGGGCGGCCGCTGGTCGGCGGTGAACCGGCGGCGTACGTCTGCCGCAATTTCACCTGTGACGCCCCGACGACCGACCCGGAGCGGCTGCGCGAGGCGCTGAGCGGCTGAGAACAGCGGTCGGGGGCGGTCCCGCGCTGTCCAAATGGGGCGTGTGTTCGGTTAGATCCCGCTCTTCGCCGCCCCGTTCCGAAACACGCTATTTATCGGAACAGCTCCCGCGCTTCACAGTTCCCCCCTAATCTCTGCACAGTGACGCGACGGCCGTGACTGGCCGTCGCGACAGGGGGTTTGGGGATCTGGGGGGATCTGTTGCTCACGTCTGTCTTCATCGCTGTCGTCTCACTGGCCCTGTTCTGGATGGCGGCGTTCACCCTGTGGTGGCAGATGCACGCCTGGCGTACGCCTGAGGTGCTCGCCTCCACCCGGTTCAGCAGACCGGACGGCGGCGAGCATCTGTCGTTCTCGCTGCTGCTGCCGGCCCGCCACGAACAGGCCGTGCTCGACCACACCATCCAGCGGCTGCTGGAGTCGAGCCACACCGACTTCGAGATCATCGTCATCGTCGGCCACGACGACCCGGAGACCACACAGGTCGCCGAGCGGGCCGCCGCACGCGACCCGCGGGTCCGGGTGGTCGTCGACACCCACGAGAAGAAGAACAAGCCGAAGGCCATGAACACGGCGCTGCCGCACTGCCGCGGCGATGTCGTCGGGGTCTTCGACGCCGAGGACCAGGTCCATCCGGAGCTGCTCGCCCACGTCGACCACGCCTTCCGCTCCACCGGCGCCGATGTCGTCCAGGGCGGGGTGCAGCTGATCAACTTCCACTCCAGCTGGTACAGCCTGCGCAACTGCCTGGAGTACTTCTTCTGGTTCCGCTCCCGGCTGCACCTGCACGCGCAGAAGGGGTTCATCCCGCTCGGCGGCAACACCGTCTTCGTCCGCACGGACGTGCTCAGGGCGGCCGACGGCTGGGACCCCGACTGCCTCGCCGAGGACTGCGACCTCGGGGTGCGGCTGTCCAGCGTCGGCAAGAAGGTCGTCGTCGCCTACGACTCCGACATGGTGACCAAGGAGGAGACGCCCGGCAGCCTGATGTCGCTGCTCAAGCAGCGCACCCGCTGGAACCAGGGCTTCCTCCAGGTCTACCGGAAGAAGGACTGGAAGCAACTGCCCACCTTCGGGCAGCGGCTGCTGGCCCGCTACACCCTCACCACGCCGTTCCTCCAGGCCTTCACCGGCGTGATCATCCCGCTCAACGTGGCCATCGCCCTCTTCCTCGACGTGCCGGTGTCCATCGCGTTCATCACCTTCCTGCCGGCCGTCACCGCGCTCGTCACCTTCGTCTTCGAGGTGGTCGGACTGCACGACTTCGGCAAGCAGTACGGGCTGCGCGTCCGGTTCGTGCACTACCTGAAGCTCATCGTCGGCGGTCCCTTCTACCAGGTGCTGCTCGCCGGAGCCGCGATCCGTGCCGTCTGGCGCGAGCAACGCGGCCGTAACGACTGGGAGTTGACGACCCATGTCGGCGCACATCTCCACCCGGCCGAAGTGATCCGAGAGGACGTTCCTGCGTGACCTCCACCCTTCCCGCGGTGACCACCGAGGTCCCCGCGCAGCGGCAGCCTGCGCCGGAGTTCCGTTCGACCGGTCGAACGACCCCGCCGAAGAAGCTGCGTACCTCTCGACCCGACATCGTCCTGTGTGCCGTGCTGCTCGCGGCGATCCTCGTCGTGCAGGGCTGGAACATCGCCGACTACCCCACGCTCAGCGACGACGAGGGCACCTACCTCGCCCAGGCCTGGGCGGTCCAGGAGGGCAAGGGGCTCGCCCACTACACCTACTGGTACGACCACCCGCCGTTCGGCTGGATCCAGATCGCCGCGCTGACCTGGATACCCTCGCTGATCAGCCCCGACTCGATGACCGTCGGCTCGATGCGCGCGGTCATGCTGGTCGTCAGCGGGATCAGCGCGGTCCTGGTGTACGTGCTCGGGCGGCGGCTGTCGCTGCCGCGCTGGGCCGCCGGGCTCGGCATGGTCCTGTTCGGTCTCTCGCCGCTCTCGGTGATCCTCCAGCGCGAGATCTTCCTGGACAACCTCGCCGTGATGTGGACGCTGCTGGCGTTCACCCTCGCCGCCTCGCCGAGCCGGCACCTGTGGCACCACTTCGGCGCGGGCATCGCCGCCGCCACCGCGGTGCTGACCAAGGAGACGATGCTGTTCGTCCTCCCGGCGATCCTCGTCACCATGTGGCGGCACAGCCACCGCGACACCCGCAAGTTCGCGGTGACCGGCGCGATCACCGCCTGCGTCCTGATCGGTCTGTCGTACCCCCTGTTCGCCCTGCTCAAGGGCGAGTTGTTCCCCGGCGCCGGGCACGTGTCGCTGTGGGACGGCGTCAAGTACCAGATGACCAGGCCCGGTTCCGGCTTCATCCTCGACCAGGGCTCCGGTTCGTACGGGGTCCTGCAGTCGTGGCTCTACTACGACCGCGTCCTGCCCCTCGGCGGTCTCGCGGGCGCCCTGCTGCTGCTCGCCACCTGGCGCTGGTCGGTCACCGCCCGCGCGCTCGCCGGGCCGTGTGCCGCCGTGGCGATCCTCGCCCTGGTCGCGATGCGCCCGAGCGGCTATCTGCCCGCGATGTACATCATCCAGGCGCTGCCGTTCCTCGCCCTCGTCCTCGCCGGCGGCACCGCGTCGGTCGCCCATGCCGTCCTGCGCAAGGGACGGCTGCACCCGGCGGGCCGGTACACCCTGGCGGCCGTCCTCGCGATCGGCGCCGGCGCCTATGTCGTCCCGCGCTGGTACGACGGCGGCCGCACCGCCGTCACCGCCGACGCCAACGCCCCCTACCGGGCCGCCTCCCAGTGGCTCAGCGCCGAGGTGGAGAACCCGAAGGACACCCGCGTCCTGGTCGACGACGCGCTCTGGCTGGACCTGGTGCACGCCGGGTACCGGCCCGGCGACGGCGTCATCTGGTTCTACAAGGCCGACCTCGACCCCGCCGTCACCAAGACCATGCCCCGCGGCTGGCGCGACCTCGACTACGTCGTCGCCTCCCCGACCGTACGGCGCGACGCGGCCGACCTGCCGAACGTGAAGGCGGCCATGGAGCACTCCAGGCCCGTCGCCGTCTTCGGCAAGGGCGAGGACCGCATCGAGATCCGGCAGATCCAGACCGCGGGAGGCGGCGTCCGATGAGCCAGGAATACACCACCCCGATCCCGGATCTGGAGGCGGCCGAGGTCCCCGAGCCCGGCGCCGTCACCATCGTCGTACCGACCTTCAACGAGTCCGCGAACATCCGCCGGCTGCTGCGCCTGATCACCGAGTCGGTGCCCGCCCGGCTGCCCTGCGAGGTCGTCTTCGTGGACGACTCCACCGACGACACCCCCGAGGTGATCACGGAGGCGGCGCAGGACTGCCCCTTCCCGGTGGCAGTGATCCGCCGGGACGACCCCGTCGGCGGGCTCGGCGGCGCCGTCGTGGAAGGGCTGAAGGCGGCCACCTCGGACTGGATCGTCGTGATGGACGGCGACTGCCAGCATCCGCCCTCGCTGGTCCCGGAGCTGGTGGCCACCGGCGAGCGGACCGGCGCCGCACTCGTCGTCGCCTCGCGGTACATCAAGGGCGGCAGCAGGGCCGGGCTCGCCGGGAGTTACCGGGTCGCCGTCTCCCGCGGCGCCACCTGGCTCACCAAGTCGCTGTTCCCGCGCCGGCTGCACGGCATCAGCGACCCGATGAGCGGGTTCTTCGCGATCCGCCGCCAGGCCGTGACCGCCGAGGTCCTCAAGCCGCTCGGCTACAAGATCCTCCTCGCACTCGCCGTGCGCAGCCGCCCGCGCCAGGTCGCCGAGGTGCCGTTCGTCTTCCAGGACCGGTTCGCGGGCGAGTCCAAGTCGAGCGCCCAGGAGGGGCTGCGCTTCCTGCGTCACCTGGCCGGACTGCGCACCGCGTCCCCGGCCGCCCGCATGGTCGGCTTCGGCCTGATCGGCGCCTCCGGGTTCGTGCCCAACCTGCTCGCCCTGTGGATCCTCACCGGCTTCGGCATGCACTACCTGCCGGCCGAGATCGTCGCCAACCAGTTCGGCGTGGCCTGGAACTTCCTGCTCATCGAACACCTGCTGTTCCGTGACCGACGGCGGCACCGGCGCTGGTGGGACCGCGCCGGCCGGTTCGCGCTGCTCGCCAACGCCGATCTGGTGCTCCGCATCCCGCTGATCGCGCTGTTCGTAGCCGAGTTCGGGATGGGCGCCCTGTCGGCGACCGCGCTCGCCCTGGTCACCACCTTCGTCCTGCGCTTCGCCGCCACCGAGGCGCTGGTCTACCTGCCCCGCGGGAACGCCGGCGGGGAGCCGCACGGGAGCCGCACAGCAAGGAGCACCGCATGAGACACCGACGGAGAACCGCCCTGTTCGCGGTGGGCACCCTCACCGCCGGGCTGCTGCTGACCACACCCCACCCCGCCTCCGCCGCCAACCTGATCAAGAACCCGGGCTTCGAGACCGCCGGCACCGGCGACATGCCGTTCTGCTGGTCCAAGTCCGGCTGGGGCGACAACGACTTCTCCTACGAGACCGTCGCCGACGCCCACTCCGGCGCCAAGGCCATGAAGGTCACACTGACCCGCCGGACCGAGGGCGACCGCAAGGCGCTGATCACCGAGTCCGCGAACTGCGCGCCCGCGGTGACGCCGGGCAAGCAGTACGACCTCGGCCTCTGGTACAAGACGACCACCCCGGACGCCAACCTCACCCTCTTCCGGCACGACACCACGGCCGGCTGGCAGTACTGGACCGACCTCAAGACGCTGGACATGGCCGGGAGCTGGACCGAGGCCACCGTCCGCACCCCCGAGGTCCCGCCCGGCACCGACCGGATCAGCTGGGGCGTCTCGGTCTACGGCACCGGCTCGGCGACCACCGACGACTACACGATGGACCAGGTCCCCGACGTCACCCCGCCGCCGGAGTGCACCGGCACCGCCCAGGAGTGCGCGAACGGCCGCTGGGACGTGCTGCCCGTGCAGAACCCGGTGCGCTCGATGCACTCCGTCGTGCTGCACAACGGCAAGGTGCTGCTGATCGCGGGCTCCGGCAACAGCGAGGAGATGTTCGAGGCGGGGACCTTCACCTCCGCGGTGTACGACCCGGCCAACGGCACCTACAAGATCATCCCCACCCCGAAGGACATGTTCTGCGCCGGCCACGTCCAGCTCCAGGACGGGCGGGTGCTGGTGATGAGCGGCAACAAGGGCTATCCGTCGGCGGACGGCACGATCGGCTACCAGGGGTACAAGGACTCGTACATCTTCGACCCCGTGACCGAGACGTACACCAGGACCAACGACATGAACGACGGCCACTGGTACCCGTCGGCGACCATCCTCGGCAACGGTGACGTGATCTCCTTCGGCGGGCTGAAGGAGGACTCGACCGGGTCGGTGACGGCGGAGGTGTTCTCGCAGGCCGAGCAGAAGTGGCTCGAACTGTGGAAGGTCAACCAGACCTGGTCGTACTGGGGTCTGTACCCGTCGATGATCCTGATGCAGGACGGCCGCCTCTTCTACTCCGGCAGCCATGTCTTCGGCAACAACATCCCGGGCACCGGCTCCGCGGTCTACGACTACGGCGCGAACACGGTCACCCAGGTGCCGGGGCTGCAGAAGAAGGACGAGCGGGACCAGTCGGCGAGCGTGCTGCTGCCTCCGGCGCAGGACCAGAAGGTCCTCACCCTCGGCGGCGGCAACATCGAGTCCAACCCCGACGCCAACCGGCTGACCGACATCATCGACCTCCAGCAGCCGAACCCGGCCTACGTGGCCGGGCCGCCGATCCCGCAGGGCACGGTCGACCTCGGCAACGGGCGTGTGGCGCAGACCGGCGACCAGGGCAAGATGTACGTCTCCGCCGTACTGCTGCCCGACGGCAAGGTGCTGGAGACGGGCGGCGCCCTGCACAACCGCGCCGACCCCGTGTACGAGACGTCGATCTTCGATCCGGCGACGGAGACGTTCGACCCGGTCGCCGCGGACCCCGAGGCGCGGGGCTACCACTCCTCGGCGTTCCTGCTCCCGGACGGCCGGGTGATGACCACCGGTGACAACCCGGGCAACGGCTCCTGGAACCACAACGTGTCCATCTACACCCCGCCCTATCTCCTCAAGGGCGAGCGCCCGGCGATCACTTCGGTGATCGACACCGAGTGGAACTACGGCGACACCCAGCGGATCACCGTGGACCGGCCCATCGCCAAGGCGGAGCTGATCCGCCCGGCGGCGGTGACGCACTCGTCGGACCCGAACCAGCGGTTCGTGGACCTGCCGCTCTCGGTGGACGGCAACACCGTCGACCTGAACGTGACGAGCAACCCCAACCTGGCCCCGCCCGGCTGGTACATGCTCTTCGCGGTCGACGCCAACGGTGTTCCGTCGGTCGCCAAGTGGGTCCATCTGCAAGGACCCGCGGCCCTGAAGGCGACGGACGCCTCGGCGCACGTGCACTCCTTCGCCGGCGACCTGTCCGGCAAGGTCACCGGCCCCGGCAAGAGGAGGTCCGCGCAGCAGGTCAGCCCGACCGTCGCCGGCTGCGACCGCCACTACGGCTCGGCGAACGTCTGCGTCCCGACCGAGTTCCCGCCGAACGTGAAGGCGACGACCAGGGCCCGCTGCGACTGGCTGAAGCAGAACGACTACGGCCGCCTGAAGGTGAACGGCAAGGACGACCCGCTGAGGCTGGACCGGAACGGGGACGGCGTCGCCTGCGGAAAGCGTGACGTCCGTACCCGCTAGGCGAATTCGGTGAGGGCGCGTTCCACGATGGCCACCAGCTGCTCGTGGTGCGCGCCCTTCCAGTACGCCCGGCCGCACTCCTGGCACTGGGCGAACACGTCGTAGGACCGCTGGGTGCCGCCGTGGAGCTGGTCGGCGACCTCCTCCTTCGTGGCCGTCCTGAGCAGGCCGTTGCAGGCGGTGCAGCGGGTCCACGGGTGCAGGTCGGGGCGGAACCGCTCCAGGACGTCCCGGAGCTGGTCCTCGGGGTGGGTGCTGTAGACATAGGCGCCCGCCCACAGCTCGCGGCGGCGCAGCAGGCCCCGGTCGCGGCTGAGCATGACCCGCTGCTCCGCCGCCGAACGCGCCGCGAGGGCCGGATCCCCGATGTCCGTCGACTCGTACGCCGTGTCCACGCCGAGCAGCCGCAGCCGCCGGGCGAGGGTGCCCAGATGGACGTCGAGCAGGAAGCGCAGCGGAGCGCCCGGCACCCGCTGGGGGCGCTCGACCGCGTTCACCCGGACCGAGTCGCCCGCCGCGGCGACGTAGGACACCGGCACCTCCCGGCCGTCCACCTCCAGCGTCCCGACCTCGGTGAGCGGCACGCCGAGGGACTCCACGACATGGCCGAGGGAGGAGACTCCGTCGGTGACGAGGGCGGTGGCGCCGGACCGGCGGCCGTGCGGGACGAACAGGGCCAGCTCGGGGACGACTTCGAAGCGGATCTCCGGTGCGGTCACCCGGTCAGGATGCCATGGCGCGGGGGAGCCGGCTCAGGGCTTTTCCGGGGGCAGACCGTGTTCGAGGACGTCCAGGGCGCGGTGCACCAGGGCCGGGAGGTCGTCGGCGAAGTCGTGCTCGGCCCAGTACAGGGTGATCTCCGTCAGGCCGCCGATCAGGGACATCGTGTGGACGCGGAGCTCCGGACCGCCCGGGTCCTGGCCGGTGCGCTCGGCGATGGCCTCGGTGAGCATCCTGCCGGTGGCCGACATGGTCTCCAGCAGCCGGGAGCGCACCGCCGGTACCCGGGCCATCAGCCGCGCCCGCAGCCTGAGGACCTCGGGGTCCTCCTCCAGGGCGAGAGCGACGGCCTTCGTCATCACCTGCCGCAGGGTCCGCGGCCACGGCTCGTCGGCCGGCCGCTCGCGGATCTCCGCCAGCAGGACCGGGGCGAACTCGTCGGTGAGGACGATGTCCTCCTTGGCCGGGAAGTAGCGGAAGACGGTGGACGGCGACACCTCGGCGCGCTCGGCGATCTGCTCGACGGTGGTGGCGTCGTAGCCCTGCTCCCGGACGAGCGCGAACATCGCGGTGCGGATCGCCCTCCGGGTCCTGATCTTCTTCCGCTCCCTGAGTCCCAGCTGGGAGAGGTCGGCGGAGGTGGTGCGTGCGGCCGTCATACGGGCCATTGTCGGGCACCGGGGTCACGGGTCCCCGCCGGCAGGGGCTAGGCGTGCTGGTAGGCCACCAGGGAGATGCCGACGTAGTGCACGACGAAGGCCGCCAGGGTGAAGGAGTGGAAGACCTCGTGGAAGCCGAACCAGCGCGGTGAGGGGTTGGGCCGCTTGATGCCGTAGATGACGCCGCCCACGCTGTACAGCACGCCGCCGACGATCACCAGGACCAGGACCGCGATGCCGCCCGAGCGCATGAAGTCGGGCAGGAAGAAGACGGCGGCCCAGCCCATCGCGATGTAGCAGGGCGTGTAGAGCCAGCGCGGGGCGCCCACCCAGAAGACCCGGAAGGCGATGCCCGCGAGCGCGGCGGCCCAGATCCCCCACAGCAGCCACCGCCCCGTGCTGTCCGGCAGGAGCAGCATGGTCAGCGGGGTGTAGGTGCCGGCGATGATCAGGAAGATGTTGGAGTGATCGAGCCGGCGCAGGATGCCGTCCATGCGCGGGCTCCAGTCGCCCCGGTGGTACAGCGCGCTGACGCCGAACAGCAGACACGCCGTGAAGGCGTAGATCCCGCAGGCCAGGCGGCCTCTGGGGGAGTCGGCGAGGGCGGTCAGCACCAGGCCGGCGATGACCACGGCCGGGAACATGCCGAGATGCAGCCAGCCCCGGAGCTTGGGCTTGACCGGATGGGGCAGGGAGAGCGCGACTGGACCGCTGCCGTCGGCGGCCGGGGGGTCCATGGGCGCGTCGGGGACGGACGCATTCATAGGGTGAATCGTACCTACGGGGCCGTAGGTGGCGGATCAGGGTGTGGCCGCCCGCTGACGCGGACGTGGCCAGCCTCACGCTCGCTCACCTGTGACGCCCTCTGGACATATGGGCACTCGCGTCGGATGATCAAATGAGTGCGGTCGGCACCGGATGAGCGCCAGGTACCCCTCTGGCAAGCATCCGGGTCGCAGCCCCCACGGGGCCTCCAACCAAAAATCCCTCATTTAGGAGCAATCGTGGCGCGCGACATCGCGGCTCCCCCCGGCGTCCCCACCACCCATCAGGAACTGATCTCGTGGGTCGACGAGATCGCGGAACTGACCGAGCCGGACAACGTGGTCTGGTGCGACGGATCCGAGGCCGAGTACGAGCGCCTGTGCGAGGAGCTCGTGGCGAAGGGCACCTTCAAGCGGCTCGACCCGATCAAGCGCCCCAACTCCTACTACGCGGCCTCCGACCCCACCGACGTGGCGCGTGTCGAGGACCGCACCTTCATCTGCTCCGAGAAGGAAGAGGACGCGGGCCCCACCAACCACTGGAAGGCGCCCGCCGAGATGCGGGCCATCTTCACTGGAGAAGAAAACAGCTTCGCGGGGGAGAAGGGCATCTTCCGCGGCTCGATGAAGGGCCGGACGATGTACGTCGTCCCGTTCTGCATGGGCCCCCTCGGCTCGGACCTCTCCGCGATCGGCGTCGAGATCACCGACTCCGCCTACGTCGCGGTCTCCATGCGCACCATGACGCGCATGGGGCAGCCCGTCCTCGACGAGCTGGGCTCCGACGGCTTCTTCGTGCGTGCCGTGCACACGCTCGGAGCGCCGCTGGCCGAGGGCGAGGCGGACGTGCCGTGGCCCTGCAACTCCACCAAGTACATCTCCCACTTCCCGGAGTCCCGCGAGATCTGGTCCTACGGCTCCGGCTACGGCGGCAACGCCCTGCTCGGCAAGAAGTGCTACGCCCTGCGCATCGCCTCCGTCATGGCCCGCGACGAGGGCTGGCTCGCCGAGCACATGCTGATCCTGAAACTCACCCCGCCGCAGGGCGAGCCCAAGTACGTCGCCGCCGCCTTCCCGAGCGCCTGCGGCAAGACCAACCTCGCCATGCTGGAGCCCACGATCTCCGGCTGGACCGTCGAGACGATCGGCGACGACATCGCCTGGATGCGCTTCGGCGAGGACGGCCGCCTGTACGCCATCAACCCCGAGGCCGGCTTCTTCGGCGTCGCGCCCGGCACCGGTGAGCACACCAACGCCAACGCGATGAAGACGCTGTGGGGCAACTCCGTCTTCACCAACGTGGCGCTGACCGACGACAACGACGTCTGGTGGGAGGGCATGACGGAGGAGACCCCGGCCCACCTCACCGACTGGAAGGGCAACGACTGGACGCCCTCCTCTCAGACCCCGGCCGCCCACCCCAACGCCCGCTTCACCGTCCCCGCCGCGCAGTGCCCGATCATCGCGCCCGAGTGGGAGGACCCCAAGGGCGTGCCGATCTCCGCGATCCTCTTCGGCGGCCGGCGCGCCACCGCCGTACCGCTGGTCACGGAGTCCTTCGACTGGAACCACGGCGTCTTCCTCGGCGCGAACGTCGCCTCCGAGAAGACCGCCGCCGCCGAGGGCAAGGTCGGCGAGCTGCGCCGCGACCCGTTCGCCATGCTGCCGTTCTGCGGCTACAACATGGGCGACTACATGGGTCACTGGGTCGACGTCGCCAAGGGCAAGGACGCCGCGAAGCTCCCGAAGATCTACTACGTCAACTGGTTCCGCAAGAACGACCAGGGCAAGTTCGTCTGGCCCGGCTTCGGCGAGAACTCCCGGGTCCTGAAGTGGATCGTGGAGCGGCTCGAGGGCAAGGCCGAGGGCGTCGAGACCCCGATCGGCGTCCTGCCGACGAAGGACGCCCTCGACACCAAGGGCCTCGAACTGGCCGACTCCGACCTGGAGTTCCTGCTCACGGTCGACAAGGAGGTCTGGCGCGAGGAGGCCGCGCTGGTCCCCGACCACCTCAACACCTTCGGCGACCACACGCCGAAGGAACTGTGGGACGAGTACCACGCGCTGGTGCAGCGCCTGGGCTAGTCCCTCCCCCATGAACCCCCGCGGCCGGCCTCCGATGGGAGCCCTGACCAGTGATCGTCACGGGCCGGCCGCGGGCGGCAGCAACACGCCCTCCCTCGCGCCCCCTTGAACACGGGATCTTCACCCCTGTTACATGGGGGGCGCACGGGTCCCACCGCTTCCGGTGGGGCCCGACACAGCCTGTGGGGGGCACAGTTGAATACAGCACACCGTTCCGGACGCCTGGCGGCCACCGTCCTCGCCGCGGTCCTCGCCGGGACCGGACTCACCGTCGCCACGGCGCCCGCGGCGCACGCGGCGGCCTCCGACAACGTGGCCAAGCTGCCGTTCACGTCGTACTCGGCGCTGGCCGTCGACAGCGTCCACCAGCGCGTCTTCCTCGCCGACGCGGCCGTGGGCACCAGCTCCACCTACGGACAGGTCGCCGTCTACACCTTCCAGGGCGAGCGCATCTCCACCATCCACACCAACTACCACGTCTCCGGCCTGGCCCTCAGCACCGACGCGAGCACGCTGTACGTCGGCGAGCGCTACCGGATATCCGCCTACGACACCGCCACGCTGGCCATCAAGAGCGCGCCCAGCGCGCCCAGCGACCAGTGCGGGCGCGAGGTCGTGGTCGCCGGAGGCAAGCCGTACTACACCTCGCAGTGGGCCGACAACCTCACCCAGTGCGCCACGGCAACCTCCACCATGGACACGATCGTCAACGGCGGCTGGCAGCGCACCGGATGGAACGACACCGGCAAGCTCCTGCTCGAGGGCGGCCCGAACGACACCTTCGTGATGGGGCAGGGGCTCAACTCCTCGGCGCCGAACCCGTTCCTCAGCGTCTTCGACGGCAGCGGCGAGACCCCGGTGCGCGACGCCACCCGCCGGTTCGCCGACGCCACCGGCCAGGGCGCGCTGGACCTCAAGGACATCGCCGTCTCCCCGGACGGGGCGAAGATCGCCCTCGCCGACGCCAAGACCGGCACCCGGCTGCTCAACACCGGCGACCTGTCCGACGCGGCCACCGGCTACCAGGCCCTGCCGGCCGGTGCCACCGCCAGCTCCGTCGCCTTCAGCGGCGACGGCGCGTACCTGGCGCGCGGCGCCTCGGCCACAGGCGCCACCCCCGACCTGCTGGTGCAGCCCGCGGACCCCGGCGACGCCACGGCCCCGCTGGAGTTCGTCTTCGAGGGCAGCCAGGACGGTGACCGGGTCGTGCCGCGCGGCATGGAGTGGTCGGCGGACGGCTCCCGGCTGTTCGCCGTCACCACCAACGCCACCGGCGGCCAGTACTGGCTGCACATCATCCAGCCCCCGGCCGTGCAGTACGACGTCCGCTTCACCGGCGGGCTGACCCACAGCCCCGCCCAGGCGGTCGCGGGCGAACCGCTCGCCGTGCGCGGCAAGCTGGAGTGGGACGGCCCGGCGCCCGGGCAGCCCTTCAAGGTCACCGCCAGCCGTACGGACGCGGCCGGCACCCACGACCTGGGCACCTTCACGGTCAAGGAGGACGGCTCCTACACCGTCCTCGACGAGCCCGGTCTGCTCGGCGACGCCACCTACCGCGTCTCCTTCCTCGGCGACCTCACCCACCGCCCGGCGGACGGCCCCACCACCACGGTCAGCGTCGGCAAGGCGCCCACCTCGATCGCGCTCACCGCCCCGGCGGAGGCCTCGATCAGCTCGGGCGTGGAGATCACCGGCACGTTCACCGCGCAGGGCAGGGCGCTGCCCGACCGGGCGGTGCTCAAGGTCGAGCGCACCGACCGCCTCGGCACCGGCACCCTGTCGTCGGTGACGGTCGGCGCGGACGGCACCTTCACCCTCAACGACATCCCGCGCGCCCGCCGCGACGTCACCTACACGGTCAGCTGGCCCGGCGACGACCTCCACCTGGGCGCCACGGCGTCCGCGACGGTCCACGTCACGCGCTGATCCCGCCCCCGCCCCGGTCCTCCAGGTACCGGGTGTGGGTCTCCTGGCGGCGGGCCTCCGTGTCCCGCAGGCCCGCCGCCAGGCTCTCCGCCTCCTGCCGCAGCAGACCGAGCTGACGCTCCAGATGCCGCTCCGGCGCCTCCTGTCCCGGCGTCAGCCGCGTCCACCACCTCGCCCGTACGAAGCTGTCGACGGCCTCGGGAAGGTCCTGCCGTACGGCCCGCCCCAGGGTGTGCAGGCCCTCCGGGTCCCCGGCGAGCAAATGGGTGGCCCAGCCCGGCGCCAGCAGCGCGGTGAGCAGGTTCGTCAGCTCGGTCAGCTGTCCCTCGGCGGCCGGGGGCAGCTCGACCTCCGCCAGATATCCGCACAGCTTCTCGAAGTCCCGGCGCAGCTCCTGCAGTTGCTCCGACGGGTCCGGGAAGGCCGGCAGGGCGGGCCGCTCCGGCGGGGCGATCAGCGCGCCCGCGCCGTACAGTCCCGCGACGACGACCGGCCAGTACGGGCCCGCCACCCCGGCGAAGGTCATTCCGAGCCCGGCGATCCCGCAGACGCTGCCGGCGATGTTCGTGCGGGACTCGAGGTATCTACTGATAGCCACGGATCTCCTCGAAGGCGCCGTCCAGCGAGCCCTGCCGGGCGTCGAAGAGACGGCCGCCGGTCAGTTCGGCGATGTGCTCCAGCTCGGCCCGGTCGGAGTCGCCGAAGAGGATGGGGAAGACGGGCGTGCCGCGCCGGTCCCGGTCGAGCCCGGCGTAGAAGGCGTCGAACTCCTCCGCCTCGGCGCCCGCGGTGTTCTCGCCGTCCGTCATCAGCACGATCGACGTGAACGTGTCCCGCCCGGCGCCGAGATGGCCGTACGCCTCCTCCAGCGACGTGTAGATCGCGGTGTCGCCCTCGGCGGTGAGCGCCGCGGTGTCCTCGCGGATGGCGTCGAGTCCGGTAGCCGGGTCCGCGGGGTCGACGACGTGGGTACGCACGCTCTTGACGTCCGAGCCGAACGGCATCAGCGTCACCTCCTCCCGCTCGCGGAAGTCGCCGGTGAGCCCGGTGAGCGCCGACTTCAGGCGGGTCAGGCGGTCGCCGCGCATCGAGCCCGAGGTGTCGAGGACGTACACCGTCCGGGACGGGCGGCGCAGTTCGTTCTCGTAGGCGTCGAGCAGCCCGTCGGCGACGGAGCGGCTGCCGGGGAAGGGCAGTTCGCGGCGGCGGCCGGGGTCCAGGCCCGCCCCCGGGGTCACGGAGGCGACGACCGGGCGGCGGTGGGTGAGGTCGGTGATCTCCTGCTGCAGGTCCGGGCCGCGCAGGGCCTCGGCCAGCCGGCGCACGGTCTCCCGGGTGCCGGCGTCCGTGGCGGCGAGCGTGGAGAGGGGGTAGTCGGCGGTGACGACACCGTCGCTCGGGCGGATCACGGTCAGATCCGGGATGCCCTTGAGCACGGACTCGTAGTTGAGCATCGCGTCCACGTCCCCGCGCCGCTCGTAGGCGGCCGCCAGCCAGCCTGAGGAGCCCGAGGTCAGCCGCTGGCCCCGGAAGAACTCCTTCAGCCGCGGGCGGGCCTGGTCGACGTCCGCGTCCGTGAGCGCCGACTGGGCGCCGGAGAGGGCGGAGGCGACCGAGACGAGCGTGGCGAACCCGGAGTTGGAGCGTGCCGGGTCGGTCATGCCGTACGTCAGCTTCCCGTCCCGTACCGCCCGCTCGACCTGTGACCAGGTGACCTTCTCCGGCTTCCAGCCCAGCTCGCGCACGGTGTCCGGCCTGACGCCGATGGCGACCGGGCTGCTCATCACCGGGGTCTCCGAGACGACCTTCCTCGCCGCTTCGGGGCGCAGCCGCAGATAGTCGTTGGACGACAGCCACACGGCGTCGAACTTCCCGTCCGTGCCGCCCTTGGCGAGCAGCTCCACGGCGTCCAGGGTGCCCAGGTAGGTGGCGTCGACCTTGATTCCGGTGTCCTGCTCGACCCGGTCGAGCACCGGGGTCATGTCGGCGAGTTCGCTGGAGGCGAGGACGCGCAGGGTGCCGGGCTCGGGGGAGTCGGGCTCCTTCTCCCCCTGCGCGGTGCAGGCGGTGGCGAGCAGGGCGACGGTGAGCAGGGCGGCGCGGCGTCTCATCCGAGGCCCCCGTCCAGCGCGCCCCGGTTCCGGCTGCGCTCCAAGTAGGCGGAGGCGTGCTGGAGTTCGGAGGTCAGGTTCTCCACGGTCGTCGCCATCGCCTCGGTGGCCTGGACCTTGTACGTGTCGATGGCGTCCAGGGTCCGGTAGATCTGCTGGAACGCCGACCGCAGGGTCTCCGCGCCGACCGCGGGGTCGGCGGCGATGCGCTGGATCTCCCCGCTCTGCGTGGCGAGCATCTCGGCGTTGCCCCGCACCAGGTCCTCGGTGGTCCCGCGCAACGCGTTGACCTGCTCGATGACCTTCTTCTGGTTGTCCAGCGCGGACGCCAGCATCACCGAGATCCGCAGCGCCGACACGGTCGTGGTGGCGGCCCGGTCGACGCCCTTGATCAGCTCGTCGTTGTTGCGCCGTACGACGTCCATGGCGAGGTAGCCCTGCGCGCACACCGCGAGCTGGGTGAGCAGGTCCTGGTGCTTCTGCCGGACGGGGAAGAGGACATCGGCGCGGAGCGTGTCGGCCGCCCCGGGATCGCCGACCCCGGCGATGTGCTCCTCGACGGCGGTGTCGAGGGCCTCGGTGAGGACGACGTACTCCTGGAGCTTGCCCATGGTCTCCCACAGACGGACCCGCTCGGTCTGCAACGCCGCGTTGTCCCGGCGCAGTTCGTCCTGGCCGCCGCGCAGCGTGCCCACGATTCTGTTGAGAGTGCCCTGTGCGGAGGCGTACTTGGCGACGTGGTCGCGCAGCCGGTTGCCACCGGGCAGCCGGGAGAGGAACTTGCGGCCCTTGGAGGCGGGTATGTCACGCGGGTCCAAGTCCTCGACCACCCGGCGCAGTTCCACCAGCGAGCCCGCGACCTGCGACTGGGCGTCCCCGCCCTTGTCGGGCAGGCTGCGCACGGTGCGCTCCAGCATCCGGTTGGACTGCGCGGCGGCGCTGCGCATCTCACCGGCGCCGAGCGCGGTGATCTCCCCGACCTTTCCGGCGAACTCCGGGGAGCGGGCGTCGAGGGCCGCGAGCGTGTGGACGTAGTCGGCGGCCTTCTGCGCGATGCCCGCGCGGACGCTCTCGTCGACGGGGACCAGCCCGCCGGCCTTCTCCCGCGGCACCGGCGCGACGGCCTCGGGCGGGGTGAGCGTGAAGGTTTCCTCGGTCATGTGCGGTTCCCCCCTAGGATCCGGCCCGGCGCGCCATGTCGTGCAGCACCGCGGAGGTGGGCACGGGCACCTGCCGGACGCCGGTGAGCTGCTGGTTGAGATAGGCCGCGTGCGCGGCGGTGGCCGAGGTGAATTCGGCGCCGGCGCCCTGCGGCCGGAACCCGTGCCGGACCGCGAGCTCGCGCAGCCGGGGGTCCGAGCCGAGCAGGTCGCCCAGCGCGCGGCCCTCCTCGGTCAGCGGTACGACGGTGTGGTCGCTGTTGGCGGTGGTGTCCGGGTAGAGGACGGTCAGGTCGGCCACGCCGCCCTCGCCCTGCCCGAGCAGTGCGGCGACCTGCGACTCGTAGACGAGGACCAGCGGGTTCCCGGCGCCGCTGACGAAGTCCCGGAACGCCGCGTCCGTGCTGGACTGCTGGGCGCCCTGCACGCTGACCAGCTTGCGCATCAGCGGCGCGGTCGCCTCGACGTCCTCGGCGCTCGCGGCGACCCGGCCGCCGCCCGCGACCCAGGAGGCCGCGGCGAGGTACAGGGCGCCCGAGTTGGAGGTCTGCGGGTCGGTCGAGGCGATGAAGAGGGTGCCGGTCAGCTCCCCGTGCTTGTCGGCGCCCTTGAGCTGCTGCCAGGTCCTGTCCGCGCGGGCGGCGTCGAGGTAGGCGGTCATCCTCAGGGTGCCGCGGTGCTCCCCGTCCAGCGTCGCCAGGCCGTTGTCGGCGAGGACGTCGGCGGCGCTGCGGTGGGCCACCACGACGAGGGGCGAGTAGAAGGGCCGCGGCAGCGGCTGGCGCACCTCGTACTTGGCGGCCAGCTCGTCGGCGGGCGCCTTGCTGGAGGGGAAGGCGAGGTCGTACCCCTTGAGGTCGAGCCCCTCCATCGCCCAGGACCCGGACGTCTCCGTCCGCACGGTGTAGCCCTGGGCGGCCAGGGCCTCCACCACGTCGGGATCGGCGAAGAACTCCGCCTTCTCCGATCCGATCACTGCTCGCACGGTCTTCGTTGCCGTGCCCGTGTCCCCGGATTCCCGGCCCGCCACGACAGCCGCCACCACGCCGCCGATCAGCATCACCGCGAGGACGATTCCGATGATTCGTCTCACACGCCGAGAGTGCTCCCGGAACCCAACATTCCCCGCCACGCCCGATGAACGCCAGGAGTCATACCGACTCCGTTCCTGCAACACCCCAAGGGGGCCCGGAAAGGGGCGCGGGGAACGGCGCGAGCAACCACCCACGACAGGCAGCCGCCGACGCGACAGAAACCCCTACGGCGACAAGGCACCGCGGCTCAGGCCAGCGCAGTGCATGGCGCCCGGTCCGCGCGTCGCTGCGGGTGCACGCGGACCGGGGCCGACTGTGGGCGCCCCGAATGGGGCGCGGGGAACGGCGCTAGCAACCACCCACGACAGGCAGCCGCCGACGCGACAGAAACCCCTACGGCGACAACGCGCCGCCGCTCAAGCCGCGCAGCACGCGTGCGCGTCCATGCGCTCGGCCGCCAGGATCGCCGCCGCCGTGTCGGCGCGGGACGCCGCGACGACCAGGGCGCGCCCGGCGAGCGTGTGCGCCCGCTGGTGCAGCGCCGGCAGATCACGGGCCACGCCCGTGGGCACCGCACGCACCGCGGCGCCGCCCCGGAGCCGGGTCACCTGCTCCGCGAGCCGCTCGGTGGCGGCGTCCAGGTCGGCGGACGGGGCCAGGGCGCGCAGTTCGTCGGTGACCGCCAGCAGTGCGGCGAGATGGCCCGCCAGCTGGATGTCCAGCTCCTCCTCGCGCGTCCGGTGGGGGAAGTCGGAGGTGGTGCCGGCCATCGTGTGGACCGACTTGGTGCGGATCGGTTCGTACATGGGGGATGGCCTCCTGTGCTCTGACAGGAAACCATCCTAGCTTAGATTCCGTCTAAAGTTGAGCCGGGCGTAGATCCGCTCCTCAAGGCTGGCTGTAGCCGTCGAGGAAGTTCCCGATCCGGGTCACCGCGTCCCGCAGATCCCCGACCGTCGGCAGCGTCACGACCCGGAAGTGGTCGGGCTCGCTCCAGTTGAACCCGGTCCCCTGGACCACCATGATCTTCTCGCGCCGCAGCAGGTCCAGGACGAGCTGCCGGTCGTCCTTGATCTTGTAGACCTGGGGATCGAGGCGGGGGAAGAGATAGAGGGCGCCCTTGGGGCGCACGCAGCTCACCCCGGGGATCTGCGTGAGCAGCTCGTAGGCGACGTCCATCTGCTCCTTGAGCCGCCCGCCCGGCAGGACCAGGTCCTTGATGGTCTGCCGCCCGCTGAGGGCGGCGACGACACCGTGCTGACCGGGCATGTTGGCGCACAGCCGCATATTGGCGAGGATCGTCAGGCCCTCGATGTAGGAGTCGGCATGGGCCCGTGGACCGGAGATCGACATCCAGCCGACGCGGTAACCGGCCACCCGGTACGCCTTCGACATGCCGTTGAAGGTGAGGGTCAGCAGGTCCGGGGCGACCTTGGCGGTCGGGGTGTGGGTGGCGTCGTCGTAGAGGATCTTGTCGTAGATCTCGTCGGAGCAGACGAGGAGGTTGTGCCGGCGCGCGATGTCCGTGAGCCCCTTGAGCACGGCCTCGTCGTAGACGGCACCCGTGGGGTTGTTCGGGTTGATGATGACGATCGCCTTGGTGCGGTCGCTGATCTTCCGCTCCACGTCGGCGAGGTCGGGCATCCAGTCGGACTGCTCGTCGCAGCGGTAGTGCACCGCGGTCCCGCCGGACAGCGACACGGCGGCGGTCCACAGCGGGTAGTCCGGCGAGGGCACGAGCACCTCGTCGCCGTCGTCCAGCAGTCCCTGCATCGCCATCACGATCAGCTCGGAGACGCCGTTGCCGACGAAGACGTGCTCGACGTCGGTCTCGATGCCGAGGGTCTGGTTGTGCATGACGACCGCGCGGCGCGCCGCGAGCAGCCCCTTGGCGTCGCCGTACCCATGGGCCGAGGAGACGTTGCGGAGGATGTCCTCCAGGATCTCCGGCGGGCACTCGAACCCGAAGGCCGCGGGGTTGCCGGTGTTCAGCTTGAGGATGCGGTGTCCCGCCGCCTCCAGCCGCATGGCCTCCTCGAGAACCGGACCCCGGATCTCGTAACAGACATTGGCGAGCTTGGTCGACTGGATCACCTGCATGCCGGTGAGCTTACGGCCCGGTAACGCCCCATGGGCCGTGTTTCCCACCACATGAGACGGGTGGTTTGGGAGGTTATCGCCGACGGCTGTCCCCCGTGCGCCTCCCGTCTCTACAATGCGCGGCCATGCCCAGGCCACCGCAGCACGGAAACGGGACGAACGGCGTGAATGCTCCCAACGGTGTCACGGGTCCTCACGGCGAGGGTCCCCAGGGCCCGCCGCGGGTGTACGTCCCGCAGGCGGCTCCGTCCCCCGACTACGAGGAGTACCGCGATCCGGCCCTGGCGCACGGCTGGCAGAACGCGTACGACGAGACGAGCGAGCTGCCGCGGGTGACCGGCGCGCCGGGCGGCGGCTGGGAGCCCGGCACCGGTGGCCGGGCCGCCCGCCGCTCGCACCGCCGCCGGGATCAGCGCCGCCCCCTCCTGATGGCCGCCGGCGCGCTGGGCACGGTCTCGGTCGCCGCCCTGGTGGCGGGCTTCGGGTTCTCCTCCGACTCCTCCTCGGGCGGCTCGGAGGGCAAGAAGGACCCGGCCCGCTCGGCGCAGGACGACACCGGCACGCCGGCGGACGAGGACCGCACGCCGGCGGGCGACGCCGGCACGCCGGCCGACCCGTCCGCCGCCCCGTCCCCGACTCCGCCGGCCGCCGCGTCCGAGGCGCCGGGCACCACGGCCACCCCCGGCGAGGCGGAGCCGACGCAGCCACGGACACCCGGCGAGGACTCCGCCGCCCCCGCGACCACGGCCCCCGCCGCCGAATCCCCCGAGCCCACCGCCACCGCCATCGCCCCCACCGCCTCGGGCGACACCGGCCCGGGCAACTCCGGGAAGAAGCCCGGAAGCGGCTCGGGCAGCACCAAAAGGCCGCGGTAGGCGCCTCGGGTCGGCCGCCGTGGCCGGAAACGACTGCTTGTTCCCGGCACCCCCTCACACAACAATGCGCATGACAAATCAGCGGGTGGCCGGAAGATCTCCGGTCACCTTCGGTGCAAGAGGGGACCCCCACATGAGAAAGCCTCTCGTCGTCGCGCTGTCCGCCCTGGCCCTGGCCGGGGCCGGCGCGGCACCCGCGGTCGCCGCTCCCGACCGGAGCGACAGCGCCGCGCCCGCGATCCAGGCCGTCACCTTCGCCGGGACCGTGTCGCTCAGCAACTGCTCCGGTTCCGTCGTGCGGATGCCCGACTCCGAGGACAACGACCCCGCGCTCGTGCTCACCAACGGCCACTGCCTGGAGACCGGCTTCCCCCGGCCCGGCGAGGTCGTCGTCGACCGGCCCTCCAGCCGCTCCTTCGGGCTGCTCAACTCCGCCGGCACCCGGGTCGCCACCCTGCGCGCCGCCAAGATCAGCTACGCGACGATGACCGACACCGACGCCGCGATCTACCAGCTCACCCGCACCTACGCCGAGATCAGGTCCTCGTACGGCATCAGCGCGCTCACCCTCGGCGACACCCGCCCCGTCGCCGGCACCGCCATCAGCGTCGTCTCGGGCTACTGGAAGCGGATCTACAACTGCTCCGTCGACGGCTTCGCGTACCGCCTGAAGGAGGGCGACTGGACCTGGAAGGACTCCGTCCGTTACACCTCCGCCTGCGACACGATCGGCGGCACCTCGGGTTCGCCGGTGCTCGACCGGGCCACCAACACGGTCGTCGCCGTGAACAACACCGGCAACGTGGACGGCCAGAGCTGCACCGTCAACAACCCCTGCGAGGTCGACGCGAGCGGCAACGTCACCGTCCGCCGGGGCATCAACTACGCCCAGCAGACGTACCAGTTCCCGGCCTGCTTCGGCATCGACAACAAGCTGGACCTGAGCGCGAGCGGCTGCGTCCTGCCCAAGCCGTGACCGTTCACCTCACGGGCGTGCGCCGCACCGACCGGCCCGCCAGCACGTCCGTCCGGCGGCCGTCCTCGATCACGAAGCGGCCGTCGATCAGGACGTACGGGATGCCGGTGGGCAGCCTCCTCGGCTCCTCGTACGTCGAGCCCGCCGCCACCGTCCGCGGGTCGAACAGGACGAGGTCGGCCCGGTAGCCCTCGCGGACCAGACCGCGGTCCGGCAGGCGCAGCCGGGCCGCGGGGCGGGAGGTGAGGTGCGCGACGCACTCCTCCAGCGACAGCACCCCCAACTCCCGTACGTAGTGGCCGAGGTACCGCGGGAAGGTGCCGTACGCCCGCGGGTGCGGCTTGGTGCCCTGGAGGATGCCGTCCGAGCCGCCGGTGTGGACGCGGTGGCGCATGATCGACCGGACGTTCTCCTCGTGGCCGACGTGCTGGAGGATCGTGGTGCCGAGGCGGTCCGCCAGGAGCAGCCGGCGGGCCGTGGTCCAGCCGTCCAGGCGGTGGCCGACGTGCGCGGCGAGGGCGGGGTCGCTCACCCCCGAGATCTCGATCGTGTCCCACTCGACGGGCACGCCGTGGCAGCCGTCCGAGCCGGTCACCTCCAGGTGGTGCCGGATCCGCTCGGCGCTCTCCTCGTCCGCCAGCCGCGCCAGCACCGCCTCCGGGCCGCCCTCGCTCGCCCAGCTCGGCAGCAGCGCGGCCAGCGTCGTGCAGCCGGGGGTGTACGGGTAGGTGTCGAGGCTGATGTCCGCGCCGGCCGTCAGCGCCTCGTCCAGCAGGTCCAGCAGCTGCGGCGCCCGGCCCTTGTTCACGCCGAAGTTCATCGTGGCGTGCGCCAGATGGAGGGCGCAGCCCGCCTCCCGGGTCAGGGCCACCATCTCCGCGTACGCCTCCAGCGCGCCCGCCCCGTAGGAGCGGTGGTGCGGGCAGTAGTAGCCGCCGTACGACGCCACCACCCGGCACAGTTCGGTCAGTTCGGCGTCCTCGGCGTACATGCCGGGGGTGTAGGTCAGGCCCGAGGACATGCCGACCGCGCCCTGCTCCAGGCCCTCCGCGACCAGCTGCCGCATCCGCGCCAGCTCCCCGGGCGTGGCCGCGCGGTCCTCCCAGCCGACCGCGAGGGCGCGGACCGTGCCCTGGGGGACGAGGTAGGCGGCGTTCACGGCGACGCCCCGGTCCAGGCGGTCCAGGTACTCGCCGACCGAGCGCCAGTCGAAGTCGATGTCGTCGCCGTGGCCGTTCCAGCCGGTGATCGCGCGGCGCACCTCGGCGAGCGTACGGTCGTCGGCCGGCGCGTACGACAGCCCGTCCTGGCCGATCACCTCCAGTGTCACGCCCTGCGCGGCCTTCGCGCTGTGGTCCGGGTCCCGCAGCAGGGCCAGGTCGCTGTGCGCGTGCATGTCGACGAAGCCGGGCGCCAGCACCAGCCCTTCGGCGTCCAGCTCGCGCACGGCGGAGGGTCGCTGGCAGCCCGCCGCGGCCGCCTCGCGCACGATCGAGACGATCCGGCCGTCGTCGACGACCACGTCGGCGCGGTAGGCGTCGGCGCCGGAGCCGTCGACCACGTCGGCGTCCCGGATGACCAGGTCCTGCACAGCGGGCCTCCTAGAAGAACGTACGGATGTAGTCGACGACCGTGCCGTCCGCCTCGGCGACCGGGATCAGCGGCCACTTGTCGAAGGACGTGCACGGGTGGGAGAGGCCGAGGCCGACCCAGTCGCCGACCTCCAGGTCCGCCCCGGGTGCCGTGCGCAGCCACGCGTGCTGGTCGGACAGGGCGGTCACCTCGATGCCGGCCGCCGGCCGCTCCACGCCGTCCCGGCGGACCACCTGGGCGAGGGGCAGGTCGAGGTCGTAGGCGGCGTCCCGCTTGCCGGCGTTGACGAAGGCCTGCTCGGCGGAGGGGCGGGAGACCACCTGCGTCCACAGCCGGAACGCGGGCTCCAGGGCGCCCTCGGCGGGGACCCGGTTGAACGGGGTGAGCTTGCGGTAGTGGCCGTCGTCGTGCGAGACGTAGGCGCCCGAGCGCAGCAACTTCAGTACCGGCAGCGAGAGGTGCGGGATCTGCGCGAACACGTCGGCGACCGCGTCGAACCAGGCGCTGCCGCCCGCGCTGACGACGATCTCGTCGGTGTCCGCGAACCGCCCCGCCCGGTCGAAGTCCCCGGCCAGCGCCACCAGCCGGCGCAGCCACGCGTGCACCCGCTCCGGGGTGGCCCCCGGCACCTCGCCCTCGTACCCGGCGACGCCGACCAGCCGCAGCGCGCGGGCGGCGGCCACCGCGTCGGCGACCGCCGCGCACTCGGCCTCGGTGCGCACACCGGTCCGCGCGCCCTCGCCCGCGGCGAGTTCCACGACGACGTCCACGGGCCGGGCGGCGCCCGTGAGCGCCGCGTCCATCAGCTCCACCCCGCGCACGGAGTCGACGTAGCAGACGAACCGGAAGTCCGGGTCGGCGGTGAGTTCCGCGGCCAGGCGGCGCAGGGCCGCCGCGTCCACCAGCTCGTTGGCGAGGAACACCCGGCGGATCCCGAACTCCCGCGCCACCCACACCTGATGGGGCACCGCGAGCGTGATGCCCCAGGCGCCGTGCTCGATCTGGCGCCGGAAGAGCTGCGGGGCCATGGAGGTCTTGCCGTGCGGGGCGAAGGCCAGGCCGTGGCGCTCGGCGTACGTCTCCATCAGGCGCAGGTTGTGCTCCAGGCGCTCGGCGGACAGGGCGAGCACGGGGGTGGCGAAGCCGTCGGTGTCGGTGAAGAGGTTGCGCCGCTCGGCCGCCAGCTCGCCGACGGTCAGGCCCATGGCGTCCGGCGGCAGGCCCTTGAAGCGGTGGTCGACGCGTTCCTCGGCCAGACGGGCGAGCGCTTCAGCGGCCATGGGGCCTCCCTGATCCGGTGCGTTGCATTATTTGCAACGCTCATTGCGTATGTCGCTTACTGCTGTCTAACATCTCGGCCAACACGAGCACAAGGCTGGGGAGCTACGACGATCGTGACCATCACCGGGACCGGCAACACCCTCGACGTCGTGGACGTCGTCGCGCTCGGCGAGTCCATGGTCGCGTTCCTGCCCGCCCGGCCGGGCCGCCTCGCCGACGTGCCCTCCTTCGACCGGTCGATCGGCGGCGCCGAGTCCAACGTCGCCTGCGCCCTGGCCGCCGCCGGACACTCGGTGCGGTGGGTGAGCAGGGTGGGCGCCGACGGCTTCGGCGACCACCTGGTCGAGGCGATCGGCTCCTACGGCGTCGATGTGTCGGCGGTGGGCCGGGACCCGGCGCGGCCCACGGGCGTGTACTTCCGCACCGCCGGCGACCGCGGGACGGACGCGCACGAAGTGGCGTACTACCGGGCCGGCTCGGCGGCGTCCGCGATGAGCGTGCGGAACGCGCAGGCGGGCCCCGGACGCGTGCTGCACCTGTCCGGGATCACCGCCGCCCTCTCCGACAGCTGCCTGGCGCTGGTGCAGAAGCTCACCGAACGCGGCCCCGGCCGCCCGCTCGTCTCCTTCGACGTCAACCACCGGGCCGGCCTGTGGCGGGACCCGGCCGCGGCCGGTGACGTCCTGCTCGGCCTCGCCCGCGGCAGCGACCTCGTGTTCGTGGGGGAGGACGAGGCGGCGCAGGCATGGGGGGTGGAAGGCGGCCCGGACGGGATCCGGGAACTGCTGCCCGAGCCGGGAGTGCTGGTGGTGAAGGAGGGGGCGAAGGGCGCGACGGTGTTCCAGGAGTCCGCCCGCGTCTTCCAGCCCGCCCTCCGGGTCGACGTCGTGTCGGCCACCGGCGCCGGGGACGCCTTCGCCGCCGGGTTCCTCTCCGCCACCCTGCGCGAACTCCCGCTGCGGGACCGGCTCCGGCACGGCCACCTCTGGGCCGCCGCCGCCCTCACCGCCCCCGGCGACCTCGCCCCGCCCCCGGCCCGCGACACCGCCGACCGGCTGGCCGCCCTCGGCGACGAGGCGTGGGGGAGACTTCGACTCGGCCCCGGCTGGACACCGGCCGCACCCCGGGCCGAGGAGGAGGTACGCACCCCATGAGCCAGACCGTAGACCGCGCGCTGAGCATCCTGCCGCTGCTCGCCGAGGGCCCCGCCGACCTGGGCCAGGTCGCCGACCGCCTGGGGGTGCACAAGTCCACCGCCCTGCGCCTGCTGCGCACCCTGCACGAGCACGGCATGGTCTACCGCCAGTCCGACCAGCGCTACCGCCTCGGCGCCCGCCTGATCGCCCTCGCCCAGGAGGCGATGGAGAACCTCGACATCCGCGAGATCGCCCACCCCCACCTCGTACGCCTCAACGAGAAGTGCGGACACACCGTCCACCTCGCCGTGTACGAGGAGGACGAGGTGCTCTACATCGACAAGGTCGAGAGCCGCTACCCGGTCCGCATGTACTCACGGATCGGCAAGCCGGTCGCCATCACCGTCGCCGCCGTCGCCAAGCTGCTCCTCGCCGACCTGACCGAACCCGAGCGCCGCGCCCTCGCGGAGAAGCTCGACTACCCCATGTACACGTCCCGTTCGACACCCAACGCCCCCGCCTTCCTGCGGGAGCTGGACACGGTGCGCGAACAGGGCTGGGCCACCGACCTCGGTGGCCACGAGGAGTCCATCAACTGCGTCGCCGCCCCCATCCGCGGCGCGGACGGCAGGGTCGTCGCCGCGATGTCGGTCTCGGCCCCCAACGTCGTCGTCACCGCCGACGAACTCCTCACCCTCCTCCCGCTGGTGCGCCGCACCGCCGACGAGATCAGCGGCGAGTACTCAGGCAAGACCCCGGCAAAGGACCCCGTATGACCGACAAGACCGCGCTCACCCCGCCGACCCACACCACCCCGCCCGCGAAGTTCTCGCACGGCGTGCGCAAGGGCAACATCCTCCAGGTCGCCGGCCAGGTCGGCTTCCTGCCGGCCGAGGAGGGCAAGCCGCCCACGCCCGCCGGCCCCACCCTGCGCGAGCAGACCCTGCAGACCCTCGACAACGTCCAGGCGATCCTCGAGGAGGGCGGCGCGAGCTGGGACGACGTGATGATGATCCGCGTCTATCTGACGGACGTGGCCCACTTCGCCGAGATGAACGAGATCTACAACGCCTATTTCGAGGCGCAGCACCTCACCGCCCCGCCCGCCGCGCGCACGACGGTCTACGTCGGCCTTCCCGCGGGCCTGCTCATCGAGATCGACGCGCTCGCCGTCCTCGGCTGACGCTCACTCAACTCCCGTACCACCCCCACGGCATGGCCCCTCGCCGGGCCATGCCGCGATCCCCCCTGCCCGAAAGCTGTATGTACGTAGCAAGAGGACCCCCATGACACCACCCCCGCACACCGGCGGCCTGCTCCTCCTCGTCGACGGCACCGCCGGTCTGCTCACCGTGGCCGCCGTCGGCATCGCGCTGCTGCTCTTCCTGATCATCCGGGTCCGGCTCCAGCCGTTCGTCGCCCTGCTCGCCGTCTCCATAGCCGTCGGCCTGCTCGCCGGCCTGTCGGTCACCGAACTCTTCGGCACCGTCCAGCGCTCCGACGCCGTCTCCACCATCGAGACCGGCATGGGCGGCATCCTCGGCCATGTCGCCATCATCATCGGCCTGGGCACCATGCTCGGCGCGATCCTCGAAGTCAGCGGCGGCGCGGCCGTGCTGGCGTCCCGGCTGCTCGGGCTGTTCGGCGAGAAGCGCGCCCCGCTCGCCATGGGCATCACCGGCGTCGTCTTCGGCATCCCGGTCTTCTTCGACGTGGGCATCTTCGTCCTCGCCCCGATCGTCTACGCCGCCGCCAGGCGCTCCGGAAAATCGATCCTGCTGTACTGCCTGCCCCTGCTCGCGGGCCTGTCGATGACCCACGCCTTCCTGCCCCCGCACCCCGGCCCGGTGGCCGCGGCCGGACTCCTCCACGTGGACCTCGGCTGGGTCATCCTCATGGGCGTCGTCTGCGGCATCCCGGCCGTCCTGGCGGCCTGGGTGTACTCCGCCTGGATCGGCCGCCGGATCTTCGTCGCCGTACCGCAGGACATGGTCGAGGCGGCGGAGGAGGCCAGGCGCGCCGTCGAGCACGAGCAGCGCGAGCCGCGTGAACAGCCGGTCGCCCTCGGCACGGTGCTCGCCATCATCGGTACGCCGCTGATCCTGATCCTCGCGGCCACGTTCTCCTCGATCGCCCTCGACCCGTCCACCCCGCGCTCGGTCATCGAGTTCTTCGGCCACCCCTTCGTGGCGCTGACGATCGCGCTGCTGCTCGCCTACTACGTCCTCGGCGTCCGGCGCGGCTGGTCCCGCAAGTCCCTGGAGACGGTGTCCACGTCCTCCCTCAAGCCGGTCGGCAACATCCTGCTGGTCGTCGGCGCGGGCGGGGTCTTCGGCGCCGTGCTGAAGGCGAGCGGGGTGGCCCAGGCGCTGTCGGACACCTTCAACGACGTGGGCCTGCCGGTGATCGCGTTGTCCTACCTGATCTCCGTGGTGCTGCGGGTGGCGCAGGGCTCCGCGACGGTGGCGATCGTCACCACCGCGGGCATCGTCGCGCCGCTGCTGGCGGAGGGGAACCACTCGCAGGCCTTCGTCGCCCTCGTCATCATGGCCATCTCGGCCGGTTCCATCTTCGCCTCGCACGTCAACGACGGCGGCTTCTGGATGGTGGCGAAGTACTTCGGCATCAGCGAGCGGGACACCCTGAAGACCTGGACCGTGCTGGAGACGGTGCTGTCGGTGGTGGGGTTCGTGGTGGCCGCCGGGTTGAGCATCTTCGTATAACGATGCCGGTGCCGACTGTGTGCGGCACAGGTTCGTCGACCATACTGCCCGCTGTGGAGCAGCGCATAGGATCGAGCAGCCAGCCCCTGGAGGGCGCCGGATTCGACCCGGCCTTCGTCCCCGGGCTCACCCCGCCCGTGTCCATGGTGAAGCGGGCGCAGGAGCCGGCGGAGCCCGAGGAGACGGACGCGAAGGCCGTGGAGGCCGCGGAAGCGGTCGAGGTCGTCAAGGAAGCGGTGGCGGAGGCAGCGGCCGAGGAGGACGAGACCGCCGCCGAAGAAGTCGCGGACGACGGGCCGGTCTTCGAGGCCGCCGACCGCCGGGCCAGGATCGTCGCCGACCGCCGCGGGGTCCGTCTCTGCCTGGACGACCAGGAGTGCGAGTTCCGCTGGGACGAGATCGGCGCCGTGGAGACGGAGACCGCCCGCTTCGGCAAGCGGTACACCGTCACGGTGCACACTCCTGACCGCCGTTGGTACCCGATCGAGATCGAGGCGGCGGCCAGGAGCCGCTTCGCCGAGTGGGAGTCACAGCTCGACGCCGTGCTGGACGCCTACTTCGAGGAGTCCGACTAGCAGTACTCCGACTAGCAGTACTGGGACTCCTTCCCGATCGACCGGTACATGCAGTCCGCGTTCTCCAGCAGCTGCAGCACCGCGTCCCGGTTGCGTGAGGTCTCCCGCTCGATCACCTCGTCGGGCGGGTAGAACCCACCGCCGGAGCTGGAGCGCGGATACATCTCGAAGGTGTACCCGAAGATCTTGTGGGTGCCCCAGAGGTAGTCGTCGATCGACCCGTCGGTGATGTACAGATCGCTGGCCTGCTCCGCCGTGTAGCCGTTGCTGGCCGCCATCTTGCCGCCGACCGTCGCGAAGGCGTTGCGGTCGTCGGCCGTCATCCCGGTCGTGGTGTCGGAGTACGTGTACCCGAACGGCCACAGCACCAGTTCGCTGTAGGTGTGGAAGTCGATCCCGGCCTTGATCTGCTGCACGCCGCCGATGACCCGGCTGCGCACGAAGCTCGCCACGACCCGCACCTCGGGCGCGGACTCGGGCGCCGAACCCCGGTAGGTGTCGGAGGACGTGGAGCCGGAGGAGCCGCCGCAGCAGCCCCAGCGGTAGTTCCAGTTGCGGTTGAGGTCGGTACCGACGTAGGAGGAACCGGAGTTGGGCTGCCGGTTCTTGCGCCAGGAGCGGTACGAGCCGGTGGCGATGTCGTACTCGCCGCCGTCCGGGTTGATGTCGGGGATGATCCAGATCTCGCGGTTGTTCACCATGCTGGTGACCCGGGAGTCGGAGCCGTAGTCGGAGGTCAGCTCGCGCAGCAGGTACAGCGCCATCTCGACGGTGAGGTGCTCGCGGGCGTGCTGGTGGTGGGTGAACAGCACCTCCGGCTCGGACTCGTCCGTGCCGACGTTGTCGCTGATCTTGATGGCCGTGATGTTCCGGCCCTGGTACGACGTGCCGATCACCCGGGTGCTGGCGATGGCCGGGTTCGCCGAGACGATCGAGTTGATCGCGCTCGTCATCTCCGCGTAGTTGTGGTACCGGGAGTCGGCCGACGGGAAGTCGAGCAGCCGGGCGTCGTCCGCGCCGCCCGAGCGGTCCGGTACGGCGCCGAGCGGCGTGACCTCGTAGCCGAGGCCGCGCAGGGTGCGGATCTGGTCGGCGCGGCCGGAGACCACCAGGCCGTGCGCGTCGACCTCGTCCACGGTGACGCCGGTGCGCTGGATCGCGGTGCGGTCCTTGGCGGTCGAGTGGGTGTGGATCTCGTACTGGCGGACGGTGTCGGCGGAGGGTGCCGCCCGGGTGCCGCTGTCGGCGTTGGCCGTGACGGTCGCGGAGAGGGGTGCCGCGAGGGCCAGGGCCAGGAGGGTGGCGAGCGTGGCGGTGCGTCTGCCGCCGCGGGCGCCTGAGCCTCGTATGCGAAGTCGCATGAATTCTCCTTGTGTCTCCAGGGCTTCCGGGATCTCCGGAAGGTGGGGAGTGGAGCAGGGGGTGGTTCAGCGACGTACTGGTGCGGGTGGCGCTCATCGTCCGTGCGTGGCATGAGCGGGTCAAGGCGGAAAACGGCCTCGATGGCGGGAACCCGTCTCGGGGGTGATGAGCGGGCAGTGTACGCGTGCGGGCGGCATGTGACGCGGGCCTGGCGGAAGGTGCACTCGGGCGTGTGAGGCTGGTGTGCGGGTCCGGGCCGAAGGGGGGATGGTGAGGGGTCCCTGGCCAAGAGGGGGCCGAACTCCGGCTCGATCCTCGGACCGCGATCCCAGAGAACTGGACTGGCTGATCATGGGCGGATCAGCGCCACGACAGGACGGCCTCGCGGTCGTCCCCGGCTCGCCCGAGCCGACCAGCTTCGTGGACCGGCGCGCCGAACTAGCTGCCGGGCGGCGGCTGTTGGCCAGATCACGCCTGGTCACCCTGACCGGGCCCGGTGGAGTCGGCAAGACCCGCCTCGCCACGCGCCTCGCGGACCGGGTCCGCGGCGCCTTCCCGGACGGGGTCCGGTTCGTGGGGCTGGCGGGACTCGACGACCCGGCCCTCGTCCCGCACGCCGCCGCCGACGCGCTGGGCCTGCACGACCACAGCGGCCGGCCCCCGCTGGACGCGCTCGCCGGGCACCTGGGGGAACGGCGGCTGCTCCTCGTCGTCGACAACTGCGAGCACCTGCCCGCCGCTTGCGCGGAGCTGATCGCCGCCCTGCTCCACGGCACCCCGCACGTGCGGGTCCTGGCGACGACCCGGCACCGGCTGGGGCTGCTCGGGGAGCACCTCCTGGAGCTACGGCCGCTGCCGGTGCCCGACCCGGACGGTGACCTGTCCGACGCCCGCCGCCATCCCGCGCTCGCCCTGTTCGCCGACCGGGCCGCCGCCGTGGACCCCGCCTTCCGGCTGACCCCGGACAACCGGGCGGCCGTGGCCCGCCTCTGCCGCCGCCTCGACGGACTCCCGCTCGCCATCGAACTTGCCGCGGGACGCCTGCGGGACCTCGGACTCGACCAGCTGGAGGCGGGCCTGGACGCCCGCGGGGAGCTGCGCGCGACGGTCGACTGGAGCCACTCGCTCTGCACGGCGCAGGAACAGCTGACCTGGGCCCGCGCCTCGGTCCTGGCGGGCGGCTTCGACCTGGAGACGGCGGAGGCGGTGTGCGCGGACGGGGTACGGCTGCGCCCCGCGGACGTCGTGGAGGCGGTCAGCGCTCTGGTGGACAAGTCGGTGCTGATCAGGGAGACGGCGGCCGGAACCGTGCGGTACCGCCTCCTCGACACCCTCCGCCACTACGGCCTGGCCCGCCTCCGCGCCCTCCCCGGCGAGGAACCCACCGCGCGCCTGCGCCAGCGAACGTGGATGCAACACCTGGCCGACACCTACGAACGCGCGTGGTTCGGCCCGTCCCAACGCCACATCGTGGCCCGCCTGAAAGCCGACCAGGACAACTTGCGCACAGCCCTGAACTCCAGCCTTTCGGGCTGGGGGGAGAGCGGTGAGGGGCCTGGGGGGTGGGGTGACGGGTGTGGGGTCGGGGGCGAGGGGTTCGGGGGGTGGGGTGAAGGGTGCGGGGCTGGGGGCGAGGGGTTCGGGGGGCGAGGCGAGAGGTGCGGGGCTGAGGGCGAGCGGTCCGGTGGGCGGGGTCAGGGATGCGCGGTTGGGGGCGAGGGGCTCGGCGGCGCGGGTGGGTGTTCGGCCGTGCGGAGTCGGTGCGGTGTCGTGCCGGGCGGGAGCTCTGCGGAGTTGGACGACTGCCCTGCCGTAGCGCGGGACTGCGCAGCCGCGCCCGGCGCGCTCGTGACCGTCGCGGGTGGCCAGGTGGCCGCGCCCGGCGAGCCCTGTGCCGTCGTGGGCGGGCAGGTGGCCGGGTTCGGCGGGTCCTCGGTCGTCGTAGGCGTGCCTGGCGGGTGCCGTGCCGCCGGCGGCGGGCACGCCTCCCGCGCAGGAGTCGGCGTGGGCGGTGGGCGGGTCGGGGGGCTTCGGTTGGTGGGGGCTCTGTGGTTCTACTGGCATGCCTGTGGGGCTCCGCAGGAGGGGCGGTACTGGGTGGAGCGGGCCCTGGCGGTCAATCCCGAGCCCACCGCGGAGCGGGCCCGTGCGCTGTGGGTCGCCGGGCTGCTCGCCGCCGTCACCCGGGATCTCGCGCACGGCCGGCGGCTCGCCGAGGAGGCCCGCGCGCTCGCCCTCGCGCTCGGCGACGAGGCCGAGGCGGCGCACGCCGGTTACGTCATCGGCGTCATCACCCTCTTCCTCGACGACCTGCCCACCGCCCTCGCCCACTTCGAGGCCGCCGCGGAGCGGGGCCGCGTCCCCGGCCAGCACCTCAGCCTCGTCGGCCTGGAGCGCGTGGAACTCGCCTGCGCGCTGGGCTTCCTGGGTGAGGCGGACCGGGCCGTCGCCGTCTGCGAGGAGACCCGCCGGCTCTGCGAGCTGCACGGCGAGGAGTGGGTGCACTCGTACGTACTGAGGATGCTCGCCCTCGCCCACACCGTGCAGCGGGACTGGCCGGCCGCCGAACGCCACGCCCACCACGCCCTGCGCCTCAAGCTCGCCGTCCACGACGTCACCGGCATCGCCCTCACCCTCGACCTCCTGGCCCGCATCGCCACCGAGACCGGCGCCCACGAGCACGCGGCCCTCCTGCTCGGCGGCGCCGACCGGGTCTGGTCCGACATCGACCGCGACCGCTGGGGCTCGGCCGCCCTGCGGACGCCCCGCGAGGACAGCGAACGCCGCGCCCGCGCGGCCCTCGGCGAGCCGGCGTACGAGAAGGCGTACCGGTACGGCCGCGAGCTGGAGCTGACGGAGCTAGTGGGGCACGCGCTCGACGAGGGCCGCGGCACCCCGGACCCGGCCGGCGGGCCGAAGGGCTCCCACCTCACCCCCCGGGAGTCCCAGGTGGCCGACCTCGTGGCCCAGGGCCTGGCCAACCACCAGATCGCCGACCGCCTGGTCATCGCCCGGCGCACCGCCGAGGGCCACGTGGAACGCATCCTCGGCAAGCTCGGCCTCGACAACCGCAGCCAACTCGCCGCCTGGGTCACGGCCCGGCGCTGAACCACCACCGCACACGGCACAGACAGGGGAACGCGTGAGCAGTCAACCGCAGGTGTTCGACCACCGTATGACCGCCCCCGGCACCGACGACGCCTTCGTGGCCGCCGCCGTCCCCTTCCTGGCCCACGCCCTGGACAGCCCCGGCGAACCCCCGCCCGTCGCCGTCGCCGCCCCCGCCAAGCTGGACCTCCTGCGGGACGCCCTCGGCGCCGACGCGAAGAGCGCCGTACTCCTCCCGCACACCGACTGGTACACCGGATCCGCCGCCAACGCCGTCGCCCAGGCCGCCGGTTACCTCGCCGCGCACGCCGGCCCCGGCGGCCGTATCCACCTGCTGATGGAACCCGTCTGGAACGGCCGCGCCGGACGCTCACCGCGCGAGAGCGCCGAGTGGATCCGCTACGAGGCCCTCGCCAACCTCCTGTTCGCCCCGTTCGCCACCACCGCCCTGTGCGTCTACGACACCCGCACCGCCGGCCCCGCCCTCATCGCCGAGGCCCGCCGCGCCCACCCCGGCACCGGCGTGTACGAGGACCCGGTACGGCTCGCCGCCGAGCTGGACGCCGTACCCCTGCCACCACCCCCCGCGGACGCCCGGCGGCTGACCGGCGCGGACGCCGGGGCGGTACGGGCCTGGGCGGGCGGCAGCGGGCTGCCGGACGCGGACGCCGAACTGTTCGCGCTGGCCGTCACCGAGGCGGCGGCCGCGCTCGGCCCGCTCACCGGCGTCCGGCTGTGGGGCGAGGCGCCGGCCTGCGTCTGCGAGCTGCGCACCGCCCGCCGCGTCGACAACCCGCTGGCCGGCTTCGTCCCGCCGGACACCGGCGAACTGGAGCCGGGCCAGGGCCTGTGGTACGCCCGCCAGGTCTGCGCCTACGTCGACGTCCGGGACGACGCGGCGGGGGCGACCGTACGCCTGCAGTACGGGTAGGACACGGGGCCCGCGGGCGGGGAAACAGGTATATCTACCCGTGCGCCCCGCCCGCGGCCCGACGACCATGGACAGCATGCTGCAACTCCGGAACGGCTCCCACCGTCGACCGCCCGTCGGAGCCGGTCATCTCACCATGGAGTACGACCCCCGCCCCGCCGCGGTCCGCGAGGCCCGCAAGGAGGTGCGCAGGCAGCTGGAGACCTGGGGGCTCGCGGGCCAGGACGAGGTGCTGGACACCGCGGAACTGCTGGTCAGCGAGTTGGCGACCAATGCGCTGCTGCACTCGGCGAGCCGCTTTCGGGTGACGCTGTCCGCCGCGCAGGGCGTGCTGCGCTGCGAGGTGCAGGACGCCGGCCGGCGCACCCCGCAGGTGCTGGAGGCGGGCAGTTCGGAGAGCGGGCGGGGGATGTTCCTGGTGGACGCGCTGGCCCGCAGATGGGGCTGTCATCAGGACGGGCAGCGCAAGACGGTGTGGTTCGAACTCTGACGCGCCCTCTTGTCGGCCCGGCCCCACTGCGGTTTCTTGATCTGCATGGCGGACAGCTCGGGAAACTCTCAGGCACCACAGGCCCACGCAATCGACTCCTCTCCCCGCAAGTCCAGTTGGAAATACATCGGCCCCGGCATCGTCGTCGCCGCGACCGGGGTGGGCGCCGGCGACCTGGTGGCCACGCTGATCGCCGGCAGCAGCTTCGGGTACACGCTGCTGTGGGCCGCGATCATCGGCTGCCTGGTGAAGATCTCCCTCGCCGAGGCGGCGGGCCGCTGGCATCTGTCCACCGGACGCACCCTCTTCGACGGCTGGGCGAGCCTCGGCCGCTGGACGACCTGGTTCTTCGTCGGCTACGTCGTGATCTGGGGCTTCGTCTACGGCGCCGCGGCGATGTCGTCGAGCGCCCTGCCCCTGCAGGCCCTCTTCCCCGACGTGATGGACCTGGAGTGGTGGGGGATCGCCTGCGGCCTGGTGGGCCTGGTCTTCGTCTGGTTCAACAAGTACGCCGTCTTCGAGAAGGTCATGACGGTCCTGGTGGGCGTCATGTTCGTGGTGACGGTCTACCTGGCGATCCGGGTCACCCCGAACCTCGGCGACGCCTTCGCGGGCCTGCTGCCGGTGCTGCCCGACGCGGACGACTCCGTCCTGAACACCCTCGGCCTGATCGGCGGGGTCGGCGGCACCATCACGCTGGCCGCGTACGGCTACTGGGTCAACGCCAAGGGCTGGACCAACACCGGCTGGATGAAGGTGATGCGCCTGGACAACCGGGTCGCCTACGCCACCACCGGCATCTTCGTCGTCGCGATGCTCTTCGTCGGGGCGGAGCTGCTGCACTCGGCGAACATCGCGCTCGCGAGCGGGGACAAGGGGCTGCTCCAGCTGAGCGACATCCTGGAGGAGGAGTACGGCACGGCGACCGCCAAGTTCTTCCTGATCGGCTTCTTCGCCACCTCGTTCACCTCGCTGATCGGCGTCTGGCACGGCGTGAGCCTGATGTTCGCGGACTTCGTCGAGCGCTACCGCAGGGGTGACGCGACCCGCGGCGAGGACATCGCCACCGGCCGCCGCGAACGCAGCCTGCCCTTCCGCCTCTACCTGCTGTGGCTGACCTTCCCGCCGATGGTCCTGCTCTTCCAGGGCCAGCCCTTCCGCCTGATCATCATCTACGGCGTCCTGGGCGCGGCGTTCCTGCCGTTCCTGGCCGGCACCCTGCTCTGGCTCCTCAACTCCTCCCGCACACCGCGGGAATGGCGCAACGGCGCACTGAGCAACTCCATGCTGGCCATCGCGGGCCTGCTGTTCCTGGTGCTGTGCGTGAAGCAGATCTGGGACCAGCCGTGGTCGGAGTTCTTCTGACGGACTCCGGCCACGGCCGGCGGGGGTGGCGGTGCCTACGGCAGCGCGTGCACGTGCGGGCCCACCGCGTTGGACCACGCGTTGCCCGCCGTGGCGTCCCAGTTGGTCGACCAGGTCATCGCGCCGCGCAGGTCGGGATAGGTCCTGGACGGCTTGAAGGAACCGCAGTTGGTGCCCTTCGCCAGACAGTCGAGCGCGTTGTTCACCACGGCCGGTGACACATACCCGCTGCCCGCGCCCCGGGTCGAGGCCGGCAGGCCCAGGCCCACCTGGGACGGGGCGAGGCCGCCCTCCAGCTGGATGCAGGCGAGGGCGGTCAGGAAGTCGACCGAGCCCTGGCCGTAGACCTTGCCGTCGCAGCCGAGCATGGAACCGCTGTTGTAGTACTGCATGTTGACGACCGTGAGGATGTCCTTCACGTTCAGGGCCGTCTGGAAGTAGGAGTTCGACGTCGACTGCATGTCGATGGTCTGCGGAGCCACGGTGAGGATCATCGACGGTCCCGCCTTGGCCGACAGCGCCCTGAGCGCCTGGGTCATGTAGGTCGCGTTGAGCCCGTTCTCCAGGTCGATGTCGACGCCGTCGAAGCCGTACTCCTGCATCAGCGCGTACACCGAGTTGGCGAAGTTCGTCGCGGACGCGGAGTCGTTGACCGACACCGTGCCCCGCTCGCCGCCGACCGAGATGATGACCTTCTTCCCGGCCGCCTGCTTCGCCCGGACGTCCGCCTTGAACTGGTCGACGGTGTACCCGCCGAGCCCGGCCGAGTCGAGGGTGAAGGTCACCGCGCCCGGTGTCCCGGTGGCGTCGGCGAAGGCGACCGCGATGATGTCGTACTGCGCCTGGACGTCCGACAGCTTCTGCACGGCCGCGCCGTTGTTGAAATTCTGCCAGTACCCGGTCACCGCGTGCTTGGGCAGCGCGGGATTCGCCGGTGTCGCCGTGGTCGTCCCCGTCACCGTCGCCGACTTCGGCGACTCACCGGCCGAGTTCACCGCCGTGACCTGGAAGGAGTACGAGGTGGAGGCCGCGAGCCCGGTCACCGTGGCCGATGTGCCGCTGACCGCCGTGACCTTGGTGCCGCCCCGGTAGACGTGGTAGCCGGTCGCGCCCGGCACCGTGTTCCAGGCCAGGGAGATCGACGACGAGCTGCGTCCGGACACCGTCACCCCGCCCGGCGCGCCCGGGACCGTCGGCTCCGGGTCCCCGCCTCCGCCCCCGTCGGGCCCGAACACCGACAGGTCGTCGGCGTAGTAGGCGGCCTGGCCGTACCAGCCGTGCGTGTACACCGTCACCGACCGGGTCGCGGAGCCGGTGGTGAAGGTGGTGGTCAGCTGCTTCCAGCCGGCGGAGTCCGGCGTCCACGTCGACACGTCCGTGGTGCCGGTGCCGGTGACGCCCAGATAGGCGTACCCGCCCCGCACCCACGCGCTGAGCGTGTACGTCGCGTTCGGCTGGACCGCCACGGCCTGGGTGCAGCGGGCGTTGTCCTGCCCGGCCGGGGTCGCCTTCAGCGCGGCCGAGCCGCCGTGCACCGGGGAGGAGACGGCCGTACCGCTGCCCGCGGAGCAGGTCCAGTTGGTCAGGCCGGACTCGAAGCCGGCGTTCCTGGCGTTGTTGACATCGGCGGCGGAGGCCTGGCCGGTGCCCGCGAGGGAGAGGGCGAGCGCCAGGGTGACGGCACCCGTCCAGAGACGTGTCGATCGTCTGCGTATGGACATGTCAAAACACGTTGGTCCAGACCAATCCTCTTGTCAAGAGCAGGCGCCGAGATGCTCAACGTGCCCCGGTTTGGCGCAACTTGTGAAACGCCAGTTCCTTCATAGCTACAGAAACGCTGTTCTCCGGTCATGAACCCGTGGATACAGTGCTCACGTAGTCACGCAGTGAAGTCGGCTGTGTGTCCTGGGTGTACCGGAGTGACGCCGGTCGGGCCGGCGGGCATGGGGAGTGGGGAGCTGCGCGTGCCAACTGCCATCGCCGTGACCAGTGCCGACCTGGCGCTGCCGCCACAGGACGAACGGACCGTCCCCGCCGTCGTGCTCCAGGGCCTGGACCGGCAGCCGCTCGACCGCTCCCTGACCGCCCTGCAAGCGGTCGTCGAGCAGCACGGCCACCTCATCGTCGTCTGCTCCGAGGCCCTCGACCCCGCCGTGGAACGCCGGCTGCGCACCCTGCGCGCCCTCATGGAGAGCGACCGGATCGCCCTCTTCCGCCCCGAACTGCCGCCGCTCGGACTCGCCGTCCTGGTCCGCCAGTTGCGTCAGCTCGCCTCCTGCGACCTCAGCCCCGGCGTCCTTGCCTCGGCGGGCCGTCTGCTCACCCACTACATCCACGCCGGGGCGCTCCTCGGCTCCGTCGCCAGGCTCGACCGCGTCCCCGTCGGGCTCAAGTCCCACACCAGGTCATGGGTCCCGGGCAGCCAGTTCGGCGTCCTCGCCCACCCCGAACCGCAGCTGGTCCGGATCGGCCCCGAAGCCGCGCTGACCGGGCCGGAGTTCGGCACCCGGATGCTGGTCGCCAAGGGCCAGCTCCAGTCCGACTGGGTCACCGACACCCTGGCCAGGTCCTGGAGCGTCCAGGGCCTGCGCGAGGTGCCGCTGCCCGCCGAGTCGGAGCGGTGGTGGGGGACCGGACGGCTGATCGAGTTCTGCGCCTACCTCTCCGACCTGTCCGTGCTGTACCAGCTGGTCACCTCGGTGCGCCGGAGCGCCTGCCACTGGTGCGGCATCGACGTCATCGGCGACCGCTGTGTGTTCTGCTCCGCCACCCCGCCCGTACCCGAGACCCGCGCAGGCTGACCGAACCCGGAAGCCGCAGCAGACCGATCCCGACCGATTCCCCCAATGAGGTTGCACGGTTCATGAACTCCCGTCAGCGCCGCGGCGTGATACTCCTGATCCTGTCGGTCGTCTGCGCCCTCGGCGCCTTCGCCGGCGTGCTGTCCGTCATCGACGACGCCGAGTCCAAGGTCGGCCCCGAGGTCACCGCCTACCGGCTCAAGGCGGACGTCGAACCGTACAAGCCCCTCGACGCGGCCCAGTTCGAGAAGATCTCGATGCCCGAGCGGTGGCTGTCCGACAACGCGGTCACCGATCTCCGCGAGATCGAGGGCAGGATCGCGGTCACCACCCTCAAGCAGGGCTCCCTGCTCCAGAGCGACATGATCGTCGCCCAGCCGGCCCTGAAACCCGGGCAGCAGGAGGTCGCCATCATGATCGACGCGGCGACCGGGGTGGCCGGCAAGATCACCCCGAACTCCACCGTGAACGTCTACGCCACCTTCGAGGGCGAGCGGGAGGGTGCCCCCGCCCAGTCCAAGATCATCGTGACCAACGCCAAGGTCCTAGACGTGGGCGACCTGACCCCGCTGAAACCCGACGCCGACGACCGCGACCGGCAGCCCACCGACGCCGTCCCGATCACCTTCGCGCTGTCCACCCTCGACGCCCAGCGCCTCACGTACGCCGAGTCGTTCGCCCAGCGGGTCCGCCTCGCGCTGGTGGCGCCCGGAGGCGGCGGCACGGTCCCCGAGTCGGACCGGACGTACGAACTCGCGAAGGACAAGTGAGAGGCCCGCATGCCCACGAGGATCCTCCCGGCGGTCGGTGACGCGGACGCGGTCCGGTCGGTCACGACCCTGCTCAGCCAGCTCCCGGACGCCGAGCCGGTCGCCCCGGTGGTCGACTCCACCCAGCTCATCGACACCCTCGCCCGGCTGGCCGCCGAGTCCGTCGACGAACTGCCCGAGGTCGTGGTCGTCCATGAGCGCATCGGCCCGGTCCCCGCCCTGGAGCTGATCCGCGAAGTCGCCCTGCGCTTCCCGGCGGTCGGCGTCATCCTCGTCACCTCGGACGCGAGCCCCGGCCTGTTCCAGGCGGCGATGGACTACGGCGCCCGCGGCCTCGTCGCCCTGCCCCTGCACTACGAGGAACTCGCCACCCGGGTCCAGGCCGTCGCCCAGTGGTCGGCGGGCGTACGGCGCCATCTGGGCGGCGCCATCGAGGTGTTCACCGGCGTCGGCGGCACCGTCGTCACCGTGAGCGGCGCCAAGGGCGGGGTCGGCACCACCCTCGTCGCCATCCAGCTCGCCCTCGCCGCCCAGGCCTCCGGCCGCCCCACCGCCGTGCTCGACATGGACCTCCAGACCGGTGACCTCGCCTCCTACCTGGACGTCCAGTTCCGCCGCTCGGTCGTCGACCTCGCCGGCATCTCCGACATCTCCCCGCGCGTCCTGGCCGACGCCGTCTTCCGCCACGACAGCGGGCTCGCCCTGCTGCTCGCGCCCGGCGAGGGCGAACGCGGCGAGGAGGTCACCGACCGCGCAGCCCGGCAGATCGTCAGCGCCCTGCGCGCCCGCTACGAGGTCGTGATCGTCGACTGCGGCGCCCAGCTCAGCGGCGCCGGAGCGGCCATCGTGGAGATGGCCGACACCTCCCTGCTGGTCACCACCCCGGACGTGATCGCCGTCCGCGGCGCCAAACGCGCCGTCCGCATGTGGGACCGCCTGCAGATCCGCAAGGCGGAGGAGACCATGGTCGTCGTCAACCGCCACACCCGCGGCACCGAGATCCAGCCCTCCCTGATCCGGCAGATCACCGGCACCGCGCTCGCCGCCACCACGATCCCCGCCCACTTCAAGGAGCTGCAGAGCGTGGTGGACGCCGGCCGCCTGCACGAACTCGACGCCAAGAGCACCGTCAAGCAGGCCCTGTGGACCCTCGCGGGCGAACTCGGCCTGGTCAAGGCCGCGGCGGTCGACCGCCGCGGCGGACGGGGCTCGGTGAGCTTCCGCCGCCGCAAGGAGACTGGAGGGTAGTCATGCGCGCACTCCGCCGCGGAGACGACCGGGGCCAGGTCACCATCGAGTTCCTCGGCATGACCCCGCTGATCATCCTGACGCTCGTGCTGATGTGGCAGTGCGCGCTGCTCGGCTACACCTTCACGCTCGCCGGCAACGCCGCCGACGAGGCCGTACGGGCCGGCACGGCCGCCGACCCCGGCGCCAGACAGGGCGCCTGCCAGGCGGCGGGCCTCGACAAGCTGCCCGGCGCGTGGGAGGGCGGCGCGCAGGTGAGCTGCGCGACCGGCGGGGGGTTTGTGACCGCCGAGGTCCGGCTGGAGGTCCCGGTGCTGTTCCCCGGGTCGATCGGCTTCCCGTTCACGGTGGAGGGGCAGGCGGGGGCGGTAGAGGAGGCGACGGACTGAGATGCCGTACGAACGCATTCGCCGTGACCGTGGCCGTCTGCGGGCGCGTGCTCGTGACCGGCTGCGTGCGCGCGCCCGTGACCGTGGCCAGGTGGCCCTGGAGTACCTGGGCTTCATCCCCGTACTGATCCTGATCGCCATGGCGGCCATTCAGATCGGGCTCATCGCCTACACCGCCCAGCAGGCGGGCACCGCCGCCCGGGCCGGGGCGCGCAGTGCCTCGCTGGAGGGGCCCTTCGCGCAGGACTGCCAGGCCGCGGTGAGCGGCTGGCTGGCCGACGGGACCGCGTGCGCGAGCGCCGGGCTCGGCGACGAGGTACGGGTCACCGCGACCGTCGACATCCCGTCCATCGTGCCCGGCTGGGACTTCGGCGCCGCCACCAAGTCCGCCACCATGCCGCTCGACCACTGAGGAGCACGAGAGCCATGAGCCTGCGGGCCCGCATCAACACCCCCGAGGAGAACGGCAGCAAGGGCGAGGACGGCCATCTGGTCGCCTCCTACCGGGCCAAGCTGCTGGAGGAGATCGACCTCGCGGAGATGAGTTCGCTGGCCGCGGCCGAACGCCGGGCCCGGCTGGAACGCGTCCTCGGCCACATCATCAGCCGCGACGGCCCCGTGCTGTCCACGGTCGAGCGCTCGCAGCTGATCCGCAGGGTGGTCGACGAGGCGCTGGGCCTGGGCATCCTGGAGCCGCTGCTGGAGGACGCGTCGATCACCGAGATCATGGTGAACGGCCCCGACGCGATCTTCGTCGAACGAGCGGGCCGGGTGGAGCAACTGCCCCTGCGCTTCCCCTCCCACGACCAGCTGATGCAGACCATCGAGCGGATCGTCTCCACGGTGAACCGGCGCGTCGACGAGTCGAACCCGATGGTGGACGCGCGACTGCCCTCGGGCGAGCGGGTGAACGTGATCATCCCGCCGCTCTCCCTGACCGGCGCGACCCTCACCATCCGCCGCTTCCCGCGCTCCTTCACCCTGCACGAGATGGTGGGCCTGGGCTCGCTGGACGAGCAGATGGTGTATCTGCTCGCGGGCCTGGTGCAGGCGAAGTTCAACATCATCGTCTCGGGCGCGACGGGCACCGGGAAGACGACGCTGCTCAACGCCCTGTCCGGGCTGATCCCCGAGGTCGAGCGCATCATCACGATCGAGGACTCGGCGGAGCTGCAACTCCAGCAGGGCCATGTGATCCGCCTGGAGTCCCGCCCGCCGAACGTGGAGGGCCAGGGCCGGGTCACCATCCGCGACCTGGTCCGCAACTCCCTGCGGATGCGCCCCGACCGCATCGTCGTCGGCGAGGTCCGCGGCGGCGAGTCCCTGGACATGCTCCAGGCGATGTCCACCGGTCACGACGGCTCCCTCGCCACCGTGCACGCCAACAGCACGGAGGACGCGTTGATGCGGCTGAAGACGCTGGCCTCCATGTCCGACGTGGAGGTCCCCTTCGAGGCGCTGCACGACCAGATCAACAGCGCCGTCGACGTCATCATCCAGCTGACCCGGTTCGCCGACGGCGCCCGCCGCATCACCGAGATCGCCGTCCTCGACAGCCACGGCGGCGAACCGTACCGACTGGCCACGGTCGCCCGCTTCAACGCCCAGCCGATGGCGGCGGACGGCCGGGTCTACGGCGTCTTCGAGTACTACCCGCTCCCGCGCCGCACCGCGGACCGCCTCTACATGGCGAACCAGCCGGTGCCGCAGGCGTTCGGGGTGGCACGGACCGTGGAGCAGTTGGCCATCCGAGCGGCCAGGTAGGGAGGAGAGGAACCGATGGAATTCCAGACGCTGATCACGCTGACCACCGGCATCACCCTGCTGACCTGCGCCCTGGCGGTGGCGGGCCTGCACGCCTGGGCGGCCGGCCGGGCCCAGCGCCAGGCACTGGTGGAGCGCCTCTCGGCGACCGGCCAGATCACGGCCGGGGGCCGCCGGCGCCGCTTCGGCGACCTGGACCGCAGACTGCGCCGTACGAAACCGGGCCGGAAGCTGGAACTGCGGCTGGCGGCGACGGGCCTCGACGTGACGCCGGGCGAGTTCTTCGTCTACATGCTGGCCGCGGTGGCGGGCCTGTGGCTGGTCGGCCAGGCGACGCTGGCGCCGTTCTTCGGCCCGATAGCGGGGCTGCTGGGGGTGTGGGCGGCCGTCCAGTTCCTGAACTGGCAACGGCAGAAGCGCATCGAGAAGTTCATCAACCAACTCCCCGAGCTGGCCCGCATCCTGGCCAACGCCACCCAGGCCGGCCTCGCGCTGCGCACGGCGATCGGCATGGCGGCGGACGAGCTGGAGGCCCCGGCGGGCGAGGAACTGTCCAAGGTGGCCAACCAGTTGGCGATCGGCGCCTCGATGGACGACGCGCTGGGCGAGCTGGCGGACCGGCTGCCCTCGCGGGAGCTGGTGGTGCTGGTGACCACGCTCGTCCTGTCGAACCGGGCGGGCGGCCAGGTGGTCAGCGCCCTGCGCAACCTGACGGAGACGCTGGAGGAGCGGAAGGAGACCCGCCGGGAGATCCGCACCCAGCTCTCCCAGGTGAGCATGACCTCGTACGCCGTCCCGGCGCTCGGCATCGGCTCCCTGTTCCTGATGAACGGCGTCAAGGACGGCGCGCTGGACCGTATGACCGGCTCACCGGCCGGCCAGGTGGCGGTGATCGTGGCGTTCGGGCTGTACGTCATCGGCTTCGTGATGATCCGCCGTCTGTCGCGGATCGACGTCTAGGGGGGAGGGCGGACCATGACGGCTTTGCTGCTCGCCCTGCTGATGGGACTGAGCGTATGGGGTGCCTTCGCCGGCATCCGCATGTACCGGGCGGACGCGAAGCTCCCCGGTGACCTGCAGCTGGCGCTGGAGGTGGGCGCCACGCGCACCGGCGCCGTGGACTCCGTGATCGACCGCATGGGCATGCGGTACGCGCCGGCGGTCCTGCGCCTGATGGGCCCGAAGCAGGTGGCCAGGTACCGCCGCAAGATCGACCTGGCGGGCAATCCGGGCGGCCTCACGATCGACCGCTACGCGGCCCGGCGGGCGGTGTACGGCTTCCTGGGCGCGGTGGGCGGACTGGTGTTCCTGATGCGGGGCCAGTACCTGGTGACCCTGCTGCTCTTCGCCTTCGGCGCCTTCTGGACCGAGGTCGGCATCTGGTCGGCGATCCGGATCCGCAAGGACGTGATCGAACGGACCCTGCCGGACTTCCTCGACGTACTCGCGGTGGTGGTGAGCGCGGGCCTGGGCTTCCGGCAGGCACTGGACCGCGTGGCGTCCCGCTACGAGGGGCCCTGGGCGGACGAACTCCGCATCACGCTCCGCCAGATGGACCTGGGCATGAGCCGCCGCCAGGCGTTCGCGGAACTCCGCCGCCGGAACGACTCGGAACAGGTCGCGATGTTCGTGACCGCCCTCCAGCAGGGCGAGGAACTGGGGGCGCCGATCGTGGACACGCTGGTGGCGCTGGCGAAGGACATGCGCAGGACGGACGCGCAGAACGCCCGGCGGAAGGCGGCGAGGGCCGTGCCCAAGGCCACGATGATGATCACGACGTTCATGGTTCCGGCCACGATGATCCTGCTGGGAGCGGGGCTGCTGCTGGGCTCGGGGACGGACTTCGGCTCCATCACGGGGGAGTAGGTGACGGTCATGGGGTTGAGAGTGTCCCTGACGACACCGCGGGGGCTGAACGAACCGCAGGGGTTGTACGGGGGGGTGGTGGGGGGAGGCGGGGCTGGTGCCGTGGGCGCGGTGGACGCTGTGGGCGGCGGTGCCGTAGGGGACGGGGAGGCCGTCGTCGCTGAACCGGCGCAGGAGTCACCCACCCCCACGCGCCCCCAGGACCCCACCATCGCCCTCCAGATAAACGCCCTCCAGGCAACCACCCGTATGGTCTTCGGCTTCCGTCTGGCCATGCTCGCCCTCTCCGCCCCCGCGGCCCTGCTGAACGCCGCCCCCGGACTCGGCACCCGCCTGGTGGGCGCGGCCGTGGTGGTCACCTTCATCACCAGCTACGCCCTCTTCAGGGACTGGGAACGCTTCGGCCCCCTGCTCCTGCGCCACCCGACCCTGCTGGCCCTGGACACCCTCTTCGGCGCCCTGCTCCTGGTCTCGGCGGGCCCGGACACCCCCCTGGCCTACGTCAGCGTCTGCACCCCCCTCCTCGCCGGCATCGCCTACGGCTACCGAGCCGCGGCCGTCTTCGCCAGCCTCCAGTCGCTGATCCTCCTGCTCGTCTACGCCACCACGGCGGAAGCCGACACAAGCCTCGCGGAGAAGCTGCTCCTGCCCGGGTTCTGTGTGATCACCGGCGCGGGCGGCTCCGCCCTGCGCAACCTCGTCCTCCGCTTCGGCGCGGCGACCCAGGCCCTGGCCGAAACCCGGGCCCGCCTGGCGGCCACCGAGGCCGTGGCCGCCGAACGGGCGCGTCTGGCACGGGAGATGCACGACTCGGTGGCCAAGACCCTGCACGGCGTGGCCCTGGCGGCCGACGGTCTGGCAGCGACAGCGGCCACCACCCCGCAGAACCCCGCCCTGATCACCCAACAGGCGGAACTGGTAGCCCGAGCCAGCCGCAGAGCGGCCACGGAATCCCGAGAACTCCTGGTGGACCTGCGCCGCCACGAGCCCTTGACAACGACGGACGTCCTCGCGGAACTGGCAGCACGGACGGCCGACTTCACCACCCGTACCGGCGTCCCCACCACCTACCACCCCACCAGCCCCGCCACTCCCACCCCGCCCCTGCCCCCCGCGGTGACCCGCCAACTCCTCTCCATCGCCGCGGAGGCCATGGAGAACGCCCACCGCCACGCGACCCCGACCAGCGTGGACGTACGGGCGGGCGTGCAGGGCGATCTGCTGCGCATCAGCGTGTACGACGACGGCCGCGGCCTCCCGCCGGGAACCACCCTCGAACAACTGCGCAGAGCGGGCCACTTCGGCCTGATCGGCATGGTGGAACGGGCCGCGTCCGTGGGCGCCCGGATCCGGATGGGCCGCGGCGACCACCCGAAAGGCACGGAAGTCCTCCTGGAACTCCCCCTGGCGCCACGAAGGACATGACGGCATGACACACCCCCACTTCCCCCGACCCGCCCCGGCGCGCCCGCTCCGCGTAGTGGTGGCCGACGACAACCCGGTGGTCCGGGCCGGCCTGACGGCCCTGCTGACGGGCCGCAGCGACATCACGGTCGTAGCCGAAGCGGCGGACGGCCAGGAGGCGTACGAAGCGGCCCTCCAGCACCGCCCCGACGTCGTCCTCCTGGACGTCCAGATGCCCGGGGTCGACGGCCTCGCGGCACTCCCGTACCTGGTGGCCATCGCACCGGTGATGATGCTGACCTACAGCAGGGAGTCGGAGACGGTGGAGGAGGCGCTGCGCAGGGGCGCGAACGGCTATCTGGTCCATGGCGAGTTCACGGCTGCGCAGCTGGTGGACGCGGTGCGGGACGTCAGACAGGGCAAACCCCACTTCACGCCGACGGCGGCGGACGCACTCCTGAGCCAGCTCCGTAGGGGTGCGGATTCGCAGCCGCATACGGAATCCAACGCTCCACCGACCGAATTCCGCGAACCTCTTTCGCAAGTGCAACCGAATGTGGGAGAGTCTTCGGGCAGGGCGAGGTTCCAACTCAGCGCGAGGGAGGCGGAGATCATGAACCTGATCGCCACGGGCATGACGAACCAGCAGATCGCCGCCACCTGCTTCATCAGCGAGAAGACGGTCAAGAACCACATCAACCGCATCTTCGCCAAGCTCCACAGCACCACCCGGGCACAGGCCGCCGCCAAGTGGCTGGGGGTGAACTGAGATGCCCCGCATCTGGGCCCACCTTTGGGCCCACGGACCCTCGTCACCCCACCCCCGGCCGCCCTACGGTTCCGGCACCACAGCCGCAACCGAAGGGACACCCCATGAACAACCGCTTCAACATGAACGACAAGGGCCAGACGGCGGTGGAGTACCTGGGGATCATTGCGGTAGTCGTTGCAATCGTGTTGGCGATCACGGGGACGGACATCGGTCAGACGATTTACGACGCCATCGTGGACAAGGTCGACGAGGTAACCGGTTGATCAAAGTTCGCAGGTACGGCGATTCAGGGCAGGCGTTCCCCATCTACATCACCGTGGTGGGGGCCCTGCTCTTTCTCGCGTTCGCATACCTCGCGGTCGGCCAGGCCGCAGCGAACCGGAACGGTGCCCAGACGGCAGCCGATGCGGCTGCGCTCGCGGCAGCGCAGGACACCCGGGACCAGCTTGCGGGCAAGTGGGTGGAGGACGTACTCGACCCGACCCAGTGGCAGGACATCTTTGACGGCCTTGTGCCTGGACTTGAGCCGTCGTGCTGGCGGGCGGACGAACTCGCCGCGCAGAACGACGCCCATGTCGAGGCGTGTGATCACACCGGTCCACTGGAGTACACGGTCGAGGTCCAGACGGACAAGTCCGTCGGTGACTCCATCGTCCCGGGCACTGAGGGCAAGTACTCGCGGGCGTCAGCCAAGGCGGTGATCGAGTCCCGTTGTGGATTCGATCTCCCGGGCGAGGGCGCCGGGGACGAAGAGCTGCCCGTACTCACCTGTGAGGACGAGGACTGGGAGCTGGATCCAGAGGACCTCGCCGATCTCCCGGGCCCGGAAGACCTCTTCGACGTCCACCTGGCTGACTGACAACCGAACGACGAGGGATGAAGGAAACAGAGGCATGAGCATTCGGTTCACTACGAAGGCCCGCAGGGGGATGGTCGCATTGACCGTTGCGGCCGGTCTGGCCGTCGGTGTGGCCGGCTGCGGAGGTGGGGGTGACGACGACAAGAAACCGGAGTCGTCGGCATCAGCCTCAAAGGACAGTGGATCCGCCCCGGACGCTCAAGAGGGAACGGACGAACCACTGGCCGAACTGAGGGGGGAGGAAGGACTTGTCCTCAGGCTCACTTCTGCCCAAAGGGACTCAGGGGGATTCGTCACGGTCAGCGGAGAACTGAAGAACGACGGCGATGAGCCCGCTCGCGTGTCGGTCAGAACCTCGGGTGACGAGACCGAGATCCTCAGGCACGGATCGTCGCTGGGCGGAGCAACGCTGGTCGACTCTGCGAGCAAGAAGCGCTACTACGTGCTGCGTGACACTGACGGCCGACCGCTGACGACGACCGACATGCCCAGGATCAAAGCAGGAGACTCCATCCCCGTCTTCATGCAGTTCCCGGCGCCCCCCACAGACACCACCGAAGTCAGCTTCCAACTCCCCACATTCGCCGCGGCCACCATCCAGATCTCCGGCTGAGGCACCGCTATGACGACCAAGAACCTCACCTCAGCCATGGCCGCAGCCACCGTCATGCTCGCCACGACCCTCTACGGCGTCACGACGGCCCACGCCGACGACAACCCCAGCGTCCCCCCAGGCACCGAAGCAACAGCGACCGCCCCCGTCGAAGTCGACCCCAACGACCCGGACCTGAAGCTCCCCGAGGGCGCGACGCTCGCCGAAGCGAAGGTGCTGGACATCAAGCAGGTCGTCGAGGACCAGAGCGGAGACGAACGCCGCGAGGACACCAACGCCGACGTGAAGTTCGCGCTCCAGGCGGAAGTCCTGTTCCCGAAGGACAGCGCGAAACTGAACGGCGAGGCGAAGGCCCGCATCGCAGCGATCGCGGAAGAGATCAAAACCCAGCAGGCAACAAAGATCCGAGTCTTCGGCTTCACGGACAACCTCGGCTCCTCGGCCCACGGCGACGTCCTCTCCAAGCAACGCGCCAACGCCGTGGAGGACATCCTGAAGGGCGAACTGAACAACCCGAACATCACCTACGAGGTCCGCGGCTACGGCGAGCAATACCCCATCGCATCCAACGACTCGGAATCCAGCCGCAAGAAAAACCGAAGGGTAGAGGTCTCCTTCCCCCGCACGGACAACTGACGCGACGCCACCACGGGGGCAACGGACATGGCCGTACTCATGGTGGCCGCGGCACTGTACGGAGTCGTCCAGCTCTGCGCACTCTCCTGGCCGACACGTTCCGTACGCCTCTCCACCGTGCTGCTGGCCGTTCTCGCAGGCGTCTACGCCTGCGGAACAGCGGCCGCGGTCTTGGAATTCACGTACACACGGCTGGTCGCCGCCCACACGGACCAGTCCCTGAGCGAGGTGGTGAACACCACCGCCTACACCACGGCCCCGTGGACGGAGGAGGTGCTGAAGGCCGCGCCCCTCCTCCTGGCAGGCATGTATCCAAAGGTCCGCCGCCAGTGGGGCCTGGCCGACTTCACGGTCCTGGGCGCGGCCCTGGGCGCAGGTTTCGGCCTTCTGGAAGCACTGCTGCGCTACTCCCTGGACGCCGACCGAGCGCTGTCCCGACACGGCGGCTGGATCGTCCCGGACAGTCTGTCGGCGCCGTACATCCCGGGTCCCGGGGAGGTGTTCACGTCCTGGCTCCCCGCCCCGGCCGCCGCCCTGCATCTGGGTCGTACGGGCGAGGTCCTGGTTCCCACGTTCGCGCATCTCGCGTGGACGGCGCTGGCAGGGCTGGCAGTCGGCATCCTGTGGCGCGCACCGAGCCGGCTCAAGCCCCTCGCACTGATCCCTTTCAGCGCGGCGGTGACACACCACACCCTGAACAACTACGTGTCCGGGCGCCCAGCCGGTGACGCCCGCGACTGGCTGGAACACCTGGACGCCAAGCTGTGGGCCGCGCCGCTGCTGGCCCTGCTCCTGGCAACGGCGGCGGACATGGCCTGTCTGCACCGAGGCAAGCGGCACCTCCCCGGCATACTGCTGGCCCCGGAACGAGCGGACGGCGACACCGCAGCCGCACTGATCCGGTACGCCTTCCGGCGATTCCCGTGGACCCCGCTGATAGCCCTGCGGTTCGTTCTCCTGCGGCGAGCGCTCTGCTACTGCCTGGGGGCTCCCGCGGCTACACCGGAAACTCTCGAGTCCTTACGCCGCTCTGTCGCGGACATCGCCACCCGAATCGATGCAACCGACAACGCCTGGGCCTGGCGGGACGCGTCTGCGATCCGACGCCACATGCGGGCAAGCCTGAACGCCCAGGCTTCCGGGTCCCGTCGCAGGTGGCTCCTTACGCTGGTCCCCTGCATTCTCGCTCTCCCGGCGGTCATCTTCCTCGGTGTGGGTTCGTTCAAGTCGACGGCCGAATTGCAGGATCACTTCAGGACAGGCGTCGGCCCCAAAATACTTCTGGCCTTCGCTGTGGCGGCGCTGGCATGGATCGGCTGGCAGTTGGTCACCCTGATCCGCACCTGGCAGGCGGCGACCGCCCACCCGTTGGCCGAGCAACTCGCCCGCCACCGCTTCCGCATCGGAACGGCATCGGGCTCCGCCGCGGCCGGAGGCATTCTCCTCTGGCGGGGCCTGGGCGAGGCGGGGGCCGACGGAACAGCGATACCGGCTGCCCATCTCCTCGAAGCACTCGATCGATTCCTCGTCTACCTCGGCTTCGCCCTGCTGCTCCTCTCCCTCTTGGCACTCTTTCCGCCAGGCGCGGCCTTCGCGTTCGCCGGTGCCACGGTAACGAGTGAGGCCGCGGTGGCGGCTGCCCTTGCGGCACGTCTGGGCTTGGCGGGTGTCGCCTTGATGGCAGTCGGCGCGGAGGGCGGAAGAGGCGGATCGGGGGAGAGCGGTGGCGCGAACCCGGGAAAGGGCTCCATTGATGAGTCGGAAAAGTCGTTCAGCCCCAAGGAACGCCGGATCGCCGAGACATTGCAGACCGAGGGCAGGAGCGTACGAGCGCTCAAGGAGTCCCAGGTTGATGGCAGAAGAACTCCCGATGCCACCGTGAACGGCGTCCCGACCGAGTTCAAGACTCTGGACCCCGGAGCGGCTTCCAACTCCGTCAAGAACACCCTGAACACGGCCAAGAAGCAGGCGCGGGACGCTGTGGTGGACGCACGAGGGAGCGGCCTCGGTGAGGCACAGGCGCGAGAGGGCCTGGAGAAGTTCCTGCGGAACAATCCACCGGGTCGAATGAACTCGATTCGAATAATTGGTGATGACTACAATGTTCTGTGGCCTTGACGATCTCCGAGGTGTTGCGTGAGCGAGTATCACCATGTCTTCATTCATCCTGGGTCTCCCCGCCCGCAGCTCGTTCATGACATCGCGGCAGCATGCGACCTCGATCTGAAGCCGACGGATGCCGAGTTCATCGATTACTCGGCCGACCTCGGGCACACCGCGGTCGAGCTGGAATTCACCCACGACTACGAGAACGACCATGGCATTCCGTTCGAGCGGTACGACTCGTTGATCACAGTCCGGGACTTCGACTCGGACTTGCAACGCCAAGAGGAGACCGCGCGGCGACTCTTCGAGCAACTGACCAGTCTCGGCCGCTACGACCTGATGCTCGTTCGGGACATGCAAGCGTTGTTGGCCCAGTCGGGGCCGCCAGCCCCTCCTCGGCGCTGATCCCCGACACCCTCACCTCAAGTCCTGGGCCCGAGCCCCGCTGCCCCCTCGGCCTCTCACCCGCCCAGGCCCCCCACGGCTTCCGCCTCCACCTCCACCCGTGCCCCCACTTTCAGCCCCCACCCGGCCATGGCCCCGGCCTCCGTCTCCAGGACGTGTCGGGCTCGGGGGCGGGGGCGGCCGAGGCGGCCCGGTTTCATGGTGCGTACGGCGATGACGCGGAGTCGGCGATCGAGGTACGCGACGTCGATGGGCATCCGCATGCCGATCGTGTGCACGCTGTTGGCGGGGGAGAGCAGGAGGGCGCCCTCGACCGAGTCCCGGCCCAGGAGCCCGCGCGTACGGGCGCGGTAGGACGCGGCGATTTGCAGAGGCAGCTCGCGACCACGCGTGGGCGGCGACGACTGGTCCAGGACAATCAACTTCCCGCGCCCGTCAACCCATTGCCGCCACATGGCTGGGTACATTCCCGCCCCTGAGGCAACCTAGTCGGCTACTAGACGTACGTCTGGAGCGTTCCGCGTCGCCGTACATCCAGCGTCGCGCAGTGGAACGAGCCGCCGAACGGGGCGTAGTGCAGCAGGTCGCACGGCACCGGCTCGAACCCCCATGATTCGAGCGCGCGCAGCATCGACGTGTGGTGCCGTTCCGCGATCACTCGCTTCTCGTCGAGCATGAGGACGTTCATGCTGAGCCACTTCCCGCACATCGAAGTGATCTTCAGCAGCGGCTCGTCCAGTGGCTCGGGCGGGGGAGCGACCAGTACCTCCCACGAGCGCAGGACGTCGGGCAGGCGGTCGGCATCGACGTACTCGGGGTTGATCAGGACCTTGCCGGGGCCGAGCGGCACGAACGTCGTGTCGATGTGCATGGGGGCACGGCAGCGGCTCTCGATCTCATGAATGCGATAGTCCGGCCCGAGATGGCGGCGCAGCCATTCGATCCCCATCCGGTTGGTGACATTGCTTCGCGTGACGAAAAGATCACGCCCCGCGCGCACGAAATCGGCAGCGTCGAATACCGGCTCGAATTCGGTGAGGATGTACCGCATGGGCTCGCCGTCCGCCGGGACCCGGAAATCGGGGTCGAACAGTTCGTCGGTGAGCTGGGGTTTCGGTGCCGACGTCCACCGGGCGCCGCGTCGGAAGTAGTCCTTGAGGATCGGGCGGTAGGAATGCGTCTCGAAATACCGGCACGGCCATGCCATCGGGGTCTCGATGATCTCGTCGCCGATGACGAGCATGCTGTCGCGAGGGCAGGTGTTGCAGAATCCGCGGGACGACCAGTCGGGGGTGTGGAAACGCCGGTGGTGATCGACCGCCTCCGGACGCCGGACCGTGACGCCCAGGGACTCCAGTAGCCCGACGAACTGCTCGATCTCCTCCTGCGCCCGCTCGATCAGCATGCGCGGGTACCGCGCGCCGGCGGCCAGGCCCTGCAACCGCGCCGCCCACCTCGGAATATTGCAGGTCACGACGGGGTGACTGGACGGGATGGTCGCCCCGTCGAGCCGTCCGACGATGATTTCCTCCAGTGGGTCCCACTCATTGTGGGAGCTGACCGGAGAGGCGAGAGGCTCGGCGGGGGCCACGGCCGAGGCGGGCGATGACTGCAACATCACATGGAGTCCACTCTCGATGGCGGAAGTCGAACTCTTTGCATCTATCGAGTCACCCGGAGCCCGTTTTCAAAACAGTGCGCGTTCTCGCACGTTCTCCTTTGCTCGTTCATAAGCGGAACGAAGTGTTCGCTGGCGTACCGGGCGATCGGACCGGTGCGTTATGCAACCGTTATGGCGCGCTCAAGGGCAGGGACGGGAGGTTTGCGTGCATCTGCCCCGTCGGTTGACAGGCGCCGCCCTGGTGTCGTCTCACCCCGATCGATAGCGTTGCTTCGCTCAAGAGAAGCCTCGCCTCACCGGGAGCCGACCGTGAACCGCCGCCCCACCCTCCTCGCAGCGATCACGCTGACCGCCGCAGCGGCCCTGACGCTGTCCGCGTGCGGGAGCGACGACAGCTCCAAGGACAAGGACAACGACAAGATCGCGGGAGCCGAGACGGGGGGTGAGAAGTCCTCGTCCCCGACGGCCGACGCCCCCGACTCGGGTGACCGACCGAAGATCACCTTCCCGTCCGACGCCAAGAACGTCTTCGAGGACCAGAAGACAGGCGACGCGACCAAGGACGCCGTGCTCGCGGACAGCGCCCTGGCCGTGAACTCCGTGGACGAAGCGATCTTCGAGGGGGACACGGGCACGAAGGCGCTCGGCTTCTACAACACGGGCAAGGCGCTCGAATCGTCGATCACCTTCGTGCAGCAGTACATCGACGGTGGTGACACATGGGTCGGCGTCACCCGGTACTTCGACTACAAGGTGACCCTGTCCGGATCCGACAAGGCCTACGTCACCTACTGCTCCGACGAGAGCAAGTCCTACATCAAGGACCGGAAGACCGGGAAGGTCGACAAGTCGCCTGCCACCGCGGACTCCTACGTGCTGTACAACACCAGCCTCACCAAAAACGACCAGGGAGTCTGGCAGACCACCAACATCGCCTCGAACGGGGGAGACAAGGCGTGCCAACCGTAAGGAACTCGGCGAGGACCGCAACGGTCCTGACGCTCGTATGCGCGTCCATCTTCGCCGCTCAGACAGCCTTCGCCCGAGGGGGTTACGACAACAACGGTGACACGGGACAGAGTGCCGACGTCAACGGCGACACCGTCTCCGTCACCGCCGGAGGCGTCGTCTTCGATCACTCCAAGAACGGCAGCGGCAACTCCACCGGCACCCTGACCTCCAGCACCAACTGGAGCCCCCCGCCCTGCTGGTACGCCCCCAAGTACACCCCCGAGCAGCTCCAGAAGTACCTGGAGCCGATCTGGGAGGCGGAGTCGACGGGCTATCAGTGGGACGCCGAGCAGCGCGAGAAGTACAACGCCAAGGACCCGGAGAAGGGCTTCAACAAGGACAAGACCGGCAAGGGCTACTGGTGGGGCTCGTACGTCGACGAGAGCTACCCCCCTGGCTGGGACTCCTGCGAGGCGGACTACTTCTGGGTGGACGCCGGCGACCCCCCGCCCCCCGGCATCGAGAACGCCGTAACCCCGGAGATCCTCGCCGAACTCGCCTACGCCGAGATCCGCGTCCCCGGCACCGAGGTCACCCTCGCCCCCGCCGACGCCACCAAGGTCAACCTCCCGACCTGGAGCTGGCTGGACGCCGCCGAGTTCAAGCCGGTCTCGGTCACCGCGTCCGTACCGGTGCTGCAGCTCCAGGCGACCGCGACGGCGGTACCCGTCTCGCTGCGGATCGAGCCCGGTACGGCCGACGCCGTCACCTACCCCGCGTCCGGCGTCTGCGAGATCAACAACGGCCGCATCGGTGAGCCGTACGCCAAGGGCAAGGCCGACCGCACCCCGCCCTGCGGAGTGAAATACCTCCGCTCGTCCGGCGACGGCACGTTCCCCCTCCAGGCCACGATCACATGGGAGATCGACTGGACCGGCACCGGCGGAGCAGGCGGCGACCTCCCCGACGGCACCTTCGGCGCCACCCAGAACGTCGTCGTACAAGAGATCCAGGCCATCAACCGCTGACCATCTCCAACTCCTGCTCCCTGTCCGGGAAGTGCTCCTCCTAAAGGGGGGAGCACTTCCCCGTACGCCACGAATGTGCGTCCGTGTCGTTCCTCTCTGCGGTGGGTGATCCGCGGGCAGAGAGGACAGGGCATGGCTGAGCGGTTGACCGTCGACGGCGACGAGCTCACGCGCTTCATGAACGCGCTCCGGAAGTCGACCACTTCACTCGCCGGAGTCCGCAAGGCCCTGCTCGATTCGACGGTCTCAGGTCTCGGCACCGACGATCTCGACCGCGCCTGCGAGGACTTCCAGGAGGACTGGAAGTACGGCGCCGAGGAGATCGGCAAGCAGACGGAGGACCTCGCCGAGATCATCGGCAAGAGCCGGGACAGCTATCTGGAGGTCGACAAGGCCCTTGAGGACGCCCTGAAGAAGGCCGGGTCGGGCGGTGTCCGCAAGTGACGCTCGCCTCCGGCGCCGAACGCACCGGCGCCGCCGCCCTCGACCCGTCGATTCCCCACGCCCACTACCCCCACCTGGGCTTCGACCCCGTACCGGGCAGCACCGAGACCGTCCGCGACCTGCACCGCAAACTCGCCGCATGCGCGACGGTCCTGGAGGACGCCCACGGCCTCGTCACCAAACTCCTGGACGGCAGCTACTGGAAGGGCGACGCCGCCGTCGCCTTCCGCGAGCAGCTCGACGGCGGGCCGCTGCCGCGGAATCTGAGGAACGCCGCGCGTTCGCTCCGCAAGGCAGTCGCTCAGCTCACCCGCTGGGAGACCGAACTGGACGACTTCCAGCGGCGGGCCAAGCGGCTGGAGGACGACGCCCAGGATGCGCGGGCCGCGGTGAAGCGGGCGGAAGAGCGGGCGGATGCGGATACCGGCGCTGCCCGGTCCGAGCTCGACAAGGTGCTCGGCCGGGCGCGGCGGCTCGCGGAGGAGCACGAGGCCAGGGCCAAGCACCGGGCGGAGAAGATCCGGGGTGCGACGAAGGAGCTGGCGCCCCATGAGCCGGGCTGGCTCGACGAGGCGCTCGACTGGCTGGGCGAGAACCTGCCGGACGTACTGAGCTTTCTGGCGGGCACGATCGCCGTGGCGGTGCTTCTCCTCTCCGGGCCGCTGGGGTGGAGCCTCGCGACCGCGGGCCTGCTGATGCTCGGATCCTCGGCGGTCAGTCTTACGGCGTTGTCCCTTCGCCTTTCGGACGAAGAGACGTGGGCGTCGTTGCAGGACGGTTTCACCAAGGGTGAGCTCGATGCCGACTTCTGGAGCAATTTGGTGTCGACGGGAGCCGATGCAGCGGGGGCGTTGCCCGGCGTAGGAGCTGTCGGAAAGGGCGCCTACACGGGCTTCAGGGCGGCCCTCCGCAGCACCGAAGCCGTCAGCCTGCGGGAGAAGGTGGTCCTCTATGGCACCAAGACGATGGATGAGGTGAAGGCCGTGGCCGAGCTGGACAACCCGCTGGTACTCCGTGCGGTGCGCGGTCTCAGTGATCCACAGAGGGCTGCCAAGGTCGTGCAGGGCGCATCGGGCCTGGCCGGCGTGGGGACCGGCGGATTCGGCCTCCACAACAAGCTGGTGGACGCCGAGGACGTCGGGGTCAAGGACGGTGCCGTTGCCGGGATCGACGGGGCGCGCCTGGTGCTTGATTCCGGCGGCATCTACCGCCTTGCTCGTCACGTCTTCTGACAAACCGGAAGGAGAGAGTAATCCCATGAACCCCCCTGATTACCGCACAGCGTGGGATCACCCACCGACTCGCCGGTCCTGGTGGGGACACATGGCTATGCATGTCGTCGGTCTCGTCGGCTGGCCTGCGGTCTGGATCGGTCTGCTTTATGTGCTCGCCGTATTCCTGTCCCCTGGGTTCGCCTTTCTCTTCGCCCTGCCCCTCTGCTACGCGATGTACCGAGCCGTGATCCAACTCCGCTGCGTCCCCACCGCCCTCCACATCCTCCGAGTCCTCCAGCACTACCCCTGGCAACTCCTCACCCACACCCCCCGCGGTCTCGACGAGCACCCGGACGCCGAGGACGGTGGGATCTGGATCGAGTTCCCGGACCCCGCTCACCCGGAGGGCAGGCGCATTCCGCTCACCTTCGTGAAGCATCACCGTTCGTACTGGTGGCTGCGCCACATCGGCGGTCCCCGGACCGAGCCCGCCCTCAAGTCGCGGCTGGAGCCGCTGTGGTTCGCCGGGGATCCGCGGTTCCTGGGCGTCGTGGCGGTCAGCGGCCGGCGCGGCGCTGCTCCACGCCGGTTGCACTTCCTGTACCGGCCGTCCGCCTTCGAGCAGCGCGCCGTACGCAGGCGGTGGGACGACGCCACCCCGGAAGACCTCGAACGCGCACGCCGGGCAGGAGCCCGGTACCTCGTACCGGCCCCGGCCACCGCCACCGCCGCCGGGCAGGAGCCATGAGCGCTCCCACGATCGTGGTCGACGACTCCGCCGTAGATCCGCACGCGGAACTGTGGTTCGCCGAGCCGCCCGGATTCATGCCGCTGCCCTTGGACGCCCTGCTCCCCGAGCCCGACTCCCGAGCGGCGCACGCCCTGCGTGCCGCGGCCGCGCCCTTCCTCGACTCGGCCCCGGACGACACGGTCCGCCTCCGGTTCGTCTCGCACGTCGCAGCGGGCCAGCAACTGCTCGCCGCCCTGCGCGAGGCAGGGACCGTGCACTGCGCGCTCGGTCTGCACCGGGACGATGTCGGGGCCGTGAGCGACGGGTTGCCGCTGGTCTCCTGGTTCACCGTGTCCTGGCGTGCCACGGCTGTCGCCTCCCGTGCCGCGACGGCGGCCCGGGCAGTCGCCTCGGCCTCGGGCTTCGATCACGTCGAGTACCGGGAACTGCCCTGTGGCCCCGCGGCGTTCAGCGAAGCGACCTTCACGCCGCCTGCCGGCACCGCACTGCCGCAGCGGCCGTTGCTGCAGCTCCGGGCCCACCTGCCCCACCCCGACTGCAAGCGGCTGGCCGTGCTCGCGCTCTGTACCACCGCTCTGGCCCGCCGCTCCGAGTACCGGGTGATCCTGCGGCGGATCGTGGAGACGGTCTGTTTCCGTAATCCCCTGGAAGCAGTGCCCCTGGACGGGGTAGGAACACCCCCATGACTCAACTCGGTGCGATCTTCCGCCCCCAGCTGCCCCCCGAGAACCTCCGCTCCATCGCCCGCCTGGCCGACGAAACCGGTCTGGAGGAGCTGTGGCTCTGGGAGGACTGTTTCCGGGAGGGCGGGGTTTCCGCGGCGGCCGCCGCGCTCGCGTGGACCGAGCGGGTGCGGGTCGGGATCGGGCTGCTGCCCGTGCCGTTGCGGAATGTCGCGGTCACCGCGATGGAGGCCGCCACGCTGGAGCGGATGTTCCCGGGGCGTGCCGTGCTGGCCGTGGGGCACGGGGTGCAGGACTGGATGGGGCAGGTGGGGGCCCGGGTCGAGTCCCCGGTCACCCTCCTGCGCGAGCACCTCCTCGCGCTGCGGGCGCTGCTGCGCGGGGAGCGGCTCACCACCGAGGGGCGGTACGTCCGCCTCGATGACGTCGCACTCGACTGGCCGCCCGCCCGGCCCGTCCCCGTGCTCGCCGGTGTCACCGGGCCCCGCTCCCTCCGCCTCTCCGGTGAGGCCGCCGACGGAACGCTGCTCACCGCGTCCAATCCGCCGGACGGCGTACGCCGGGCCCGGCAACTCATCGACGAGGGGCGGAAGTCCGCCGGGCGCACCGATCCGCATCCGGTGGTCGTCTACCTCCTGGCCGCCACCGGTGCCGGCGCCGCCGACCGGCTGCGCAAGGAGCTCACCGACGAGGGCCTCGCCGACGTCCCCGATCTCGGTGTCGCCGGGGACGCCGCTGCCGTCGCCGAGGCCGTCCAGCGCCTCGCGGAGGCCGGCGCCGACACCGTCGTACTCCAGCCGACGGCCGACGAGCCCGACCCCGAGGGCTTCGTACGCTTCACCGCCGAGCAGGTACGACCGCTGGTTTCCTAGGCCCTCACCCCGTCGGCCGATCCCCCGTCGGCCGATCCCCCGTCGCCCCGTCGATCAGCTCCCGCACGATGTCCATGTGGCCCGCGTGCCGGGCTGTTTCCTCGATCATGTGGACCAGGACCCACCGCAGGGACACGGCCTCGCCGCGCCAGTCCGGGCGGCCCAGGTCGTCCAGGGTGCGTTCGTGGATCGTGCGGTCGGCCGCGGCGCGGGCGCGGCCGTAGAAGTCGATGATCTGCCGGGTGGTCTCGCCCTGGTCCGCGCGCATGTCCTCGTCGGTGTACGGGTCGAACCACAGCGGCTCGACCTCGCCGCCGAAGGCGGACACGAACCAGCCGTACTCCACGGAGCCCAGATGCTTCACCAGGCCCAGCAGGCTCGTGCCCGACGGGGTCAGCGGGCGGCGGAGGTCCGCGTCGTCCAGCCCCTCCAGTTTCCACAGCACCGCGTCCCGCATCCGGTCGAGGCTCGCGTGGAGCGTTTCCTTGTCGCCGGCGGTGTACGGCGTGCTGGTCGCGTCAGGGGTCGTCATACCGCCGAAAATTAGCAGCGGCCACTGACAGCGGGCTGCGATCATCGCGGCATGGACCAGCAGAGAAGCCGCAGCCGCAGCCGGAGCCACGGCCGCAGCCGTACCTTCGAGGATCTCGTCGCCGAGGGCGCCGCCGTCCCCACCGACGGCTGGGACTTCTCCTGGTTCGAGGGGCGGGCCACCGAGGCGCGGCCGAGCTGGGGGTACGCCGTCTCCCTCGCCGAGCGGCTGGCCCGCGCCGACGCCGCCCTCGACCTGCAGACCGGGGGAGGGGAAGTGCTCGACTTCGCCCTCGGGCGCGCGCCCAAGGCCCCCGTCCTGACCGTGGCCACCGAGGGCTGGCCCCCGAACGTCGCCAAGGCCACCGCCCTCCTCGCCCCGCGCGGCGTCGCGGTCGTCGCCTCGCCCGAGCCCGACCCGCTCCCGTTCGCCGACGGCGCCTTCGACCTGGTCTCCAGCCGGCACCCCGTGCGGGCCCCCTGGCCGGAGATCGCCCGCGTGCTGGCGCCCGGCGGCACCTACTTCGCCCAGCACGTCGGACCGCACAGCGCCTTCGAGCTCGTCGAGTACTTCCTCGGGCCGCAGCCCGACGAGGTCCGAGGCGGGCGGGACCCGCGGAAGGAGCGCGCCGACGCGGAAGCGGCCGGTCTCCAGGTCGTCGGTCTGCGGGCCGAGGAACTCCGCATGGAGTTCCACGACATCGCCGCCGTCGTCCACTTCCTGCGCAAGGTGATCTGGATGGTCCCCGGCTTCACCGTCGTGGCGTACGAGACGCACCTGCGGTCCCTGCACGAGCGCATCCAGGACGAGGGACCCTTCGTCGCGCACAGCACCCGCCACCTCTTCGACATCCGCAAGCCCGGCTGAGTCAGGCGTGCGGGCCCACCGTCACCTCCCCCAGCACCAACTCGGGCGCCGCCTCCAGCACTTCGCCCACCCGCCCCACCTGCTCGTCCAGCTCCCGCCGCTGCCGCGCCGTCAGGCCGCCCAGCGTCTCCACGGTCACCGTCGTACGCCGGCCCTGCCGCCGCTGGTGCCACACCCCGGCCACCACCCCGTCCACCAGCAGCACCGGATGGTTCCCCGCCTGCCCGCCCGCCAGCGCCCTGCGGTACGCCTCCCCGGGGAACAGCGACTCCCGGGGCCGCGCGGCGATGACGTACGCGTCGAAGTACGGCAGCAGCCGTACGCCCCGCCACTCCGGTGACGGGAAGGACGTGTCGCCCGCCGCCACCCACGCCGGTGCTCCCTGGAGGACGACCTCCTCGATCGCCGATTCCGTCACCAGCTGCTGGAACAGCCCGCCGGCCCAACCGGCCGGCGCGGCGAGCCACTTGGCGAAGTGTGCCGGGGTGGCCGGCCGTAGGCGCGCAGATAGCGCAGTACGAGGGTGCGCAGGGCGTCCTGCGCGGGCAGGGGGTCGAAGCGCGGTGGGCGGGTGTACGTCACCTTGCGGCCGCGGTTGGGGCCGAAGCAGAGCGCGCCCGCCTGGCCCGCCGTGGGGGTCCCCCCATGCCTTTGGGCTATGGGGGAGCATGACCTGCCGCCAGCGCGGCCACATGCCCTGGAAGGCGGGCATGACCAGGTCGCCCGCCCAGGGGCCGGTGCGGGCCACGACCTGCTCACTCAGCTCGTCGATCGTCAGGCACGCCCCGTCCAGCGCGTCCTCGATCGCCGTCAGGATCTCCCGCGTCTGTTCCTCGGTGAGGCGGGCGTCGGCGGCGAACGGGTTCGGCCCGGACGGGATCGCGGTCAGGGCGGCGGTCCACAGGGGGAGCTCCTGGGCGGGGAGCAGATGGACCGTGCCGCGCGGGCCGTGGGTCTTCACGAGGGAGCGTCGTCCCAGAGCGCGGTGCGTACGTCCGCCCGCGTCAGTCCGGTGCACCGGACGCCGATCGACAGCTCGGCCGCGGAGAGCACCTGGGCGTGCGCGCCGAGCATCGCGGACACGATGCCGGGGGTCGAAGCGCCCTCCGATGCCGGATTGGCCAGGAACTGTCGTTCGAGCCGCCGCGCGCTCGCCGCTTGCCAGGAGATCGTCACCGTCATGGGACGTCGGTAGGGGTGAAGTAGGTCAGGTTCCGTCCTCTTGGGGGGCCGGGTGAGGCGGTAGCAAATCGGGCCAATCAGGCATGCGGTGCAGTTCCGCCCTCGATATCCAAGGATTCACACCTTTTCCACATTGTTATCGCTTGCAACTCGCGTCTCATTCGCATCTCGCGTAAATTCGGACCGAGGGAATTCGCGTGAGCAAAGCTGCGCGGGCGGCACCGCGCAGTGGAGGGGGCTGCGCGGTGCCGTGCCCACCTGCGGCGGACGGAGCGCCGTACGGCCGCGGGCCGGCGTCAAGCCGACGTTCGCTGCCCGGGTCACCCGGGTGGGGGACAACCCGGAAACACGCCGCGTGCGGGACAAGGACCGGCACACCCGGGCGCCCCACGCGTATCCCGCCGAAAGCCCTGGATATCCGCTGTGTTCCGGCCATGAACCATCCCTGAAACCCCCCTCTCACGCCCACCGCCGCGTTGCCGTCCGATTTCGGAGAGTAGTTGTGGCACGCCGATGCACGCAGCATCACTTACGAAGGGTTATGGTGGAAACCCCCCCTCGGGCCGGTCCGTCTCCCCCCCCCACGGACCGGCCCGTTTTCTTTTGCCGCGGACGCCTGGTTCCACCGGCCCCGCACACCCTGACACCCGCCCGCCGTGCCCTCCGCGGGGCGCAGGTAGGCTTCGGCGGCGGGGACCGCCACCGGGCTGGGACCGCCCTCGGGAGCCGGCCGGGGCCGCGGCCGCCCGATCCGTACGGAGGGGCTATCAATCACGTGAACCTGCGCGACAAGCTGCGTGGCCTGCTGGTCAGGCTGTACGCGCGCCGGGTGGAAGGTCACCTGGACCACGCTCAGGTGCCCAAGCACATCGGCGTGATCATGGACGGCAACCGCCGGTGGGCGAAGGCCGCGGGTTCCAGCACCGTGCACGGTCACCGGGCCGGCGCCGAGAAGATCGAGGAGTTCCTCGGCTGGTGCTCCGAGACCGACGTCGAGGTCGTCACCCTCTGGCTGCTGTCGACGGACAACTTCGACCGCCCGAAGGACGAACTGGTCCCGCTGCTCGGGATCATCGAGGACGTCGTACGCACCCTCGCCGCCGACGGCCGCTGGCGCGTCCACCACGTCGGCACCCGCGAACTGCTGCCGCCGCGGATGCAGCACAGCCTCAAGGACGCCGAGGAGGCCACCGCGCACATCGACGGAATACTCGTCAATGTCGCCATCGGCTACGGCGGACGCCAGGAGATCGCCGACGCGGTGCGCTCGATGCTGCTCGACGCGGCGGACCGGGGCACCTCGCTGGAGAAGCTCGCCGACTCCGTCGACATCGAGATGATCGGCCGCCACCTCTACACCGGCGACCAGCCCGACCCGGATCTGGTCATCCGCACCAGCGGTGAGCAGCGCTTGTCCGGGTTCATGCTGTGGCAGACGGCCCACTCCGAGTACTACTTCTGTGATGTGTTCTGGCCGGCCTTCCGCAAGGTCGACTTCCTGCGCGCGATGCGTGACTACGCCGCCCGCCACCGCCGTTACGGCGGCTGAGCCACAGGTCACCGCCACCCCCTTGGGGCGGAAGTAACAAGGAGTTCACCAGCGCGCCGTTCCCCGCCGTGGCATGGCGGCGCTTGTTCGAGGGCATAAGCCAAGCAGGTCGACACCCGAACCACGGGTGTCGGATCTCAGCGGACGGCACGGGGCCGTCCGCCCGGGAGGCCCTTTGCACCAGCCCGATCGTGCGGTCACCGTACGGACGAAGCAGGTAAGGGCCGGTTCTCGGCCCGTGCAGCGGCGCCGTCGACCGGTCCAGCTCCTCTCCGTCGCTCCCCGACCTCTTCCGAGGGGGTACGTCCTTCCGTGGTGACCAGCGCAAAGCGCCCCAAGCCAGACCGGCGCACCTACGTAATCGACACCAGCGTCCTGCTGGCCGACCCGCACGCCCTGAACCGCTTCGACGAGCACGAGGTCGTGCTGCCCATCGTCGTGGTCACGGAGCTGGAGGCCAAGCGGCACCATCCCGAACTCGGCTACTTCGCCCGGCAGGCGCTGCGTCTGCTCGACGAGTTCCGGGTCCGGTTCGGCCGTCTCGACGCCCCGATCCCGATCGGGGAACTGGGCGGGACGGTGCGTGTCGAGCTCAACCACTCGGACCCCAGCGTTCTGCCGTCCGGCTACCGCCTGGGGGACAACGACTCCCGCATCCTCGCGGTCGCCCGCAATCTGCAGGCCGAGGGGTTCGACGTCACCGTCGTGTCGAAGGACCTGCCGCTCAGGATCAAGGCCTCGTCCGTCGGGCTCCTCGCCGAGGAGTACCGCGCCGAACTCGCCATCACGGACTCCTCCGGCTGGACCGGAATGTCCGAACTGACGCTCTCCGGCGAGCAGGTGGACGTCCTCTTCGAGGCGGGGCACGCCTATGTGCCCGAGGCGGCGGACCTGCCGGTGCACACCGGGCTCACCATCCAGTCCGAGCGCGGCAAGGCGCTGGGCCGGGTGACGGCCGACGGCAACGTCCGGCTGGTGCGCGGCGACCGGGAGGCGTTCGGCATCAAGGGCCGCAGCGCCGAGCAGCGCATCGCACTCGATCTGCTGCTCGACCCGGACGTCGGGATCGTGTCGATGGGCGGCCGGGCCGGCACCGGCAAGTCGGCGCTGGCGCTGTGCGCGGGCCTGGAGGCCGTGCTGGAGCGCCGTCAGCACCAGAAGGTGATGGTCTTCCGGCCGCTGTACGCCGTGGGCGGGCAGGAGCTCGGCTATCTGCCGGGCAGCGAGGCCGAGAAGATGAGCCCCTGGGCGCAGGCGGTGTTCGACACGCTGTCCGCGGTCACCAGCCGGGAGGTCATCGAGGAGGTCACCGCGCGCGGGATGCTGGAGGTCCTCCCGCTCACCCACATCCGCGGCCGCTCGCTGCACGACGCGTTCGTGATCGTGGACGAGGCGCAGTCACTGGAGCGGAATGTCCTGCTGACCGTTCTGTCCAGAATCGGCGCCAATTCGAGGGTGGTGCTGACCCATGACGTGGCCCAGCGGGACAATCTCCGGGTCGGGCGCTACGACGGAGTCGTCGCCGTGGTGGAGAAACTGAAGGGGCATCCGCTTTTCGCCCATGTCACGCTGAACCGGTCCGAGAGGTCCCAGATCGCCGCCCTTGTGACCGAAATGCTGGAGGATGGGCATATCTGACCCGAGACTGCCCCGAGTGCTCAACTTGAGGTAGCTACTCGCCAGTTGGCGCCGTCCGACAAAGGCCCAGAGCCTAGTCGGGCGGCGCCTTGGCGTGTTGCCGTTTCGTGGAACTCCCTGGACCAAACGGGATGTGAGCTTTCACACGCAACACAGAATTGCCTCACGGCGTCCGGGTACGGCAGAGTCTCATTCCTGTCAGGCCCCGCATACGGCACATCTGTACCCTCAGAGGTACGGCACCCCGTGAGGAACACCGCCAACTCCATAGCGTCGCCGTATGCCGCCCGCGCACCACGCGGCGCTCCCCGCAGGGGAGTTGCCCACCGGGCCCGTGCCTCCCGTGACCCCGCAGTTGGGAGGCCAGCGCCAGGGGCACGATTGCGTCCGCCAGGGTCACCGAAGCGGGCGATGCTGGAAGGAAACCGTGTGAGCCGGATCTCGGTCCGGGGATTCGCAGTGGTCTCGGCCACCGCGGTCACCGCCGTCGGAAGCGTTGTCGGCGTTGCCTCGGGCAGCACCGCGCAGAACAACGACGCCGAAGCGACGGCAGCCGACGCCACGCTCCTCGCGGACATACCCACGGGCCAGCAGGCCCAGGTACAGACCGCTTCCCTGACGCAGCAGGCGACCGTCCAGGCGATCGCCGCCGACGCGAGCGCCAAGAAGGACGCGGAGGAAGCGGCCCGCAGGGCCGCCGCCCAGACCGCGATCGAGAAGAAGGAAGCCGCGGAGAAGGCGGCGAAGGCAGCGAAGGCGGCCGAGGAAGCCAAGGAGCGCGAAGAGGCCGAGGCGAAGGCCTCCCGGTCCTCCTCCAGCTTCCCTGTGCAGAACTCGTACACCATCGCGCAGATCCAGGCGATGGCGCAGTCGATGGTGCCGTCCGGCCAGTACCAGTGCTTCAGCAACATCGTGGACCACGAGTCCGACTGGAACTACAAGGCCGTGAACCCCTCCTCCGGCGCCTACGGTCTCTTCCAGGCCCTGCCGGCGGGCAAGTACGCCTCCGCCGGCGCCGACTGGCAGACCAACCCGGCCACCCAGATCAAGTGGGGCCTCAACTACATGAACGAGCGGTACGGCAGCCCGTGCGACGCCTGGTCGTTCTGGCAGGCCAACCACTGGTACTAGGCATTTCCCCGCTCAACCTCGCACAGCCCCTCACCGTCCTACGGTGAGGGGCTGTCGCCATGTACGGTCGGACCGGACGACTCCGGGGGGAGTGGTGGGGAAAGACGGGGGAAGAGGACGGAACATGTCTCGAGTGCCAGGGTGGCTCGGCCGGCTCGGCGCCGGACTGACCCGGATGGGAGACCGGTTGGACGAGCGCCGCGCTGAGGTGCAGCGCGAGAGCGCCGACCCGCCGGCCGCCTCCGCGCCCACTCCTCCCCCCGCCGACAAGGCGCAGCCGTCCCTTGAGCGTGTGCTCGTGGCTCCGGCGCGTCCGGATCCCGCGCTGGCCGTGCCGTGGGGCGTGCGGGTCGCCGCCGAGGCCGGCTGGCGGCTGCTGGTGCTGGCCGGCACCGTATGGGTGCTGATGCGGGTCATCAGCGCCGTACAGCTGGTCGTGCTGGCGTTCGTGGCCGCGCTGCTGATGACGGCGCTGCTCCAGCCCACGGTGGCCCGGCTGCGCCGGATCGGTGTCCCGCAGGGCCTCGCGACCGCGCTCACGGCGATCCTGGGCTTCGTGGTGATGGGCCTGATCGGCTGGTTCGTCACCTGGCAGGTCATGGAGAACCTCGACAACCTCTCCGACCAGATCCAGGACGGCATCGACGAGCTGCGCGACTGGCTGCTGAACAGCCCCTTCCACGTCACCGACAAGCAGATCAACGACATCGCCGAGAACCTGCGCGACGCGGTCGGCGCCAACACCGACGAGATCACCTCGGCGGGCCTGGAGGGCGTCACGGTCATCGTCGAGGCGCTGGGCGGCATACTGCTGGCGGCCTTCTCGACGCTGTTCCTGCTCTACGACGGCAAGCGGATCTGGGAGTGGTCGCTGCGGCTGGTGCCCGCGGCGGCCCGGCCGGGCGTGGCGGGCGCGGGCCCGGCCGCGTGGCGGACGCTCACCGCGTATGTGCGCGGCACGGTGATAGTGGCCCTGATCGATGCCGTCTTCATCGGCATCGGGATCTACTTCCTGGATGTGCCGATGGCCGTCCCGCTGGCCGTCTTCATCTTCCTGTTCTCCTTCATCCCGCTCGTCGGCGCGGTGGCCTCCGGCGCGCTGGCGGTCGTGGTGGCGCTGGTGACGCAGGGCGTGTTCACGGCGGTGATGGTGCTGGCGGTCGTGCTCGCGGTGCAGCAGATCGAGGGGCACATCCTGCAGCCGTTCATCCTCGGCCGCGCGGTCCGGGTCCACCCCCTCGCGGTGGTCCTGTCGGTCGCGGCGGGCGGTCTGGTCGCCGGCATCGGCGGCGCGGTGGTGGCGGTGCCGCTGGTGGCGGTGACCAACACGGTGGTGGGCTATCTGCGGGCGTACTCGCAGGAGAGCCCGCGGGTGGTCGCGGACGCCGAAGGCCCCGTCCACGACAGTGAACGGGGCCCGGAGTGACCTGGCTTACGCGGAGAGGACCGCTTCGGCGTCGAGGGTGACGGCGACCGCCTGGATCACCGAGGCGATCTTGAACGCCTCCTGGACGACCTCGCGTTCCAGGCCGGCCTTGCGCAGTACCTGCTCGTGCGAGTCGAGGCACATGCCGCAGCCGTTGATCGCGGAGACCGCGAAGGACCACAGCTCGAAGTCGACCTTGTCGACACCGGGGTTGCCGATGACGTTCATCCGCAGGCCCGCGCGCAGGGTGCCGTACTCGTGGTCCGACAGCAGGTGGCGGGTGCGGTAGAAGACGTTGTTCATCGCCATGACGGCGGCGGCCGCCTTGGCGGCGGTGTACGCCTCCGGCGTCAGGTTCGCCTTCGCCTCCGGCTCCAGCTCGCGCAGCACGATCGGGGAGCGCGAGGCGATGGCGGTCGCCAGCACGGTGCCCCACAGCTGCTGCGCCGGGAGGTCGGAGTTGCCGATGACCGAACCCAGGTTGAGCTTCAGGTCCTTGGCGTAGTCCGGGACGGCGGACTTGAGGGAGTCGAGGGACATCTCAGGTCACTCCCCGGCCAGCAGCTTGACCGCGTCCAGCGTCTCGTCGCCCTTGGTCCAGTTGCACGGGCACAGCTCGTCGGTCTGCAGCGCGTCGAGGACCCGCAGGACCTCCTTGGGGTTACGGCCGACGGAGCCGGCGGTGACCATGGTGAACTGGATCTCGCGGTTCGGGTCCACGATGAAGACCGCGCGCTGGGCGAAGCCGTCCTCGCCCTCGATGCCGAGGTCGCGCATCAGCTCGTGCTTGGAGTCGGCCAGCATCGGGAAGGGCAGGTCGGTCAGGTCCGGGTGGTCCTTGCGCCAGGCGTGGTGGACGAACTCGGAGTCACCGGAGAAGCCGAGGATCTGCGCGTCGCGGTCGGCGAACTCGTCGTTCAGCTTGCCGAACGCGGCGATCTCGGTCGGGCACACGAAGGTGAAGTCCTTCGGCCACGCGAAGACCACGAGCCACTTGCCCTCGTAGGACTTGTGGTGGATCTGCTCGAACTCCTCGCCCTTCTCCAGGGAGACACAGGCGGTCAGTTCGAACTCGGGGAACTTGTCACCAACAGTGAGCACAGGCTCTCCTTGCAGCGAAGAAGCGTCCGGATCGCGGACGCTTCTCATGGGTTGGACGAGGTCGATGCTGGCACACGGTGCATTGATTAGAGAAATTGCTACACTCGGTCATGGTGATCGGAGGCGGTTATCAGTGACCGTGAGTAATGGTGGAGCCAAGAGGCGGCTGCCGAGTCTGGCCCAGCTGCGGGCGTTCGCGGCCGTGGCGGAGCATCTGCACTTCCGGGACGCGGCCGCCGCCATCGGCATGAGCCAGCCCGCCCTGTCGGGTGCCGTGGCCGCGCTGGAGGAGACCCTCGGCGTCACGCTGCTGGAGCGGACCACCCGCAAGGTGCTGCTCTCGCCGGCCGGTGAGCGGCTCGCGGTGCGCGCGAAGGCCGTACTGGACGAGGTGGGCGCGCTGTTGGCGGAGGCCGAGGCGGTACGGGCCCCGTTCACCGGGGTGTTGCGGCTCGGGGTCATCCCGACCGTGGCGCCGTACCTGCTGCCGACGGTTCTGCGGCTGGTCCACGACCGCTACCCGGACCTCGACCTCCAGGTCCACGAGGAGCAGACCGCCAGCCTCGTCGACGGCCTGAACACCGGCCGCCTCGACCTGCTGCTGCTCGCCGTCCCGCTCGGGGTGCCGGGTGTGGTCGAACTCCCCCTCTTCGACGAGGACTTCGTGCTGGTCACGCCGTTGGATCACCGGCTGGGCGGCCGTACGGGAATCGGGCGCGAGGCGCTCAAGGAGCTCAACCTGCTCCTGCTGGACGAGGGGCACTGTCTGCGCGACCAGGCACTGGACATCTGCCGGGAGGCGGGCCGGGAGGACGCGCCGGTCACCACCACGGCCGCCGGTCTGTCCACCCTGGTCCAGCTCGTCGCGGGCGGTCTCGGGGTCACGCTGCTGCCGCGCACGGCCGTCAAGGTCGAGACGACCCGCAGCGACGAGTTGCTGACCGGTTACTTCTCCGACCCGGCCCCGACCCGCCGCATCGCCCTCGCCATGCGCACGAACGCCGCCCGCAGCGCGGAGTACCAGGAACTGGCCACGTCCCTGCGCGACGCCCTGCGCCCGCTACCGGTACGGGTACTGGAGGCCGACGCGGGCTGAGGGCCCGAGCCCGTCCCCGGCCCACCTGCACGACGCGGGTCGCCCCCATCGACCCGCTGCCCGGCGGGGCGGGCGGGCCCATCGGGGTCGTGGTTGGTGGGCGGGTTGTTCTGGCCTTTCGGCGGATGGTCTCGGCCTGGTGTGGGGTGCCGCTGTGGGGCTCGGTATCGGGGGTGTTGGCGAAGCCCTGCGGGTCGTTGTCGGGGGCCGGGCGCTTCGGCTTGTGCGGTCCGGTGCACTCCGCGGGGCCGCAGCGCACGGGCTGGTCGGCCTTGGGGCTCCGGGGGAGTGTTCCCGACTGTGCAGGGGCGCCGGGGTGGGGCCTGCGCGGCCCGGTGCCGGTGGAGGTGGCAGCGTCTCCGAGGGGCACATCCGGAGTTTTCAGTGGCCCGCTCCCGCTCCCGCCTCCGCTTCCGCTTCCGCTCTCGCTCTGCACACGAGTGCGGCCCGCAGGGCCGGGGGGCGCTGCGGGCCGTTTGGGTGGGGGAAGTTCGGCCGGGTCCGGTTCGTTCTACTCGGTGCGCAGGCCGTCCGGGCGCATCAGTCTCAGGAGGGGAGGCAGGCTGAGCAGGGTCACCGCGAGGACCACTCCCGCCGCGGCGCCGGTCATGGACAGCAGGCTTCCCCAGTCCACCCGTACCGCCGTGTCCGTCATCCGCAGCAGGACCGCGCCGAGGGTCAGGCCCACCGCCGATGCCAGCAGCAGGCCCAGCGTGATCGGGATGGCCGTCTGCCACAGCACCGACAGGCTCAGCGTGCGCCGCCGGGTGCCGAAGGCGACCAGCGCCGACAGCAGCTTCTTGCGCTCGCGCAACTGCTCCAGCTGCGACACCAGCAGACTCGCCCCGATCAGCATCAGCACGCACACGGCACCGACGAACAGTCCGGTGCGGATGGAGGCGAACCGGTTGGACTCCTCCGTCGCCGACCAGTCCTCGGCGCGCACCAGCGGACCCAGCGCCGCCGCGGTGTTGCGTACCCGCTCGCGCGCGTCGGAGACGGACGGGTCGAGCGCGATGTACGCCCGCCCGGTCATGGCCTGCGCGGCACCTTCCGGCAGCGCCTTCGGAGTGATCAGGAAGCCGCCCCGTTCCATACCGCTCAGATCCCGGCGCGCGTCCACCTTCCGCAGATCCGCCGGCACCTTCCAGGCGACCTCCCGGCCCGGGGTGGAGCCCGCGTAGCTCGGATCCAGGTACAACGTCCGCCCCGGCTCGGCCAGTCGCGCGGTGTCCGTGTCGTACTCCACGCCGGGGACGGCGAAGACGTCACCGTCCCGGCACGAGGTCAGCCTGGCCTGCTCCCGCAGGGCCGCGCAGTCCCCGACGGTCACCGAGGCGCCCTTCTCGGGGTCCAGGCGCCGGTCCCCGAGCCAGCCCTCGGAGTGGGCGACGATCCGCCGCACGCCCTCGGTCCCGCGCAACCGCTCGGCGGCATCCTCGATACCGACGCCGCCGCCCGTCGTCACCTGCATCTGCGCCTTGGAGACGTCGTAGCCGGTGCTCTTGGTGTAGTCGCTGTCCACCCCGGCGAACAGCATCTGCAGCGCGATGGCCCCGGCCACCGCCACCGCGACGCCGTTGACCAGCCGGGCGGCCGTACCGCTGCTCAACTGAAGCCGCCGTACCGCCAGTTGCCAGGCGATCCCGCCGCCGCCGAGCCGGCCGACGACCGTCTCCACGATCCACGGCAGCAGCGCGGTCACACCGATCAGCAGCAGCATCACACCGCCGACGACGAGGTACTGGTTGAAGTCGCCGTCCTCGTTGCCCTGCCCGACCATCGGGTAGAGCAGCGCGAGTCCGCCGAGCGGCAGCAGCAGCCGCCACCACAGCCTGCGCCGCGCCGGCTTGGCCGTACGCACCACACCGAGCGGCTCGATGACCACCCCGCGCAGCGCCAGCAGCGTCACCAGCACCGCGGCCGCCGGCACCGCCACGGCCACCAGCAGGGCCAGCGCGGGGGAGGGGTTCAGATCGTCCGGGAAGACGCTGAACCGGAACACCTCGACCGAACCCGCGATCTGACGTCCGATCAGGAAGAAGACCGCGCCGAGGACCAGTCCGAGCAGCGCGCCCGCCAGCGCCTCACCGGCCGCGATACGGCGGGTCATCCGGCCGTCGGAGCCCACCAGGCGCAGCGCCGCCAGCCGCCGGTCCCGGCGCTCGCCGCCGAACCGCACGGCCGCCGCGATGAACACCGCGACCGGCATCAGCAGCGCGACGAGGACGACCAGGATCAGGAGGATCAGCACCGGGTCGGACTTCTCGCGGGACGGGTTCGGGTCGCCGTAGCGGTCGATGCGGACCACCTGGCCCCCGTCGACGTACGGTTCGAGCCCTTCGCCGCCCCGGTAGAAGGTCAGATCGGCCGAGCCGACCAGGCCGCTCTGCCCGACGGTCCCGACGATCCGCTCCGGCAGCCGCTCCCGCAGCAGCGCGCCCTCGCCGGACTCCAGCACCCGCTTCAGCGCCGGTGAGACCACCATCTCGCCCGCCGCCGGGAACCTGTCCACCCCGGGCGGCAGCGGCGCGCGCGGCCCCTCGGGCTCCAGGGTCCGCCCCCGTACGTCCGTGCCGCGGAACACCGTGCTCGCCTCGGCGACCAGCAGGGTGTCGTCGGCCGCCTTGGCCGGCACCTCGGAGCTGAAGGTGATGTCGGTGCGCGCGGCGCCCCGGTCGTCCCGGGCGGCCAGCGCGTTCGGGATCGCCGTGGTCAGCAGCAGCAGCGCCACGCCCAGGCCGACCCCGACGGCCGTCAGCACGGCCCGGGTCCAGCCCTCGCGTCCGCCCGCGAAGGCGAATCGGAACCCCAGGGCGAGGTCCCTCCCCCACTGGTTCATACGATCCGCTCCATGTCCCGGGACCGGCCGTCCCGTACGACGATCTCGCGGTCGGAGTAGGCGGCCACCCGTGCCTCGTGCGTGACCAGCACGACGGCGGCGTTGGTGGACCGCGCGGCCTCCGTGAGCAGTTCCATCACGCGCTCGCCGTTGAGGGAGTCCAGCGCGCCGGTCGGCTCGTCGGCGAACAGCACCCGGGGGCCGGTGACCAGCGCACGGGCCACGGCGACCCGCTGCCCCTGGCCGCCGGAGACCTCACCGGGCCGCTTCTTGCGCAGGTCGTCGACCTCCAGCCGTTCCATCCAGGACAGCGCGGTGCGCTCGGCCTCCTTGCGGGCGGTGCCGTTCAGCCGGAGCGGCAGGGCGACGTTCTCGACGCAGGTCAGTTCGGGCACCAACTGGCCGAACTGGAAGACGAAGCCGAACTCCGAGCGCCTGAGCCGGCTGCGCTCGGCGTCGCCCATGGTGGCGAGTTCGCGTCCGGCGTAGGTGATCGACCCGGAGTCGGGCGGCACGATCCCGGCGAGGCAGTGCAGCAGCGTCGACTTCCCGGAGCCGGAGGGGCCCATCACGGCGACGACCTCTCCGGGATGCACGGAGAACTCGGCGCCGTCGAGGGCGACGGTCGGACCGTAGGCCTTGCGCAGCTCCTGGGCCGCGAGCAGGGCACCGGCGGGCGGCGTCACTTGACCACCACCTCGGCCAGCTTGTCGAGCCGCGCGGCGGTCAGTTCCAGCCAGCGCAGATCGGCCTCCAGATGGAACAGGGCGTGGTCGCAGATCAGCTGGTCCGCGAGATCGCCCTTGCGCTTGCGGTCGGTGAGGATCCGCATCATCCGCAGATGCTCGGCGCGCTGGGTGTCGAGGATGTCGGCGGCGTCGCGCCGGGTGAGCAGTGCGAGGACGACCTTGGTGTAGAGCGTGGACTGCAGGTACGGCTCGGGCTTCTCGGGCGTCGCCAGCCACCGCTGTACGTCGGTGACCCCGGCGTCGGTGATGGCGTACCGCTTGCGCTCGGGGCCGCCGCCGGGTTCGATGCCGTCGACCTCGACGAGACCGTGCTTCAGCAGCCGGGACATCGTCGAGTAGACCTGGCCGTAGTGCAGCGGCCGGTCGTGACCGAACTTCTCGTCGAAGGCCCGCTTCAGGTCGTAGCCATGACGCGGGCCTGATTCCAGGAGCCCCAGGAGGGTGTGACCGATGGACATGGCCCGGACTCTACACGCGGTGTATACGCCGCATGTATACGCGCGGTGTGCAGTCGCTGGCGGGGCGTACGGCCGCCCAGGTGGGGGCCTATTGTCACGGTTGTGTCACTGGGGCTCGGGCGGGCCCGCGGGCGGGCGTCCGCGGCGCGGGATCGGCCCCGTCTCCTTCGGCAGGCGCCCCGCCTCGGCGAGCGCCTTGCGCAGCAGGAACTCGATCTGCGCGTTGGCCGAGCGCAGGTCGTCCCCGGCCCAGCGGGCCAGCGCCTCGTAGACGGCCGGGTCCAGCCGCAGCAGCACCTGCTTGCGCTGCGGCCGGCCCTGGGAGGCGGTCACTGGTAGAGCGTCCCCGTGTTGAGCACCGGCTGCGGCGCCCGGTCACCGCACAGCACCACCATCAGGTTCGACACCATCGCCGCCTTGCGCTCCTCGTCCAGTTCCACGATGTCCCGCTCGCCGATCCGCGCGAGCGCCGCCTCGACCATGCCGACGGCTCCGTCCACGATCTGCCGCCGGGCCGCGACGACCGCCCCGGCCTGCTGCCGCTGGAGCATCGCCGAGGCGATCTCGGGGGCGTACGCGAGATGCGTGAAGCGCGACTCGATGATCTGCACCCCGGCCGCCTCCACGCGCGCGTGCAGTTCGGTGGCGAGCTTCTCGGTGATCTCCTCGGCGTTGCCGCGCAGCGAGAGGCCGTCCTCGTCATGGGCGTCGTAGGGGTACTCGATGGCGATGTGCCGGACGGCCGCCTCGGTCTGGGTGGAGACGAACTCCAGGAAGTCGTCCACCTCGAAGCTGGCCTGCGCGGTGTCCTCGACCCTCCAGACGACGACCGCGGCGAGTTCGATCGGGTTGCCGTAGGCGTCGTTGACCTTGAGGACCGCCGTCTCGTGATTGCGGACCCGGGTCGAGATCTTGACCCGGGAGGTGAGCGGGTTCACCCAGCGCAGCCCGTCCTGCCGGATCGTCCCGCGGTACCGCCCGAAGAGCTGGACCACCCGGGCCTCGCCCGGCGCGACCATGTTCAGCCCGCACATCGCGAGGAACGCGGCGAGGGCGATCAGGATGCCGCCGGCGATCAGCGCGGCCTTGGCGCCGGTCCCGTCCACCGTGGTGGCGCCGGCGACGCAGCCCGCGCCGAGGGCGAGCCCGAGCAGGCCGAGCAGCAGCGCGAGTCCGCCGCCGATGCTGTGCGCGGCGAACTCGCGCACCCGCGGCGCGGGCATGTCGGGTACGTCGGGTGCGGTGGTGGTGTGGCTGTTGGACATGGGTCCCCCGGATCTTCCTTCTGGTCTTCCTGCTGGCATAGCTTCCATCTAGCTAAGTGATAACACATTAGCGCAGTCAGGCAACCTTGCGCACCTGTCAGCCGTCGGTTCCAGAGGGACGGGTGCTGATTCTCACGTCCGTAAAAGACCGGATCGGCGGCCCTTTGTCACATCTGACGGTGTTAGCTTTCTGAGCTGACCTGAGCGGCGAACCTGTGTGGCATCGGTGCACACGAGAGCGAAGCGGAGCGGATCGGACTCATGGGACGAGCGGAAGAGAGACGAGCACGGCAGCGCGGTGGCCGCCGCGCGGCGCCCAAGCGTCGCCGCTCGTCCGGCCCGGCCGGCGCCGGCGGCATACGCCGGTTCTTCACCTGGAAGAAGATCCTCGGCACCTTCCTGGGCCTGTTCCTGCTCGGCATCGGCGGCTTCATCGTGCTGTACCTGATGGTGGAGGTGCCCCAGGGCAACGCCGCCGCCCGGCTGCAGAGCAACGTCTACAAGTACAGCGACGGCACGGTCCTCGCCCGCGACGGCAAGGTGAACCGCGAGATCGTGGACCTGTCCAAGGTGCCCGAGGAGATCCGCAACGCCTTCGTCGCCGCCGAGAACAAGTCCTTCTACAAGGACTCCGGCGTCGACTTCAAGGGCACCGCCCGCGGACTGCTCAACACGGTCAGCGGCAAGGGCGCGCAGGGCGGCTCGACGATCACCCAGCAGTACGTCAAGAACTACTACCTCACCCAGGAGCAGACCGTCACCCGCAAGCTGCGGGAACTGGTCATCTCCCTGAAGGTGGACCGCCAGATGTCGAAGGACGAGATCCTCGCGGGCTACCTCAACACCAGCTACTTCGGCCGCAACGCCTACGGCATCCAGGCCGCCGCGCAGGCCTACTACCGGGTCGACGCCGAGAAGCTCAGCGTCGAGCAGGGCGCGTATCTCGCGGCCCTGCTCCAGGCGCCGAGCCAGTACGACTGGGCGGTCGCCTCGGAGACCGGCAAGGAGCTCGTCAGGGCCCGCTGGAACTACGTCCTCGACAACATGGTCGAGGAGGGCTGGCTGAACTCCTCCGACCGGCAGTCGATGGAGTTCCCGGTGCCCAAGGAGCCCAAGGCCGTCGCGGGCCTGGAGGGCCAGAAGGGCTACCTCGTCGAGCTCGCCAACAACCAGCTCGAAGAGCAGCTGATGAAGCAGGAGGGCATCTCCCGCTCCGAGGCCGAGACGCAGGTCAAGAGCCAGGGCTGGACCATCACCCTGAACATCGACCGCAAGCGGCAGGCGCAGCTGGAGAAGGCGGTCGAGACCGAGCTGACCAGCAAGCTGGACCCGAAGGAGCGCCCCGTCGACGCGGACATCCAGGCGGGCGCCGTCTCCGTCGACCCCAAGACGGGGAAGATCGTCGCCCTGTACGGCGGCGAGGACTACTTCAAGCACTACCGCTCCAACGCCACCCGGACCGACTACCAGCCGGCGTCGACGTTCAAGCCGGTCATCCTCGCCGCGGCCCTGGAGAACGGGGCCGAGACCCAGGACGGCGAGACCATCGGCGCGAGCACGGTCTACGACGGCACCAGCAAGCGGCCGGTGGTGGACGCGAACGGCAAGAAGGTCGGCTTCGCCCCGCCGAACGAGGACGACGTCGACTACGGCGACGTCACCGTCCAGACCGCCATGAACAAGTCCGTCAACTCGGTGTTCGCGCAGATGGGCGTGGACGTCGGCATGGACGAGGTGATGGACACCGCCGCCGAGCTGGGCATGGACGACGGCCTCGAGGCGGTGCCCGCGCAGACGCTCGGCACCATGGGCGCCAGCCCGCTCCAGATGGCCGGGGTCTACGCCACCCTCGACAACCACGGCAAGCAGGTCACCCCGACCCTGATCAAGTCCGCCGAGCAGCACAACCGCACGGTCGAGATGCCCGACGCGATCGGCGAGCAGGTCATCAGCCGCGAGGCCGCCGACACCGTGACCTCGGTGCTCACCGGCGTGGTCGACGACGGTACGGCCCGGCGCTCGGTGCGCGACAACCCGGCCCGGGACGGCCAGCAGGTCGCCGGCAAGACGGGTACCTCCGACTTCGGCAGGTCGGCCTGGTTCACCGGATACACGCCGGACCTGGTGACCGCGGTGGGCATGTTCGGCGAGGACGCCAAGTCGGGCGACCAGGTCGACATGAAGGGCGCGACGGGCACCCTGCCCGGCACCGGCCGGGTCAACGGCGGCGGCCTGCCGGCGTCGATCTGGGCGGCGTACACCTTCGGCGTGACGGACACGGACGCCGCGTTCGACCTCGACACCGACCAGGGCGCGGCGGTGGAGCCGACCTGGACGCCGACGCCGACCCAGGAGCCGAGCCGCACCCCCACGCAGGAGCCCACCACCCAGGCCCCGACGACCCAGGCCCCCTCGAAGACCCCGACGCAGACGCCGACCGGCACCCCGACGACCGAAGAGCCGACGGACGAGCCCACGACGGACGCGCCGACCACGACACCGCCGACGGACGAGATCCCCGAGGACCCGGCGGAACCGGGCGAGGACGAGGACGAGTAGCGCGTACGGGCGACACGCATACGGCCGACCACGGCACGAACGGCGAAGGGGCGCCCGGTCCGCACCGGGCGCCCCTTCGTCGTACCGTCCGCGGCGCTCAGCCGCGGTTGAGCTCGAACCACACCACCTTGCCGGTGCTGAGCCGGGTGGCCCCCCACCGCCGGGCCAGCTTGTTGACGAGATACAGCCCCCGGCCGCCCTCGTCCGTCGCGCGGGCCTGCCGGAGCCGGGGCAGCTGCGGCACGTCGTCGCCCACCTCGCACCGCAGCACATCCGTGCGCAGCAGCCGCAGCGTGACCGGCCGGGACGTGTACCGCACCGCGTTGGTGACGACCTCGCTCACCAGCAGCTCGACCGAGTCGGACATGTCCTCCATCCCCCACCGGGACAGTGCGCGCCGGGCCAGCCGCCGTGCCCGCCCGGGCGCCGCGTCCTCCGGCTCCAGGTACCAGTACGCCACGTCGCTCGGCGCGATCCCGTCGAAGCGGGCGGCGAGCAGCGCGATGTCGTCGTCCCGGTCACCGGGGCCGAGCATGTCCAGCACCTCGTCGCACAGCGCCTCCAGCGGCGGCGGATGATCCGGCCCGGTCAGCTGGGCGGTCGCGGCGAGCTTCTCGCGCAGTTGCTCTATCCCGGTCCACACGTCCCGCAGCCGCGACTCCACCAGACCGTCGGTGTACAACAGCAGGGTGGCGCCGGCCGGCGCGTCCAGCTCCACCGCCTCGAAGTCGACCCCGCCGACCCCGATCGGCGCGCCCGGCGGCACCCGCAGCACCTCGGCCCGGCCGCCCAAGTGCAGCAGGACCGGCGGCGGATGACCGGCGTTGGCGATCGTGATGCGATGCGCGACCGGGTCGTACACGGCGTACAGACAGGTCGCCATGCGGTCCGTGCCGAGCCGCTGGGCCTGCTCGTCGAGGTGGTGCAGCACCTCCTGCGGCGGCAGGTCCAGGCCCGCGAGCGTCTGGGCCGTGGTCCGCAACTGCCCCATGATCGCGGCGGAGGTCATGGAGTGGCCCATGACATCGCCCACCACCAGCGCCACCCGGCTGCCCGGCAGCGGGATCGCGTCGTACCAGTCGCCGCCCACCCGCGCGGTCTCGGCGGCCGGCAGATAGCGGGACGCGAGCCGTACGCCGGTCGGCCGGGGGAGGGTCTCGGGCAGCATCGTGCGCTGCAGCTCGTCCGCGATGTACGCCTCACGGCCGTACAGCACCGCCTTGTCGATGCCGAGCGCGCTGTGCGTGGCGAGCTGGGCGGCGACCAGGAGGTCGTCCGCCTCGAACGCGACGCGCTCGGGGCGGCGCAGGAAGATCGCGGCGCCGATCACCCGGCGCCGGCCGCGCAGCGGCGCGAGGATCGCGCGCTGGCCGGTGGGGACCACCAGATCCCCGTCGTCACCGAGGAGTTCGGGCAGCGCGGCGCTGGCCGCGGGCGCGTCGGCGAACACCGGACGGACCCCGCGCAGTACTTCGGCGAGCGCGCCGCCGGGCCGCACCTCGCACAACTCGGAGGTCGCGGCGGACAGTTCGGCCAGCTCGGTCGGCTCCGGCACGCCCTGCGCGGGCAGGAAACCGCCGTCGGTGTCCCGCTCCTCCGGTATCCGGTCGGTGCGGCGCAGCCGCAGCACGACGGGCCCGGTGGGCCGCTCGTCGCCGACCGGCAGCGGGTCGCGGAGGTAGACGAGGATCGCGTCCGAGAAGGTCGGCACCGTCGCCCGGCACAGCCCCATCACGATCTCGTCGAGGTCGATGCCGCGGGCGATCCGCCGGGTCGCGGCGCCCACGAAACGCAGCCGGTCCCCGTCCCGCCGCATCGGCGTGGGACGGCCCGGCGGCACTCCTTGCCCGCTGCGGCGCTCCTCCGGGGCCGGCGTGCTACCCGGCTGCGCCGGGATGCCCTCCGGGACCGGCCGGGGGCGGTGGGTGTCGGCCTCCGCGGCGGCGGAGGGCTGCGCATGCTCGGGACCGTTGCTCACGGGGGCCTTGTCGTTGCCGGACGGGGCGGTGGTGCCCGGGGTGGAGGGCGGTTCGCCGGTGCGCGCCTGCGCCGGTAACGCGCCGGCGCCGGGCGCGTGGGACGGGGTCGGGGTACGCAGGAGCGCCCCGCGGGGATCCGCGGGGTCGGCGCCCGGGGGGCGCTCGAACGAGGTCGGCTGCTCCGTCACGCGTGTCGCATCCATCCGTCCGGGGCGTGTTGTTCGTCCCGCCGAAGTCCCGATACCCGCAATACCTGCCCCAGGAACGGAATTCCCGCGTGGCCAGGGGCAGTTCCTGTGTCACCGGCGGGCTGTGCGCCGCTCGGCCCGGTGTTGCCCTCGTACCCCTCGCTCACGTCCAGCCGCCCCTCGGTGACGATCGGTCAAGCCCAGTGCACGCTCCGCTAGTTGCCACCGCGCGCCCTTGCGGAGGACGATCCTACGTTTCATGCCCGGGGGCGCATCAAGGGTCTCATGAGGACATGTGCGCGGGCGTACGTCCTGCGTCCTCCGGCAGTGCTCGCGGCGGTTCTTCCGGCAGCGTCTCCGGCAACTCCTCCGGCATTTCCTCCGGCATTTCCTCCGGCAGTGACGGTACAGCCCAGGACGGGTTCGGGCGCCAGTGTTGCCAGCCGTCCGAGAACGGTGACCCCCAGGCGCGGATCACCTCCACCGCGGAACGCCCGGCCTCCCGGACCCGTTCGGCGGTGCGGGCGTCCATCAGGCCGTCCTGCTGGGCCTGCGCGAACTCGTCCTCGTCGCGCCAGCCCCAAGTCCGGTCAGGGTACACACAGATGTCCAGGAAGTGGTCCTCGGAATCCACCCCGCCCGGCCGGCGGACCAGCGGCTCCTCCAGGTTCACGTACCAGTTCTTGAACCGCCAGCCCGCATCCCAGAACAGCCACACCGACCACGGCTGCCCGGGTCTGGCCAGTTTCAGCACCCCGGTGCCGAGCCAGCGGCCCCGCTGCACCGTACGCGGCTTGGTGTAGCGCGACCGCAAGGGCTCCGCGTGCACGGGGGTGCCGTCCGCCAGCGCGGGCTTGAGACACGCGGTCCCGGGCGCCAGCCATACGGCGAGCAGCTCCGGATCGTCCCGGACGACGGTCACCGGACGCACGATGTGGAAGCGTGCGCCGCCGTTCTCCCGGTACCGCCACAGAATGTGACTGCCCGGCGCCCAGTGCGCCGCAGTGCCGCCCGCTTCCACCGTCGTCATCGCTCCACCGTCCGCCATGCACAGATAGTAGGTGTCACCGACCGCCGCCGCTGCGGCGAACGTCACCGTCCGCGGGCCCGGCGCCGATCGTCACGGGCGCGTCATCCGCAGGACATCCAGCGCTTCGTCCAGCTCAGCCAGGGTCAGGTCGCCGCGCTCCACATACCCGCCCTCCAGCACGACTTGACGGATCGTCCGGCGCTGCGCGAGCGCCTTCTTGGCGACCTTGGCGGCCTCCTCGTACCCGATGTACTTGTTCAGCGGCGTGACCACGGACGGTGACGACTCGGCGTACTCGCGGGCCCGTTCACGGTGCGCGACGATGCCGTCGACCGTCCGGTCGGCGAGCAGCCGGGAGACGTTGGCGAGCAGCCGGATCGATTCCAGGACGTTCTTCGCGATGACCGGGAGCATCACATTGAGCTCGAAGTTGCCCGCGGCCCCGGCGGTGGCGACGGTGGCGTCGTTCCCGGTGACCTGGGCGGCGACCATCAGCACCGCCTCCGGGATGACCGGATTGACCTTCCCCGGCATGATCGAGGAGCCGGGCTGGAGGTCCGGCAGCGAGATCTCCGCGAGCCCGGTGCGCGGTCCGGAGGCCATCCACCGCAGATCATTGGCGATCTTCGTCAGCCCGACCGCGATGGTCCGCAGCTGCCCGCTGATCTCCACCACGCCGTCCCGCGCGCCCTGCGCCTCGAAGTGGTCGCGCGCCTCGGTCAGCGGCAGCCCCGTGGCCCGGGCGACCTCCTCGATGACGGCGGCGGAGAAGCCGGGCGGGGTGTTGATGCCGGTGCCGACCGCGGTACCGCCCAGCGGCAGCTCGGCCAGCCGGGGGAGCGAGGCCTCCAGCCGCTCGATCCCGTACCGGACCTGGGCGGCGTACCCGCCGAACTCCTGCCCCATCGTGACCGGCGTGGCATCCATGAGATGGGTGCGCCCGGACTTCACGACGTCCGCGAACTCCTCCGCCTTGCGGGCGAGGGAGTCGCCGAGGTGCCGGAGCGCCGGGATCAGATCGCGGGTGACGGCGGCGGTGGCCGCGATGTGGATGGAGGACGGGAAGACGTCGTTGGACGACTGCGACGCGTTCACATGGTCATTGGGGTGTACGTCCCGGCCGAGCCGTTCGCTGGCGAGCGTGGCGATGACCTCGTTGGCGTTCATGTTGGACGAGGTGCCCGAGCCGGTCTGGAAGACGTCGACGGGGAAGTGCTCGTCCCACGTCCCGTCCGCGACCTCGGCGGCGGCCCGCTGGATCGCCTCGGCCACGTCCTTGTCGACCACGCCCAGCTCGGCGTTCACCTTCGCCGCGGCGCCCTTGATCCGCGCCAGCGCCTCGATGTGCGCCCGCTCGATCCGCTGCCCGGACACCGGGAAGTTCTCCACGGCACGCTGGGTCTGGGCCCGCCACTTGGCGTGGGCGGGCACCCGCACCTCGCCCATGGAGTCGTGCTCGATGCGATAGCTCTGCTCTTCGTCGGCCACTGCCGATCACCTCCACCTGGCACAGCGCCCCGGACATGTCACCTGTTCCCCGTCGGCGCTGATCGTCACGGCGCGCGGCGGGAGGGGCAGGGGCGGACAATGAAGGAACGCAGGGGGGCCGCAGGGGGGGCTCGTCACCCCACGGGAGGCACGACATGCTCCGCAGCATCAGGACGCTCGGCGCGCTCGGCACCGGTCTGGCGGCGGCGACCGCCCTCGTCATGGCGGCTCCCGCGGCGGCGCAGGAGGACGACTTCACCCTCTACGCCCGGGAGGTCGCGGGCGACGAGGAGGAGCAGCAGCAGGCGCCCGAGGTCGGCGACACCTTCTCCTTCGCCGACGACCTCTACCGGGAGAAGGGCGGCGACAAGGTGGGCCGGGACGGCGTCGCCTGCACGGTCGTCCGCACCGGCGACCCCATGGACATCCAGTGCCTCGGCACCTTCGTCCTGTCCGGCGGCCAGATCACCGCACAGGTGCTCATGACGGTCCCGCTGAACGAGTCGGCCGAGCTGCCCGCCTTCGACGCCTCCGTCACCGGCGGAACCGGCGACTACCGCGGCGCGAGCGGCCAGATCAGCTTCACGGACGACGGGGACTACCAGCGACTGGACTTCGACCTGGGCTGAGCGCCGGGTCACCGGGTGCGGAGCCGCTCGTCGGGGCGCGGCGCGGCGGGCCGCTCTCCCGCCGCGCCCAAGGCGCTACGCCAGCCCGGGGCCCCGTACCGGGATCGACGTGAACGTCGGGGCGGGGGCCGGGTCCTGGAAGAAGTCGTTGCCCTTGTCGTCCACGACGATGAACGCCGGGAAGTCCTCGACCTCGATCTTCCAGACCGCCTCCATGCCGAGCTCCTCGTACTCGACGACCTCGACCTTCTTGATGCAGTCCTGGGCGAGGCGCGCGGCCGGGCCGCCGATGGAGCCCAGGTAGAAGCCGCCGTGGGTGCCGCAGGCGTCGGTGACCTGCTTGCTGCGGTTGCCCTTGGCCAGCATCACCTTGGAGCCGCCCGCCGCCTGGAACTGCTCGACGTAGGAGTCCATGCGGCCGGCCGTGGTCGGGCCGAAGGAGCCCGACGCGTAGCCCTCGGGGGTCTTCGCGGGACCGGCGTAGTACACCGGGTGGTCCTTCAGGTACTGCGGCATCTCCTCGCCCGCGTCCAGCCGCTCCTTGATCTTGGCGTGCGCGATGTCACGGGCCACCACCAGCGGGCCGGTGAGCGAGAGCCGGGTCTTCACCGGGTACTTGGTGAGCTCGGCGAGGATCGTCTCCATCGGCTGGTTCAGGTCGATCTTCACGACGTCCGCCGAGTCGTCGAGGTGCTCGTCCGTCGTGTCCGGCAGGAAGCGCGCCGGGTCGGTCTCCAGCTGCTCCAGGAAGACGCCCTCGGCGGTGATCTTCGCGACCGCCTGGCGGTCGGCGGAGCAGGAGACGGCGATGGCGACCGGGCAGGAGGCACCGTGCCGCGGCAGCCGGACCACGCGCACGTCGTGGCAGAAGTACTTGCCGCCGAACTGCGCGCCGATCCCGATCTTCTGCGTCAGCTCGAAGACCTTCTCCTCCAGCTCCTTGTCCCGGAACCCGTGCCCGAGCGGCGAGCCCTCGGCCGGGATCTCGTCCAGGTAGTGCGCGGAGGCGTACTTGGCGGTCTTCAGCGCGTACTCGGCGGAGGTGCCGCCGACGACGATGGCCAGGTGGTACGGCGGGCAGGCGGCCGTACCGAGCGAACGGATCTTCTCCTCCAGGAACTTCATCATGGAGGCCTCGTTCAGGACGGCCTTCGTCTCCTGGTAGAGGAAGGACTTGTTGGCGGAGCCGCCGCCCTTGGCCATGAAGAGGAACTTGTAGGCGCCGCCGTCGGTGGCGTACAGCTCGATCTGCGCGGGGAGGTTGGAGCCGGTGTTCTTCTCCTCCCACATGGTCAGCGGGGCCATCTGCGAGTAGCGGAGGTTGAGGTTCAGGTACGCGTCGTGGATACCGCGCGAGAGGGCCTCCTCGTCCCCGCCCTCGGTCAGCACGTTCTGCCCGCGCTTGCCCATCACGATCGCCGTGCCGGTGTCCTGGCACATCGGCAGGACGCCCGCCGCCGCGATGTTCGCGTTCTTCAGCAGGTCCAGGGCGACGAACTTGTCGTTGCTGGACGCCTCGGGGTCGTCGATGATCCGCCGCAGCTGCGCCAGGTGCGCGGGGCGCAGGTAGTGCTGGATGTCGTGGATGGCCTCGGCGGCGAGCTTGCGCAGCGCCTCCGGCTCGACCTTGAGGAACGTCCGCCCGTCGGCCTCGAAGGTGGAGACACCCTCGGAGGTCACCAGCCGGTACGGGGTGGTGTCCTCTCCCATGGGGAGCAGATCGGTGTACGCGAACTCAGGCATGTCGCCCATTCCTCACTCGACAGATGCGGCGGCTGACCTCCGTCGGTCAGCGCCCACCAGCGTAGGACCTGCCGCCGGAGGCGGGCTTGTGAGGTAAGGCTCAGTTCGACCCGGACGGGGACTGTCGCGATCTATCGTGAGTGGGTACGCTGCTGCCGTGGACCTTCAGAAGCAGACCGCGCCCGCCGCCGAGCTCCGTGCCTCCGACGCCGACCGCGACCGGATCGCGGACATCCTCCGCGAGGCGCTCGCCGAGGGGCGCCTCACCCCCGACGAGCACAGCGAGCGGGTGGAAGGGGTGCTGGCCGCCAAGACGGTGGGCGAGCTGGAGGTCTTCATCAAGGACCTGCCCGCGGCCCACGGTCCCCGGCCGGCGGCCTCGTACGCCCGCATCCCGAGCCGCCCCGCCAACCTCCCCACCGACCCCGACGACACCGCCGTCGCGATCTTCAGCAGCGCCGTCCGCAAGGGCCGTTGGCGCGCCGGCCGCCGGATCCACGCGTACGCGATCTTCGGCAGCGTGGAGATCGACCTCAGTGAGGCGCTCTTCGAGTACCAGCAGGTCGTGGTCAAGGCGGTCTCGGTCTTCGGCAGCGTCGAGATCCGCGTCCCGGAGAACGTGTCGCTGCGCGGCACCGGCGGCGGCGTCCTCGGCAGCTTCGAGGTGGACACGCTGGACGCGGAGGACGCGGCGGCGCCCGTGGTCTACGTCGACGGGTGGGCCGTACTGGGCAGCATCGAGGCCAGGCCCCGGCGCGGCAAGCTGGTCACCGACATCCTCGACCGGGTCCACGCCAAGGTCGGGAAGAGTTTGCGCAAGCATCTGAATCATTGACAGACGCGAATCCGAGGGGAACCGAAAACAACCGGTCCGCTCATCCGGCCGCGCAGGAGCCCCCGGAATCCAGCGCTTCGGAACTGCCTGCATAGGCGCGCGCACAGCGGGTAGACCTTGCTGCATCGTCTCTCGCTCGCGAAGCCGTCGTCAGGAGTAGACCGTGCTGCAACCGCCGCATTCGTCCCTGCATGTCGCTGCCGTTCCGGCCCAGCGGGAGCCAGTGCGAGACAGGGACCAAGACGCGCCCTGGCACACCGAGGCGGTGTGCCGGCGCGACGAGGCCGGCCTGTTCTTCGCCCCTTCCAAGGAGCCCACCGCGGCCCGGCTCTCCCGCGAGGAGGCGGCCAAGCGAGTCTGCGCGCGCTGCCCGGTCATGGTCGAATGCCGCGAACACGCCCTCCTCCAGCCCGAGCCCTACGGGGTGTGGGGCGGCCTCACCGCGGCGGAACGCCGCGTGGTGCTGGCCCGCCGCAGGCGCCGCGACCTCGAACTGAAGAAGGCGGCGAGGACGGCGGGCCGCATAGCCCAGGCCGGCTGAGCCGCACAGGGCAGAGGAAAGGCGCCCCCTCCGCACCGGGGGCGCCCATCGGCCGCTGACCGGCCCCGCTACTTGGCCGTCTGCTTGGCCTGCTGCGTGGCCCGCTACTTGGCCCGGTCGAAGTCGATCGCGCTGTACGCCCGCAGCTTGCTCAGCCGGTGCTCGGAGTCGATCCGCCGCACCGTCCCGGACTTGGACCGCATCACGATCGACTCGGTGACCGCGGAGTCCGCCCGGTACCGCACGCCCCGCAGCAGCTCACCGTCGGTGATGCCGGTGGCGACGAAGAACACGTTCTCACCTTGGACGAGGTCCTCGGTCGTCAGCACCCGGTCGAGATCGTGCCCGGCGTCGATCGCCCGCTGCCGCTCCTCGTCGTCCTTCGGCCACAGCTTGCCCTGGATGGTGCCGCCGAGACACTTCACGGCACAGGCCGAGATGATCCCCTCCGGCGTACCGCCGATGCCGAGGAGCATGTCGACGCCGGTGCCCTCGCGCAGGGCGTAGATCGAAGCCGCGACGTCACCGTCGGAGATCAGCTTGATGCGGGCGCCGGCGTCCCGGATCTCCTTGATGATCCCCTCGTGCCGGGGCCGGTCGAGGATCACCACGGTGACGTCCTCCGGCGTGGACCGCTTCGCCTTGGCGACCCGGCGGATGTTGACCGAGACCGGAGCGTTGATGTCGACGAAGTCGGCGGCCTCGGGCCCGGTGACCAGCTTGTCCATGTAGAAGACGGCCGACGGGTCGAACATCGCCCCGCGCTCGGTGGCCGCGAGGACGGCGATCGCGTTCGGCATGCCCTTGGCGGTCAGCGTGGTGCCGTCGATCGGGTCGACGGCGATGTCCACCTCGGGCCCGGTGCCGTCGCCGACCCGCTCCCCGTTGAAGAGCATCGGCGCCTCGTCCTTCTCGCCCTCACCGATGACGACGACGCCGTTCATCGAGACGGTGGAGACGAGGGTGCGCATCGCGCGCACCGCGGCACCGTCGGCGCCGTTCTTGTCGCCGCGCCCGACCCAGCGGCCCGCGGCCATGGCGGCTGCTTCGGTGACCCGGACGAGTTCCAGGGCGAGGTTGCGGTCGGGGGCCTCGGAGGGGACATCGAGTTCGGACGGCAAGTGATGATGTTCGGTCATCGGAGCGCACCTTTCTGATACGACGACGGCCGGATGAGGGTGATGGCGACGACTCTATCGTCAGGCTTGCAGAATGAGCAGGGGGCCCCACGGATGAGCGGACCGGGCACCTGCGACGATAGGGACGTGGCAGGTACGAACGCTAAGCAGAAGTCGGTCCGCAACATGGTCCTCTCCCTCGCGGTGACCATCTTCGCGGCGGGGGTCGTGTACCTCTTCATCCCGCACGAGGAGTCCGCTCCGGACCTCAAGCGGGTCGACTACCGGGTGGAGCTGCTCACCGCGCGCCGCGCGGGGTCCTACCCCGTGGCCGCACCCGAGGGGCTGGCCGAGGAGTGGAAGGCGACCTCGGTGTGGTTCCGGGGCGACCAGTCCGACGCCTGGCACCTCGGCTTCCACGCCCCGGACGGGGAGTACGTCCAGGTCCGGCAGTCGGCGGCGCGGAAGGTGAAGCCGTTCCTCGACGACGCCACCCAGGGCGGCCACGCGACGAAGGCCACCCAGCAGATCGACGGCGCGACGTGGACCCGCTGGACCGGCGGCCGCTACGACGCGCTGGTGCTGCAGGAGGACGGCTCGACGACCGTCGTGGCGGGCACGGGCTCGTTCGCGCAGCTGGCGGAGATGGCGGGCGCGCTGAAGGCGGAGTAGGCCCGGCCGCACGCGCATGACGAAGGCCCCCGGCGCGCTGCCGGGGGCCTTCCTCACGGGGCCTTCCTCGCGGGGCCTGCTCAGACGGTCGTGATGACCTCGTCGTAGGACAGCCGCGGGGAGCGCGGGAACCAGGCGTCGGGGCCCGGCTTGCCGATGTTGACCACCATCAGCGGGGTGTGGTCGTCGTCCAGGAACTCCTTGCGGACGCCCTCGAAGTCCAGACCGGTCATCGGGCCGGCGGCCAGGCCCGCGGCGCGGACGCCGATGATGAAGTACGCGGCCTGGAGGGCGGCGTTCAGCGCGGCGGAGCCCTCGCGGACCGGACGCTCGGCGAAGAAGGCGTCCTTGGCCTGCGGGAAGTGCGGGAGGAGCCGCGGCAGTTCCTCGTGGAACTCGTTGTCCGCGGCGAGGATCGCGACCAGCGGGGCGACGGCGGTCTTGGCCTGGTTGCCCTCGGCCAGGTGCTGGACCAGACGCTCGCGGGCCTCGGGGGAGCGGACCAGGGTGACGCGCAGCGGCGACTGGTTGAAGGCGGTGGGGCCGTACTTGACCAGGTCGTAGATCGCCTGGACCTGCTCGTCGGTCACCGGCTCGTCGGTGAAGGTGTTCGCGGTGCGGGCCTCGCGGAACAGCAGGTCCTGGGCGGCGGGGTCAAGAACGAGAGACATGGGTGAACCTTCTCGGGGTGTGCGTCGGATCCGTGCGACGGATCAGCTGACACGTCAACCATAAGCGAGTGAAGTTCAACGTTCAACAAAAGGGGGGTGGGGGGTGATCCGCTTCACAGGGAGGGTGGGTATCAGCTGCCGGGGGTGATCCGCTTCCCGGAGGAAGGGGTGATCCGCTTCAGGAGATCACTCTTCCTCCGTCGCCTCCTCCTCGGCCGCCAGCGCCGCGTCGAGCCGGGCCCGCGCCCCGTCCAGCCAGCGCCGGCACACCTTGGCCAGCTCCTCCCCGCGCTCCCACAGCGCCAGGGACTCCTCGAGCGTCGTACCGCCCGCCTCCAGCCGCCGTACGACCTCGATCAGCTCGTCCCGCGCCTGCTCGTACCCGAGCGCCTCATCCACCTTGCTGGTCATGCACTCACCCTAAGCATCGACTCGGACAGTGAACTCACCCGCGGAGACCCGCGCCCGCAGCACCTCGTCGCCGCCGACCTCGTCCGGGTCCCGGACGACATGCCCGTCCGCCTTCTGCAGCACGGCGTACCCCCGCTTCAGGGTCGCCGCCGGGGACAGCGCCACCACGCGCGCGTGCGTGTGCGTCAACTCGGAGTCGGCGCGGTCGAGGAGGTGGCCGAGAGTGCGGCGGCCGCGGTCCAGCAGGGCCGCGACATGATCGGCGCGCTCGTCGATCATCCGGTGCGGGTCCTCCATCGACGGCCGGGCCAGCGCATTGGCCAGCCCGCGCTCCTCCCGGTCGAGGGAGGCCGCGAGACAGCGCCGGGCCCGCCCCTGGAGCATCCGCACCCGCTCGTACTCCTCGCCCACGTCCGGTACGACCTTCTTGGCGGCGTCGGTCGGGGTGGACGCGCGCAGGTCGGCGACGTGGTCGAGGAGGGGGTTGTCGGGCTCGTGGCCGATCGCGGAGACCACCGGCGTACGGCAGGCGGCGACCGTCCGCACCAGCTGCTCGTCGGAGAACGGCAGCAGGTCCTCCACGCTGCCGCCACCGCGCGCCACGATGATCACGTCGACGTCGTCGATCTCGTCGAGCTCCTTGACCGCCTGCACGACCTGCGGAACCGCGTGCACACCCTGCACGGCGACATTGCGCACCTCGAACCGGACGGCGGGCCAGCGGTGCCGGGCGTTCTCCAGGACGTCCCGCTCCGCCGCCGAGGCCCGGCCGCACACCAGCCCGACGAGCTGCGGCAGGAACGGCAACGGCTTCTTGCGCTCCGGCGCGAACAGCCCCTCGGCCGCCAGCGCCTTCTTCAACTGCTCCAGACGCGCGAGCAGCTCACCGACCCCGACCGGCTTTATCTCGGTGGCCCGCAGCGACAACTGCCCGCGCGGGGCGTACCACTCGGGCTTCGCCAGTACGACGACCCGCGCGCCCTCGCTCACCACGTCCGCCACGGCGTCGAAGACCTGCCGGTAGCAGGTGACGCTCACGGAGATGTCGTACGACGGATCCCGCAGCGTCAGGAACACCACCCCGGCGCCCGGCCGGCGGGAGAGCTGGGTGATCTGCCCCTCGACCCACACCGCCCCGAGCCGGTCGATCCAGCCCCCGATGAGCCGCGACACCTCGCCGACGGGCAGCGGGGAGTCCGCGGACGTGTTTGCAGCCATGTCCGTGAGCGTAGCCGCAGGCACCGACATCGAATCGTCCTCGCGCGTACGGCGGCTCGTCCTCGCGAGTGCGGCGGCGAAGTGCGGTGCGGCGTGGCGCCCTTGAGCGGAGGCGCCGGTTCCTTAGCGTCACTTTCATGTCAAAAGCCGTAAAGATGAACAAAGTCGGCAGACGGTCCGCCCCGGGCACGGCGGTCGCTCTGCTGGTCGCGGCCGCCGCCCCGCTCGCCCTCGGCGGTGCGGCGCTCGCCCGGGACACCGTCGACATCGGGAACCCGGTGGCCGGCAACAACGGCTTCGGTGTGGTGACCGAGGGCGACGCCGTGCTCGGCAGCACCGAGTCCGAGGGGCCCGTCGCGATCGGCGGCGACCTCACCTTCGGCGACGGTTACAACGTCGCGCTGCACACCGCCGGGTCCTTCGTCGCGCCCGGTGATTCCGTCCCGACCGCGCTGCTGGTGGGCGGCAAGGCCGACTACGGGGCCAGCAGTCCGGTGGGCGTGCTGAGGGTGCTCGGCGACGGGTACGTGAAGGTCGGCGACATGACCGGCGGTCAGGCGCTCACCACGGACGCCAACGGGGCGGCCGTCAGCACGCGGGTCACCGCGGCGGGGGCGGGGTACGACTCCACCCCGCGCATCGAACTGACCGCACGGCAGCCGGCGGACTCGGTGGGGCAGTCGGGGCTGATGGACTTCACGTCGCTGTTCTCGGCGTACCGCGACCGCGCCGACCGCATGGCCGCCTGCGCGGGCAATGTGACCCTGCTCGACGGCAACGGCGACCCGCTGCCGGACCAGACCTCCATCGCGGCGGGCAGCAACATCAAGATCGCCCTCACCGAGGGGCGGACCAACGTGCTGCACCTCACCGGTGAGCAGCTCAACGACATCGGCACGCTGACCCTGCTCGACCAGCCGTCCGCCTCGACGCCGCTGCTGATCGTCGTCGACACCAGCGCCTCCGGCGGGGACTTCACCTGGCACACCCCGACCATGGCGGGCGTCTCCGGCACCAACGCCCCGTACATGCTCTGGGACTTCCCCGACGCCACGTCCCTCACCATCGCGGACGGCGACACGCTGGAAGGCACCCTGTACGCCCCCCGCGCCGAGGTCACGGACCTCGACCCCGCGAACATCGAGGGCGACATCATCGTGAAGTCCCTGGTGGCAGGCCCCCTGACGGGCGGCGACTCGTCCTCGGGACCGGATGCGCCGGTGAACGCGGGAGAGATCCACTACTTCCCCTTCGCGGCGGACCTCCAGTGCGAGGACACCCCGACACCGACACCGGATCCGACGACGCCGACCGCAGACCCGACGCCGGACCCCACGGAGCCGACCGGGGACCCGACGGAGCCGACGCCGGATCCGACGGAGCCGACCTGGGATCCGACGACGCCGACCCCGGACCCGACTGACCCGACCTGGGATCCGACGACGCCCACCCCGGACCCGAGCGATCCCACGGCGGACCCCACCCCCGACCCGTCCGAGCCCACGGACACCCCGTCTACGACGCCGATGCCGACCCCCTCGCCCTCGAAGCCCACCCACTCGCACCACCCGCGCCCCGATCATCACTCGCCCCACCCGCATCACCAGCGCCCCGACCACCACCACCCGCACCACCCCAAGCCCGGCCACTCCCACCCGGGGCTCGCGGACACGGGCGATGACGTGCCGGTCGGGGCGCTCGCCGCCACCGCCGCGTCCCTCACCGCCGCAGGCGTCGCCCTCCTGCTCTGGACCACCCGCCGCCGCAGGCGCCGCCACCAGCCGTGACCCCCACCGGAGCCGACCGGCGGCGGCCACCGCCTGCCCCGGTCGGCGCCCACCCGTACCGGGCCTCGCGGTCGAACCCGGGGTGGGACCAGGTCGACGCCGCTCCCGCCGTCCCTCGGGTGGCACCCTGAGCCGTTTCCCGGCGCCTGGCCCTCAGCCGTTCGGTTCGCTTCACAGGTGCGCTGGTCAGCTCCCCGCCGCCAGGACTGTCGCCAGCCCTCCCGTACCGGGCCGCTCGCGGTCGCGCGGGGTGGGACCGGCTCTTCGCCTACGGCGGGCAGGGTCCGCGTCCTCGTCCGTCCCTGGTCGACTCGGCCTCGCCGGACCTCGGACCACGGCCACCCTGAGCGGTTACTCGGAGCCTCGCCCCGCCGCGGCCGGTCCCCACCTCGCTGGACCGCCCCTGGTCCCAGTGACAGTCACCTGCCCCGGTCCCCCACCGAAAGCCGCCCAGCCGTCCCCCGCCCACCTTCAGGTCACACCCCCCGGCGTCTCAGTCAGCCCCCGCACCCTCACCCCACCCCACTCCCCACCCGCCCCCGCTGCACCACCAGCACCACCACCCCCACCCCCAACCAAACCGCCCCCATCACCTGAGCCGCCCCCGACGCCTCCGCGATCACCGTGATCGTGATGGCCGCGCCTGTCACCGGCATCAGTACGTGGCGCCACCAGATCACCGGCCCCCCGCGACGACGCACCGCGAACCAGCCCACCACGCTGGCGTGCAGCAGGGTGAAGGCGGTGAGGGCGCCGATGTCGACGACGGAGACGAGGTGATCCAATCCGTCGCCGCGGCGGGCCGCCCAGAGCGCCGCGGCCAGCGTGACCGCGGCCGCGCAGAGCAGAGCCGGCCGCGGGACCCCCGCGTTCGTCCGCGCCAGCACCCGCGGCAGGCGTCCGGCCCGGCCCATCGCGAACAGCAGCCGGCCGGCCGCCGCCTGCCCGGCCAGCGCGGCGAACGCGGCACCGATCGCCTTGCTCACGGCGACCAGGTCGTGCAGCCACGTCCCGACGGACGCGTCGACGGCGTCGTAGAAGGCGGATCCCTGCCGGGCCGGTTCGGCGGCCAGCTGGGCGGAGGTCACGGGTTCCAGCAACGCCACCAGGTAGGTCTGCGCCACGAAGAGGACGCCGGTGAGCGCCAGGCAGAACAGGACCGCCCGCGCCACCTTCCGCGAACCCCCGGTGACCTCCTCCGCGAAGGAGGCGATGGCGTCGAAGCCGAGGTAGGACAGGACCGCGATCGACACCGCCCCGAGCACCGCCGACAGCGCGAACGCGCCCTGCGTGCCGTCCCCGGACAGCGGCGACAGCCACCCCCGCTCGGCGCCGTCCCGCGCGAGGACCACCACCGCCGAGACCACGAAGACCAGCAGGACCACGATCTCCATGGCCAGCACCAGGAAGCCCACGCGGGCCGCGGGCCGTACGCCCCACAGGTTCAGCAGCGTCGTCAGGACCACCGCGATCGCCGTCCACACCCAGCGCGAGACCTCCGGGACCAGCGCCTCCATGGCGATCCCGGAGAAGAGGTAGGCGACCGCGGGGATCAGCAGATAGTCCAGCATCGCCATCCAGCCCGCGATGAACCCCGCCCGCGGCCCGAGCCCCGCCCGCGCGTAGGCGAACACCGAACCCGCCTGGGGGACCACCCGCACCATCTGCGCGTAGCTGAAGGCGGTGAACGCCATCGCCACGGTGGCGACGAGATAGACGAGCGCGACCGCCCCGTGCGACCTGGCGTCCAGCGTGCCGAACACGCCGACCGGGGCCATGGGCGCGATGAACAGCAGCCCGTAGACCACCAGGTCCCGGAAACCGAGGGTGCGCCGCAGACCGGCGGGCTCCGCCTCGGCCGCGGAGGAGGCCGTACCGATGTCGGACATGCCGCCAGTGTCCGGAGCCGTCCTGCCCGGCGCGATCTTTGACCCGCCGAACGCGGCCTTACGATGGGACGCATGACTGCTTCGCCTGGCCGCCGTGTCCTGCTCGCCGCCCCCCGTGGCTACTGCGCGGGTGTGGACCGCGCCGTGATCGCCGTCGAGAAAGCCCTGGAGCAGTACGGGGCCCCGGTGTACGTCCGGCACGAGATCGTGCACAACAAGTACGTCGTGCAGACCCTGGAGCGCAAGGGCGCCGTCTTCGTCGAGCGGACCGAGGAGGTGCCGCCCGGGAACATCGTGATGTTCTCGGCGCACGGCGTCGCCCCCGTCGTCCACGAGGAGGCCGCCCGCGGCAAGCTCGCCACCATCGACGCCACCTGCCCGCTCGTCACCAAGGTCCACAAGGAAGCCGTCCGCTTCGCCAGTGAGGACTACGACATCCTCCTGATCGGCCACGAGGGCCACGAGGAGGTCATCGGCACCTCCGGCGAGGCCCCCGACCACATCCAGCTCGTCGACGGCCCCGAGGACGTCGCCAAGGTCGAGGTCCGCGACGAGTCGAAGGTCGTGTGGCTGTCGCAGACCACGCTGAGCGTGGACGAGACGATGGAGACCGTCGACGCCCTCAAGGAGAAGTTCCCCCAGCTCATCTCCCCGCCCAGCGACGACATCTGCTACGCCACCCAGAACCGCCAGCTCGCCGTGAAGCAGATGGGCGCCGAGGCCGAACTGGTCATCGTGGTCGGCTCGCGCAACTCCTCCAACTCCAAGCGGCTGGTCGAGGTCGCCAAGCTCGCCGGCTCGCGCGCGGCCTACCTGGTGGACTTCGCGAGCGAGATCGACGAGGCCTGGCTGGAGGGCGTCACCACGGTCGGCGTCACCTCCGGCGCCTCCGTCCCGGAGGTCCTCGTCGAGGAGGTCCTGGAGTGGCTCGCCCAGCGGGGCTACGGCGATGTCGAGCTGGTGAAGGCGGCCGAGGAGTCGATCACCTTCTCGCTGCCGAAGGAGCTGCGCCGGGATCTGCGCGACGAGGCCGCGGCCCTGATCGCGGAGCGGACCGGCACCTCGCCGGAGTGACTGTCAGTCCGCCGTCGTAACGTAGAGCCATGCAGATCTTCGGTGTGGACATCGGCGGGTCCGGAATCAAGGGTGCCCCTGTGGACCTCGACAGGGGCGACCTGGCCCAGGAGCGCTTCAAGGTGCTCACCCCGCATCCGGCGACGCCCGACGGGGTGGCGGACGGCGTCAAGCAGGTCGTCGACCACTTCGGCTGGACGGGACCGGTCGGGCTGACCTTCCCGGGCGTGGTGACCGACGGGGCGACGATCCGTACGGCGGCCAATGTCGACAAGGGCTGGATCGACACCGACGCGCGCGCGTTGTTCGGCGAGCGTCTGGGCGGCCTGCCGGTGACGGTGGTCAATGACGCGGACGCCGCGGGCGTCGCCGAGATGGCCTTCGGCGCGGGGCGGGACCGCAGAGGCACCGTCATCCTGCTCACCTTCGGCACCGGCATCGGCAGCGCCCTGTTCGTGGACGGCACCCTGGTGCCCAACACCGAGCTGGGCCATCTGGAGCTGCACGGCCATGACGCGGAGAAGCGGGCCTCCAGCAAGGCCAAGGAGGACGGCGAGCTGACGTGGGAGCACTGGGCGCACCGGGTCCAGAAGTACCTCGCCCATGTGGAGATGCTGTTCTCGCCGGAGCTGTTCATCATCGGCGGCGGGGTCAGCCGTAAGTCGCAGAAGTTCCTGCACTACATCGAGGGCATCAAGGCGGAGATCGTCCCGGCGCAGCTGCAGAACAACGCCGGCATCGTGGGCGCGGCGATGCGGGCGGCGCAGCGGTAGATCATACCGGCGGCCGGCTCCTGGCCACCCGCTGCCGCATCAGCCGCACCTTGCGCACGGTCACGATCACGCCGGTGATCAGGGTTCCGCCGTACAGCCACCCGGCCTGCGTCGCGAGCGCCGTGAACAGGCCCATCAGCCGGTCGCCGGTCCCGTCCCCGCCGTCGGCGACCGGCACCAGGCCCAGCGCGAAGGCGATCGGCACGACGATGACTGCGGTCACCAGGTCCGCGCGGCGCACCCAGGCCGCGGTCAGGACGCACACCGGCAGGAACAGCACGCCGTAGACCGTCAGCGACGACCCGAACAGCAGGGCGACCAGGCCGCCGAGCGTGATCGTCAGGGCGGTGCAGAACAGCCCGACGCCCAGTCCGGTGAGCCGGGGGTTCGGCATCCGGCGCACCGCCCGCACCCACGGGGGCGGCGGACGCCGGGCGGCGGCGGGGGCACGGCGGGGGGCGTCGGCGCGGGCCGGCGACCCCGGGGCGCTGCCCCTGGCCTGCGGGGGCAGCGGCGGGGTCCCGCGGCGCGTGCCGTGCTGCTGCCCGTGCTGCGCCGGGCGCGTCCTGTGTTGCTCCACTGGACCAACTTAGGTCTGTTTATGTGTCGAACGGCCCTTGAGACACGCCGAGGGGCGGACCTTGGCCAAGCGTTCGATACGCCGCCGATGGGAGGCGGGGCACGCCGTAGACTGGTGGATCGGCCCCATCGGCCGCCAGTCCTCCACTCACGTACGGGAAGTCGCAACGTGTCGCTCACGATCGGAATCGTCGGTCTGCCGAATGTCGGCAAGTCGACCCTGTTCAACGCCCTGACCAAGAACGACGTGCTGGCGGCCAACTACCCGTTCGCCACGATCGAGCCGAACGTCGGGGTCGTCGGCGTCCCGGACGCGCGCCTGGCCAAACTGGCCGAGATCTTCTCCTCTCAGCGGGTCCTCCCGGCGACGGTCGACTTCGTCGACATCGCGGGCATCGTGCGCGGCGCCTCCGAGGGCGAGGGACTGGGCAACAAGTTCCTCGCGAACATCCGCGAGTCCGACGCGATCTGCCAGGTCATCCGCGCCTTCAAGGACGAGAACGTCGTCCATGTCGACGGCAAGGTCTCGCCCAAGGACGACATCGAGACGATCAACACCGAGCTGATCCTCGCCGACCTCCAGACCATCGAGAAGGTCCTGCCCCGGCTCCAGAAGGAGTCGCGGATCAAGAAGGACATCGCGCCGAAGGTGAAGGCCGTCGAGGAGGCCAAGGAGATCCTGGAGAAGGGCGACACCCTGTTCTCCGCGGGCATCGTCCAGGGCTCCGGCAACGAGGAGCTCCTGCACGACCTGCATCTCCTCACCACCAAGCCCTTCCTCTACGTCTTCAACGTCGACGAGGACGAGCTGACCGACGAGGCCTTCAAGGAGGAGCAGCGCGCCCTGGTCGCCCCCGCCGACGCGATCTTCCTCAACGCCAAGCTGGAGGCGGAGCTCGCCGAGCTGGACGAGGCGGACGCGCTGGAGCTGCTGGAGTCGGTCGGCGCCGAGGAGCCCGGCCTCGCCACCCTCGCCCGGGTCGGCTTCAACACCCTCGGCCTCCAGACCTACCTCACGGCAGGCCCCAAGGAGTCCCGCGCCTGGACCATCAAGAAGGGCGCCACCGCCCCCGAGGCCGCCGGAGTCATCCACACCGACTTCCAGAAGGGCTTCATCAAGGCGGAGGTCATCTCCTTCGCCGACCTGGTGGAGACGGGCTCGGTCGCGGAGGCCCGCGCGAAGGGCAAGGCACGCATGGAGGGCAAGGACTACGTCATGCAGGACGGCGATGTGGTGGAGTTCCGCTTCAACGTGTAGCGGCTGACCCATCACCACGTCGCTGATCTGGCAAACATGCAGCTCAGAGGGGGCCTGACCGTTCGGGTTGGGCCCCTAGCTAGTTTCTGCGCTGGGATGGTGCTGGGATGCCTGACCCGTCGTCACCTGTCACCCCTGGTCAGCCTTACCGTGCCGGGAAGGCTTTCGCGAAAACAAGTCCGCACCTGCACTGTTTGGCTGCATACGCTGGGGCAGCGGGAGCGGTCGGACCAGGCATTGCCCAGGTCTCGGGACAGGGAAGGGCTCCCCTGCCGCATTGTGCGGTGAAGGGGAGCCTCGGAGAGCCGACCGCCTACCGGATCAGCTCCCGTCCTCGTCGTCCTCGCCCCGTGCGCGAGGTGCGGCGGGCCGGTGCGGGCTGTGCGAGGTGTCCCAGAAGTGCGGAGGTGCCATGTCGTCTTCGTTCGTCTCCTGCCGGCCTTGGTTTCGTTCACCCGCGCCGCTCTCCGCCGCCCCCGGCGTGAACGTGCCCGCGGCCGCGTCGGTGAACGGCGACCCCTCGGGGGCTGGGAGAAGGGTCCGCCTGATCTCCTCGGCGGCCTCGTCCAGCCCGGCCGCTTCCAGGCTTCGCGCCACACGGTGCACGAACACCGTGTACTCGTCCATGTCCGGCTTCAGGCCCACCGCCGCCAGCAACAGGAGCAGCCGATCCGAAACCCCTACCTCCTCCTCGCGGTCGAACGTTCCTCCCTGGCCGTGTCTGTCATACAGCGGGACCCCGACGGTCGCTTCGCTGCGCGCGCCCACGGGCGGGACGAGCAGGTGGCGGAAGAGCTCGGGCACCTCCTCGTCCTTGGCCGCCGCCGCGATTTGGGCGAGCGGGCCGATCATGTCGACCGCCTTCTCGATTTCGTTCTCGTGACGGGCCAGCCACCACACCACCGCGCTGCCCGCGCTCTTGAGCACGTCGTCACCGAGGTAGCGCCGCTTGTTGCGCTCGTGCTGACGCTCGTACTCCCAGATCTCCTCGTCCTTGCGAAGGTCGTTCAACTTCCGCAGGCGCTCACGGTCGGCGGGGGCGAGGGCCAGCGTCACATCGGCCGCCAGGGCCTTCACCCGTCCGCTCCGGTCCGGGAGCTGGACGCTCAGCTCCCCCTCCAGGAGGTACCGCGCGAAGCTCGCCCGCCCGGGCTCCTCGTGGCGGACGACTTCCAGGGCTCGGCTGACGACCGAGGACACGGCGAGGGCGGGGGACGCGCCGTCGGACCGGTCGGCGTGGCCGGGAACCGGCCTCCACCACACGGTGGCGGAAAAGAGGAAGTCGTAGCCGTCCGCCGCGCTCGGCAGCGCCGCGTCGACCACCCGCGTCTCCTGGTACGGCGGCTCCGTCGGCGCCGCGGGTGGCTCAGGTTCGTACGGATCGGTCGATGCGCGGCCACCGCTGAGGACCGTCATCACGAGCAGCAGGGAGCCCGAGGCCGTGACCATGGACATGAAGCCCCACAGCCACGCCGACCAGTGCAGGAGGTTCCCGAGCACAGCCGGTGCGAGGCCGCAGAGAGCGACGAACGGCAGGCTGGGAAGGCGGTATGTCATCGTGCCTCTTCCGTGGTCCGTGGTCCGGCGCCCGCGCGCTCTGTGCGGGCGTACTGCGCGTGGTCGATGTGCTGCCAGAAGAGGGCGGCGACGGGCGCCCGGGACGGGTGGCGCGCGGGCCCCGCCCAGCCGCAGGCGATGGCGTAGAGGCGGTGGAGAGCGGCCGTGCGGCCGTGCGTCGCCCCGACCATCACGCTCAGCGCCATCTCCCGCGTGCTGTCGCCGGCCACGGCGTTCAGCCAGCTACTCACGAGCGGGTTCCAGAGCTCGGTCGGCGGCTGGCGGAAAACCGTCTCCCAGCCCAGGAACAGGTCCGGCCACGGCGGCGGGTCCGGTGTCCGGTCGCTCCTCAACAGCTCTGTGAGGAGCCGGATATGGAGCTCCGACCCGCGCGGCTCCCGACGCATCCGATCCCGCAGGCGGTCGATCAGCAGCCGGTAGAGCCGACGGTCGCGGACGGCGAGATCGAGAAGTGCCCCCCTGGCCTCGCGCGCCGCCTCCCCCTTCCGTACGGCGAGGTAATGGAGCCGCACCATCGCCTGATCCGGGTGCGTCGCGCTGAGGTTCTGGAGGCACGCGGCGGTCAGGACGCGGACGAGACCGTCCGACAAGGGGCCGGGCCTCACACACTCGTACATCCGCCTGCGGAACCATCCCCCGAACCTCTCGTGGCTGAGACCGAGTTCGAGGGCTGCCACGGCTCGCGGGTCGCAGGACGCCCCGGTCGCGCTGTCCGCCCAGCGGATCACGAGGTCGAAGAGGTGGTCGGGCTGCCCGACGGCCAGGGACCGCTCGCCGAAGCGGGCGACGACGTTCACCCGGTCGTCGGTGGTCAGACCGCGGAGCCCGGCGGCATGGCCGATCCAGTCCCTGAGGTCGTCGCGCATCCCGGGGAAGTTCGCCCAGAAGTACGTCCGTACCGCGTCGGCGTAGGCCAGCCGCCCGAAGCGGAGCCGTCCGTCCGGGCCCCGCTCGATCCCGAGCGCCGCCAATCGCTCCCCGAAATCCGTCCGCGCGAGCTCGGTCGTCGCCTCTTCCTCGTGCCTCACCGTCCTCATCAGGCCGCGCCACGCCTCGTAGACGGTGTCGGCGCGGGCCTCCTCGAACACCGCCGTCGCGAGCAGCAGGGCCCGCTCGGGCGCGGTGCGGACCGTGGCCACCTGTCGCCCCACCTCACCGGCACGGTCGGTCACCGCGTGCATCGCCTGGTCGAGCCATCCCGCGAAGTCGGCGCCGAACCGGCCGCTGTCGCGAGCGGTCCTCACCAGCCCCGCGAGCCGCGCCAGTTCCCGCATGGGGGAGCGGTCGCACAGGCGCTGGAGGTCGGCGCTCCCCAGGTCCGTGGGGCGGAAGGCCATCCGGTCCATGCGGAGGTACCGGGTGACGACGGCGACGCCCCGGGGGCGCCCCAGCGTCACCGTGTGCGGTTCGAAGTCCGGCGCATGGGCGTGCTCCATGCCCGACGGCAGGACGACGACCATGTGGGCCCCTGCCTCCTGGACCTGTGACCGGCGCACGGCCAGGCGGCGCTGGGCCTTGGCGTACGCCTCCTCGTCGGCGATCCCGGAGAGGTCGAGGAGGAAGCGGTCCCCTCACCGGGGACGCGAGAGCCCTCGTCCTTGTCCGTGGCGGGAAGCTCCTCGAACCGGACGCCCCCCTCGTCGGCGCCCTCGTCCTCACCGAGCTCGTGCAGCAGCATGATCGCCGCGGCGCGGCGGCCGCTGCCGGGCGGAGCCTCCAGCAGCACCAACGATCCGGGCTTCTCCAGCCGGTCGGCGGCGACGCGGTAGCCCACGGGCCGAACGAACCGGTCGGCCAGGCGCACCCGGTCCTCGCGGACGATCCGGAGGGACTCGACCCCTTTGCGGATCATCCAATCCGCGCCGACGCCGTAAAAGACGTACTGGGACCCCACGCCGTTGTTCACCGGGCCACGCGGATCGTTGACGGTGACGCGGTCCTGCTCGGTCATCGTCCGTCATCCGAGCGCCGGCGCTCGCACTCGAAGCGCTGGTGGACCGCACCGCTGTTGTCGCCCGCGGTGAACTGGACCCCGGTGTTGTCGCCCTGGAAGCGGGGGGCGTTGTACTGGTGGCCCCGACCGGTGTTCACGGGCCCCTGCGGATCGTTGACGAAGGTGCCGGACAGGTCTCCGTTGAGATTTCCGATGCCGCCGCGCACGCGCTGCTCGACGTCGCGCGTCCGCATCCTGGTGTGCCCGACATCCTGGGCCGACTTCTTGCGGGACTTCGCCTCCGTCCGCTCCCGCGCCGCACGGGCGTCGCGGTCCACCACGCCCAGCTCGGGCAGCAGCCGGGCGAGGGCGTCGCCGAGCGCCGTCAGGTCCGACTCGGCGTTGCGGTGGTCGAACCGCCTGTACTGGCAGTCCGCCAGTTCCCGCAGGTCGTCCGGGAGGACGGCGCGGTCGATCCGCGTGGCCTTTCCGACGAGCACGGGGATCACCAGGATCCCGCGGTCGAGCGCGGTCTGGATCTCACGACGGGTCCAGTCCTGCTCGGCTTCGAGGGCGGGGCGGCCATCGGCACCTCGCACCTCCGCCCAGCGCGGGCCGATCACGGCGACGAGCGCCTCGCACTCCTCCACCGCCCTGACCAGTTCCACCGGGAAGCGGTGTCCGAGCTCGATCGAGTTGCTGGCGAAGAAGATCCGCTCACCGCCGAACCGCCGGGCGAGCTCCCGAGCGATCATGGTCGCTGCGGATTCCTCGTCCCCTGTGCGGTAGTTGACGAAGACGTCGGGCATGGAGGTTCCCTTCGTAAGAGGAAGGCGGAAGACGGGGGGTGAATGGGTACGCGCGGGGGCTGCGGACCGGGGCTCGGAAGCCCCGGTCCGCCCGGCCATGAGGTCCCGACCGTGTGACGGCGTGGCGCGTCCACGGGAGGCTGTACAGATGGAGGTGCGCCGCCCGGCGCGTCACTGGTCGCGGGCAGCCCAAAGAAGCCGGGGGCGCGGTGCGACGCGCCGGGTGGGGATCAGAGGGTCCCGCCGGGGATCGTGGGATCCGGAGGGCCGGAGGGACCGGGTAGTTCGGCGAGCCGGGCGGTTCGGGCCGGTGTCGGTCGTGGAGCCGGTGTCAGTCGTGCGCGGGGGCGAGTACCCGTGCCAGCGCCGGCTGCAGATCGCGTACGGCCCGGCTGCTCCGGAACCGGGAGAGTTCCCGCGCGAGACGCCGGACGTCGCTGTTCACCGTCGCCGAAGGCACGGCCGGCATCACCCCCAAGAGCTCCCCGGCGATCACGCACGCGTGCTCGACCTCTCCGGAGGCGGCGTGGGCCAAGGACCTGCGGAACCCGTACCGGGTTCGGGTCCGCAGTGCGTGCGCCGGGAGGCGGCGGCACTCCCGGTCGAGGACCTCGGCGGCGGCCTTGGGGCGACCGAGGTCGTACAGGCACCAGCCGGTCGTCATCGCCGCCGGATCGCTCACGTGGGTGGTTCCGATCACGGGTTCAGCGCCGCTGCGGGCGTCGTCGCTGTCGAGCAGTTCCCGCGCTCTGTCGAGGCTGTGGAGGCAGTCGTGTTCGTCGCCGACGAGCGCGTGTCCCTGCGCCTCCCGCTGGGCAGCGAGTCCCCGTATGCGCGGCGGGAGTTCGTCGCTCTGGGCCCGGTGGGCCAGGGCGACGGTGCCCGCGGCGTCCCCGCCGTAGAGCGTGACCAGGGCGCGTCGCACGAACGCGTAAGAACCGAGGTGCGGATCGCCCCCGGCGCGCGCCAGTTCGACGGCCTCACCGGTCCAGCCGAGCGCCGCGCCGCTGTCCCCGGCCTCCTGGGCCATCCAGCCGGTGAACTCCGCGAACCGCGACGCGAGCAGGAGCGCGGGGGCGCGCGTCGCGGACTGGGTGTTGGCGGCCAGCCCGGCGACCGTGCGCGTCTGCGTCTCCAGCAGGGGAAGCAGGACCTTCGGCGCGGCGGACTGGCCGAGCTTTCGTAGTTGCTCGAACTGCGCGCGGAAGGAAGGAAGGAGGGGGTCGGCGGCAGAGGACGTTTGACCGCCGAGTTTCAGGCCGAGGTCGATCAGTGCTCCCGTACCCGCCGCGAGGACCGCCCGACGCCCGACGAGCCAGAGGCTCGGGGTGGCGGGGGTTTCGGTGGTGTCCGAGTCGGTTTCGGGGCGGACGACCAGGCGCTGCAGCTCGCCGTGCGCGCCGAGGAAGGCGTCGCACCGCCGGGCCAGTTCGGGGGACGCGGAACGCTCCCCGCGCTCGACCTTGCTGAGGTGCCCCTTGTCGTAGTTGAGCGCCACGGAGAACTCGGTCAGAGTCAGCCCCGCTTCCTGTCGCAAACGGCGAAGTTCCGGGCCGAAACGTAAAGTTGTGCTCATCATTAACCTCCCCCTTGAACAGCGACCGTGAGAGCCGTGCGCCCTCACGGGGAACTTTCGTTCGGCATTCTCTGGCCACGCCGACGGCGAACACCCGTCGTAACGGAGCCGTTTCGCTTCGCGTCCGAGAGCGAGTTTGGCACGAGGGACGCCTCAAGAATCGGGGTTCGGCGGGGTTGCCCGTTGCCTCTTCCGTTCTCCGTTTTTCTCCCGTGTGTTCCTGCCCTGACTGGAGCGACCACGATGGGGACAAAGCGATCGAGAACGACAGGGGATGAGGCTCTGTCGATCGCGCTCCGTCTGCCTGGCGAGGGTGGGCTGCTTCAGCAGCTGACCAAGCGGCTGCTGGAGTCCGCGCTCCGGGGTGAGATCGCCGACCACTTCCTCGGCATCCACCTGGACAACGAAAGCGTGAACTTCGCCAACGATGTCGCATGACCCTCGGTGTCGTCGCGTTCGTCAGGGATGCAGGCCTTTGGCTCCTGCTTTGCGCGACCGGCCCGGCGCCGCATGGTCCTCGAAACGCAGGTCCGTGACTCGTGATCGCGGGTGACAACTGGCGAATGCTTTTACTAACGCCTATGTTAGTAACGTTGTCGTTAGTATCATGCGTGGAGGTCGGCGGACATGGTGGACTTTGTAGGTCGTCGGCAGGAGCTGGCGACATTGGAGCGAGAGCTGCAGAAGGTGGCGGCAGGGGTTGGCGGGGAGCGACCCGGTCGGTGCGTGATGTTGCGTGGGCGGCGCCGGGTGGGTAAGTCGCGGCTGGTCGAGCGGTTTGCGGAGCGCTCCGGGGCCCCATTCTTGTTCTACGCGGCGACCGGTGCGTCCCCTAGGGATGATCTTGCACGGCTCACCCGGGACGCCCAGGCATCGACGCTGCCGATGGCGCGGCTCGTGGCAGCCGCACGGCCGGGGAGTTGGGACGCCGCGTTCGACCTGCTGGCTGCGGCGCTGCCCGCCGACCGGGCGAGCGTGCTGATCATCGACGAGGTGCCGTACCTGATGGATGCCGACGGCGCCTTTGAGGGGATGCTGCAACGGGCCTGGGACCGGGTGCTGGAGACCAAGCCAGTGCTGCTGGTCCTCATCGGCTCCGATCTGTCGATGATGGAGGCCCTGAACAGCTACGGACGCCCTTTCCATCAACGAGGCCGGGAGATGGTGCTAGGACCACTGAACCCCGCCGAGGTGGGGCAGATGCTCGGGTTGGAACCGGCGGAAGCCTTCGACGCCGCGCTGATCACCGGTGGGCTGCCGCTGATCTGCGCGGAGTGGCCGCGAGGTGCAGGGCTGTGGGACTTCCTTGGCGAGGCGCTGAGCGACCCGGTCTCGGCCCTACTGGTATCGGCCGAGCGCTCGCTGGCTGCCGAATTCCCTCCGCAGGCTCAGGCGCGTACGGTGCTGGCGGCTATCGGCAGTGGCGAGCGGACCTTCACCAACATCGCCCGTGCTGCCGGCGGAATCGGGGCCACACCCCTGCAGCGAGCGCTGGAGTTGCTTACGGACAAGCGGATCGTCGCTGCGGAGTTGCCCGTCTCGCTGCGTCCGTCGAAGGATCGCCGCTACCGGGTGACAGATCCCTACCTGCGGTTTTGGCTGCACCTGCTCGGCCCGTCCATGGAGGAGATCGAGCGGGGGCGGGGCGATCTGACCTTGGCGCGCGTCCGGGAGAACTGGACCAGTTGGCGCGGCCGAGCCGTCGAGCCCCTTGTCCGCGAGGCCCTGGCGCGGATACTGCCCGATGACAGGCTGCCCGCGGCCCCCGCAGTGGGCGGCTACTGGACCCGTACCAACGACGTCGAGATCGATATCGTCGGGGCGGATCGCGCCCCCATTGCCCAGCAACTGCTCTTCGTCGGCTCCATCAAGTGGCTGGAGCAGTCGCCCTTCGATCGGCACGACCTGGCAGCTCTCCACCGACACCGGGCCGCCCTCACTGGCGAACCCGTTCCAGTCGTGGCGGTCTCGCGCAGCGGAGTCGACTGTCCGGGGCTCGATGCCGCCTACGGCCCTGGCGATTTGCTGACCGCCTGGCCGCTGTGAGTGGCGGGTGGCGGGCGAGGCACGGGAGTTGGGGAGCGCGATCGGGCCGGAGACGTAGCGGAGAAGTCCCACAGACCTCGGCCCCTTGCCGGCGCTGTTGTGTAGCGTTGGTGATCCTGAGTCTTTTCGTACTTCGTCGCGGTTCCCGTGCTGGGATGGCTCGTGGTGGAGTTCCGCTTCAACGTCTGACGTCTCGTTGCCAGAACCGTGCCCGACCCGCCTTCCGGTGGGTCGGGCATGTGCTTGTGTCCGCGAAGGTCACCGCCCGGGATGAGCGCATCGTTGACTGTCTCGAAGTCGGCGACGGCCTGGCGAGGGGCTCGGGCAGTCTCTGTGAGTCCGGCTGATTTGGGTCGGGCTGTGTCCCGCTCCAGGGCCGGATCGGTGGTGGGAGGATGCGGGGACTGCGAGAGAGGGGCGGGGCGCGTGGGGCGTGGGGAGCGGGACGCGGTCGCGAGGGGAGCGCGACTGTACGAGGCGGCCCAGGCCGTGGCCGGCGACCACGGCAGGGCGGTCGAGGCGGTGCGGGCGGCGCTGAAGCCGATTCATGACGCGGAGGTCGCGCGGGAACTCGACGCCATCCCCGTCGCCCGGCTGCAGGACGTCACCGAAGGACGGCTTCGGCTGGGGAACGTCGAGCAGAGCGGCCTCGGCACGGTGGGCCGTGTTCTCGAAGCCGGCCCCTATCGGTTGCGGCAGATTCCCGGTGTCGGGCAGCGCACTGTCGACCGGATCATCGCCGCCGCGCGCCGGCTGTCCGAAGCGGTGCACGAGACGGTGGCCGTCCACATCGACGTGGACCGGCCGGAGCCGGGCACCACCGCACTCATCACGGCCCTGCACGTACTGGTGGAAGCCGGCCCGGACGCCCGGCGCGCGGTGGACCGCGCCGCGGCCCTGTCGGAACGGCTCGGCCCGTTGCTGGTCGACGCGAGACCCGCCACGGGACATCTCAGGATGCTGCTGGCCGGCCGGGAGAAGAAGACACGTGCGCTGGCGGCGGTGGCCGACATCCGCTCACTGGTGGACGAGGCGGAGCAGGCCGGCGTGCCTGAGCTGCTCGCCCAGGCCTCGGTGGACCTGCTGCGTGGACCGTCGTCCGACATCGCGGCATGGGTGGACTTCGAACTCCGCTCCGCGGAGTACTACAGCCTGCTCGCCGAGATCTCCGGGCGGCTGCCCGACGCGGCCGCCGCCGAGGGGTTCCTGCCGGAGGAGATCGCCGAGCGGGTACGGACGCAGCAGCTCGACGACTCGCACCGGCGGGTCTCCCTTCGCGGTTACCAGGCGTTCGGCGCTCGATTCGTCCTCGCGCAGCGCAAGGTGATACTCGGCGACGAGATGGGCCTCGGGAAGACGATCCAGGCGATCGCCGTGCTGGCGCACCTGGCCGCGGAGGGGCAGAGCCATTTCATGGTCGTCTGCCCGGCGAGCGTTCTCGTGAACTGGACTCGCGAGAACGAGGCCCGCAGCGCCCTTCGCGTCATGGTGCTCCACGGCCCCGACCGGCACCACGCGTTCGCCGACTGGAAGGGGCGGGGCGGGGTGGGGGTGACCACCTTCGACGCACTGCGCGGTTTCCCGGTGCCGGGCGGCGGGGAGGTGGGGCTGCTCGTCGTCGACGAAGCGCATTCCGTGAAGAACCCCAAGACCAAGCGGTCCCGGTCGGTCGCCCTGTGGACGGAGCGCTGTGAGCGCAGCCTCTTCATGACCGGAACCCCGATGGAGAACCGGGTCGCAGAGTTCCGCAACTTGGTCCGGATGCTCGATGAAGAGGTGGCGGACTCCCTCGGCGAGCGGGACGCGCTGGCGGGTTCGGTCGCCTTTCGCAAGGCCGTCGCGCCGGTCTACCTGAGGCGCAACCAGGAAGACGTGCTGACGGAACTCCCGAGCCTGCAGCAGACCGACGAGTGGGAGGAGCTGAGCGCGTCGGACGAGGAGGCCTACCGCGAAGCCGTGCGCGAGGGCAACTTCATGGCGATGCGCAGGGCCGCGTACACGCGCCCCGAGAAGTCGGCCAAGCTGGACCGGCTCCGCGAGATCGTTCAGGAGGCCGGCGAGAACGGGCAGAAGACGGTGGTCTTCTCCTACTTCAAGGACGTGCTGGGCGTGGTGCGGGCGGCGCTCGCCGAGGGGCCCGCTGCCGGTACTGCGATGCTGGGTCCGCTCACCGGCAGCGTCCCGGCCGGGCGACGGCAGCAGATCGTCGACGACTTCACCGGAGTCTCGGGGCCGGCGGTGCTCCTGGCGCAGATCCAGGCGGCCGGCGTCGGCCTCAACATGCAGGCCGCGTCCGTCGTCATCATCTGCGAACCGCAGATCAAGCCGACCATCGAACACCAGGCAGTGGCCCGTGCCCACCGCATGGGCCAGGTCAGGCCGGTGCACGTGCATCGCCTGCTCGCCACCGGGGGAGTGGACGAACGCATGGTGAGGATGCTGGAGTCGAAGGCCCGCCTGTTCGATGCCTACGCCCGCCGCAGCGCCGTCGCCGAAGCCACCCCGGACGCGGTCGACGTGTCGGACACCGAGCTGGCCCGCCGGATCGTCGAGGAGGAGCAGGCGCGCCTGGGTATGACGGGCGGGAGGCGCACGGCAGCCGAGTGAGGAGGGCCTCCACCTGCCGCCCCGCCCGCTGGTGGCTCAGGGGTCCGGCCTGAGGGGGCGCCTACCACCCCAGAGCCCGCAGCGCGCTGTCCGCGGTGGCCACCACCGTGCGTGCCTGGTGCTCCACCTGGTGGCGTACCGGCACCCAGCGCAGGCGCAGGGCCTTCTCGAAGTCCGCGCACCAGAGGGTGAACAGTTCGGTCAGCTCGCGGTGGAGCTCCGGGGCCGAGGCGTGGTCCGCCGTCCGCAGCAGGCGGAGCAGAAGGCCCGCCGCCCGCAGCGGTTGCCGGCGGGCGACCACGTCCAGGGAGCAGATCTGCGCCGTCGTGAGCGGCACCGGGCCACCGGGGCCCGCCTGCCGGGCGAGCGGTTCCCAGGAGTCGGCGACCAGGTCGTAGAGGTCGTCGGCCATCCACTCCAGCACGCGTCTGAGCGCGTTCTCCGGGGCCGGCGGCAGGAACGGGCGCGCCCTGTCGAGTACGGCGGTCACCTGCCGTCCGCCGTCACGCACCAGGCCGGACAGGTCGCGCAGCGCCTCGGCCGCCGCCGGATGCGGAGACAGGTCGTCGGCCAGATCGGTCGCCCACATGGGCACTTCGACGATCGCGGTGACACCGCCGTACCGGATCGGTGCGCACCAGGTGGACGAGGCGATGTTCTCGGACCCGGCGGCCAGCCGGGCGGTGCTGTGCGGCGGGGGCAGTACGTGGATCCCGGGGCTGGGGTTTTCCCAGTACAGGGCGTCGTACGTGCCGTGCTGGACCGGGATGCCCAGCGTGCCGGCGGATGTCTGGAAGGGCGCGGCGAGTTCGGGCAGGGCGTTCGTCAACTGCACCCAGGTGCCGCCCGCTTCGACGCTGTGCAGGGAGCACTGGAGGAACGGCCGCAGTTCGTCGATCACCCGGAACAGCGCCTGACTTTCGGGCAGTTGGCGCGAGACGATCGGTGCCCACTCCGGCTGTTCCGCCGCGATGGGGCGGAAGGCGGCGCCGTAGTAGCTCTCCAGGGTGGGTGCGGGCCCGGCCGTCGCCTCCTCGATGCCGTCGCTCAGCGCGGCGCCGTCCGGGTCGAGGCACAGCACGATGTCCCAGGTGACGAGGGTGGGGTCGGTCGCCGGGGAGCGCCCGCGGCCGTGCGCCACCCGCTCCGCCAGCGCGAGCGCGGTCGCGCCGCCGACGGGTTCGTCGGGGTGCGGCCGGGCCACCACCAGGACATGGCGTGGCCCGTGTCCCACGGACAGCATCAGCAGCGGGTGGCCCGCGCGGGACGTACCGATCCGGCGCAGCCGGCCGGTGCCCGGGAACCGGGAGACCAGCCGCCGCGCCGACTCGGCGACGTCCGCGACCGTGGGGTAGCGGTCCATCACCGGCGTCCGGTCAGGAACCGCCGTTGCCACCGCTGTCGCCGGTGGTCTCCTTCTTGTCCAGCGGGCGAATCTCGATCTTGTTCGGCATGCCGTGTCCTCCCGGTGGTGGCTGTGGCGTGCGGTGATCCGTTGTGCCCTTGCAAGACTTCGTTGCCCCGGTCACTGTTGTCAATGTCCGTTGATCACAGGTCAGTTGGGGCTGAGGAGATTGGCGCGAAAGTGACGGTGCACAGGATGCGGCGGCCCCGGATCAAGCCGGAGCACCGGGCGTACCGGACGGTCGACGGCCATCTGCGGATCGGCAGCGTCGTCCACGGCATCGGTGCCGAGGTCAAGGATCCGGACGGCTGGGTGTGGACGCTGGTCGAGGCCATGGACGGCACGCGCAGCGCCGCGGACGTCGTCGCCGAGGTGTCCCGCCGCCACCCCGAACTGCGGCTGCCCGCGCCCGACATCGCCCAGGCGATCACCGACCTCACCACGGCCGGTTACGTCGAGGACGCCGGCGCCCCGCCCCCCGCCGAGCTGTCCGAGGACGAACGCGAGCGCTACAGCAGGGGCATGACCCTGCTGCGCTGGATGGACCTCCGGCCGAGACAGAACCCCTGGGAACCGCAGGTGCGGCTGCGCCGTGCCCGGGTCCTGCTGATCGGGGTCGGCGGGACGGGCGGGGCCGCTGCCCGGGACCTGGTGGCCTCCGGCGTGGGGCGGCTGCACTGCGTCGAGCCGGACGTCGTGGAGCTGTCCAACCTCAACCGGCAGACCCTCTACCGCGAGTCGGACCTCGGCACACCCAAGATCGACGCGGCGCTGACGGCGTTGCGCGCCCTGAACCCGCACCCGACGGTCACCGGCGAACGCCGTGAGGTACGCGGCCCGGCCGACCTCCAGGAGCTGCTGGCCGACGGCTCCGGCACGGGTGCGGCGTACGACGTGCTCCTGCTGGCCGCCGACCGGCCCGCCGCCATCCGCCGCTGGGCCAACCAGGTCTGCCTGGCCGCGAACACACCCTGGGCGGAAGCCGGTTACCGCGGCCCCCTGGTGAGCGTCGGCGTCTTCACGCCCGGCCGGGGCGCGTGCTGGGAGTGTCTGCGCAGCGCCGAGACCGAGCGGCGCGATCTGCGGCTCGCCCCCGGCCAGGACGAGGACGTCGCCTCGCCGCGCATGCCGTGGAACCCGGTCAACGCCGTGACCGCCGGCCTCTCCGGCAGCCTCCTCGCCCACGCCGCCCTCGCACTGCTGTGCGGTGTCCCGCGGATCGACCCCGGATGCCGCTTCGGCCTCAACCTCATGCTGCCCGGCGACCCGGTCCTGCAGCGCGCCGACCGCCGTACCGACTGTCCCGCCTGCCGCCCGGAACCGGCGGTGAGCACCGGCCCGCAGGACCCCGCGTGACGGACACCGCGGCGGAGAGCCGCCCCCGTATCGAGCCGTCGACCCGGGTCCGGCTGCACGACCTGGCGGTCCGGCGCGACCGGGACGAGTGGATCGTGGGCCGGATGGCCACCCGCACCTTCGTCGCCCTGCCCGCGGCCGGGGCCCGCGCGGTGGAACTGCTGGGCGAGGGGCTGAGCGTGGCCCGCACCGCTCAGCGGCTGCGGGAGGAGACCGGTGAGGAGTTCGAGATCCCGGACTTCGTCAGGGATCTGACCGCGCTCGGGTTCGTGGCACGGATCGGGGACCGCCCGGTACCGGACCCCGAACCGCCGCGGGCGACCCTGCCGTGGCTGCGCCCGGCCCATGTCCGCCTCGCCCTGCACCCGGTGCTTCCGGTGCTCGTCGGCGTGCTGATCACGGCCGCCGTCGTCGTGCTGCTGCGCCGCCCCGATCTCCTTCCGGGCTATCGCGACCTGCTGTGGAGCCCGCACGGCAGCCTGGTCCTGCTCAGCGGGGCGGCGGCCGGATGGACGCTGCTGCTGGCCCACGAGCTGGCGCACCTGGTCACCGCCCGCGCCGCGGGCGTGCCGGGGCGGATGCGGCTGGGCACCCGGCTCCAGTTCCTCGTCATGCAGACCGACATCAGCGGCATCGAACTCGCCCCGCGCAGACACCGGATGACGGCGTATCTGTCCGGCATCGCCCTCAACCTGTCCGTGGCATCGGCCCTGATCCTGGCCCTGGCCGGGACGGACCCCGGGACGACCGCCCACCGGCTGCTCGCCGCGGCCCTGCTGCTGGCCCTGATGCCGCTGCCCTTCCAGTGCATGGTGTTCACCAGGACCGACCTGTACTTCGTCCTCCAGGACCTCACCGGCTGCCGGGACCTGTACGGCGACGGTCTCGCCTACGCGCGGTACGCCGTCCGGCGCGCGGGGCGCACCGCGCGCCGGACGGCGTACCGCGCCGGGACGGCCGACCCGAGCACCCGGCTGCCGCCGCACGAGCGCCGGGCCGTCCGCCTCTACAGCGTCGTCCTCGTGATCGGTACGGCGGCCTGCCTCGCCTTCATGGCCGCCGTCACCCTGCCCGTCGACATCGCCCTGCTGGCCGCCGCCGCCCGGGGTATCGGGCCGGACCACGGGCTCGCGGGCAACGCGGACTCGGCAGCGGTGCTGATCGTCCTCGGCGGGGTCAACGTCCTGTGGCTGGTCACCTGGTGGCGCAACCGCCGCTCACGCCGGAGCCCGGTGTAGTTCCAGCGCGGTCACCAGATGGATCTGGGCCTCCACCCAGGCCGGGACGGCCGCGGTCGCGCCGTCGAGGGCCAGCCGCGCGGTCAGGGCGTCGAGCAGACCGGCGGCGGTGCGCAGTCCCGCGCGACGCAGGGCCGTCGCACTGTCGGCGAGACGGGTGCGGGCCGGTCCCGGCAGCGCGCGCAGGCCGTGGTGGGACGCCTCCGCGAGAGCGCGCAGGGCTGTCTCCAGGGCCCCGGTGATCGGGTCGGTCTCCCGGCGGGGAGCCGTGGGGAGGGCCGTGTCGCCGTCACCGGGTGCGAGATCGGGGACGACCGGGCCGGTGGCGGTCAGTACGGCCAGCGGGTCCAGGACGCTACGGCCGTGCTCCTGGGTGAGCATGCCGCTCACCGCCCGGACGCCGCCGCCGTCGAGCGCCGCGGCCAGGGCGTCCAGGCCCGCCGGGCAGAGCGGGTTGTGCTCCGCGCGGATCACGAACTCGTTGCCCGCCGGATCCTGGGCCAGGGCTTCCAGGCGCTGTGCCGCGGGGTCGTAGCCGGCCGGTCGCACGGACGCCACCTCCACCACATGGACCGACTCCGCCCGCACCCGCGGGCGGATCAGCCGCGGCGGCTGCTCGGCCCGGCCGCGCAGATGGGCGGCGGTGTCCTTGAGCAGCAGGGGCGCGGGGAGGTCGTGCCAGGCCGTGCCCAGCGGGGTGACGCTCGTGGCGGCTATGCGGCCCCGGGAGATGCTCACCGTACGGTCGGCCGCGCGGGCGGTGTGCTCGCTGACGACGTTCGCCGTGGCCAGCGCGTGCAGCGGGGTGTTGAGCAGGCGGCGGGTGGACAGGTCGTGGCCGGTGGGGGACTGGCCCTCCGGCAGCTCCCAGCGCTTGCGCAGCACCAGCGCCAGACCCGCGCCCGGGTGCGCCAGGCAGATCTCCGCCGTACGGTCCCGGTCGGTGCCGCCGATCCGGCAGCCGAGCGCCACCAGCCGCACCCGGCGCAGGGGAGTCTCCGGCGCCTCCTCGGTGCCCAGCACCCCCACCGGGTCGAGGGCGGCGGCGCGTCGGCGGGCGTGCAGTTCGGCCAGCAGGTGGGCGACGCGCTCGGGGTCGTAGCGGGTGGCGCGCGCCCGGTACGCGGCGAGCTGTTCCGCGAGGTCGGCCACCGCACCGGCCGGCCAGTGCCGGGACGCGGCGGTCAGCGCCTCGCGGGTCCTGGCGAGGGACCCGGCGAACACCGGGCCCGCCTGCGGCACGCCGTCCAGCAGGAGTTCGTCCGCGAGGTCCAGCGCGGCGCCCAGAGCCTCCTCGCCGCCCCCGGCCCGCGCGGTACGGCCGCCCACGCTCACCTCCGTCCCACCCGCGGCGTCCGCCGCCCGGAACGCCCACACCGCCAGCGTCACGACCTCGCCGCGCAGCGCGCCGGACGCGTCGGTGAGGGCGTACCCCAGCTCGTGCGGGACCGGGAAACGGACGGTGCACGTGGGCAGTTCCACCCGGGGGACCGGGTCGGCCGGGGTGGGGCGGTGCAGGCGGGCGGTGTAGCCGCGGTCCCGGGTGCGGCGGGCGGCGGTCAGGGCCGGGCCGCCCAGCGCCGCCGCCAGCGCCTCGTCGTCGAACTCGCCCGGTGACCACTCCACGAACGCGGACCGCTCCTCCCGCGCGCCGCGCTGATACGCCAGCACCACACCGATCCGGTGACGGCACACGCCCGCCGCCCCGCAGCCGCACTCCGCCGCGTCCAGACCGAGGCCCGGCGGCAGGGCGGTGGCAGTGCCGTCCGGGAAGCGGCCGCGTACGGTGCCGTCCTCGGCGACGGTCACCTCCGCGCCGGAGCCCGCCGCCAGGTCCTTCTCCGCCCGCTTGACCAGGCCCCGGTTGGCGAGGGAGACCAGCGTCTCGGAGGTCAAGGCCAGCAGGTCGGCGCGGGTCACCGGCCCACCCGCTCCGCGACGAACTCCGCGAGCCGCCCCGGCGTCATCGCGCCCACCGGAGCGCCGGCCTCCGCGAGACGGGCGGCCAGCGAGCGGTCGTAGACGGGATCGGCGGCCTCGTCGAGTGCGGCCAGGCACAGCACCGTGGTGCCCTGCTCGACCAGTCCGCGCACGGTACGGACCAGGCGGTAGGGGTCGCCTCCCTCGTAGAAGTCCGAGACGAGGGCGACGATCGCGCGCCGCGGGTTCTCGACGAGTCCGGCGCCGTAGTCCACGGCCCGCGCGATGTCGGTGCCGCCGCCGAGCTGGACGCCCATCAAGAGCTCGACCGGGTCGGACACGTCGGAGGTCAGGTCCACGACCTCGGTGTCGAAGGCGACCAGATGGGTCTTCAGGCCCGGCAGGCTCCACAGGCAGGCCGCGGTCACCGCGGAGTGGATCACGGAACCGGCCATGGAGCCCGACTGGTCGACCAGCAGCACCAGTTGCCACTGGTCCAGGTGGCGGCGGGTGCGCGAGTGGAAGTGGGGGCGCTGGATGAGGATGCGGCGTTCGGCGGGCCGGTAGTGGGCGAGGTTGGCGCGGATGGTGCTCCGGAAGTCGAAGTCGCGGGCCAGCGGGAGCCTGCTGGGGCGGCGGGAGCGGGCGCCGGTGAAGGCCCGGCGGACCTCCGGGCGCAGCCGCTCCGTCAGGTCCCGCACGACGGCCTCGACGATCCGGCGGGCGGCGGCCAGGACCCGCGGGTTCATCAGGTGCTTGGTGCGCAGGACCGCACGGAGCATCGTCTGGCTGGGCTCGACGCGGGCGAGGACGTCCGGGTCGGTGACGATCTCCTCGATGCCGTACCGCTCGACGGCGTCGCGCTCCAGCCGCTCCACCGTCTCCTTCGGGAACAGCCGGTGGATGTCGTCGAGCCAGTCCACGGCGGTGAGCCGGGAGGGGCCGCTGCCGCCCTCCCGGGGGCCGGACGGGGTGCGGACACCGCGCCGGCGCAGGTCGTCGTCGCGGCCGTAGAGCCAGTCGAGGGCGCGGTCGCGGGCCGCGGTGGAGCCCTGGAGGGGGCCGGTGCAGCGTTCGGCGGGGGCGCCGAGGATGAGGCGCCAGCGTTCCAGGGCGGGGTCGGGAGCGGTCATGGGGTGCTCCTCAGGCCGTGGCGGGTGAGCAGTCGGGCCACGTTCTCCTCCAGGGCACGGGCGCGGGCCAGTTGCAGCGGGTCGGCGGTCGTCCGCAGCAGCGCGCGGGCCGAGCCGCGCTTGCCGCGCCGCTCCAGCAGGCGTGTCGCGATGCGTTCGCGTTCGCGGGGCGGGAAGAAGGCGAAGGCCTGGCGCAGGGCGGGCAGACCGGTGAGGAAGTCGTCCTCGGGCAGCGCCGCGACGATGTCGTCCAGGACGTCGACCAGGGACTCCTCCCCGCCGGTGACCTCCTCCCGGGCCACCGCGAACAGTCCGGCCAGCCAGTCGCCGAGGGTGTCGGGGGCCAGCGTCCGCACCACCGCCGCCGGGTCGTCGGCGCCGCCCAGCGTTCTGCGCAGCCCGAAGGCGGCGCCCCGCAGGTCGGGCGGGGCGAGGGGGTCCCGGGCGATCCGGGCGGCGGCGTCGGCGGCGGCTTCCCGGGTGAGCGGCAGCAGGTCCGGCGCGTGCAGCAGCGCGTCCCGGGTGGCCGCCAGCGCGCGCAGCCGTCCGACGTCCACTCCGTCGCCGCCGTGCAGCCCCTCCGCCAGCCAGAACACCCGCTCGACGGCGCCCGCGACGACACCGCCCAGCAGCTCTCCGCGGGCCGCGCCGAACACGCGGTCGTGCCGCCACAGTCCGAGCGCCGTCGCCAGCACCTCGCCGAGCGGGCCCAGTTCACCGATCCGGCCCACTTGCGCCGCGAGCCGGTCCAGCAACTCGGCGCAGAGCGGCCCCACTCCGCACAGCACCGCGTCGAACAGCAGCCCGGCCGGCGGACCGGCGTCCCTGCCCGCGGCCTCGGCGCGCTCGGCGAGCAGCACGGAGGCCGCCTCGTCCAGCCGCGCCCCGTACGCGCCCGCCTCGATCAGCGCCGCCTCACGACCGCCCCTGGTGGCGTCCGGTTCCCAGCGCTCGGTGAACACCGGGTCGGTGCCGTCGGCCGGGCCCGACACCCGCGTGAAGCCGGGGATGCCGAGCACGCGCAGGCGGTGCAGGACGCGGCTGCGGGCCAGGCCGGACAGGTCGGTGAGGTCGAGGGTGACGGGGCTTTCGGCGTCGGTCAGCTTCAGGCGGGCGAGTTGCTCGGTCACGTCGTGGACCAGCGGGGGCAGCGGGGTGTCGGGGTGCAGCCGGCCCTCGGTGCCGCCGGTGCAGGCGGCGACCATCTCCGCCACCACCGGATGGGCGCCCGCGTGCAGGCTGCCCCGGGTGGTCCAGGGCAGCGGGCGGTCCAGGTCGTCGGCGATCAGCGCGCCGGCGAGGCCGTCGAGGACGTCCACCCTGGTCTCGTACGGGTGCCCGCGCAGCAGGGCCAGGCCCTGCGCCAGCCCGCGCGCGGCGATGAGGTCGGCCGTGGACACCGGGACCCCGCGCCCGCGCAGCCGCTCGGTGACCGCCCGCACCAGCGCCTGGGCGGCGTCCCGCGGCCCGTCCTCCCACAGCCGCTGGTAGTACCCGGGCGAGGGCATGCCCGACTGGTACCCCGCGAAGGCGTCCAACTGCCGGAAGGAGTACGGCACGAGGAAGCTGCCACCGAGCGCGCCCGCGGGGGGTTCGGGAACCTGCGGCCAGGAGCACCGCTCGCCGTCGGCCGCCGTCGGGCCCTCCGGCTGCAGGCACTTCTGCGGCGCCGCAGGGCCTTCGGGCTGTACGTCCTCCTGTGGCGCTGCAGAACCTTCGGCCTGTACGTCCTTCTGCGGTGTCGGCGGGCTTTCCGGCTGTGCGCTCTCCTGCGGGAGCGCAGGGTCTTCGGCCTGTACGTCCTTCTGCGGTGTCGGCGGGCTTTCTGGCTGTGCGCTCTCCTGCGGGAGCGCAGGGTCCTCGGGCTGTACGTCCTTCTGCGGTGTCGGCGGGCCTTCCGGCTGTGCGCTCTCCTGCGGGAGCGCAGGGCCCTCGGCCTGTACGTCCTCCCGCGGTGCCCCCGGGCCCTCCGGCCGCACGCCCTCCTGCGGCGCCCCCAAGCCCTCCGGCCGCATGCCCTCGCGCGGCGCCTGCGCCTTCGCCTCGACGGGATCCCCCCGGTGCGACAGTCTGCGCAGGGCCGGGGTGTGGAAGCCGCCGGTCACCACCAGCACGGGGCGTCCGGGCGCGTGGGCCACGGCCGCGCGGACCCAGGACGCCATGTACTCCTCGCGCGCCCGGTCTCCCGCGTCCGCCTCGGCGTCCCCTCGTACCAGGTCGAAGTAGGCGTCCAGGCGGTCCTGGAGCGCGTCGGCGTCGTCCGGTCCGGTGACCTCGAACAGGCGGTCCCACAGCGCGTCCACCGAGTCCACGGAGAAGTGCGCGCACAACCGCCCGGTCGCCTCCGCGTAACGCGCCTCGGCGTCGGCATAACGGTTGGCGGCACCCTCGGCGCGCCCGGTGAACGCCGGATGCCAGGCCGGCAGATCGATGAACCGCACCTCCGCACCCGCGGCCCGCCCCTCCCGCAGCGCGATCCACTCCGGGGAGTAGTCGCACAGCGGGGCCCAGGAGGTCGCGACCCGTGCCGCGTCCCGGTAGTGACTGAACACGGCGACCGGCAGCCGGTGCTCCAGCAGCAGCTCGTCCAGCCGCCCGTTCATGTCCGCCGGCCCCTCCACCAGCACGTACGCCGGACGCAGCGTCGCGATCGCGCGGGACACGAGCCGGGCGCAGGCGGGGGAGTGATGGCGTACGCCGAGGAAGACCGCGGAGGTCATCGGTCCGCCAGCAGATGCCGTGCGTCGTGCAGGGCACGCCACTGTCCGCCCTTGCGGCGCGGCACCTCCTGCTCCAGGAAGCGGCGCAGCCGGGCCAGGTCCTCGGGGCTGTCCTTGGCCGCCGTGCCCGCGAGGCTCGCCACCACATCGGCCGCGGTGCCGGCCTCGCCGCGCAGGAACCAGCCGCGCACCCCGACCGCGTGCGCGACGGACACCGCCTCGGCGGTGCTCATCACCGTCGACATCCGCTCGCCGCGCTCGGCCGTCCCGCGCAGTTCGCGGAAGGTGCCCACCAGGACCTCCAGCACGTCCCGGCGCGGTGGCGCCGTCACCCCCGACTGCTTCAGCAGCGCCGTGGCCTCGGCCTCCACCAGGGCGAGTTCGGTGTCGAAGTCGGGGATGGGGAAGACCGTCTCGAAGTTGAAGCGGCGCTTGAGCGCGGCGCTCATCTCGTTGACGCCCCGGTCCCGGGTGTTGGCGGTGGCGATGACGTTGAAGCCCTGCCGGGCGAAGACCATGCCCTGCGGCCCGTCCAGCTCCGGAATGGCGATGACCCGGTCGGACAGCAGCGACAGCAGACAGTCCTGCACCTCCAGCGGACAGCGGGTGATCTCCTCGAACCGCACGATCCGCCCCTCGGCCATCCCGCGCAGCATGGGCGCCGGGACGAGCGACCGGGCCGAGGGACCTTCGGAGACCAGCAGCGCGTAGTTCCAGGAGTACTTGATCTGGTCCTCGGTGGTGGCCGCGCCGCCCTGCACGGTGAGCGCCGAGTCACCGCTGACGGCCGCCGCGATCAGCTCGGAGAGCAGCGACTTGGCCGTGCCCGGTTCCCCCACGAGCATCAGGCCGCGGTTGGTGGCGAGCGTGACCAGGGCCCGCTCCACCAGGGAGACGTTGCCGACGAACTTCCGGCTGATACCGGCCGCTTCGTCCCCGACCACGAAACGGCGGGCGGCGCGCAGGCTGAGCCGCCAGCCGGGCGGACGGGGATCGCCGTCGGCGGCGCGCAGGGCGGCGAGCTCGCCGGCGTACCGGACCTCGGCGGGCGGGCGCTGGAGCTGCTCCTCGGTGACGGTCACTTCGCGGTCACCTCGGTGAGGTCGGCGAGCAGCTCGGAGGCGATGACCGGATCGAGCCCCGCGAACCTGAGCCCGCTCTCCCGGTTCCGCCAGTAGTCGTCGGGCGTCGTGTTCAGCCATACGGCGTTGAAGGTCTGGTCGCCGAGCATGTCGACGGCGCCGACGGCGATGCCGGGGTCGAGGTCGATGACCAGGTACCGGTCCTCGTCGATCCGCCGGTGGAAACAGCGCTCCACGCCCGCGTCCTGCGGGGTGCCCCGCTCCCAGCCGCGCTTGGTGAGCCCGAGGAGCTTGCCGACCGGCACGGTGGCGCCCTCGAAGCGGGCCAGCCGCTGGTCGGCGGCCTCCTCCTCGGTCAGGGCGTGCACGGCACGGCCCAGCTGCGGGAAGGGCTGCAGGATCTCGTAGTCGGCGAACAGCTCCGACCAGGCGGCCAGCTCGGCGCCCAGGTGCAGCGGATGGGCCAGCCGGACGCTCGCCTCCCCGGGCAGCGTCAGCTCGTCGTCCTGGACGTCGGCGAACGTACGGTCCTCCGCGACCCGGAACGCCGTCACCGCGCCGTCGGCCTCCCCGAGCCAGACCAGCCGCCGCACCAGATGCCACACCAGCGGATGGGCGACGAACAGGTCCCGGAACTCCCCGGCCGTCCAGGTGCGCTGCGACACCATCGCCGCCTCCAGCCGCCGTACCTGGTCGGCGGCGACCGTACGGACGTCCTTCTTCAGCGCGGCGAACCGCTTGCGCTCGGCCGGGGCCAGCTCCGGGTCGTCCTTGGCGGCCGGGGCGGGCAGGGCCTTGCGGTGCTTGCCGTCGGCGTCGCGGACGTAGGGCCGCAACTGCTCGTCGAAGCCGACCGTGAACCGCCGGGTGCCGTAGTCGATGACCGTGCTGCCGTCCGCGTCCAGCCCGAAGTCCGGCACGAGCCGGTCGCCCAGCTGCTCGGCGGTCAGCCCGAGTCCCTCGGCAACCTCGGCGATCTTCTCCTGGGCGCGGGTCTTCAGCGCCTTGAACGGCACCCGCTGGGCGATGCCGTGCAGATGCAGCAGCGCCACATCGCTGCCGATCGCGGCGAGGACGTTCAGCCCCTCCACCGCGCGGTGGTGGGCGGACTCGCCGGGCCAGGCGCGCACCACGGGGGTGAGCCGCCGTACGGTCTCGTCGTCGCCGAGCCAGCCCAGGGCGTGCAGCGCCCAGCTCTCCTTCGGGGGCATGCCGGCCAGCCGCCACTGCTCGAACAGGCCCCAGGCGAACGCGGCGAGCGAGTCGGCGGTGCAGTGCTCGGTCAGCACGTCGAGGCCGGGGTAGACATCGCCGGGCTTGGACAGCGCGAGGACGGTGAGCGCGTTGCGCACCGCGTCGGCGGGCAGGGCGCCGCCCTCCTTGAGCAGGATCTGCGGCATCAGCGCGGGCTCGGCCCAGGCGCCGACGGCCGGCATCCGCGCGGGCAGGGCGCTCGCCAGCGGATCGGCGGCCAGCGCCTCGGCGACGATGTCCGCCGTCTCCGGCCCGTACTCGGTGGTGGCCGCCAGCACGGCCTCGCGGCCATGGGCGTCCGCCAGCAGCCGCAGCGCCCGCTCGGCGCCCCGCCGGGCGATCCCGGCCCTGCCGACCGCGTGCGGGAGCAGGTAGGGGACCGTGGCGAGGCCGTGCCGCTTCAGCCAGGCGCGGGCAAAGGCGTCGGCGGACTTCAGCCGGGCCAGCCAGTCGCTGACCAGAGCGGCGACCTCGACGCTGAGATACGGCATGACCAGCACGCTCAGGGTGGCCGGGTGCCGGGTCGCGGCGCGCAGCATCAGCGGCAGGGCGTCCGTCCCGAACCGCGCGGCCACCGGCTTCAGCGCGGCCTCGCCGTCCCAGTAGTCCTCGGGGGCGCAGTGCGCCAGCAGCGGGCGGACCACGTCCGCGGGCGCGGTGACGAACAGCCGGGCCTGGCGGACGTCCGACAACTGCCCGCCGTTCTGCAGGAGCTTGATCTCCTCCTTCCACTCGTACTTGCCCCGCCACTTGGAGTACCAGGAGGTGACCCCGGCCCAGCGCTGCTGCTCGTCGGGCTGCCAGACGACCCGCGGCTCCGGAGCGACCGGCGCCTCCGCCGCCACGCGCGCCTTCGCGGCCTTGCGCCGCTTCGCCCACGGCGGGCTGACCAGCAGCGCGGGCAGGGCCTCGGCCGGCGCCTCGGCCACCCGGTCCCGGCGGGCGAGCCGCGCCTCGATGTACTCGGCCACGTGCGCGGGAAGCCGGGGCAGCGCCGCCGCCGTCAGCTCCGGGTGCGCCTGGATGTGCGCGGCCAGCAACTGCCCCACCATCGAGGCGTTCTTGGCCGTCCCGGTCGCCGCCGCCCCCATCAGCCGCAACGCCCGCACGGGCCAACGCCGCGTCGCCTCCATCAGATACGGCCGTACGTTCTTGTCCTCGACGCGGGCCAGCAGCACCCGGAACGCCTCGTCCGTCGGCAGTTCCACCAGGGCGGCCGAGAAGGTGCGCACCCGGTCGGAGCCGTACGCCTGCTCGACGCCCTGCTCCAGCACGGGCGCGATGTGCCCGCCCACGCCCTCGGCGAGCGAGGCCACCATCGGCATCCCCCAGTCCTTCCAGCCGAGGCGGAAGGAGGTGCCCACCACCCGGTCGAGCTGCCCGGGGGAGTTCAGCGAGCACAGCAGCATGGCGCGCAGGGTCTCGTCGATCGTGTCCGCGTCCGCGCAGGCGTCCTCGACCCAGTCGTGCTCGGTGGGCACGACGTACGACACGACGACCCGGCGGCGCACGCTGTCCCGGCACTTCTCCAGCACGGTCACGGCCTGCCGGTAGGTGTCCTCGTTGGCCACGGCCAGCAGGTCGCGCAGCCGGTCGGCGAAGGGGCGGGCCCTGTGGCCGTCCGCGGTGGTCCCGCCGACGCGGAAGCCGATCCAGGGGTCCTGCCGCTGCGAGCCGTACTGGATCCAGTGCGGCTCGACGTCGAAGTACTCCACCACGGCCCGCGCGGCGAAGGGCAGGCCGTACTCAGTGGCCCAGGCGTCCACGAACACGCCCTCGGGCAACTGGTAGTGCATGGTCAGCGACGCCAGAGCGGCGGCCCCGAGCGGGTTGTGACTGCCGTTCAGATGCGCACTCAGGGCCTCGGCGATCCGCGGCTCGCTCTGCGGGGCGGCGAGCATCTCCTCGATCCAGCCGGCCTCCTCCCTGCGGCGGCGGGCGACCGACTCCAGGGCGTCCGGACGCAGTGGGGGCACGGTACGCGGGATGCCGCCGCGCCTCGGGTGGACGAGCCGGCGCCAGGAGGCCGGCATGACGAAGGTGTCCTCGTCCGGAGCCCGCGCCGGATCGGGAACCGCCTCGGCGCCCGCCGCCCCCTCGGCCTTCGCCTCGGCAACCATCACCTCCTGGTACCCCTTGCGCTCCTTCTCCGCGATCACCTTCGCCAGATACGCCTCGGCCGCCTCCGCCGAGGCCAGCTCCTTCGGCTGTGTGCGCCCCTGCGTCCCCACCCGTCCGTAGCGCACGGTGACCGTCGCCCCCTCGGCCTCCGCCTCCCAGAACTTCGCCGAGCCGTCACCCGCAAACTCCCAGCGCCGCACAGCCCCTCCCCTCCGTCCGGCCCCCCGGCCGACCGCTCGATCCATCTGGCTGTCACCGTAGCCGCCCCCACTGACAGTGACCGTCCGCAGCCCGCGGCGCCCGCGCTGTCAGTGCCCGCTGCCATGATCCGGACGGGCACAACGAGAGGCACATCACGGCTCCTTCAGTGGCCGGGTGCCTGTCACGGCCCCTTGAGCGGCCGGGGGACCGGTACGGCCCCGTGAAACCGGCAGGGCCCCGTCACGGCCCCCCGGCCACCCGCGCGCACACCTCCGCATACGCCCGTACCGCCGCCCGCCCCCCGTCCTCCCGTCGCCACGCCAGCACGTACCGGCTCGGTGAGAGCCCCCGCACCGGACGGGTCGTCACCCCGCCCAGCGTGATCAGCGGAGCGTTCCCGGTGGCGACCAGGCAGACCCCGAGCCCCGCCACCAGCGCCTCGTACGTCTCCTCCGTCCCCGCGATCTCCGCGCCGATCAGGGGCGGACGCCCCGCGCGTTCGTCCAGCGCGAGCCAGTGGTCCCGCAGTGGCCCCGCGCTCGGGGGCAGCGCGAGAAACGGCTCCTCGAAGAGGTCGGCGAGGCCGATCTCCGCGTGCCCGGCGAGCCGGTGGCGCTCCGGGAGGGCGACCAGCCGGGGCTCCTCGGCGACCACGACCCAGTCGTAGCGGTCCGCGTCGGGCAGCGGCAGCCACACGAAGGCCACGTCCGCCTCACCGTCCGCGAGCCCCGCCGTCGGATCGTCCCAGGTCACCTGGCGCAGCCGCAGCACGGTGCCGGGGTGCGCGGCCGTGAACCGGGACCGGATCGCGGGCAGCAGTCCGCCGCGTCCGGGACTGGTGCTCATCCCCACCACCAGCGTCCCGCGCGCCGCGGCCCGCGCCGACTCCAGCGCCGCCGATCCGTCCGTCCAGGCGTCCAGCACCCGCCGGGCGTGCGGCAGCAGGGCCGTACCGGCCGAGGTGAGCGTGACGCCCCCCGGGCCCCGGTGGAACAGCGCCACGCCCAGCTGCCGTTCCAGCGCGCGCACCTGCTTGCTGAGGGCGGGCTGGGAGACGTACAGGCGCTCGGCGGCGCGGGTGAAGTGCAGTTCGTCCGCCACCGTCACGAAGTAGCGGAGGTCGCGCACATGAACGTCCGTCGTCATGCCCATCGGTTATCACCGAAGGTCTTGGACAGGCAACTCGCCCTTTCCGCACGCTTGTTCACGCAAGCCGATCGCGACTGACGGGACCACGGGACCACGGGGAGCTGTGATGAACAAGGTGTGGCTGATCACGGGTGCGAGCAGCGGGTTCGGCCGGGCGATCGCCGAGGCGGCGCTGGCGGAGGGCGACGTGGTGGTCGGCGCGGTACGGCGTCCGGAGGCGCTGGACGAGCTGGTGGCCGCCCATCCGGACCAGGTGGAGGCGCTGCGCCTGGACGTCGGCGACACCGCGGCCGCCGAGGCCGCGGTCCGGGACGTCCTCGCCCGGCACGGGCGGATCGACGTCCTGGTCAACAACGCGGGCCGCACCCACGTGGGCGCCTTCGAGGAGAGCACCGAGCAGGAGCTGCGGGACCTGTTCGACGTGCACGTCTTCGGACCGGCCGCCCTCACCCGCGCCGTGCTGCCGCACATGCGGGAGCGGCGGTCCGGGGCGATCGTGCAGATGAGCAGCATGGGCGGGCAGATGTCCCTGGCGGGCTTCTCCCTGTACAGCGGGACGAAGTTCGCGCTGGAGGGCATGTCCGAGGGGCTCGCCGACGAGGTGGCCGAGTTCGGGATCAAGGTGCTGATCGTGGAGCCGGGTGCCTTCCGCACCTCGCTCTTCGCGGCGGACCGGGCCGGGGCCAGCGCGGACAGCGGGCTGTACCCGAAGGTGAGCCGGACCCGAGGCTTCGTCTCCGGCGGCGACGGCTCCCAGCCCGGTGACCCGGCGAAGGCCGCGGCCGCCATCCTGGCCGCGCTCCAGGCCGAGCGGACCCCGCTGCGGCTGCCGCTGGGAGCCGACGCGGTGGACGCCGTGCTCGGTCATCTGGACCAGGTGCGTGAGGACGTCGTCGCCTGGGAGAAGCACACCCGCGCGACCGCGTTCGACGAGTAGGAACAGCCGGGAGAGCGAGTAGGAACAGCCGGGACGGACGAGCAGGAACAGCCGGGACGAGGGCCCCGCGCGGGATGACCGCGTGTCATGTCTGGCACATGGCACGTGTGTTACGTCCGTGCAGGGCCCTTGTGCAATTCCTGTGGAAGCCTCAATCTTTCGGCGGGTGCACCGAGTCCGCCCGGGATGCAAGTTGACATGATCACGCCCATTCGGGCGGACTTCGGCGTGCCTGCACCGCCCCCCACCAGCGCACCACCGATTGAGGAGGACCCCTCAGATGGCAGTGATGCGTTCTACCCGGCGAAGACTGGCCGCGATCGGCGTGGCCGCCTCCGCGGTCCTGACCGCGGGCCTCGTCTCCGCCCTCCCCGCCGGCGCCGCCCCGACCGCCGACGAAGGCCGTGTCCAGTACGCGGACGCGGCCAACGCCGTGGCCGAGAGCTACATCGTGACCCTCAAGCCGGAGGCCCGCGCGGGCTCCGCCGAGGGCCGGGCGCTCGCCAAGAAGTACGGCGCCGACATCGAGCGCACCTACACGAAGGCGCTCAACGGCTACGCGGTGGACGCCTCCGCGGCCGAGGCGAAGAAGTTCGCCGCCGACCCGGCCGTCGCCTCCGTCGTGCAGAACCGCACCTTCAGCATCACCGCGACCCAGCCGAACCCGCCCTCCTGGGGCCTGGACCGGGTCGACCAGCGCAACCTCCCGCTGAACAGCTCGTACACCTACCCGGACACGGCCGGGCAGGGCGTGACCGCGTACGTCATCGACACCGGCGTCCGCATCACCCACAGCGACTTCGGCGGCCGTGCCTCCTACGGCTACGACGCCGTCGACAACGACAACACCGCCCAGGACGGCCACGGCCACGGCACGCACGTGGCGGGCACGGTCGCCGGTACCGCCTACGGCGTCGCCAAGAAGGCGCGGGTCGTCGGCGTGCGGGTGCTGAACAACTCCGGTTCCGGTACGACCGCGCAGGTCGTCGCCGGTATCGACTGGGTCGCCCGGAACGCGGTCAAGCCGGCCGTCGCCAACATGTCCCTCGGCGGCGGGGCGGACACCGCGATCGACACCGCGGTCCGCAACGCCATCGCCTCCGGCGTCACCTTCGCCGTGGCGGCGGGCAACGAGTCCACGAACGCCTCGACCAGGTCCCCCGCCCGGGTGACGGAGGCCATCACGGTCGGCGCCACGACCTCGTCGGACGCGCGGGCCAGCTACTCCAACTACGGCACGGTCCTCGACCTGTTCGCGCCCGGCTCGTCCATCACCTCGGCGTGGAGCACCAGCGACACCGCCACCAACACCATCTCCGGTACGTCGATGGCGACCCCGCACGTGGCCGGCGCGGCTGCGCTCCACCTGGCCGCCAACCCCGCGGCCACCCCCGCGCAGGTCGCCTCGGCCCTGACGACAGCGGCCACCCCGAACGTCGTCACCAGCCCCGGCACCGGCTCGCCCAACCGGCTGCTCTACGTCGGCGGCGGCACCACGAACCCGCCCGGACCGCGCTTCGAGAACACCGGTGACTACACGATCAGCGACAACGCCACGGTCGAGTCCCCGGTGACGGTCTCCGGCGTCTCCGGCAACGCGCCCTCCGCGCTGGCGGTCCAGGTCAACATCGTCCACACCTACATCGGTGACCTCCAGGTCCAGCTGATCGCCCCCGACGGCACGGCCTACACGCTCAAGGCCTACGGCACCGGCGGCAGTGCGGACAACATCAACACCACGTACACGGTGAACGCCTCCTCCGAGGTCGCCAACGGCACGTGGAAGCTCCGGGTCAGCGACAACGCCACCTACGACACCGGGCGGATCGACGCCTGGGCGCTCCAGTTCTGACGCTCACCGTTCGCTGTACTCGTCTTGCCGTACTCGTCCTCGTCGACGGGCCTGGGATCCGTCCCCCAGCCCGCGGCGGGGACGAGTCGCGTTTCCGGGCACGCCGAACAGCCCGGTCGGCTGCCCGGATCGCCCCCTTTGCGGCCCGCGTTCCGCGTCCGCCCCGGCCGCGCTTACCATGCGCGTGCATTCCGTCGTACGTCAGTTCTGCGCCGCCCGGCCCCGCCGCCCGAAACAGGAGCACGGTACTCGTGTCGATACCCCCGCCCTACGGGCCCTACCAGCCACCCGGGCCCCAGGACCCCGCGGGACTCCAGGGGCCGTACCCGCCGGACCCGTACGCGCCGTACCCCTACCACCCGTACGGGCCCTACGGCCGTCCCGCGCCCGTGAACGGCGTCGCCATCGCCGCCCTGGTCCTCGGCATCCTCTGCTTCCTGCCGGCCGTGGGTCTGGTCTTCGGTCTGGTCGCGCTCGGGCAGATCAAGAAGAAGGGCGAGCGCGGCAAGGGGATGGCGATCGCCGGTTCCGTGCTGTCGTCCGTCGGGCTCGCGCTGTGGACGGTGACGCTGTCCACCGGTATCGCCTCCGACGCCTGGGAGGGCTTCAAGGACGCGGCGAGCGAGGACGGCACCGCCTACGCCCTGGCCAAGGGCGACTGTTTCGACTCCCCGTCCGGCTCCCTGGAGGGCGCCACCTATGACGTGGAGGAGGTGCCGTGCGCCGGCCGGCACGACGGCGAGGTGTTCGCCGTCGTCACCCTGCCCGCCGGACCGTTCCCGGGCGACGACTCGGTGACCCGGACCGCCGAGGACAAGTGCTACGCGCTGGAAGCCGAGTACGCCATGGACCCCTGGGCCGTACCGGACGACGCGGGCGTCTCCTATCTCGTCCCGACCAGCCGGAGCTGGCGCTTCGGCGACCGCGAGATCACCTGCCTGTTCGGCAGCACCGACGACAAGGGCACCCTCACCGGCTCGCTGCGCAACGACGAGACCACCCTGGACGCGGACCAGATCGCCTTCCTGAAGGCCATGAAGGCCGTCGACGACGTGCTCTACGAGGAGCCGGAGGACTTCCCCGAGGACGACCTGCCGGTCAACCAGGACTGGGCGAAGGACGTCGAGACCGTGCTCGGCGAGCAGATCGAGGCACTGGAGGCGCACGGCTGGCCGTCCGCGGCCGAGGAGCCGGTCGCCGGCCTGGTCGCGGAGATGGAGGACGCCCGCACGTCCTGGGAGAAGGCCGCCGCCGCCGAGGACGCGGACACCTTCTACGAGCACTACGACACCGGCTGGGAGTACGTCGACGGCCCGACGACCGTCACCGCGCGCGAGGCTCTGGGCCTCGCCACCACCGTGCCGTCCTACGACGAGGAGTACGACGACGGGAGCGAGAGCCCGGGCAGCGGGGAACTCGATGTGTGATCACGGCTATAGCGGGGAGAAAGTGCCTGCGTAAAGGGTGCTGCGGGCAGAAGTCATCACATCGAGTGATTCTCTGGCCTTTGCTTGCATGGCGCAACCCACGGTTGCCACGCTGTTGCTGTCTGTACAACCTGATGGGAGCGGCCAGTGACATTCGGTGAGCAGCCGGCGTACCTGCGTGTCGCGGGTGATCTCCGCAAGAAGATCGCCGACGGTTCGCTGCCACCGCACACCCGCCTCCCCTCCCAGGCGAGGATCCGCGAGGAGTACGGCGTATCGGACACGGTCGCCCTGGAGGCACGCAAGGTGCTGATGGCCGAGGGCCTGGTCGAAGGCCGCTCCGGCTCCGGGACGTATGTGCGCGAGCGCCCGGTGCCCCGCCGGATCGCCCGCTCCGGGTTCCGCCCCACCGGCGGGGCCACGCCGTTCCGGCAGGAGCAGGCCGACGGCGCGGCGCGCGGCACCTGGGAGTCCAGCAGCGAGCAGGCCGAGGCGAGCGTGGCGGTCGCCGAGCGGCTCGCCATCAAGCCCGGCGACCGGGTCATGTGCACCCGCTATCTCTTCCGGGAGGCCGGTGAGGCGATGATGCTCTCCACCTCCTGGGAGCCCCTCGCGGTCACCGGCCGCACCCCCGTGATGCTGCCCGAGGAGGGCCCGCTCGGCGGCATGGGCGTCGTCGAGCGGATGCGCGCCATCGACGTCATCGTCGACAACGTCACCGAGGAGGTCGGCGCCCGCCCCGGCCTCGCCGAGGAACTGCACGCCCTCGGCGGCGTCCCCGGCCATGTCGTCGTCGTCATCCAGCGCACCTACTACGCCTCCGGCCGCCCCGTGGAGACCGCCGATGTGGTGGTCCCCGCCGACCGCTACCGGATCGCCTACCACCTGCCGGTGAAGTAGCGCACAACCCCGGGGCAGTTGCCCCCGGCACCGACCCAACCCGCGCCCGCTCCGCGGGGGTTGGAATCTGGTCGTTTTCGCAGGTCGTCCCCGATGTGTCCGGCATGCCGCTGACTTGATGCGTCGGCGCGCACGGAGGGCGCGTCCGTCTCCGTGCGCCCCCCGCGTCCTGGCCGGTTGCGTACCTCTTTGTGAAAAGCCGTATTCGCTGCGTAAAGGTTAGGCGTAGGCTCGGGCATATGCGGATTGCGGTTTCCTTAGCGGGCGGGGCACGGCACAGGCCGCGAGCGGGACTCGGGCCCGGTGCGGGAAGGAGCGGTGGGGCGTGATGAACGACAGCACGATCACTCTTCCCTGGCTCGTCATACGACAGGACGACAACGGCAATCGGTACCGCGTGGGCCGCTACGCGACCCGGGCCGAGGCCCAGAAGATCGCGGACAGCCTCGACTCCCGCGGCCACAAGCAGCTCTACTGGGTCGAGCGGATCGCCCAAGGGAACACCGACACCGCCGACTGAAGCGCGCCCCCGGCTCCCGTAGGCTCCGGCGCATGACGGAACCGATCGTGGTGGTGGGAGCCGCCCTCCTGGACGACGGCCGCCTCCTCGCCGCGCGCCGCAGCGCCCCGCCCGAGCTGGCCGGCCGCTGGGAACTGCCCGGCGGCAAGGTGGAACCGGGCGAGACCCCGCAGGCGGCCCTGGTCCGCGAACTGCGCGAGGAACTCGGCGTGGAGACGGAACCGCTGGAGCGGATCCCGGGCGAGTGGCCGCTGCGCGCCCCGTACGTCCTGCAGGTCTGGACGACCCGCCTGCTCCCGGGCTCCCCGGCCCCGAAGCCCCTCCAGGACCACGACGACCTGCGCTGGCTGACCCGTACGGAATTGTGGGACGTGGAGTGGCTGGCTCAGGATGTCCCGGCGGTAAAGAAAATCGAAGGGCGCCCAGGACTTCCTTAGGGGCGCGGGGAACTGCGCGACAAACCACGACGGCGCCGCTCCCGGAACACGGCGTACGCCATTCGTGCCACCGTGCACCCACCGCAGCGATACGGCCTCCCGGAAATCGGGTATGTGCCCATTAACCCCGTGAAATAGGACACGCTGCCTGGGATGTGATCGGTGTGATCGACACCGAAGGCGATTGCGTCGAGTGGACCTTCTCCGCCGAACCGGGCGCGGTCCGTGCCGCCCGTTCCGCCGTCCGCGGCCGACTGCACGACTGGGACCTGGACAGCCTCGCCGACATCGCGGCCCTCCTGGTCAGTGAACTCGTCACCAACGCCCTGCGGCACGCCACCGGCCCCATCGGCGTCCGCCTGGTCCGCCCCGTCCGCCTGGGCGGTGTCCTGCTGGTCGAGGTCTCCGACCCGATCCCCGACTTCCCGCGCGAACGGATCGCGGCCCCCGAGGACGAGAGCGGCCGCGGTCTGCAGTTGGTGGCCCTCTCCTCGCGCCGCTGGGGTACCCGCCCCGGGGGCGCCGGGAAGACGGTCTGGTTCGAGCTCGCGGTGCCCTGAAACCCGTACGGACGCTGTACGGCCCGCCAGGCCCTGTAGAGCGACTGGTTCAGGCCAGTGGCGGCTGTCCGAGTCGGTGATTCGACAGCGTGTTGGCTGGTTAGAAGAGTGGAAGTGTTTCCGCGGTCCGGTCCAAAAACGATCGGGAACGTGCTGTGATCGTGAACACCGTGTCGTGCGGCGCCGTAGTGCTGGATACTGCGGGCAGCCGCCTCCGGTGACCGGTGCCGGACGCGGTGAGCTGGAGGGGACGGTTCGCGTGAGCGAGATACCAGCGAAGGCCACGGAGTCCGAGGACCCGTCGGGCGGCGCGAGGGCGGCGGCCACGGCTGCCGACAGGGGCGCCGCGGCCGACGTGACGCGCGCCTCCGGCGACGAACCGGCCTCCGACGGCATCTGGCAGAGCAGCCCGCCCGGCTCCATGTACGACTACATCCGGGTCGCGTCCTTCTCCATCGGCCCCGACGGTCTCGTCGAGCAGTGGAGCCTGCGCGCCGAGCAGCTGTTCGGCATCCCCGCGGAGCGCGCCGTCGGGATGGACCCCATCGCGGCGTTCATCGATCCCGACCGGCGCGAGCAGGGCCACCGCAAGATGGCCGAGATCCTGGACGGCCGGGAGTGGACCGGAGTCGTCCCCTTCCGCAAGCCGGACCCGGAGACCGGCGGGCGCGGCGAGGAGGCGCTCGCCGAGGTCTACGTCATGCCGACGCGGACCGAGGAGGGCGAGAAGGCGGCCGTCTGCATCGTCGTCGATGTGCGCACCCTGCGCAGGATCGAGACCGACCTCGCCGCCTCGCAGGCGATATTCGGCCAATCTCCCTTCGGCTTCCTGCTGATCGACACCGACCTGCGGGTGCGCCGCGCCAACCAGCGGTTCGCCTCGCTCTTCGGCGGCACCCCCGACGACCACCGGGGCAAGGGCGTCCACGACTATCTGCCGAGGCCGGAGGCCGATCGGGTCACCGCCACCCTGCGCCGGGTGCTGGAGACCGGCGACTCCATCACGGACATGCACGTCACCGGCTTCCTGCCCGAGTCGGACGAGCGCCGTCACTGGTCCATCAACCTCTACCGGGTGCACAGCGGCTCCGGCCGGCCCATCGGCATCGCCTGGCTCGGAACCGACATCACGGCCCGTCGGGCCGCCGCCCGCGAGGCCGCCGCGGCACGGCGCAATCTCGCCCTGCTGAACGAGGCCGGCGCCCGGATCGGGAACTCCCTCGACCTGGAGACCACGGCCCGCGAACTGCTCGACGTCGTCGTCCCCGGCTTCTGCGACCTGGCCACGGTCGACCTCTACCAGGGCCTGCTGGCCGGCGACGAGACCCCGCCCGGGCTCGCCGACGGCAGCGCGGAACTGCGCCGGGTGGCCTTCGCCAGCGCGGTCTCCGACGCGCCCTTCGTCGGCGGCGGCGCGGCGGTCGCGGTCGGCGCGGTCCACCACTACGCCTTCAACTCCCCGTGCGCGGACGCCCTGCGCACCGCCCGCCCGCGGTCCGTGCCCGCGGAGGAGGGCGGGCTCGTGCAGTCCACGCTGGCGGTGCCGATGGTCGCCCACGACACCGTCGTAGGGCTGGCGCAGTTCTCCCGGACCAAGGGCAGCGAGCCGTTCGGGGACCGGGACCGGGATCTGGCGGTGGAGCTGGCGGCGCGGGCGGCGGTGTGCATCGACAACGCCCGGCTGTACCGCAGGGAGCACGAGCGGGCGCTGATACTGCAGCGGTCCCTGCTGCCGCCGGGCGACCCGGTCGCCGCGGGGCTGGACATCGCCTGCCGTTATCTGCCGGGCGCCTCCTCCGCGGACCGGCCGAGCGAGGTGGGCGGCGACTGGTTCGACGTGATCGAACTACCGGGACACCGTACGGCGTTGGTGGTCGGTGACGTGATGGGCCGCGGCCTGCGCGCCGCGGTGGCCATGGGCGAACTCCGCTCGGCCGTACGGACATTGGCGCTGCTGGACCTGGAACCGGCGGAAGTGCTCAGCGCGTTGGACGAGATCGCGCGGGGCCTCGGTGCGCCGGGAGGCGTCCAGCAGGCGACCCGCGCCGCGCGCCGCCCCCGCGAGGCCGACCTGTCCGAGGTGTACCTGGCGACCTGCGTGTACGCGGTCTACGACTCGGTGACCCGTCGCTGCACCTTCGCCAACGCGGGCCATCTGCCGCCCGTCCTGGTCGAGCCGGGCGAGGACGCGCTGATGCTGGACGTACCGCCGGGCATGCCGCTCGGTGTGGGCGGGGAGCCCTTCGAGGAGGTGGAGGTCGAACTGCCCGAGGGCGCGCTGCTGGCGCTCTACACGGATGGGCTGGTCGAAAGCCGCGACCACCCCCTGGACGAGGGCCTGCAAGCCTTCGTCGGCGCCCTGACGGACCCTTCCCGCCCTCTGGAGGACGTCTGCGACCACGTCCTCAACACCCTCGACACCCACCACGGCGAGGACGACATCGCCCTGCTCATGGCCCGGGTCCAGGGCCTGCCCGCCGACTCCGTCGGAGACTGGACGCTGCCGCGCGAGCCGCGCAGCGTGGGCCGGGCCCGTGAGCACGCCCGCGGCCGGCTCCAGAGCTGGGACCTGGAGCCCCTGGTCGACACGGCGGAACTCCTGGTCAGCGAGCTGGTGACGAACGCCCTGCGCTACGGCGAGGGCGACATCCGCCTCCGCCTTCTCCTCGACCGCACCCTGGTCTGCGAGGTCTGGGACGCCGGCCTGGTCCAGCCCCGCCGCCGCCGGGCCCGCGACACGGACGAGGGCGGCCGGGGCCTGCAGCTGGTCGGCCTGCTGAGCGCGGCCTGGGGCTCCCGCCGCACCCCCCGCGGCAAGACGGTCTGGTTCGAACTCCCCCTCCCCGACGGCGAGACAGGCCTCACAGACCCAGCGGAGGCCCTCCTGAGCCTCTTCTGACCCGCACCGGCGGAGCGCGAAAGCCATCGGCGGCGAGCCCGGGGCCCGGCCACTGGCCACGCCGGTCACTCGCGGCGGGTGTGGGTGTGGGGGCCGCCGGAGCTTACGCCCGTCAGCGGTGCAGGTCGGTGAGGTCGGGCATGGAGCGGGTCACTCGCGGTGGACGCGGCTCTGCGGGCCGCCGGAGCTTGTGGCGGTTGCGGTGGGTGGGCGGCCGGGTGCGCCTGTGTCCCGCTCCGTCAGTGCCCCGCGCCTGGCGTGCGCGGGTGCGCGGTTTCCGCGCGCTCGCCACGCGCGGCGGGTGCGGCGGGGCGCCGGGCGTGGCGGGGACCGCCGGGTGCGCCGCGTCCTGTTCCGTCAGTGCGCGGCGGGCGCGGTCTTCGCGCGCCGGTCACTCGCGGCGGGTGTGGGTGTGGGGGCCGCCGTAGCTCGGGGCTGTTGGGGTGGGTGGGTGGGGGGTCTGGTCCGCCAGGTCGCGGGCTCGGCGGGCCAGGGCGTCGGCGGTGAGGTGGTCGGTGAGGCCGGGGTTGGTGGTGAGGAGGCGCCGGGCCTCCGCCAGCCGGGTGCGGGGCGTGCAGCCCGCCGTCGCCCGGTGCGTGGCGATGTGGTCCTCCGCCGCCTCGGTGGAGCTGCGGGCCAGGAGCGCCGCGGCGGCTGCCAGCACCCCGGCCCGTCCGTCCGCGACCGGAACGACACCCCGTACGATCCGTCGCAGGGCGTCCATCGGGTCGTACCGCCCCCCGGTCGCCTCTTCCCGTACCTCCGCCAGGACCCCGTCGGCATGGCTGATCCGGGCGTCGGAGCGGCCCCGCTCCCGCGCCCCGGCGATCTCGGCCTCCCCGCCGGTCAGCGCGGGCGCGACGAGCCCCGCCGCGGTCGCCAGCTCCGCCGCACGGCGCTCGACGCCGTCGATGAGCACGGCGGCCTGGGCGACGGCTCCCTCCGCGGCCCGCAGATTCCGCACCGCCCGCGCCGTCTCGCCCAGGTCCGCGCCCTGGCGGGCCTCGTTGAGCCGGGACGTCGCGAACACCAGCCGGTCCTTGGCCTGCTCGACGTGACCGGACACCTCGGCCCCGGCCGCGGGACCGTACCGCTCGCCGAGGTCGACGATTGTGGCGTCCGCGCTTCCCGTACGGGCGGTCAGTTCCCGGAACCGGGCCTCGGCGACCTCCAGCGCGCCGCTCACATCCCCCTCCAGCCCCCGCAGCTGATCGAAACCGGCCGCCTCCGCGTCCAGCCGCCGCCCCGCCTCCTCGCACCGCCCGACGATCCCCGCGAGCACCTGCCGCCGCCGGGGCTCGTCCTCCGGGACGCCGTCGTCGTAGCGCTGCCGCATGCGGAAGGCGGAGGCCAGCTCGGTCTCGGCGTCGTACAGGGCCCGCGCCCAGGGCGCCACGGCCTCGGTCCCCGCCCGGGCCTCGGCGAAGGAGAGCTCCTCCCGGCTGGTGCGCACCCACTCGTCGGCGTCGACGAGGAGCCGCCGCGCCCGTTCGTCGAGCTCGGCGAGGGGCGGACCGGCCGTCCGGGCGGGCTCACCGCCGGGAGTGGTCCGGGTGCGCGCCCGCCGGGTGCGCCGCACATAGCCGTACCCGGCGACCGCGACGGCGGCCACGGCCGCGACGAGCGGCAGCACGAGATCACCGGCGGCGGAGTCCGCCGGTTCCTGCTGGGCGGAGGCGCTCGCCAGGGGCCGCTGCGAGCCGACCGCGACCGGAGCCTTCGGCTCCGACGTCATCCCCGGCCACACCAGCCACGCCACGGCGATCAGCACACCCACCACGGCATGCGTCACCAGCACGGATATGCGCCCGGTGGCCCGCCGAGGCCGGCCCCGGATCAAGGATGAGGTCACCTTTGGGAGCGTATGAGCAGGAATGCGAGTACGCGACCGGGGGCGTCCGGGACACGGGCGGCGAAACCTGAGTGAGGTGAACATGTCGTGACCGGAACGTCATATGTGATTTAACTCGACGCACCCTTTTGTTTGTTGTGGAGGGGCTATGAGCGACCTACCGTCCACCAATGCGAACGCTAATCACCAGCAAGGCCGCTCGACGGGCCCTGCGTCCGATCGTTCAGCTGATCGACCAGCGCATCGAGCGAGAGGTCCGCCGCCATGTCGAGATCGCCTCGAAGGACGCGCTCCAGAAGGAACTGAGAACGCTGCGCAACCGGCAGCGCCCCCTGGAGCTGTTCTTCGACGGCACCGGGCGGGGCGCGTCCCGGCTGCCCTCGGCCTCCCATCTCAACACCACCATCTCCGAGCTGGAGCAGGTCACCGGCGCCGAACGGCAGGCCTGCGAGCGCACGGCCGCCCAGGCGTTCCGGCTGCTCATCGCGCTGGAGGCGCTCGGCGTCGGACGGATCGCCGGCGGCACCATGAACATCGTCGGCAAGCTCTCCGCGGTCCCGCTGCTCGACGCCCCGAACGACGAGATCCTCGAGATCGGCACCCTGTACGGGATGTTCGGCGCCGCGCTCATCCGGATGTCGGAGCGTGCCGGGCGGGCGCCGAGCCTGACCATCGTCGACCCGCTCGCCGGGACCCAGCTCCAGCCCGGCGCGACCATGGGCCACGACGCCTCCGGCACCCCGGTCGATCTGGCCGCCGTGCGCACCAATCTGAGCCTCGCCGGAGCGGCCGGCGCCGCCGCCCGCATCCAGCCCGGCTTCTCCGAGGACCCGGAGGTCAGGTCCCTGGTCTCGGACCGCTCCTACGGCGTGGTCATCGTCGACGGCGACCACTCCGCCGCCGGTGTCGCCGCCGACCTGGAGTGGGCGGAGCAGATCGTCGCACCGGGCGGGATCGTCGTACTCGACGACTTCGGGCACCCCAAGTGGCCCGGGATCAAGGAGGCGTTCGAGAAGCACATGATCACGGACACCCGGTTCAGGTTCCTGGGCCAGGTGGCGCACTCGGGGTACCTGCGGGCCGCCTCAGCCTGAGGACGCGGGCCGCCGCCGGATCTTGTCGCCCAGCCACACCAGCGGGTCGTACTTGCGGTCCACGGCCCGCTCCTTCAGCGGGATCAGCGCGTTGTCCGTGATCTTGATGCCCTCGGGGCAGACCTCCGTACAGCATTTCGTGATGTTGCAGTAACCGAGGCCGTGTTCGTCCTGGGCGGAGCTCTTGCGGTCCAGGCCGGACTCGGCGGCGGCGTCCAGCGGGTGCATGTCCAGCTCCGCCACCCGCATCAGGAAGCGCGGCCCGGCGAACGCCTGCTTGTTCTCCTCGTGGTCGCGGACCACATGGCAGGTGTCCTGGCACAGGAAGCACTCGATGCACTTGCGGAACTCCTGCGAGCGGTCCACGTCCTCCTGCATCATCCGGTACTCGCCGGGGCCGAGCCCCTCGGGCGGCACGAAGGCCGGGACCTCGCGCGCCTTGGTGTAGTTGAAGCCGACGTCCGTGACGAGATCCCGGACGACCGGGAAGGCGCGCAGCGGAGTGACGGTGATCGTCTCTTCCCGGTCGAACACCGACATCCGCGTCATGCACATCAGCCGCGGCCGGCCGTTGATCTCCGCCGAGCACGAACCGCACTTGCCCGCCTTGCAGTTCCAGCGGACGGCGAGATCCGGGGCCTGGGTGGCCTGGAGGCGGTGGATGATGTCCAGCACCACCTCGCCGTCGTTCACCTCGATCCTGAAGTCCTGGAGGCCGCCGCCGCCGACGTCACCCCGCCACACCTTGAAGCGGGCCTCGTAGCTGCTCACTCGTACAGCTCCTCTTCGGCGAGGTACTTGACCAGCTCCTCCTTGTCGAAGAGGGCGAGCAGGTCCGGGCGGATGGGGTCGGTGTGCTCGCGGCCGAGGTCGATCTGGCCGCGCTCCGGGTCGGTCGCCGCGAGACCGCCGGTGGGGTCGGCCAGCCGGCACAGCAGGTTGACGTTGCGCCAGGTGCGCTCCATGCCCGGATGGTCCTCGCGGGTGTGGCCGCCGCGCGACTCGGTGCGCTCCAGCGCGGCCCGCGCCACGCACTCGCTGACCAGCAGCATGTTCCTGAGGTCCAGGGCGAGGTGCCAGCCCGGGTTGAACTGCCGGTGCCCCTCGACGCCGGCCCGCCGGGCCCGGACCCGCAGCTCGGCCAGCTTCTCCAGCGCGTGCGCCATCTCGCCCTCGCGGCGGATGATGCCGACCAGGTCGTTCATGGTCTGCTGGAGCTCCTGGTGGAGGGTGTACGGGTTCTCCGGCGCGGCCTCGTCGGGGCTCTCCGCGGAGAAGGGGCGCAACGCCTCGGCCGCCGCGGTGTCCACCTGGGTGTCGTCCACCCGGGGGCGTTCGAGGGCGAGGGCCGCCGCATACTCGGCCGCGTGCCAGCCCGCCCGGCGCCCGAACACCAGCAGGTCGGAGAGCGAGTTGCCGCCGAGCCGGTTGGAGCCGTGCATCCCGCCCGCGACCTCACCGGCCGCGAACAGCCCCGGCACCCCGCGGGCCGCCGCCGTGTCGGACTCGACCGCGATCCCGCCCATCACGTAGTGACAGGTCGGCCCGACCTCCATCGCCTCGGCCGTGATGTCCACGTCCGCCAGCTCCTTGAACTGGTGGTACATGGACGGCAGCCGGCGCTTGATCACCTCGGCGGGCATCCGCGTCGAGACGTCCAGGAACACCCCGCCGTGCGGGGAGCCGCGGCCCGCCTTCACCTCGGAGTTGATCGCACGGGCCACCTCGTCGCGGGGGAGCAGCTCGGGAGGGCGCCGGTTGTTGTCCGGGTCCTCGTACCAGCGGTCGCCCTCTTCCTCGGACTCGGCGTACTTCTCCTTGAAGACGTCCGGGACGTAGTCGAACATGAACCGCTTGCCCTCGGAGTTCCGCAGCACCCCGCCGTCGCCGCGGACGGACTCCGTGACGAGGATGCCCTTGACCGAGGGCGGCCAGACCATGCCCGTCGGGTGGAACTGCACGAACTCCATGTTCAGCAGCGGCGCTCCCGCGAGCAGCGCCAGCGCGTGGCCGTCGCCGGTGTACTCCCACGAGTTCGACGTCACCTTGAAGGACTTGCCGATGCCACCGGTGGCGATCACCACGGCGGGCGCTTCCAGCACGAAGAAGCGGCCGGTCTCACGGTCGTAGGCGAAGACGCCCGAGACACGGCCCGCGGCGGAGCCGCTATGGGATGCTGTGTCCTTGAGCACCCTGGTGACCGTGCACTCCTGGAAGACCTTCAGCCGGGACTCGTAGTCGCCGGTCTCCTTGAAGTCCTGCTGCTGCAGGGACACGATCTTCTGCTGCAGCGTGCGGATGAGCTCCAGGCCGGTGCGGTCGCCGACGTGCGCGAGCCGCGGGTACTCGTGGCCGCCGAAGTTGCGCTGGGAGATCCGGCCGTCCTTCGTACGGTCGAACAGGGCGCCCCAGGTCTCCAGCTCCCACACCCGGTCCGGGGCCTCCTGCGCGTGCAGTTCGGCCATCCGCCACTGGTTGAGGAACTTGCCGCCGCGCATGGTGTCGCGGAAGTGGACCTGCCAGTTGTCGTGCTCGTTGGCGTTGGCCATGGCGGCGGCGATGCCGCCCTCGGCCATCACCGTGTGCGCCTTGCCGAACAGCGACTTGCAGATCACCGCCGTACGGGCGCCCCGCTCGCGTGCCTCGATGGCCGCCCGGAGGCCCGCACCCCCGGCACCGACCACGACGACGTCCCACTCCTGCCGGTCCACCACGGACATCAGAACAACCTCGGATCGTCGAAGACACCGGACGCGACGAGATACACGTAGAAGTCGGCGAGCGCCACGCTCACCAACGACGACCAGGCGAGCAGCATGTGCCGGGCGTTGAGCTTGCCGACCCACTGCCACATCCGGTAGCGCACGGGATGCTTGGAGAAGTGCTTGAGCTTGCCGCCGACGATGTGCCGGCAGGAGTGGCAGGAGAGGGTGTACGCCCAGATCAGCACGATGTTGACGAGGAACACCAGGGTGCCCAGGCCCATGTGGCCCCACGCGTAGTGCTCGTCGCGGAAGGTCAGCACGGTGTCGTACGTCAGGATGCCGGCGACCGGGATCGCGGCGTAGAAGAAGTACCGGTGGATGTTCTGCAGGATCAGCGGGAAGCGGGTCTCACCGGAGTACTTCTTGTGCGGCTCGGCCACCGCGCAGGCCGGTGGGGAGGCCCAGAAGCCCCGGTAGTAGGCCTTGCGGTAGTAGTAGCAGGTCAGCCGGAAGCCGAGCGGGAAGATCAGGATCAGGACGGCGGGCGAGATGCCCCACCAGCTGCCGAAGATCTCCCAGTTGGGGCCGTTGCGCATCGGCTCGCAGTTCTCCGCGAGGCAGGGGGAGTAGAACGGCGAGACGTAGGGCGCCGCGTAGTAGTCGGCGTTGGCGAACGCGCGCCAGGTCGAGTAGACGATGAACGCCAGCAGACCGGCCGCGGTGGCGGCGGGCGCCAGCCACCAGCGGTCGGTCCGCAGATGCGGGGCGGTGATCGCGGCGCGCGTACCGCCGCGTACACCGCCGCTGTTCAGATGAGGTTCCGTACCAGTGGCCAACGTTTGACTCCGGTCGGGTTCAGGGGGCTCGTCGGTCCCGGGCGCCTAGACCCTCGTCGTCCGTGTCGATCCACAGAGAGTCGTCGTACGGGGTGTCGGGGATGGTGACGAGATCGGGGCGCTTCTGTGCCGCGGGGGCGCTGGCCGCCGCGCGCAGCAGGGCCACGCTCTCGCGCAGGTGATCGCAGTCGGTGCGGACGCGGCGGATGTCCAGACCGTCGCTTCCGAGCTGCTGTTCCAGACGGCTCACCGACCTGTTCAGGTCGTCGAGGCACCGCTGCAGTGCTGTCAGGTCGTCGTGCACGGACATGACGTGACCTCGCTTCCGTCGGCCGTACGGCCGTGGGTGGCAACGTTCATGCGCCTGCGAGTGTTGCGCGTCACACCTGTCGCTGTGAAGGGACGTGCACCGATTGGCCGAGGCGCATAGGTGCATCGCGTGGTGCGTTGCGCCGCACGGGTGGGGTTCCCGGCGTGGCTCGCCGTGTCGCCGTCCGTTGCCGAACCCTTTCCTCTTCAGTGGCCGCATAGATGTGATCAGCACCATATACCGCCAAAAGTGATCATAACCCCCGCGGCTCACGGAGGTAAGCAGAGATGTCCGACCAGCCACGACGCGCCCGCAGACAACCGATGGCCCCGCACGGCCTTTCCCGCGGAGCGCTGCGCTCGGTCATCTTCCTCACCGCGGGCGCCCTCGCGGTGACCGCTCTGTCGGGCTGCGCCTCCGAGGACCCCGCGGGCAAGCCGCTCGCCGGGCAGGACATCGCCCCCGCCGCCCGCTCCCTGGTCGCCGACGGCGGCACCCTGCGCTGGGCCGCGGACTCCGTGCCGGAGACGCTGAACACCTTCCAGGCCGACGCCGACGCCACCACCACCCGGGTCGCCCAGGCCGTCCTGCCGTCGATGTTCCGCCTCGACGAGCGCGGGCGCCCGGAGCTGAACCCCGACTACCTGGAGTCCGCCAAGGTCGTCGGGACCGAGCCCAGGCAGGTCGTGCTGTACAAGCTGCACCAGCAGGCCGTCTGGAGCGACGGCCGCGAGATCGGCGCCGCCGACTTCGCCGCCCAGTGGCGCGCCCTGTCCGGCAAGGACTCCGCCTACTGGACCGCGCGCAACGCCGGCTACGAGCGCATCGAGCGGATCGAGCGCGGGGCCAACGACCTGGAGGTCAAGGTCACCTTCGCCCGGCCCTACGCCGACTGGCGCTCGCTGTTCTCGCCGCTGTACCCGAAGGACGTCATGGGCACCCCGGACGCCTTCAACGACGGCGCCCGCCGCAAGCTCAAGGTCACCGCCGGACCCTTCGCCGTGAAGAAGGTCGACCGCAAGGACGACGAGATCACCCTCACCCGCAATCCGCGCTGGTGGGGCAGCCAGGCCAAGCTGAACGAGATCGTGCTGCGCGCGGTGCCCCGGGACAAGCGGGCCGCGGCGCTGGCCGCCGGCACGCTCGACCTGGCCGAGATCGACCCCGAGACGGTCCGCCGGATCGGGCTCGCCGCCCGCGCCGGCGGCAAGGGCGCCGGCATCCCGCGGCAGAGCGCCACCCCCCTGGCCGGCCCCGGCAGCGAGGAGACCGCCGCCGAGGCCCTGCGCTCCTGGGCGGTGGCCAACGGCTCCGACGAGGAGGCGGCCGAGGAGGAGATCAGCGCGCGCGAGAAGGAGCGCCGGGCGCTCACCAAGGAGGAACGCCGGCAGCAGGCCCTGCGCGGCTTCGAGGTGCGCCGCTCGCTGGAGCCCGCCTTCACCCAGCTCGCCCTCAACGGCGCCGACGGCCCGCTCGCCGACGAGCGGGTGCGCCGGGCGGTGGCCCGCGCGCTGGACCGCAAGGAGCTCGCCGGGGCCGTCCTGAAGCCGCTGGGACTGCCCGCGGAGCCCGTCGGCAGCCATCTGGCGCTCGCCGGACAGGCCGCCTACGCCGACAACAGCGGCGCGCTGGGCGGCCAGGACACCGCGGAGGCCCAGGCGCTGCTCGCGGACGCCGGGTGGGTGCTCGGCGGACCGGTGAAGCAGAAGAAGAACGAGAAGGCCGCCGGCGCGGAGGGCGAACAGGACTCCGGGAAGAAGAAGGAGAAGGAAAAGGACAAGGAGGAGAACAAGGAGGAGAACAAGGAGGAGAACAAGGAGGAGAACAAGGAGGAGAACAAGGAGGAGGACAAGGAGGAGGAGAAGGAGTCCCGGGGTGGCGACGACGGCACGTACATCGTCGGTGACGACAAGGCGCCCGCCGAGGCGGACCGGGAGAAGAAGCGGCACGAGCTGAAGCAGGGCGGCGCGCCGGGCGCGTACGCCCCGAAGGGCACGGCGGCTCCCGCGGGCGCCGCGGCCGGAGCGCTGGCCAAGGACGGCAAGGCCCTGACGCTCCGCTTCGTGCTCCCCTCGGGCCCCGGCTCGCAGACCCTGCAGACGGTCGCGGAACGCATCCGGCGCATGCTGGACCGGGTCGGCATCCGCACGGAGCTGGCCAAGGTCTCGGACGAGAGCTACTTCAAGGACCACATCGCCTCCGGCGAGTACGACCTGGCCCTGTACTCCTGGCCGGCCTCCGCCTTCCCGGCCACCGACGCCCGCCCGATCTACGCCAAGCCCGTCCCGGCCGCCGACGGCTCCCTGAACGTCGAGCAGAACTACACCCGGGTGGGCACCGACCAGGTGGACCAGCTGTTCGACCAAGCTGTCTCCACGCTGAACGAGGGCGAAACGAAGAGCCTCATCCGCAAGGCGGACTCGAGAATCTGGGCCGCGGCCGGCTCGATCCCGCTCTACCAGCGCCCTCAGCTGACGGCGGCGAGGAAGAACCTGGCCAACGCGGGCGCCTTCGGCTTCCAGACCCCGGTCTACGAGGACATGGGCTTCGTGAAGAAGGGCGCGCGACCGGCGGCGGGCCCGTCGAAGAAGTAGGGGTGACTTTTACGGGGCCGACGGCCGCCATCGGCCCCGTAAACCCGCGTTCACCTGCACGGATGCATCCCGGCGCGCTTGCACACCCTGGGCCCCGTACCATGGGGTGAGGCCGTGGCATGTCAAGCCCGGCAGGGCCCGCGTAACACCTAGGTACGCGCAGGCCGTCCTCACACTCCGGGAGAACGCCGCAATATGGCCACGCGCCACGACATTCGTAACGTCGCCATCGTCGCCCACGTCGACCACGGCAAGACGACCATCGTCGATGCCATGCTCAAGCAGGCCGGCTCCTTCGCCGCGCACGCCGCCGAGTCCCTCGACGACCGCATGATGGACTCGAACGATCTGGAGCGTGAGAAGGGCATCACGATCCTGGCCAAGAACACGGCCGTCAAGTACCACCCGAAGGATGGCGGCGACGTCATCACCATCAACATCATCGACACCCCCGGCCACGCCGACTTCGGCGGTGAGGTCGAGCGCGGCCTGTCGATGGTGGACGCCGTCGTGCTGCTGGTGGACGCCTCCGAGGGCCCGCTGCCGCAGACCCGCTTCGTGCTCCGCAAGGCGCTCCAGCAGCGGCTGCCGGTCATCCTGTGCATCAACAAGACGGACCGGCCGGACTCCCGGATCGACGAGGTCGTCAACGAGACGTACGACCTCTTCCTCGACCTGGACGCCGACGAGGACCAGATCGAGTTCCCGATCGTCTACGCGTGCGGCCGTGACGGCATCGCCTCGCTGACCAAGCCGGAGGACGGCACCGTCCCGGCCGACTCCACCAGCCTGGAGCCGTTCTTCTCCACCATCCTGGAGCACGTCCCGGCCCCGACCTACGACGAGACCGCCCCGCTGCAGGCGCACGTCACCAACCTGGACGCCGACAACTTCCTCGGCCGTATCGCGCTGCTGCGGGTCGAGCAGGGCGAGCTGAGGAAGGGCCAGACGGTCGCGTGGATCAAGCGTGACGGAACGATCAGCAACGTCCGCATCACCGAGCTGATGATGACCGAGGCGCTCACCCGCAAGCCCGCCGAGGTGGCCGGCCCCGGTGACATCTGCGCCGTCGCCGGTATCGCGGACATCATGATCGGCGAGACCCTCGCCGACCCCGAGAACCCGGTCGCGCTCCCGCTGATCACGGTCGACGAGCCGGCGATCTCCATGACCATCGGCACCAACACCTCCCCGCTGGTCGGCCGGGGCGGCACCGGCAAGGGCGCCGACGCCAAGGCGGCCGTCAAGGACCGCAAGGTCACCGCCCGCCAGGTCAAGGACCGCCTCGACCGCGAGCTGATCGGCAACGTCTCGCTCCGCGTCCTCGACACCGAGCGCCCCGACGCCTGGGAGGTCCAGGGCCGTGGTGAGCTCGCGCTCGCCATCCTGGTCGAGCAGATGCGCCGCGAGGGCTTCGAGCTGACCATCGGCAAGCCCCAGGTCGTCACCAAGGAGATCGACGGCAAGGTCTACGAGCCGGTCGAGCGCATGACGATCGACGTGCCCGAGGAGCACATGGGCGCGGTCACGCAGCTCATGGGCGTCCGCAAGGGCCGGATGGACAACATGTCCAACCACGGCTCCGGCTGGGTCCGCATGGAGTTCGTGGTGCCGTCCCGCGGTCTCATCGGGTTCCGCACCGAGTTCCTGACCCAGACCCGCGGTACGGGTATCGGACACTCCATCCACGAGGGCTTCGAGCCCTGGTTCGGCACGCTCCAGACCCGTAACAACGGTTCCCTGGTGGCCGACCGCGCCGGTGCCGTCACCGCGTTCGCGATGACGAACCTCCAGGAGCGCGGCGTGCTCTTCGTGGACCCGGGCACCGAGGTGTACGAGGGCATGATCGTCGGCGAGAACTCGCGCTCCGACGACATGGACGTCAACATCACCAAGGAGAAGAAGCTCACCAACATGCGGTCGTCCTCGGCCGATTCGTTCGAGGCGATCGTCCCGCCGCGCAAGCTCTCCCTGGAGCAGTCGCTGGAGTTCTGCCGCGACGACGAGTGCGTCGAGGTCACCCCGGAGGCCGTTCGCATCCGCAAGGTGAACCTGGACGCCCGCGAGCGCGCCCGCGCCGCGAGCCGCGCCAAGCACGGCTGACGCTCCCTCACACACAGAAGCCCCTCGGCAGCCGCCGAGGGGCTTCTGGTCGTGCGCCGAAGCCTCGGCTTCAGCGGCCCGTAACCCTTGTTCGAATATCGGTGTTCCGGAGCTCAAGTTTCGGACGTGTAAACGACGAAATTGAACTTATATGTCTGATTCGCCGGTTTCCCGTCTCACTTGTCAAGCGCGCGCAGGTGTCAATCTTTGCAATTTTTGCTCAAAATATTGACGGTAGGGAGATCCCTATGTCTTACGCCCTTGACGCGCGTTGATGCATTTGGCGACAGTTCCCCCAAACCGCAGAACCTGCCGGTAACTGTGCTGCGCTCAACTCTCCAACCCCCCGGGGGAAGAACACACATGACCAGTCCGACGAAGGCCGAGGGCTCCGGGTCCGCGGTCGCCTTGGACCCTGAGCTCGAAGCAACCTCAGAGGTTGCCGACAAACCGAAGAAGCTTGAGGGCCGATCTCCCGGGCAGTTGATGTGGCAGCGCTTCAGGCGTGACCGTACAGGGGTCTTCTGTGCCGGCGTAGTGATTTTTTTCTTCGTCGTGGCCTTGTGCGCGCCGCTGCTCACCGCGATCAGCGGCACCAACCCGTACACCCTGTACGGTCAGGATCCGACGTACGCGGACAAGCCGGTCCTGGACGAGTTCGGTCTTCCGCTCGGCTACTTCGGCGGAATGTCGGCCGATCACTGGTTCGGCGTGGAGCCGCAGTACGGCCGCGACCTGTTCGCCATGCTGGTGTACGGCATGCGGACGTCGCTGTTCATGGCGCTCGGAGTGTCGGTCCTGCTGACGGTGACCGGCGTGATCATCGGTCTGGTCGGCGGCTACTTCGCCGGTCGCACCGACTACTGGCTCGGCCGGGTCACGGACTTCTTCCTGTCCTTTCCGTCGCAGCTGTTCTTCATCGCCTTCATGCCCGTGGTGACCTCGTTCTTCGTGGACCCGCGGGACGAGACGCCCACGTACTTCCGGGCGCTGGCTATCCTGATCGTGCTGTGGGTGCTCGGCTGGATGGGTATGTCCCGTCTTGTCCGCTCCGTGGTACTGGCCCTGCGTGAGCGGGAGTTCATCGAGGCCGCCAAGGTGTCCGGGGCATCGCCGGGCCGGATCATCCGCAAGGAGGTCCTGCCGAACATCGTCACCCCGGTGCTGGTGCAGTTCACGTACCAGCTGCCCAGCACCATCCTCACCATCGCCTTCCTCTCCTTCGCGGGCGTCGGCTTCGTCGAGCCCACCCCGGACTGGGGGCGTCTGTTCGCCGCCGGTGCCGACTACACCCAGCAGGACCCCGCGTTCATCTTCTTCCCGGGTGTGGCGCTAGTGATCTTCATCCTGTGCTTCAACCTCCTCGGAGACTCGGTACGGGATGCCTTCGACCCCAAGTCCGGGCGCTGAGCCGTCCTTGGTGGGGGGTGGCTGCCGCCCCCACGTCGGCCTACCAGCCGCGTCAGGCAGTACATACGGACAACAACCGACAGGTAGGTGCATTCACCGCTATGAAGTCGTTCACCTCGCGCAGAGCGCGCGCCATCATGGTCGCCATCGCGGCCGGCTCCCTCGCGCTCACGGGCTGCTCGGAGAACACCGGAAACACCGGTGGGGAGAAGGGCGAGAGCCAGGACAAGGCCAAGGAGCAGTCCCAGGGTGTTGCCTACCTGGACGCCAAGGCTTCGACCGGTCCGGCCGAGGAGGTCCCCGGGGCCAAGCCGGGCGGCACCGTCACGGTCTACCAGGAGTCCGGTCTCTCGCACATGGACCCGGGCCAGATCTACGTCTCGGACGCCGGTCAGTTCGCCAACCTGGTCTTCCGTGGCCTGACCAACTTCGAGGAGGACGGCAAGGGCGGCGTCGCCGTCGTGGGTGACCTCGCGACCGACTCCGGTCAGTCGTCCAACGACAACAAGACCTGGACGTTCAAGCTGAAGGACGGCATCAAGGACGAGAACGGCAAGGAGATAACCTCCGCCGACGTCCGCCACACCGTCGAGCGCCTGTACGCCGAGTTCATCTTCGACGGCCCGACCTACCTCCAGACCTGGCTGAGCGGCCCGGACTACCGCAAGGAGCTGCCGGACGGCGGCTTCGGCAAGAAGCACCTGCCGGACTCGGTCCTGGAGACCCCGGACGACAAGACGATCGTCTTCCACTTCGACACCCCGCGTCCCGACCTGCCGATGACGCTGGCCATGCCGGGCTACTCCATCGTGCCGGAGGAGTCCGACACGAAGGAGAAGTACGACACGGCTCCGGTCGCCCTCGGCCCGTACAAGATCGCGGAGTTCAAGGCCGGCAAGACCCTGAAGCTCGTCAAGAACGAGAACTGGGACCCGAAGACGGACTCGGTGCGTCACCAGTACGTGGACGGCTTCAACTTCGAGTTCGGCATCACCGAGTCGTCCCAGACCAAGCGTCTGATCTCCGACCAGGGTGACGCCAAGAACGCCATCCAGTTCACCGGCGGTGTCGACGCCACCCAGATCCAGGACGTCATCGGCGCCCCGGCCGTCAACAAGCGCACCATCAAGGGCTACCAGCCCTACGTGATGACGCTGACGTTCAACATGGACCGCGTCAAGAACAAGGCCGTCCGTGACGCCGCCACCTACGCGGTGAACTCCAAGTCGCTGATCGCCGGTGAGGGTGGCGCGTTCGGTGGCGACGTCGCCCCGAACCTGTTCGCCCCGACCCTGCCGGGCTACGACGCGAAGTACGACCCCTACGGCCGTCTGAAGACGCCGGCGGGCAACATCGAGAAGGCCAAGGAACTGCTCGCCGACGTTCCGGCGTCCGAGAAGAAGCTGGTCTTCGCCTACGCCAACTCCGAGGCGGGCCAGAAGCGCAAGGTCGCCATCGAGGACGCCCTCGGCAAGGTCGGCTTCGACGTCGTCTCCAAGGAGATCGACGCCGCGAGCTACTACGAGCAGATCGGCAAGCTCGACAACCCGTTCGACATCTACATCACCGGCTGGGGCCAGGACTGGCCGTCCGCCGCGACGGTCGTGACGCCGATCTACGACGGTGACCAGGTCGCCGACGGTGCGCCGAACTACTCCCACATCGACGACCCGAAGGTCCAGGAGCTGATCAAGAAGGCCCTGACCGAGCAGCCGGAGAAGGCCGCCAAGACCTGGGAAGACGCTCACAAGTACATCCTCGAGGAGGTCAACCCGGCCGCCCCGCTCTGGTACACCAAGCAGTTCCAGCTCTACGGCTCGAACGTCGGCGGTGCCCGCTACAGCACTGAGTCCAGCTACCTGGACGTGACCCGAGTGTTCCTGAAGTCGTAGCTCTCTACGGCTGTTCGCGGGGGCGCGCACCAGGCGGAGCGCGTCCCCGCGGTTCCGTGAACCCGTCCACCGTCTCCGCAGAGAGCAGCCCCCCGCCATGCTTCAGTTCATCCTCCGGCGCTCGGTCGGTGCCGTCGTCACCTTGTTCCTGATCGGCGCCGCAACCTTCTTCCTCTTCGTCGCCGCGCCGTCCGACTACGCCTCCCTGGCCTGTGGCAAGGACTGCTCGCCCGAGCGACTGGAGGACATCCGGCAGGCCCTCGGCCTCAACCAGCCGCTTGCCACGCAGTTCTGGGAGTTCATGTCCGGCATCGTGGCCGGCCGTGACTTCCCGCAGGGTGACTGCCCCGCCCCGTGCCTGGGCCGGTCGTTCTTCTACAACGACAACGTCACCGCCATCATCATGGACCGCCTCCCGCTGACCCTGTCCCTGACGGCCGGCGCCCTGGTCGTCTTCCTCGTCGTCGGAATCGGCGCGGGCATGGTGGCCGCCTACCGGCGCGGCACGATGATCGACAAGGCCGCCACCGGCGCGTCCATGGTGCTCAGCTCGTTCCAGATCTACTTCCTCGGCCCGATCGTGCTGCTGATCTTCGTGTACAGCACCGGCTGGGTGGAGAACCCGAAGTACGTCCCGTTCACCGACGACCCGTTCGGCTGGCTCGCCGGTCTGTGGATCCCCATGGCCGTCATGGCGACGATCTTCACCGGCCAGTACACCCGTATGGCGCGCTCCTCGATGATCGAGCAGCTCCAGGAGGAGCACGTGCGCACCGCCCGGGCCAAGGGCATGGGCAAGAAGTACGTGTTCTTCCGCTACGCCTGGCGCGGTTCGCTCATCCCGATCGTGACCATCCTCGGCATCGACCTCAGCTCGCTGCTCGGCGGCGGTGTCGTCACGGAACTCACCTTTGACCTTCAGGGGATCGGCCGCCTCGCCGTGGATGGAGCGGTCACGAAGGACCTCCCGCTGACGATGGGCGTCATGCTGGTAGGAGCCTTCTTCATCCTGCTCCTCAACATCCTCGTCGACATCGCGTACGCCTGGATCGACCCGCGCGTCCGACTCTCCTAAGGAAGAACGAACCACCGTGACCACACTGACCAAAACCGAGGACGTCCCGGCCCCGACCGGGCCCGAGAGCTTCCTCTCGGTCCGTGACCTGCGGGTGCAGTTCTCCACCGAGGACGGCATCGTCAAGGCGGTCGACGGCCTTTCCTTCGATGTCGAACGCGGCAAGACCCTGGGCATCGTCGGCGAGTCGGGCTCCGGCAAGTCCGTCACCAACCTGACCGTCCTGGGCCTGCACAACCCCCGGACCACCACCATCGACGGCGAGATCGTCCTGGACGGCCAGGAGCTCGTCACCGCCAAGGAGAAGGAGCTGGAGAAGCTCCGCGGCAACAAGATGGCGATGATCTTCCAGGACCCGCTGACGGCGCTGTCGCCGTACTACACGGTGGGACGGCAGCTCTCCGAGCCGTACATGAAGCACATGGGGGCCTCCAGGAAGGAGGCCAAGGACCGGGCGATCCAGATGCTGGAGAAGGTCGGCATTCCGCAGCCCAAGGTGCGCTTCGACGACTACCCGCACCAGTTCTCCGGCGGTATGCGTCAGCGCGCGATGATCGCCATGGCCCTGATGTGCGACCCCGAACTGCTGATCGCCGACGAGCCGACCACCGCGCTCGACGTGACCGTGCAGGCGCAGATCCTCGATCTGCTGAAGGACCTGCAGCAGGAGTTCGGCTCCGCGATCGTCTTCATCACCCACGACCTCGGCGTCATCGCCAACATGGCCGACGACCTGCTGGTGATGTACGCGGGCCGGGCCGTCGAGCGCGGCTCCGTCAAGGAAGTGCTGCGCACCCCGAGGCACCCCTACACCTGGGGCCTGCTCAGCTCCATGCCGCGCCTGGACGGCGACATCGAGCAGGAACTGAATCCGATCCCGGGCAGCCCGCCGTCGCTGCTGAACCCGCCGACCGGATGCCCCTTCCACCCGCGCTGCGCCTTCCGTGACAAGGTGCCCGGCAATCTGTGCAGCGAATCCCGGCCGCCCCTGGGCGAGGGCCGCGCCTCCGCCTGCCACCTCTCGGTGGAGCAGAAGCAGACCATCTTCATCGACGAGATCCAGCCCCGGCTGCGCTAGGGAGAACCGAGATCATGAGCGAGAACCTCACCCTCCCCGCACAGCAGGGCTCCACCACCTCCTCGGAGCCGCTCCTGGAGGTCAAGGGCCTGACCAAGCACTTCCCCATCTACGGAGGCTTCCCGATCAAACGCAGGGTCGGCGCCGTTCAGGCCGTCGACGGCGTCGATCTGAGCGTCGGCGTGGGCGAGAGCCTGGGCCTGGTCGGCGAGTCGGGCTGTGGCAAGTCCACCACCGGGCGCCTGATCACCCGGCTCCTGGAGCCGACCGCGGGCCGGATCACGTACGCCGGTCAGGACATCACGCGTGCCAAGCGCAAGCAGCTGGCGCCGGTGCGGTCCGAGATCCAGATGATCTTCCAGGACCCGTACTCGTCGCTGAACCCGCGGCAGACCGTCGGCTCCATCATCAAGTCCCCGATGGAGGTCAACGGGATCAAACCCGAGGGCGGCCGGGAGAAGCGCGTCCAGGAGCTGCTGGAGCTGGTCGGCCTCAACCCCGAGCACTACAACCGCTTCCCGCACGAGTTCTCCGGCGGTCAGCGTCAGCGCATCGGTGTCGCCCGGGCGCTCGCGCTGAACCCCAAGCTGATCGTGGCCGACGAGCCGGTCTCGGCGCTGGACGTGTCCATCCAGGCGCAGGTGGTGAACCTGCTCCAGAAGGTCCAGGACGAGCTGGGTATCGCCTTCGTCTTCATCGCCCACGACCTCGCGATCGTGCGGCACTTCTCGCAGCGCGTGGCCGTCATGTATCTCGGCAAGGTGGTCGAGGTCGGCGACCGGGACTCCATCTACAACCGGCCCCGGCACCCCTACACCCACGCTCTGCTCTCCGCGGTGCCCGAGGTGCAGGTGGACGACGAGGTCGAGCAGCGGGAGCGGATCCGGCTCTACGGTGACGTCCCCTCGCCGATCTTCCCGCCGTCCGGCTGCCGGTTCCGCACCCGCTGCTGGAAGGCGCAGGACAAGTGCGCCACGGAGGAGCCCCCGCTCGTCCAGATCTCCGGCAACCGCGGCGGTCACCTGACGGCGTGCCACTTCCCGGAGGAGCCGACCACCGTGGCCCGCGACGAGGACGTCGTCATGGACCCGGCGCTCATCGCTCTCGAGGCCGACCAGAACTGACTCCGCTCCCCCTCTTCCGGGCCTGTCCCCCGGAGCAGGTCGCACCCCGGCCGGGTGCGACCTGCTCCGGGGGCAGGCCCGTCGCGTTTGTAGCCCATAGGGCTGCAAGAGTGTGCGTTGTGTGGCATATCGGCAGATATTTGCCGGTAGTAGCCCAGCGTCCAGGCGCTGCAAACACAGGCAAGCACAGCGCAGTCATGAGGAGGACTCCATGCGTGGAGCCACGCACGCCACATGGGCCGCATGCGCGGCGGCGGTAGCCCTCGCGGCGACGGCCTGCGGAGGCGGGGGCGGCGACAGCGGTGGGGACACCGGCGCGGTGCTGAGCTCCTCCTGGGGCGACCCGCAGAACCCGCTGGAGCCCGCCAACACCAATGAGGTGCAGGGCGGCAAGGTCCTCGACATGATCTTCCGCGGCCTCAAGCGGTACGACCCGGAGACCGGCGAGGCGACGGACATGCTCGCCGAGAAGATCGAGACGACCGACTCGCAGAACTTCACCGTCACCATCAAGGACTGGAGCTTCAGCAACGGCGAGAAGGTCACCGCCAAGTCCTTCGTGGACGCCTGGAACTACGGCGCCAGCCTGAAGAACAACCAGAAGAACGCCTACTTCTTCAGCTACATCGAGGGCTACGACAAGACCCACCCCGAGGACGGCGGCAAGCAGAGCGCCGACACCCTCTCCGGGCTGAAGGTCGTCGACGACAAGACCTTCACCGTCAAGCTCAGCCAGAAGTTCTCCACGTTCCCCGAGACCCTCGGCTACCCGGCCTTCGCCCCGCTGCCGCAGGCGTTCTTCGACGACCGCGACGCCTGGCTGAGCAAGCCCGTCGGCAACGGCCCGTACACCGTCGACTCCTACGCCAAGGGCTCCCAGATGTCCCTGCGCACCTGGGACGCCTACCCCGGCGAGGACAAGGCGCAGAACGGCGGCGTCGACCTGAAGGTCTACACCGACAACAACACCGCCTACACCGACCTGATGGCCGGCAACCTCGACCTGGTCGACGACGTCCCCGCCGCCCAGCTCAAGAACGTCCAGGCCGACCTCGGCGACCGCTACCTCAACACCCCCGCCGGCATCATCCAGACGCTCGCCTTCCCCTACTACGACGACAAGTGGAACAAGGCCGGCATGGAGAAGGTCCGCACGGGCCTGTCCCGGGCCATCGACCGCGACCAGATCACCGAGACCATCTTCCAGAAGACCCGCACCCCGGCCACCGACTGGACCTCCCCGGTGCTCGGCGAGGACGGCGGCTTCAAGGAAGGGCTCTGCGGGGACGCCTGCGAGTACGACCCCGACGCGGCCAAGCAGCTCATCGAGGAGGGCGGCGGGCTCCCCGGCGGCCAGGTCAAGATCACGTACAACGCGGACACCGGCTCGCACAAGGACTGGGTGGACGCCGTCTGCAACTCCATCAACAACGCGCTCGACAACGAACGCGCCTGCGTCGGCAACCCGGTCGGCACCTTCGCCGACTTCCGCAGCCAGATCACCGACCTGAAGATGAGCGGCCCGTTCCGCGCGGGCTGGCAGATGGACTACCCGCTCATCCAGAACTTCCTCCAGCCGCTCTACTACACGAACGCCTCCTCCAACGACGGCAAGTGGTCCAACAAGGAGTTCGACGACCTCGTCGACCGGGCCAACGCCGAGACCGACACCGCCAAGGCGGTCGGCCTCTTCCAGGACGCCGAGGAGGTCGTACGGGACAACATGGCCGCCATCCCGCTCTGGTACCAGAACGGCAGCGCGGGCTACTCGGAGCGGCTGTCCGACGTGAAGCTCAACCCGTTCAGCGTCCCCGTCTACGACGAGATCAAGGTCGGCTGAGCGCCCATGGGACGGTACGTCGTCCGGCGTCTGCTCCAGATGATCCCCGTCTTCGTCGGGGCGACCCTGCTGATCTTCCTCATGGTGAACGTGATGGGCGACCCCATCGCGGGACTCTGCGGCGACCGGCAGTGCGATCCGGCGACGGCCGCCCAGCTGAAGAAGGAGTTCGGCCTCGACAAGCCGGTCTGGCAGCAATACCTGACGTACATGGGGAACGTCTTCACCGGCGACTTCGGCACCGCGTTCAACGGGCAGGAGGTCACCGAGCTGATGGCGACGGCGTTCCCGGTGACCATCCGGCTGACGATCGTCGCGATCCTCTTCGAGATCGTCATCGGCATCACGCTCGGCGTCATCACCGGGCTGCGCCGCGGCCGGCCCGTCGACACCGGGGTCCTGCTGGTCACGCTCGTGGTGATCTCCGTGCCGACCTTCGTCACCGGTCTGCTGCTGCAGCTGCTGCTCGGCGTGGAGTGGGGCTGGATCAGGCCCTCCGTGTCCACCGACGCCACCTTCGGCGAGCTGATCGTGCCGGGCCTGGTCCTCGCCTCGGTCTCCCTCGCCTATGTCACCCGGCTGACCCGGACCTCCATCGCGGAGAACAAACGCTCCGACTACGTCCGTACGGCCGTCGCCAAGGGCCTGCCCCGGCGCCGGGTGATCACCAGGCATCTGCTGCGCAACTCGCTGATCCCGGTGGTCACCTTCATCGGCACCGACATCGGCGCGCTGATGGGCGGCGCGATCGTCACCGAGCGGATCTTCAACATCCACGGCGTGGGCTACCAGCTCTACCAGGGCATCCTGCGGCAGAACACCCAGACGGTGGTCGGCTTCGTGACCGTCCTCGTCCTGGTCTTCCTGGTCGCCAATCTGCTCGTCGACCTGCTCTACGCCGTACTCGATCCGAGGATCCGCTATGCCTGAACCCCGCGAACCCGAGGGTGCCATCGCCTCGACCGGCATGGGCGGCGCCATGGATCTGGCGACGTCGGAGGGGGAGAGCCTGGAGAAGACGCCGGGCGGCCCGGCCGGCGCGGGCCCGCAGGACAGGCCCCGTTCGCTGTGGTCCGACGCCTGGCGCGACCTGCGGCGCAACCCGGTCTTCCTCATCGCCGGGCTGGTCATCCTCTTCCTGGTCTTCGTCTCCCTGTGGCCGGGTGCCATCACCTGGACGAGCCCCCTCAAGTGCGACCTCGCCAAGGCCCAGCAGGGGTCCCAGTCCGGACATCCCTTCGGCTTCAACGGCCAGGGCTGCGACGTGTACACCCGTACGGTCTACGGCGCCCGTACGTCCGTCACGGTCGGCGTCTGCGCCACGCTCGGGGTGGCGATCCTCGGCAGCGTGCTCGGCGGGCTCGCGGGGTTCTTCGGCGGGACGTGGGACTCGGTGCTCTCCCGGATCACGGACGTCTTCTTCGCGATCCCCGTCGTGCTCGGCGGGCTCGTGCTGCTGTCGGTGGTCACCAGCAACAGCATCTGGCCGGTCATCGGGTTCATGGTGCTGCTGGGGTGGCCGCAGATCTCCCGTATCGCCCGCGGCTCGGTCATCACCGTCAAACAGAACGACTACGTGCAGGCCGCCCGTGCGCTCGGCGCCACCAACTCCCGCATGCTGCTGCGGCACATCACGCCCAACGCGGTCGCCCCGGTGATCGTCGTGGCGACCATCGCGCTCGGCACGTACATCGCCCTGGAGGCGACCCTGTCCTACCTCGGCGTCGGCCTGAAACCGCCGAGCGTCTCCTGGGGCATCGACATCTCGGCCGCCTCCCCCTACATCCGCAACGCCCCGCACGCCCTGCTCTGGCCCTCGGGCGCCCTGGCGATCACCGTCCTGGCCTTCATCATGCTCGGCGACGCAGTCCGCGACGCCCTCGACCCCAAGCTGAGGTGACGCCGCCCATGCGCCCCGCTCCGACAGACGCACTGCGCGCCCCCGTCGGCCGAGAGCCGAGACCGGGCGGCACGCCCCGCGCACCAGCCGCCCCCGGCATCCGGCCAGGCCCCCAACCGGCAGGCACGCTGCGCGAGGCCGTCACCCGGAGGCCGAGTCCCGGTCTCACGCCCGGCCGCGGCGTCCACCCCTGCCCCGCTGTGCGGCCCCGGTGCCCGGCCACTGCGCGCCCCTGTCGAGCGAGAGCCGAGTCCTGGCCTCACGCCCGGCCGCGGCGTCCACCCCTGCCCCGCTGTGCGGCCCCGGTGCCCGGCCACTGCGCGCCCCTGTCGAGCGAGAGCCGAGTTCCGGCCTCACGCCCGGCCGCGGCGTCCACCCCTGCCCCGCTGTGCGGCCCCGGTGCCCGGCCACTGCGCGCCCCCGTCGACCGAGAGCCGAGTCCCGGCCTCACGCCCCGCGCAACCCCCGCCCCTGGCCCGCCGTTCGGCCCCTGCCCCCGGCCAGGTCCCGTACCGGCAGGTGCGTTTCATGACGCCCTTTACCGGAGGCCGTGGCCCGGGATCGCGCCTCGGAACATGCACGACGCACCCCACGCGTCGGCCGCCCCCGGCCCCCGGCCAGGTGCCGTGGCGGTCCGTGTCGTCCCCGATGCCCTGCAACGCGAAGCCGAGGTGAGACGTGCTGCTCGAAGTGCGTGATCTGCACGTGGAGTTCCGGACCCGGGACGGGGTCGCCAAGGCGGTCAACGGCGTCACCTACGGAGTGGACGCGGGCGAGACCCTCGCCGTGCTCGGGGAGTCGGGTTCCGGCAAGTCGGTCACCGCGCAGACCGTCATGGGCATCCTCGACACGCCGCCGGGGCGGATCACCGCGGGCGAGGTCCTCTTCCAGGGCAGGGACCTGCTGAAGCTGAAGGAGGAGGAGCGCCGGAAGATCCGGGGCGCCGAGATGGCGATGATCTTCCAGGACGCGCTGTCGTCCCTGAACCCCGTGCTCAGCGTCGGCGACCAGCTCGGCGAGATGTTCGTCGTGCACCGGGGCATGTCGAAGAAGGACGCGCGGGCCAAGGCCGTGGAGCTGATGGACCGGGTCCGCATCCCCGCCGCCCGGGAACGGGTCAAGCAGTACCCCCACCAGTTCTCCGGCGGTATGCGCCAGCGCATCATGATCGCCATGGCGCTGGCCCTGGAGCCCGCCCTGATCATCGCCGACGAGCCGACCACCGCCCTGGACGTCACGGTCCAGGCCCAGGTCATGGAACTGCTCGCGGAGCTGCAGCGCGAGTACAACATGGGCCTGATCCTCATCACCCACGACCTCGGCGTGGTCGCGGACGTCGCCGACCGGATCGCCGTGATGTACGCGGGCCGCATCGTGGAGTCGGCCCCCGTCCACGACATCTACAAGGCACCGGCCCACCCCTACACCCGGGGCCTGCTCGACTCCATCCCGCGCCTGGACCAGAAGGGCCAGGAGCTCTACGCCATCAAGGGACTGCCGCCGAACCTCATGCACATCCCGCCCGGCTGCGCCTTCCACCCGCGCTGCCCCATGGCCCAGGACGTGTGCCGCACCGACGAACCGCCGCTGTACGAGGTGACCACCTCGGACGAGGACCGGGGCAGCGCCTGCCACTTCTGGCGGGAGTGCCTCCATGGCTGAACCGCTCCTCCAGGTCCGCGGCCTGGTCAAGCACTACCCGCTGACCACGGGCATCCTCTTCAGGAAGCAGGTCGGCGCGGTGAAGGCCGTGGACGGCGTGGACTTCGAGCTGGACCAGGGCGAAACCCTCGGCATCGTCGGGGAGTCCGGCTGCGGCAAGTCGACGGTCGCCAAGCTGCTGGTCAACCTGGAACGGCCGACGGCGGGTTCGATCCGGTACAAGGGCGAGGACATCACCAAGCTCTCCGGCAGGGCCCTCAGAACCGTCCGCCGCAACATCCAGATGGTCTTCCAGGACCCCTACACCTCCCTCAACCCCCGGATGACGGTCGGCGACATCATCGGCGAGCCCTACGACATCCACCCCGAGGTGGCCCCGAAGGGCGACCGGCGCCGCAAGGTGCAGGACCTGCTGGACGTCGTCGGCCTCAACCCCGAGTACATCAACCGCTATCCGCACCAGTTCTCCGGCGGCCAGCGCCAGCGCATCGGCATCGCCCGCGGTCTCGCGCTGCGCCCCGAGGTCATCGTCGCCGACGAACCGGTCTCCGCCCTGGACGTCTCGGTCCAGGCCCAGGTCATCAACCTGATGGACCGCCTGCAGAACGAGTTCGACCTCTCCTACGTCTTCATCGCCCACGACCTGTCGATCGTCCGGCACATCTCCGACCGGGTCGGCGTCATGTACCTCGGCCGCATCGTGGAGACCGGCAAGGACACCGAGATCTACGACCATCCGACGCACCCCTACACCCAGGCACTCCTGTCCGCCGTCCCCGTCCCCGACCCCGAGGCCCGGGAACACCGCGACCGGATCATCCTGACCGGCGACGTCCCGTCCCCGACGAACATCCCCTCCGGCTGCCGCTTCCGCACCCGCTGCTGGAAGGCCCAGGAACGCTGCGCCCAGGAGGTCCCCCTCCTCGCGGTCCCCTCCCACCTCAGTCTCCTGGAGGGCCCCGCCGCACACGACTCGGCCTGCCACTTCGCGGAGGAGAAGCACGTCGTACCGTCGCAGGAGGCGGGGTAACACAGCGGCAACTCCCCTGACCCGGTTCCGATATACGGACGCGTCAGGCTGGACAGCGTACGGCCGTGCGGGTGCCGTAAACGGACCGGGGCACGCCATGTCGCCCCGGTCCGTTGCCGTTCCTACAGCCCCAGCGAGCGCTTCAGGAAGTCCACCTGGAGCAGCAGCAGATTCTCCGCGACCTGTTCCTGGGGCGTCATGTGCGTCACGCCCGACAGGGGCAGGACCTCGTGCGGGCGGCCCGCCGAGAGCAGGGCCGAGGACAGCCTCAGGGCGTGCGCGAACACCACGTTGTCGTCGGCCGTGCCGTGCACGATCATCAGCGGGCGGTGGCCATCGGCCGGGGCGGACAGGCCCTCGTCCGTCACCAGGGAACTCTTCGCGTACGACTCCGGATGCGCGGCCGGGCCGCCCAGGTACCGCTCGGTGTAGTGGGTGTCGTACAGCCGCCAGTCCGTGACCGGCGCGCCCGCGATGCCGGCGTGGAAGACGTCCGGGCGGCGCAGCACCGCGAGCCCCGCCAGCCAGCCGCCGAAGGACCAGCCGCGGATCGCCACCCGGGACAGATCGAGCGGGTGCGTTGTCGCGAGGTCCTGGAGGGCATCGATCTGGTCGTCGAGGGCAACCGTCAGATCGTGGTGGATCGCCTTCTCCCACGCGGGCGAGCGACCCGGCGTGCCCCGGCCGTCGGCCACGACCACGGCGAACCCCTGGTCGGCGAACCACTGCGAGGTGAGCAGCGCGTTGTGCGCGGCGACCACCCGTGGGCCGTGCGGACCGCCGTAGGGGTCCAGCAGCACCGGCAGGGAGGCGTCACCGCGGTAGTCCGTTGGCATAAGCAGGGCGCACGGGACACGGCGTGCGCCCCCTTGGATGAACGTCACGCGCGGGGACAGACCGGGATCTTCCGCGTGCGAGGGGATGACCGCCACCGGCTTCCCGTCCCGGCAGACCCGCACCCGCGACCCCGGCCGGTCCGGCGACGCGGACACCCATACGGTCACGCCCCCGGCGCGCACCGCCGAGTGCACCCCGGGCTCCTGCGACAGGCGCTCCACCCCGAGTTCGTTCACCCGATAGACATGTACCTCACCGATCTCCGGATCCGCCGCGGCCTCCCCGGCGGACGCCGAGACCAGCACGTCGTCGTCCGAGACGTCCAGCACCGCGCGGATGTGCAACTGCGCTCCCGTCAACGGGCGTTCACCCACCGCGAGGACCCGCGCGCCACCCTCGTCGATGATCCGCACCAGCTGCCCGGAAGGGGTCCAGCACGGCACCCCGGGGAAAAGTTCCAGCCAAGTTGGATCTTCGTCCGCGTGCACCATCCGGGTCACCCCCGACTCCGGGTCCACGGCCAGGAACAGCTGGCTGCGCTGGTCGCGCGCCTGGACGAGCAGCAGCGGAGCACCCGCCGCTGACCAGTGCACATGCGCCAGATACGGATAGCGGGCCCGGTCCCACAACACCTCCGTGCGCCCCCCGTCGAGGCCGATCACGAACAGCCGTACGTCCGCGTTGGCGGTCCCCGCCGCCGGGTACGCCACCTTCTGCGGCGCACGTTCCGGATGGGCCGGATCGGCGATCCACCACCGGCTCACCGGCGTGTCGTCCACCCGTGCCACCAGCAGCCGGTCGGAGTCCGGACCCCACCAGAAGCCCCGCGAACGCCCCATCTCCTCGGCCGCGATGAACTCCGCCAGACCGTAGGAGACCTGCTCCGGCTCCTCCTCGGCCAGCGTCCGGTCCCCCTCGCCCTCGGCGCCGACCACGTGCAGGGCGCCCCGGGCGACGTAGGCGACATGGCGGCCGTCGGGGGAGGGGCGCGGGTCGATCACCGGTCCGCGGACGGGGAGTTCGCGTGCCGTCCCGGCCCGCAGCTCGGCCACGAAAAGGCGGCCTGACAAGGCGAAAGACGCCAGCTCCAGGGCCGCGTCGGTGGCGTACCCGACGATGCCGGCGCCCCCCTCGCGGCTGCGTTCGCGCCGGGCGCGCTCCTGCGGGGAGAGGCGTTCCGCCGTACCGCCGAGGAGGGCGCGCGGGTCCGCCGCCACGCGCTCCCCGCCGTCCCGGCAGTCGAGCACCCACAGCGCGTTCGCCCGGTCCGTACCGGAGGAGGAGCGCAGGAAGGCGACCCGGGAGCCGTCGGGCGCCACGGTGAACGCGCGCGGCGCGCCGAGCGTGAACCGCTGGGTGCGGGCGTGCCGTCGGGGAAAGGAGTCGGACCTCGTCGTCATGGACCGACCATATTGGCCATGCGCCCCCTTGTGCGGCCGTGCGCCATCCGATGCGCGCGTACGGATAGTTATGATCACTAGCGCATAGTGGGTATGAACCCGCTGGCTGCTAGATGGATTTATCTGCCCCCCAAGTCCGACCCCCCGCGCTCCTGGGAACTTTGGAGGTGAGCCGCCGTGGCACTCTCGATTTCGGCGGTGGTGCTGCTGGCGATCATCGTCTTCTTGCTCATCAAGAAGTCGGGACTGAAGGGCGGGCATGCGGTCGTCTGCATCCTGCTCGGCTTCTATCTCGCCTCCTCGACCATGGCGCCCACGATCAGCGACCTGACCACGAGCGTGGCCAGCATGATCGGCAGCATCAAGTTCTGATCACCCCGGGGCCGCCCCCTTAGGGTGGGGACCATGACGGAACTGCCCTCCCGGCGTCTGCTGCTGGTGCACGCGCACCCGGACGACGAGTCGATCAACAACGGCGCGACGATGGCCGCGTACGCCGCCGAGGGTGCCCATGTGACCCTGGTCACCTGCACACTCGGCGAGCGCGGCGAGGTCATCCCGCCCGGCCTCGCCCAGCTGTCCGGCACCGCCCTCGGTGAGCACCGCCTGGGCGAGCTGGCCGCCGCCATGCGCGCGCTCGGCGTCGACGACTTCCGTCAGCTCGGCGGCACCGGCCGCTACCGCGACTCCGGGATGATGGGCCTGCCCGACAACGACGACCCCGACTGCTTCTGGCAGGCCGATGTCGACGAGGCCGCCGGCCACCTCCTGGAGGTGATCCGCGAGGTACGTCCCCAGGTCCTCGTCACCTACGACGAGAACGGCGGCTACGGCCACCCGGACCACATCCAGGCCCACCGCGTCGCCATGCGCGCCGCGGAGCTCGCGGCCGAGGCGGGCTGCCCGGTCGCCAAGGTCTACTGGAACCGGGTCCCGCGCACCGTCGGCGAACAGGCGTTCGCCCGTCTGGCGGCCGCCCTGCCGAAGCTGCCGTTCACCAAGGCTGCCACCCTCGACGACGTTCCCGGAGTGGTCGAAGACGAGCGGATCACCACCGTCGTCGACGGCACCGCCCACACTGCGGCCAAGACCGCCGCGATGGCCGCGCACGCCACCCAGATCGAGGTGGCGGGGGAGTACTTCGTCCTCTCCAACGACCTCGCCCAGCCCGTCTTCACCACCGAGTACTACGAGTTGGCGCGCGGCGAGCGGCCCGCGACGCCGGAGACCGACCTGTTCGCGGGGATCGAGGACGCCTGATGAAGAACGACCGGACGCCCATGCTCGCCCAGCCCCTGGGGCCGCCCTCCTTCACCCGGTTCGCCCTGCTCCTCGGCCTGTTCGTGCTCGGCGCGCTCGTCGCGGCCGCCGGCGCGCTGATCCAGGGGGCCTGGTTCCCGGTCGGGCTGCTGCTCGCGCTCGCCGGTGAGATCGGGCTCTGCCTCGGCGGGGCGCTGATCACCCGCGGCCGGGCCGGGGCCGTCGCGCCGGCCGGCGGCTGGATGCTCGCGGTCATCCTGCTCACCGCCAGCCGCCCCGAGGGCGACTTCGTCTTCGCCTCGGACGGCGGCTCCTACCTCTTCCTGCTCGGCGGCATGGCCACGGCTGTGATGTGTGCCACGCTCGCCCCCACGCGGCAACCGGACGACGACGGCGTCCGACTTGGGAAGTGACGTACCACTTCTCCGCGCCGCGCACGTGCGAGTCCCGTGGGGGTTTCCCCGGCGGTCGTGGGATACGGGCCAGAAGCGGCCAGTATGGTGGTGGCGCCGCCGAGCCGCCCGGAGCAGTGAGGACGAGTCGGGCGGCGGAGCCAACCGGGAGAACCTGCCTTGAGTCGTGAAACTGACAGTCCGTCCTCCGGGCCCAACGGGCGCGGCGGAGCCGCTTACCCTTCGGGCACGCCGCCTTACGGGACGCCTGCGGTTCCCGACGGCGGTCCGGATGCGGGCCGTTCGGCCGCGCGGCCGGAGGAACGCAAGACCGAGACCACGCTGACCACCCGGATCCGGATCAACATCCCCGGATCGCGGCCCATTCCGCCGGTCGTCGTGCGCAAACCCGTCGGGGACGGCGAGAACTCCGACGCGGGCGCCGGGACCGAGCCGCCCGCGCCGGGAGCCGCCGCGTCCGCGCGCCCGCCCGAGCCTCCCGCCGAGCCCGCGGCTGCGGCCGAGGACAAGGCGAGCGAGTGGTTCGTACCGCGCAAGTCCGGGGCCCCGAAGGGCGGTACCGGCGGCGGCCAGAGCAACGGCGCCGGTGCGCCCGGCGGTTCGGCGCCCTCGGCTCCGCGCCCCGGCGCGGGTGCGCCGGGTACGGCCGGTGGCGCGGGCGCGCCGCGGCCCGGTGGGGTCGTCGGCTCCATGAACACGCAGGGCGGGGCCCGTCCCGGCGCCCCCCACGGCGCGACCGGCGGACCGGTGGCGCCCGGACACGGCGGCGGCACCGGCTCCTTCGACGTCACCGAGGCGCTGGCGGCCGGCCCGCGGGGCCCCGGCGCCCGCCCCGGCGACGAGGCGCACCGCGACGACCTGCCGTACGTCTCCGGCAACGGCGGCCAGAACGGCAACGGCGGCTACGGCGGCCAGAACGGCTACGGCGCCCAGGGCATGCCCGGCGGCCCGGGCGGCGGCCCCGCCGGTCCCGGCGGCCCCAGCGGCTTCAACGGACCCGGTGGTCCCGGCGGCCGGGGTGGACCGCAGGGCCCCGCGGGCCCGACGACCGGCCCCGTGACCGGCGACGGCCCGCTGGTGCCCCCCATGGGCGGCGGCCCCGGCACCATGGGCGGCGCCCCCGGCATGCACACCCCCGGCGGCGGCCTGAGCGACGACACCGCGATCCTCACCCCGCAGAAGCCGGCCCCCGAGCCCGGCACCCCGGGCTACGGCAACCCCGCCGACAACGTCTCCGGGCACACCGTCACCAGCGGTATCCCGGTGGTCCCGCCCGCCGTCCAGCACCCGTTCGGGCCGGGCGGGCCCACCGACGGACCGCTGCCGCACACGCCCCCGAAGCTGCCCGAGCCGGTCTCCCCGAACGTGCCCTCGGCGCCCACGCCGAAGAAGAGGAAGGGCCGCGGCAAGCTGGGCCTGCTCACCGGCGGCGTGATCGTCCTGGCCGGCGGCCTCTACGGCGCCGGGCTGCTGATGAACCACTCCGACGTGCCCAAGGGCACCACCGTGCTCGGTGTCGACATCGGCGGCGGCACCCGTGACGACGCGGTCAAGAAGCTCGACGACGCCTTCGAGGGCCGGGTGAACAAGGAGCTGAAGCTGACGGTCGGGGGCAAGACCGTCGCCCTGGAGCCGGACCAGGCGGGGCTCCAGTTCGATGCCGTGGCCACCGTCAGCGAGGCCGCGCACAGCGACTACAACCCGGTCTCCGTGGTCGGCTCGCTCTTCGGCCAGGAGCGCGTGGTCGAGCCGGTCATGCCGGTCGACGAGGAGAAGCTCCAGGCCGCGCTGGAGAACGCCGCCGGCGGTTCGGGATCGGTGGCCGACGGCACCATCACATTCGAGTCGGGCAAGGCCGTCGCCGTGTACGGCAAGGCGGGCCAGGGCATCGACGTCGCGAAGTCGACCGACGCGGTCGAGGAGGCGTACCGCACCCAGGTGGAGACCGGCACGGCTCCCGCGGTGCCGGTCGCGACGACCGCCAAGGAGCCGACGGTCGACAAGGCCGAGGTCGACCGGATGATGAAGGAGTTCGCCGAGCCCGCGATGTCGGCCAACGTCATCGTGCGCACGGACGCCACCCGCTTCATCGAGTTCAGCCCGGAGAACTCCCTGTGGAAGTTCCTCCGCGTCAAGGCCGTCGACGGCAAGCTCGTCGACAGCCCCGACCTGAAGGCGCTCGAGGAGCTCTACGGCCAGACCTTCGACGGGGTGCAGATCACCCGGGGCACCGGCAAGAAGACGGCCGTCACCCCGCAGGACGTGTACGCCGCCCTGCGCCAGGCCCTGCTGAGCACGTCCGACCGGGACGTCACCATCGAGACGAACCCGAGCTGACCGGGCCCGGAGTGCCGCACGACCCGCGTCGTGCGGCACTCCGGGACACCCGTGGCGGCCGTCAGTTGAGCATGGCCCGCGCGGCGTGCGCCTGCTGCTTGACGCGGGCCGAGGCACCCGGATCCACCGCCGCCACCACGTCCGCGTACGCCTCCAGCTCCACCGCCCCCTCGACGAAGTCCCCCCGCTGCACCAGCAACTGGGCCCGCTCGTACCGCAGCCTGGCCGGATGCGAGGGCAGCAGCAGCGCCAACTCCACGGCCCACAGCGCCACGTCCGACCGCTCGGGCCGGGCCGCGGCCCACGCCCGGACGTTGTTCAGGATCCGCGCGACGACCTCGAGCGGCGCCGCGGGCACCAGCATCGACGGATGCAGGGACGCCCCCGTGGCCCCGGCCACCAGCAGCTCCGCATCCGCCCCCGTCATGGCCCGGCCCCCGTCGAACGGATCGGCCAGCACCTGCTCGTCCGGCTCCCCGAACCCCACGACGAAGTGCCCCGGCAGGGCGAGGCCGTACACCGGCGCCCCGGCCCTGCGCGCCACCTCCAGCCACACCACCGACAGCAGGATCGGCAGCCCGCGCCTGCGGCGCAGCACCTCGTGCAGCAGCGAGGACTCCAGCCGCTGGTAGTCCCCGGGGGCGCCCCGGAAGCCGAGCCGGTCGCCGAGCAGCTCGCGCAGGGACACGGCCCAGGAGCGCGGGCCGCCCGGCCGGAACGGCAGCTGCCCGGCCAGCCGGTCCAGTTCCATCTGGGCCGCGTCCAGGCCGTCCTCGTCCAGCGTGCCGTCCGCCTCGGCGCCCACCAGCAGACACAGCGTCGACAGATCGGGCCGCTCGCAGCGGGCCTCCTCGGCGAACCGCCGGCGCAGCTCGATCGAGCGTTCGGGAGGCGGGGGGTTGGGGGGAGGGGGATTGGGGGGAGGCATAGCAGGCTCGTGCCCTCTCGCGGCGATCGGTTACCGGCCGGAGCCGGAGTTCCCCGGCTCGCGGTAGTGGTGGTACGCGTGATGCGCCGAGAAGCCCGTCCCGGCGTACAGCGCGCGGGCCGCCGTGTTGTCCGTCTCGACCTGCAGCCAGGCCGCCGACGCCCCCTCGTCCAGGGCCCGTCCGGCCAGCGCGGCCAGCACGGCGGAGGCGAGCCCCCGGCGCCGCAGCGCCGGATCGACCTCGACGGCGGCGAAGCCCGCCCACCGCCCGTCGACCACGCACCGCCCGATGGCGGCGGGGACGCCGTCCGCACCGGGAACGGTCGCGAACCACACCGAGGGACCACTGCCCAGCACCTTCAGCGCGACCTCGCTCAGGCCCCTGCGCTGATAGCGCGCCAGCCATGCCCCGTCCGCCGACCGGGACAGCACGACCTCGGCCGGCTCCTCCCGGTCCGCGAGCGGGGCCAGCGCCCCGGTCCACAGCTCGGCGGTCACCTCACGCGTCCAGCCCCGCCGCTCCAGCTCCGCGCACAGCAGCTCCTGGGTGCCCTCGGCGCCGGTCGCGGTCTGGACGTAGGCGGGCAGCCCGCGCTCGCCGTACCAGCGCCGTACGACGGACAGCGCCTCGTCCAGGGGCAGGCCCGGGTCGCCCAGCGGGAGCACGGAGTTGGCGCGGCGGGTGAAGCCGGCAGCGGCCCGCAGCTCCCACGCGCCGAGCCGGTCGCTCTCCACCGGGCGCCACGCGCGCGCCGAGACGTGCGCGAGCTCCTCGTACGAGGCGGCGGGGCCCCGGCGGCGGGCCGGAGCGCTCGGCACCACTTTCCCCGCGACCAGCGACGATTCCGCGATGCGGACGGTTTCGCCGCTCTTCCGTGTGATCAGCAGCACACCGTCGTCCCATGATGCGAGAACACCCACCGTGTCGGTGAACTTCTCACCCGCCCGCGCATGATCGTTCAGGCGCCGTACGGACACCCGTTTACCCACGTCAGCAGCGGTGATACGGACCTCAAGGCGCCCGGTCGCAGAGATTTCCACAGGTCTGTTCACCCCTCCTGTTCGGATCGTGCCCCGGAACGGAGATACTAGGGGCGGGCATCGACGACGCCGCGCTCCCGCGCGCCAGGCGGCGGAGCCTGTGGAGGCCCGCCAGCGCCCTATCGAGGAGGAACGACAGCGTGACCTACGTCATCGCGCAGCCTTGTGTCGACGTCAAGGACAAGGCGTGCATCGAGGAGTGCCCGGTCGACTGCATCTACGAGGGCTCCCGGTCCTTGTACATCCACCCGGACGAATGCGTCGACTGCGGAGCCTGTGAGCCGGTGTGCCCGGTCGAGGCGATCTTCTACGAGGACGACACTCCGGAGGAGTGGAAGGACTACTACAAGGCGAACGTCGAGTTCTTCGACGAACTCGGCTCCCCCGGCGGTGCCAGCAAGCTCGGTCTGATCGAGCGGGACCACCCCTTCATCGCCGCGCTGCCGCCGCAGAACGGCTGAGAGCGGCCCGCATCACCGCGCCGCCTCGGTCCCGCACGGCCTGATCGCCTCCGATCGCCTGCGGGGCCGAGGCGTTTGCCGTACGGACGAGAAAGTGAGCCAGATCCCCGTGTCCGCAGTCTCCGACCGTCTCCCCGCCTTTCCCTGGGACAAGCTGACGCCGTACAAGGCGACGGCCGCAGCGCATCCGGGCGGCATCGTCGACCTGTCCGTCGGCACCCCGGTCGACCCGGTCCCCGAGCTGGTCCAGAAAGCGCTGATCGAGGCGGCCGACTCGCCGGGCTATCCGACGGTCTGGGGCACCCCGGAGCTGCGCGACGCGATCACCGGCTGGGTGGAGCGCCGGCTCGGCGCCCGCGAGGTGACCCACCGGCACGTGCTGCCGGTCGTCGGCTCCAAGGAACTCGTCGCCTGGCTCCCCACCCAGCTGGGCCTCGGCCCCGGCGACCGCGTCGCCTACCCCCGGCTGGCCTACCCGACCTACGAGGTCGGCGCCCGCCTCGCCCGCGCCGAGTACGAGGTCTACGACGACCCGACCGCGCTGGACCCCGAGGGGCTGAAGCTGCTGTGGCTCAACTCCCCCTCCAACCCGACGGGCAAGGTCCTGCCGAAGGAGGAGCTGACCCGGATCGTCGCCTGGGCCCGGTCGCACGGCATCCTGATCTTCTCCGACGAGTGCTACCTGGAGCTGGGCTGGGAGGCCGACCCGGTCTCGGTGCTGCATCCGGACGTGAACGGCGGTTCGTACGAGGGCATCGTGGCCGTCCACTCCCTCTCCAAGCGCTCCAACCTGGCCGGTTACCGTGCCGCCTTCCTGGCCGGTGACCCGGAGGTCCTCGCCCCGCTGCTGGAGATCCGCAAGCACGGCGGCATGATGACGTCGGCGCCGACCCAGGCGGCCGTGGTCGCGGCCCTGGGCGACGACGACCACGTCCGTGTCCAGCGCGACCGCTACGCCGCCCGCCGCGAGGCGCTCCGGACGGCCCTCGTGCACCACGGCTTCCGCATCGAGCACAGCGAGGCCAGCCTCTACCTGTGGGCCACCCGCGGGGAGTCCTGCTGGGACACGGTGGCCCATCTGGCCGAGCGGGGCATCCTGGTGGCGCCGGGCGACTTCTACGGCGAGGCCGGCGCGACGTACGTCCGTGTGGCGTTCACGGCGACGGACGAAAGGGTCCGGGAAGCCGTGCGGCGGCTGTCCTGAGGCATACGCCGAAGGGGTCCAGGAGAAGACTCCTGGACCCCTTCGGCGTTCGGCCGGGAGGATCAGCCTCCGAGCGGCAGGCTGCCGACCGGCAGGGAGCCGGCCGGCGGCAGGCCCCCGCCCTTGGTCAGGGAGTCCGTCGGCAGACCGTCCTTGGTCGCCGTGGACGCCGTGTCGCCGAGGACGTCCCCGGCCGACCCGGCCGCGTCACCCGCGGTCTTCTGCGCGACGGGCGTCGCCTTCTTGACCGCCTTGCCGCCGGTCTTGCCCGCAGCCGGCACCGCCTTCTCGACCGCCTGGGCGCCGGCTTCGCCCGCGAGCCCGGTGGCGCTCTGCGCCGCGGCGTCGGCCGTGTTGCCGACGCTCGCCGCGTCCAGGGCGGTCAGGCCGCCGAGGTTCTTGGCGGCGGGCAGTTCCGGGGCCGCGCTGGCGGAGCCGGCCGTACCGACCCCGGCGGCCGCTCCCGCAGCGACGAGCAGCGCGGCACGGGCGATGCGGCGGGTCAGGGGGAGGGTCATGATGCTCCTTCGACGGGTCTGTCTGGTGAGAACGGTGATGTCCTCGGCCGGACGTGATCTCCGGCCTCGGACGCAGTGACTACCGCTCGAAGTCCGCGAAGGTTGCGGCGGAGTAACGTAAAGACTTGGTAATGCGTCGCATTATCGGCTGTGGATAAAAACGGGCAAAGAGTCCGCGCCCGGAAAGTCTGCCGAATGCTTACAGCCCTTTGTTCTCAAGGGTTTTCCGGGATTCACGGATACCCGCGCCAAAACCCGCGCACCCCGGGAACCCCCGGCCCGCGCGGTAACCCGCACGGGTGACGTCCCGCACTACTGCGCGGTCACGATCCGGACCGGCGCCGTGTTCTTCTCGGCGCCCGCGGCCCCGTCGGTCTCGGTCGCGCGCCACTGGCTGTCCGTGTTCCCGGCGGTCCACTCACGCCCGGCGTACGAGACCTTTTCGATGCGCAGGGCGGAGGCGTTGGCCACGGCCCAGTGCGCGAGCTGCCAGCCGCGCTGCGTCACCCCGCGCCCGCCGCTGCCCTCGGTCACCGGCAGCGTGAGGGTCCGCCCGTCGCGCCCGGCGCCGGGGGATACAGCTGGAGTGGGGTCCCCGTCGCCGACCACGGCACCGGCGGGCTCCAGCACGTCCCGCCCGAAGTCCCGGGCGAGCGCGGTCCGTACCGCGTCGGTCCCCGCCACCCGCGTGGCGTCCGGGCGCCCGTCGCAGGTCAGCGTGGCGGCCGAGTGGCCGGTCAGGGCGGCGGCGAGCAGGGCGGCGTCCGGCTCGTGCTTGGCGTACGCGTCCGGGAAGCCGCTGCGCTGCACGCGCTGCGCGGCGACGGTGAGCGGCAGCTCCGTGTAGCCGTCCACCTTGACCAGGTGGTCGTAGAAGATCCCGGCCGAGTAGGTCGGGTCCATGACCTCCCGCTCGGTGCCCCAGCCCTGCGAGGGCCGCTGCTGGAACAGGCCGAGCGAGTCCCGGTCGCCGTGGTCGATGTTGCGCAGCGCCGACTCCTGCAGCGCGGTGGCGAGCGCTATGGTCACCGCCCGCTCGGGGAGGTTCCGCCCGGTGCCCACGGCGGCGATCGTCGCCGCGTTCACCGCCTGCTCGGGCGTGAACTCGTACGTCGCCCCGTCCCCGTCGGCCGAGACGACCTTGCAGCCGGGCGCTCCGGCGCCTCCGGTGACGTACTGGACCACGAGATAACCCGCGACGGCGAGCAGGACCACGAAGGCCGCCCCGCAACGGTAGAGGCGGCCGCGGCGGCGTCGGGGAGTAGCGGACGGCTCTGGCACGCGTACAAGGTACTGGAGAGTAGAGCGGCGCCGGAGTCCGGTGGGCAAAGTGCCCGGGAGACGGGGGCGCTAGGGTCGAGGACATGCCCGAGACCCCGCTTGACCTCACGCTGGACGCCGCGCGGCTGACCGCGCAGCTCGTCGACTTCCCCTCCGAGAGCGGCACCGAGCAGCCCCTCGCGGACGCGATCGAGACCGCGCTGCGGGCCCTGCCCCACCTGACGGTCGACCGGTACGGGAACAACGTCGTGGCGCGCACGGACCTCGGCCGCCCGGAGCGCGTGATCCTCGCCGGGCACATCGACACCGTGCCGATCGCGGAGAACGTCCCCTCCCGGCTGGACGACGACGGCGTCCTGTGGGGCTGCGGCACCTGCGACATGAAGTCCGGGGTGGCGGTGCAGCTGCGCATCGCGGCGACGGTCCCCGCCCCCAACCGCGACCTGACCTTCGTCTTCTACGACAACGAAGAGGTCGCCGCCCACCTCAACGGTCTGCGCCATGTGGCCGAGGCACACCCCGAGTGGCTGGCCGGCGACTTCGCGGTGCTGCTGGAGCCGTCCGACGGCCAGGTGGAGGGCGGCTGCCAGGGCACCCTGCGGGTGCTGCTGCGGACGAAGGGCGAGCGGGCGCACTCGGCGCGCGGCTGGATGGGCGCCAACGCGATCCACGCCGCCGCCCCGATCCTGGCCCGCCTCGCCTCCTACGAGCCCCGGCGGCCGGTGATCGACGGCCTGGAGTACCGGGAGGGCCTGAACGCGGTCGGCATCTCGGGCGGGGTGGCCGGCAACGTCATCCCCGACGAGTGCGTGGTCACGGTCAACTTCCGCTACGCCCCCGACCGTACCGAGGAGGAGGCGCTGGCCCACGTCCACGAGGTGTTCGCGGACTGCGGGGTCGAGGAGTTCGTGGTGGACGACCACAGCCCCGGGGCGCTGCCGGGCCTGTCCCATCCGGCGGCGGCGGCCTTCATCACGGCGGTCGGCGGGACGCCCCTGCCGAAGTACGGCTGGACGGACGTGTCCCGCTTCTCCGCCCTCGGCATCCCGGCGGTCAACTACGGCCCCGGGAACCCGCACCTGGCGCACAAGCGCGACGAGCGGGTGGAGACGGCGAGGATCCTCGCGGGCGAGGAACGCCTGCGGACCTGGCTGACCGCGTGAGGACGCGGGGATCGGCGGACGCCGGACATGCCGATGTCCCCCCTCCGTAACCCGCGTAGATCTACGCTGAGGTGGAACGACGGCAAGTGGAGGGAGCGCACATGGCTACCGGGAACCCCGCGGGCAGGAAGCAGCCGCCGGAGGAGCAGCGCCTGGGACCCGTCCTCCGGAGGCGCGGTCAGGTGCAGTCGAGCACGACGGACCAGAGACTGCTGGACGAGCGCGCACCCTCGGACTGGGTCCACACCGACCCCTGGCGCGTCCTGCGCATCCAGTCGGAGTTCATCGAGGGCTTCGGAACCCTCGCCGAACTGCCGCCCGCGATCAGCGTCTTCGGCTCCGCCCGGACCCCGCAGGGCTCGCCCGACTACGAGGCGGGGGTACGGCTGGGGCGCGCCCTGGTCGAGGCCGGCTGGGCGGTCATCACCGGCGGCGGACCCGGCGCCATGGAGGCGGCCAACAAGGGCGCCTGCGAGGCGGACGGCGTCTCGGTCGGCCTCGGCATCGAACTGCCCTTCGAGCAGGGGCTGAACCCTTACGTCGACATCGGTCTGAACTTCCGGTACTTCTTCGTACGGAAAATGATGTTCGTCAAGTACGCGCAGGGGTTCGTCGTGCTTCCCGGCGGCCTCGGCACGCTGGACGAGCTGTTCGAGGCGCTGACCCTCGTCCAGACGCAGAAGGTCACCCAGTTCCCGATCGTCCTCTTCGGCACGGAGTACTGGGGCGGCCTGGTGGACTGGCTGCGCAACACCCTGGTGGCCCAGGGCAAGGCGTCGGAGAAGGACCTGCTGCTCTTCCACGTCACGGACGACGTGGACGAGGCGGTGGCCCTGGTGTCGAAGGAGGCGGGCCGCTAGCGCGGCACGCGCGGGGGTGAGGGAGTCCTACGCCAGCCCCCGCCGGGCCACCGCCGGTGCGCGGTGGCCCGCGATCGACGCCACCATGTCCACCACCTGGCGCGTCTCCGCGACCTCGTGCACCCGGTACACCTGCGCCCCCAGCCACGCCGACACCGCCGTCGTGGCGAGGGTCCCCACGACCCGCTCCTTCACCGGCCTGTCCAGCGTCTCCCCGACGAAGTCCTTGTTGGACAGGGACACCAGCACCGGCCACCCGGTGGCCACCATCTCCGCCAGCCGCCGCGTCGCCTCCAGGCTGTGCCGGGTGTTCTTCCCGAAGTCGTGCCCGGGATCGATCATCACCGACTCCCGGGGCACCCCCAGCGCCACCGCCCGCTCGGCCAGCCCCACGGTCACCCGGAGGATGTCGGCCATGACGTCGTCGTACGTCACCCGGTGCGGCCGCGTACGCGGCTCGGCGCCTCCGGCGTGCGTGCACACCAGCCCCACCCGGTACCGGGCGGCCACCTCCGCCAGCCGGGGATCCACCCCGCCCCAGGCGTCGTTCAGCACATCCGCCCCGGCCTCGCAGACCGCTTCGCCGACCTCGGCCCGCCAGGTGTCCACCGAGATCACCACATCGGGGAACCGCCGCCGCACCTCCGCCACGAAACCCACGGTCCGCCGCGCCTCTTCCGCCGCGGACACCTCGTCGCCCGGCCCGGCCTTCACCCCACCGATGTCGATGATGGCCGCGCCCTCCGCCACGGCCTGCTCCACGCGCGCGAGGGCAGGCTCGTCGCGGAACGTGGCCCCCTGGTCGTAGAAGGAGTCCGGGGTCCGGTTCACGATCGCCATGATCACCGGCTCATGCGCGTCGAACTCACGCCTGCCCAGCCTGAGCATCCCCTGTGAACCTCTCCGTACGTCCTGATCAACAGCCGTCTGCGACCCTAACTGTCAGAGTCGCATGGCACGATCGGACCCTGACACACTCGACCGCACACTTGCACCGACCGTGGGGGCCCCAGCGATGGTTATGTTCTTGTTCCTGGTCGTCGCGCTCGCCGTCGTGGTCGCCGCCGTGACCCTCGCGGTGGTGGGCGGCGGCGAGGGCGGCGGCCCGCTGCCGGAGGCCGCCCCGGAGCGCCTCCAGGACCCGCTCCCGCTCGACCGTCCGGTCCATCGCGCCGACGTCGACAGCCTCCGCTTCCCCCTCGCCGCCCGCGGCTACCGCATGGCGGACGTCGACGACGCCCTCAGCCGGCTCGGCGCCGAACTCGCCGAGCGCGACGCCCGTATCGCCGATCTGGAGTCCGCCCTGGCCGGTGCCCGGTCCGGCGCCCGCCTCTCCATGGAGAAGCCGGCCGAGGAGGACCGGTGACCGCGGCCCTCGCCGGTCCCGACGGCGCGCTGCGCTGCCCCTGGGCCCTGTCCACCCCGGACTACGTGACCTACCACGACGAGGAGTGGGGCCGCCCGGTCCACGGCGACGACGCCCTCTTCGAGCGCCTCTGCCTGGAGGCCTTCCAGTCCGGCCTGTCCTGGCTCACGATCCTGCGCCGCCGCCCCGGCTTCCGCGCCGCCTTCGCCGACTTCAGGATCGAGAAGGTGGCGGCCTTCACGGAGGAGGACCGCGACCGGCTGCTGGCCGACGCGGGCATCATCCGCAACAGAGCCAAGATCGACGCCACCCTGGCCAACGCGCGCGCCCTGGCCGGCTGGGCCCCGGGTGACCTGGACGCCCTGATCTGGTCCCACGCCCCGGACCCGGGCCCGGCCCCGAGAACCCTTGCGGACGTCCCGGCGGTGACTCCGGAATCGACGGCCCTGTCGAAGGCCCTGAAGAAGCGGGGACTGAGGTTCGTGGGGCCCACGACGGCGTACGCCCTGATGCAGGCGTGCGGCTTGGTCAACGACCATTTGGAAACCTGCGTGGCGAGGAGCGCTCGTCAGGGGCGCGGGGAACTGCGCGCCCAGCCCGAGCGGCCCCGCAGCCCCGAACGGTGAATTCGTCCCGCCCCTAGCGGCCCAGATACTTCGGCTGCTCCTTGTTCACAAAGGCCCGCACGGCAATCGCATGGTCCTCCGACGCCCCCGCCCGAGCCTGCAGCTCGTCCTCCTTCTCCAGCGTCTCCGCCAGAGAGTGCGAGAACCCGAAAGCCACGGCCTCCTTGATCGCCGCGTACGCGACCGTCGGCCCCGAGGCCAACGCCCGAGCCACCTTCTCCGCCTCCTCGCGGAGCGACCCCGCAGGGACCACCCGGTTCGCGATCCCCAGCTCGTACGCCTCCTGAGCCTTCACGCTCCGAGGGAAGAGCAGCAGGTCAGCAGCCCGTCCCGGCCCCACCACCCGAGGCAGCGTCCAGGAGATCCCGGAATCCGCGGTCAAGGCCACCCCGGCGAACGACGTGTTGAAGGCAGCCGAGTCGGCCACGACCCGATAGTCCGCGGCGAGGGCGAAGCCGAACCCCGCTCCCGCCGCGACGCCGTTCACCCCCGCCACCACGGGCTTGGCCATCGACGTCAGCGCCAGGGCGATCGGGTTGTAGTGCTCGCGCACCGTGCTCATCACCCGCCCGGACCCCTCGGCCAGCAGCCCGATGTGCTCCTTCAGGTCCTGCCCCACACAGAAGGCCCGGTCACCGGCGGCGGTCAGCAGCACGGCCCGCACGGCGGAGTCCGCACCCGCCTCGGTCACCGCCTCCCGCAGGGCGACCTTGGTCTCGATGTTCAGCGCGTTCATCGCCTCGGGGCGGTTCAGCGTGATCGTCGCGAGTCCGTCGCTCACCTCGTAGAGCACGGTGTCGGCCATGACGTATCCCCTCCGGTGTTCGCGGCTCCTGTCTGAGGACAGCATGGCGGAGATCGCCGGGGACGCAGGTGTGACCTGTGTCAAAGAATTCGGACCCGTTTTCGTTCGGCGGATGGGCTCGCGGCGGCGCAGTATCGCAGCCACATCGCCGAATTGAGTGGTTTTGCTCGCGCGCGTTGCCCAAGCGATGCCGACCGATGTTGGTCATCGGGTCCTGCGATGCGGGATAATGGCTGGGAAGCAATGTGTTCGATGCCGGTGTCGCGAGTCCCGCCAGGACCGCGCATGCCCTCATGGGGTCGTCGGCTTTGACGATTGAGCTGGTTTCAGGAAGGGGAACGAGCATGGCGGCCATGAAGCCGCGGACGGGCGATGGCCCGCTCGAGGTGACCAAGGAGGGGCGGGGCATCGTCATGCGCGTTCCGCTCGAAGGCGGCGGTCGGCTCGTCGTCGAGCTGACCCCGGACGAGGCCGACGCACTGGGCGACGCCCTCAAGAAGGTCGTCGGCTGACGCGCAAGCGACCATACCCTTTCAGCTGCCCCGGCATCTCATGAGGTGCCGGGGCAGTTCTCTGCCCGGCCCTGCCCCGTGCTGCCTCAGCGTTTGACCGCGCACAGCAGGCCGTCGCCCACCGGCAGCAGCGACGGCACCAGGTCCTGGCTCTCGCGCACCGCGCGCAGCAGCTCGCGCAGCCGCAGCACCTCCGTCGGCTGCGGGCCCGAGTCGACCGTACGGCCGTTCGCGAAGACGCCCTCGAAGACCACCAGGCCACCCGGACGCAGCAGGCGCAACGATTCAGCGAGGTAGTCGAGGAACTCGAGCCGGTCACCGTCGCAGAAGACCAGGTCGTAGCCGGCGTCCGCGAGCCGGGGCAGCACCTCCAGCGCGCGGCCGGGGATGAACCGCGCCCGGTTGCTGGCGAAGCCGGAGGCCCGGAAGGCCTGCCGGGCGAACTGCTGGTGCTCCGGCTCGGTGTCCACGGTGGTCAGCACGCCGTCGGGGCGCATGCCGTGCAGCAGATGGATACCGGAGACGCCGGTCCCGGTGCCGATCTCCGCGACCGCTTTCGCGTCCACGGTGGCGGCGAGCAACCGCAGCGCCGCGCCCGTGCCGGGCGACACCGTGCGCAGGCCGGCCTCGCGGGCCCGGTCGCGGGCCCAGCGCAGCGCGTCGTCCTCGGCGACATAGGCGTCGGCGAACGCCCAGCTCGTCTGCCGGTTGCCGGTAATGACCCTCTCCTGTCCCCGTGGTTGCCTGGGCGTGACTGTATCCGTTGCGGCCGGGAACCCGCAGATGGGACCAGGCGTTTAGAAGGGTGCGAGACGACAGGGGGGACACGGTTGGATCACGACGGCGGGGCGGGGATCGAGCACATGCTGACGCAGTCGCATGAGCCGTGCCAGCCCAGATCAAATTCTCGTAAAACCGCTTATCCGGAGCTAACGGGCGAGGTGGCTATGGTAGGGGCTCCACTGGACACCACCAGAGCCGACAGGGGAGGTGCGGCCGCACCTGTGGATCGCGCAGGAGTGCTCCGGCGCCTCCTCGGATCGGCGGGCAGGCCGAAATCCGTGAACGACAACGCTGCTGACCCCAGCCACGCCGACGACTACGCCCAGACCGCGACCTTCTCCACCGACGCGGACGGGCAGGCGTGGACTCCGCCCACGTGGGAGGAGATCGTCAGCACGCACAGCGGCCGCGTCTACCGCCTCGCGTACCGGCTCACCGGCAACCAGCACGACGCCGAGGACCTCACCCAGGAGGTCTTCGTCCGCGTCTTCCGCTCGCTGTCGACCTACACGCCGGGCACCTTCGAGGGCTGGCTGCACCGCATCACCACCAACCTCTTCCTGGACATGGTCCGCCGAAAGCAGCGCATCCGCTTCGACGCCCTCGGCGAGGACGCGGCCGAGCGCCTGCCCAGCCGCGAGCCGTCCCCGCAGCAGGTCTTCAACGACGCGCACTTCGACGCCGACGTCCAGCAGGCCCTCGACACCCTCGCGCCCGAGTTCCGGGCCGCGGTCGTCCTGTGCGACATCGAGGGGCTCTCCTACGAGGAGATCGCCGCGACCCTGGGCGTCAAGCTCGGCACCGTCCGCTCCCGTATCCACCGGGGGCGCTCGCAGCTCCGCAAGGCCCTCGCGCACCGCTCCCCGGAGGCCCGGGCGGGGCGCCGGTCCTTCGTGCCGCGGGTGCCCGCCCTCGGAGGGGGCGCGACCGCGTGAGTGGAACCCGGCCCGGTCCCGGCGAGCGACGCCTCGCCGAGCAGCACCTTGGAGACCGACTCTCCGCCCTGGTGGACGGGGAACTCGGTCATGACTCGCGCGAGCGGGTCCTCGCCCACCTGGCCACCTGTGCCAAGTGCAAGGCGGAGGCCGACGCCCAGCGCCGGCTGAAGAACGTCTTCGCGGAGGCGGCCCCGCCGCCCCCCTCCGAGAGCTTCCTGGCCCGGCTCCAGGGCCTGCCGGGAGGCGACCCGGGCAGCGGTGGCTCACCGCTGGGCGGAGGAGCCTTCGGCGGTTTCGCCGAGCCGCCCGCCACCGGCGCCTTCGGCGTCCGGCGAGGCGAGCGCTTCGAGTTCGGCTATGTCCCCGCCCGGCCGCACGGCTCCGCGCTCACCGGCCCTTCGGCGGGCGGCTTCCGGCTGCACCCCGTGGGGCGTCCCGACGCCGACCGGCCGTCCTCGCGCGGGCTGCGGTTCGCCTTCGTCGCCGCCGGAGCGGTGTCGCTGGCCGCCATCGCGCTCGGCGGGGTCACCACCGGCGTCCCGGCCGAGACGGACACCCGCGGTTCGGGCTCCGGCAGCAATGTGACCCCGGCACGAAGCCAGGGCACCGGAGCGGCGACGACACCCGACAACCAGCGCCGCCGCGGCGTCGGGCCGCTGCTCGTCCAGGGCCAGGGCCCGCGGACGTTCGGCGACACCCCGGTCGCCCCGACCGCGGTGTCCGCGCCGCTGCTGCCCGGCGTCTCCGCGCCGGGCGCCGGTCAGCTCCAGGGCGCCGGGGACCCGCTGGCCACCCCGGTCGCGGGCGCGGCCGTCATGTCCCCGCTCATACGTCCGCTCGGCACCGCCACGCCGCTCACCCTGACCACCTGGCACCCCGCCCCGGAGGTCGCCACTCCGGGACTGCTCGCCGCGCTCGTCCCCGACCCGACCTCCTCCCCGTCCGTCTCGGTCACCTCCGCCGCCTCCGACCGCTGACCGGCCTCTGCGCGGCGGCCCGCGAACCTGGTTGAATCCGGGGTGGGCCGCGCTCACGGCAGGCAGCCGGGTGCGGAGGCGGAGTTCGAGGAGCCGCGGCGAGTGCCGACGAGCGTGCCGCGGCCGGCGGTGGGGAGAGCATGAACGAGGGGAAGCCCACGAAGGCGAAATGGTGGAGCCGTCCTCGGTTCCAGGGGCCTTCGGACCAGACGGACGGCGCGGCCGAGCCGTCGCCGTCCGGACCGGCCCCGGTGCCGAACGCGGACGGTGACTACGAACTGAGCCGACCCACCACGGAACCGTTCCCGGCGGCCGGAGCCGCGGCGCCGGCCGACCCTGGAGCCCTGGACGCCGTCACGGGTGCCGACACGGCCGTAACGCCTGCGGACACCGCCCTGGCGCCGGACGGCACGGCTGTAGCGCCTGCGGACACCACCATGGCGCCGGACGCCGTCCCGGTGGCTGCCCCCGACGCGCGTCCCCGCCCCCTGCACGACCCCGACCCCTACAGCACCCCGCCCTACGGCGAGCCGGGCCCCTGGGCGCCCGCTCCTCCCGTGCAGCACCCGGCGACGACTCCGGCGCACGGCACGGCCGTACCGGCGCACACGGCCCCCCTTCCGGCCCCGGCCCCGGTCCCGGCGCAGGCCACTGCCGCTCCCGCCCCCTGGCAGAACTACGACCCCTGGGCGGCGGCACCCTTCCCCAGCCCTCTCCAGCACAACGGCGCCGCCGCCCCCGCCAAGGACCAGCGCCGCCAGAAGGGCAAGCGGCGGCTGCTCACCGGCGCCCTGCTGCTCGCCCTCGTCTCCGGGGGCGTCGGCGGCGCCGTAGGGGCCCATCTGGAGCGGAACGGCGGTATGAGCGACGTGGAGCTGCCGCAGGCCGCCGCCGAGCCCAGCGGGCGGGCCCCGGACAGCGTGGCCGGGATCGCGGCGCGGGCGCTGCCGAGCGTGGTGACCCTGCATGTGTCCGGTGCCGAGGAGCAGGGCACCGGCACCGGGTTCGTGCTCGACGACCGGGGTCACATCCTCACCAACAACCATGTCGTGGAGCCCGCCGGGACCGGCGGCGAGATCACCGTGACCTTCCACAGCGGCGACACCGCCGAGGCCACCGTGGTCGGGCGGGACAGCGGGTACGACCTGGCCGTGGTGAAGGTGACCGGCGTCAGCGGGCTGACCCCGATGCCCCTCGGCAACTCCGACAACGTCCAGGTCGGCGACCCGGTCGTGGCCATCGGCGCCCCCTTCGACCTGGCGGGCACCGTCACCTCCGGCATCATCAGCGCCAAGGAACGGCCCATCACGGCCGGCGGCGAGGGCGGTGACGCCGGCGACGTGTCCTACGTCGACGCGCTGCAGACCGACGCGCCCATCAACCCCGGCAACTCCGGCGGGCCCCTGCTCGACGCCAGGGCCCGGGTCATCGGCATCAACTCCGCCATCCGCTCCGCCGGCAGCGGCGCCGAGCCGGACGGCGGCCAGGCCGGTTCGATAGGGCTCGGCTTCGCCATCCCGATCAACCAGGGCAAGCGCGTGGCCGAGGAGCTGATCAACACCGGCCGGGCCACCCACCCGGTCATCGGCGTCACCCTCGACATGGACTACTCCGGCGACGGCGCCCGCGTCGGCACCAAGGGCAGTGACGGCGGCCCCGCGGTCACCACCGGCGGTCCCGGCGACCGGGCCGGCATCGAACCCGGCGACATCATCACCGAGGTCGACGGCCGGCGCGTGCACTCCGGCGAGGAACTGATCGTGAAGACCCGCGCGCACCGCCCGGGCGACCGCCTCGAACTCACCCTGGAGCGGGATGGCGAGGAGCGGACCGTTTCGCTGGTGCTCGGTTCCTCCGGCGGCAACTGACAGGAACCTCACAGGTGTGGGCGCCTGCCGTCCCCCACAAGGCAAACAACCGGAAAACCCTCCGTCCGCGCACACACGGAGCCGACGGGACAGTACCGGTCGTACGGGAACGACAGGTACCGTGGACCCGGCCCGGATCGCAAGGAGCTTCAGGTGTTCAATGACATAGGACCGCTCGAGCTGGTGACGCTCATCGTCCTTGCCGTGCTCGTCTTCGGTCCGGACAAGCTCCCCAAGGTCATCCAGGACGTCATGCGGACGGTCCGTAAGATCCGTGAGTTCTCGGAGAGCGCCAAGCAGGACATCCGGCAGGAGCTCGGCCCGGAGTTCAAGGACTTCGAGTTCGAGGACCTCAACCCCAAGACGTTCATCCGCAAGCAGATGGACAATGACGAGCTGGGGCTCAAGGAGATCCGCAACGGCTTCGACCTGAAGAAGGAGATGGCCGAGGTCACGGACGCGGTCCACGGCCGCGACGCGGACGCTTCCGCGCCGGCCGCCTCGCCCTCCTCCGCCCCCGGCGAGCGTGTCGACATGACGAAGAAGCCCGAGGAGCGCGCGCCCTACGACGCGGACGCCACCTGAGCCGTCCGGGCGCGTACGTGATGCGTTTCATACCTTTGGCAGACGTCCGCACGGCCTGAACACGCCGCCCGGGCGCCCCGCGCGCCGGGCGGTTTCCCGGCTGCTCACACCAGTGTGGCTATGCTGCCGAGTTGTTGTGCGGGCCGTACGCCAAAAAGCGAGGCCGCCCGAAGGGGGGCGGGCCGCCCCGGTCCGCCGAGAACGAGGAGGCGTCCGGGCACATGGAGACGACGAGTCGGGCAGTCGCGCAGACGTCGGCCGCGGAGGACGGACAACAGGTCCCCTCCGCCCGGCGCACGGTCGACGGCTACCTGGAGGCGCCCTTCCCGTGGTACGGCCTCGACGAGGCGTTCACGGGACCGCGCTGGCTGATGCAGGTGGGTACGGCGGCCGACGGGACGGTCGAGCACGGGTCGATCGGACACGGCGACGAGCCCTCGGTGCGCAATGAGGCCACGGAGGACCGGGAGAAGTTCGCGGTGGTCGTCACGGTGGCCGCGAATCCGTCCCGCAGGAGCGCCGACGGCACCGGGCTGCTGGAGGCCACCACGGTCTCCTCGGCGGCCTGGCTGGCCGGTGTGGGGCTGCTGTCGTTCACCTGGCCCGGGCAGATGGACCACTCGCTGCGGGACCACTGGCTGGAGCAGCAGACGGAGACCGCGTGGGCCCTCGCCGACGACCTGGAAGGCGAGGAGTGGTCGACCCTCTCCCTGCCGGTCGACGGGGTCCCCACGCCCTTCCACTACCGCGAGTCCGAGTTCGGCTGGGTCCTCGCGGGGTCCACGCAGCAGGGCGTGCACGTGGGCGCGTACGGCAGAGGGATGAGTGCGTACGGGCTCGGCTTCGCCATGATCAAGGACATCGGCGAGTACGCATGACGAAGGGGGCGCCGAACTCCACGGCGCCCCCCGGGTCCGGCTCTCTAGAACTTGTTCCTGGGCGTGATCCCCAGGGACAGGCCCGAAAGGCCCCGCTGCCGCCCTCCCAGCTTTCCGGCGATGGCGCGCAGCGCGCTGCCCGCCGGGCTGTCCGGGTCCGTCAGGACCACCGGCTTGCCCTCGTCGCCGCCCTCGCGCAGGCGGACGTCGATCGGGATGGCGCCGAGCACCGGGACCGTGGCACCCGTCGTACGGGTCAGGCCCTCGGCGACCGTCTGGCCGCCGCCGGTGCCGAAGACGTCGACCATCTCGTCGCAGTGCGGGCAGGGCAGCCCCGACATGTTCTCGACCACGCCGACGATCTTCTGGTGGGTCTGGACGGCGATGGAGCCGGCCCGCTCGGCGACCTCGGCGGCGGCCTGCTGCGGGGTCGTCACCACCAGGATCTCGGCGTTCGGGACCAGCTGGGCGACCGAGATCGCGATGTCACCGGTGCCGGGCGGCAGGTCCAGCAGCAGGACGTCCAGGTCGCCCCAGTACACGTCCGCCAGGAACTGCTGGAGCGCCCGGTGCAGCATCGGGCCGCGCCACACCACGGGCGCGTTGCCCGGCGTGAACATGCCGATGGAGATCACCTTCACGCCGTGCGCGGACGGCGGCATGATCATGTTCTCGACCTGGGTCGGACGGCCGTCGGCGCCCAGCATGCGCGGCACGCTGTGGCCGTAGATGTCGGCGTCCACGACACCGACCTTCAGCCCGTCCGCCGCCATCGCCGCCGCCAGGTTCACCGTCACCGACGACTTGCCGACGCCGCCCTTGCCGGAGGCGACCGCGTACACCCGGGTCAGCGAGCCCGGCTTGGCGAAGGGGACCTCGCGCTCGGTCTGGCCGCCGCGCAGCGCGGTCGCCAGTTCCTTGCGCTGCTCGTCGCTCATGACGTCCAGCGTCACGTCGACGTGGGTGACGCCCTCGACCCCGGACACCGCCTCCGTGACGCGCTGCGTGATCGTCTCCCGCATCGGGCAGCCGGAGACCGTCAGGTACACGGTGACCGCGACCGTTCCGTCCGCACCGATCTCCACCGACTTGACCATCCCGAGTTCGGTGATGGGGCGGTTGATCTCGGGGTCGTTCACCGTCGACAGTGCTTCACGCACCGCGTCTTCCGTAGCCATAAAGACGATGGTACGGCGCCCCGCGGGGGCCCCGGGATGCCCGTCACCGGTCGTCTACGTCACGTCCGTGCGGCCGTTCTGCCGGGAATACGACCGGACCTGCGGCGCGATGGCCGTCCAGCTCCCTGAGCACGTCCTGGAGCTCGGAGCGGATCCAGTCCCGGGTGGCGACCTCGCCGAGCCCGATCCGCAGTGCGGCGATCTCCCGGGTCAGGTACTCGGTGTCCGCGATCGACCGTTCGTTCTGCTTGCGGTCCTGTTCCAGATTGACCCGGTCACGGTCGTCCTGCCGGTTCTGCGCGAGCAGGATCAGCGGGGCCGCGTAGGAGGCCTGGAGCGAGAGCATCAGGGTGAGGAAGATGAACGGGTACTCGTCGAACTTCAGGTCCTGGGGCGCGAAGATGTTCCACAGTACCCACGCGATGATGACGACCGTCATCCAGACGAGGAACCGCCCGGTGCCGATGAAGCGGGCGATGCGCTCGGAGAACCGCCCGAAGGCATCCGGGTCGTACTCGGGCAGGATCCGGCGGCGCGGCGCCCGGGGCTGGTCCAGCCGGGCGCGCGGCCGGGTGGACGCGGTCGCCCCGGACAGTGTGCGCTCCCGGCCGCCGTCGCGCTCAGGAGCCATGCGCCGCCGCCTCCTCGTCGTCCTCGTCCTCGTCGAGGTGGAACTCGGTCTCCCGCCAGTCCTCGGGCAGCATGTGGTCCAGCACGTCGTCCACGGTGATCGCGCCCAGCAGCGAGCCCGACTCGTCGACGACCGGCGCCGCGACCATGTCGTACGTGGCGAAGAACCCGGCGACGACGGGCAGCGCGGCGTCCGGGTCCAGCGGCTGCAGATCGTCGTCGAGCAGTGAGCTGACGAGCGTGTACGGCGGATCGCGCAGCAGGCGCTGGAAGTGGACCGTGCCGAGGTACTTGCCGGTCGGGGTCTCGTCGGGCGGGCGGCAGACGTAGACCTGGGCGGCCAGCGCGGGGGAGAGGTCGGCGTTGCGGACCCGGGCCAGCGCGTCGGCGACGGTGGCGTCGGGCCGCAGCACGATCGGCTCGGTCGTCATCAGACCGCCGGCCGTGTGCTCCTCGTACGCCATCAGCCGCCGCATGTCGGCCGCGTCGGCGGGCTCCATCAGGCTCAGCAGCCGTTCCTTGTCCGCCTCCGGGAGTTCGGAGAGCAGGTCGGCCGCGTCGTCGGGGTCCATGGCCTCCAGGACGTCCGCGGCCCGCTCCTCCTTCAGCTTGCCGAGGATCTCGATCTGGTCGTCCTCCGGCAGCTCTTCGAGCACGTCGGCCAGCCGGTCGTCGTCGAGGGCGGCGGCGACCTCGGCGCGGCGCTTGGGGGACAGGTGGTGCAGCACGTTGGCGAGGTCGGCGGGGCGCAGCTGCTCGAAGGTGGCGAGCAGGCTCTCGGCGCCCTGGCCCTTCTCCTCCGCCGAGAACCCGGTGACGGCGGACCACTCGACGGTCAGCGACTCGCCCCTGGCCCGCCGCAGCGGCCCGCTCTTGCCGCCCTTGCGCACGAACACCCGGTCGATCTCCCAGTCCCGCCGGGCCGGCAGCTGCTGCACCGACAGATCCAGCACCGTGACCTCCTCGCCGGTCTCGACGAGGGTGACCCGGCGGTCCAGCAGCTCACCGAAGACCAGCCGCTCGGTCGGCCGCTGCTCGAAGCGGCGGACGTTGAGCACCCCGGTGGTGATGACCTGGCCGGACTCGATGCTGGTCACCCGGGTCATGGGCAGGAAGATGCGGCGCCGGGTGGACAGTTCGACGACGAGACCGAGCAGCCGGGGCGGGCGCCGGCCGACGCGCAGCATGACCACCAGGTCGCGGACCCGGCCGACCTGGTCGCCGTTCGGGTCGAAGACGGCGATGCCGGAGAGGTGCGACACGAAGACCCGGGGAGTGCCCGCCGCCATTTCCGCACCTCCTCGACCGATTCCGTCGGTCATGCCCGCTCGGATGGGCTTCAGGCTAGCCCGTCCCGTTCGGATACGCCCTGGTGAGCGGTCCGGCCGGACTGGCTCCGTCCGGCTTCCGGGACCCCGGTACGCTGCCGTACGCCGATCAGGATCCCGTCAGAAAGGCAGCCCACCTGTGACTGCGATTCCCCAGGGCCGCATCCGCCGGGCCGCGCTGCTGAGCGCGCTGAGTGCCCTGGCCGTGACGGGTCTGACGGGGTGCGGCAGTGAGGATCCCGACGCGGGGACGAACGGCCTCGGCAAGCTGCCCGCCGACCAGATCCAGCGCAAGACCCTCGCCGCCGCCAAGTCCGCCGACTCGGTACGGCTGGCCGGGAACGTGGTCACCAGCGGGCGCACGTACACCCTCGACATGCGGCTGAAGGCCGACGGGGGCGTGGGCTCGGTCACCGCCGAGGGGGCGACCTTCCGGCTGCTCAGGATCGACGAACAGCTGTTCCTGAAGGCCGACGCCGACTTCTGGAGCGACGGCGACGCGGACGCGGCGGCGAGCGCCAAGCTCAACGGCAAGTACGTCAAGGTGCCGCAGGGCGATCCCTCGTACAAGAAGTTCAGCGGCTTCACCGATCCGGACGTGCTGCTGGAGGGCCTGCTGACGCTGCACGGCAAGGTCGAGACCGACGGCCGCCACGAGCAGTCCGGCATCCGCACGATCCGCATCACCGGCGACGGCGGCTCCGGCGGCACCCTGGACGTCTCGCTGGAGGGCACGCCGTATCCGCTGCGCCTGGTGCGCGGCGGCGGCGCGGGCACGCTGACCTTCTCCTCCTGGGGCGAGAACTTCACCCTGGAGGAGCCGGACAAGACCGAGACGGTGGACTACGGCCAGCAGCTGCCGACGTCGTAGGGGCGCTAGGTGTGTTAGGTGCGCTTGCGGCGCCGCATGAGCAGCTTCGGCAGCCCGGCGGGGATCGGCTCCCGCGTGGTCGCCGGTGAGGGCAGCGGGGCCGAGGACAGGTCGCCGTCCGGCAGCGGCGCGGTCGAGCCCGTGGGCTCCAGGCGCAGCACGCGGCACTCCCGCTTCCAGCGCTCCGGCATCGCCTCGCCGTCCGGGGCGTTCAGCCGCTTGCCCTTGAGCTCGGCGACCGCCGCTTCCCACCGCTCGGACCCCGAGGCCAGCTCCACGACCTTCGCCGTCCAGGAGACCAGCCGGCCGCCCTTGTCCTTGCTGCGGACCGTGACCTCGGCCTCGCCCCCGTCGGCGAGTCCCGGCAGCGGCTGCTCGCCGGGCCCGTCGCCGACCACACACGCCGCGCCCTCGTGCCACACGTGCCACAGCGTCCGGGCCGGGACACCGGGCCCCTTGACCCAGATCAGCCCGGATTTCTTCGTGGCCTCCTCGACGAGGGCCTGATCGAGCAGCTCACTTGTCATGAGCCCAGCCTAGTCAGCCCCGCCGGACGCACCCTAGAGCCAGCCGTTGCGCTTGAGCGTGCGGTGGATGCCGAGACAGATCATCACCGTGACCCCGAGGACCAGCGGGTAGCCGAACTTCCAGTGGGTCTCGGGCATGTAGTCGAAGTTCATGCCGTACACCCCGCAGACCATCGTCGGTACGGCGATGATCGCGGCCCACGAGGTGATCTTCCGCATGTCCTCGTTCTGCGCCACGGACGCCTGCGCGAGGTTGGCCTGGAGGATGGAGTTGAGCAGCTCGTCGAAGCCGACGACCTGCTCCTGCACCCGGGCGAGGTGGTCGGCGACATCCCGGAAGTACTTCTGGATGTCCGGGTCGATCAGCCGCATCGGCCGCTCGCTCAGCAGCTGCATCGGCCGCAGCAGCGGCGACACCGCCCGCTTGAACTCCAGGATCTCGCGCTTGAGTTGGTAGATCCGGCCGGCGTCCGTGCCGCGCGGGGTGCCCTTGCGGCCCGGCGAGAAGACGTCCGTCTCCACGTCGTCGATGTCGTCCTGGAGCGAGTCGGCCACGGCGATGTACCCGTCGACGACATGGTCGGCGATGGCGTGCAGCACCGCGGACGGGCCCCTGGCGAGCAGCTCCGGGTCGTCCTGGAGCCGGTGCCGCAGCGCCCGCAGCGAGCCCTGCCCGCCGTGCCGGACGGTGATGAAGAAGTCCCGGCCGGTGAAGCACATGACCTCGCCGGTCTCCACCACCTCGCTGGTGGCGGTGAGTTCGTCGTGCTCGACGTAGTGGACCGTCTTGAAGACGGTGAACAGGGAGTCGTCGTAGCGCTCCAGCTTGGGCCGCTGATGGGCCTGGACGGCGTCCTCAACGGCCAGCGGGTGCAGCCCGAACTCCGAGGCGATACCGGCGAATTCGGCCTCGGTCGGCTCGTGCAGCCCGATCCACACGAACCCGCCGTCGCGCCGCACCTGGCGCATCGCCTCGTGCGGGCTGGGCTGCCGTCCGCTCTCGACGCGCGCGCCGTCACGGTAGACGGCGCAGTCGACGACGGCGGAGGGCGTGCCGGGGTCGCGGGTGGTGTCGTACGCGCCGCCGTCCATGCGCATGGCCTTGCTCAGGGAGGGACGGGACGGACGGACCGCGGCACGCAGGTCACGGATCATCGACATGGCAGGCTCCTTCGCGAGCAGGCAGCGAAAGGCCGCTTCGACGGATGGAACTGCCCGGAATGGGGACGTCCTGACTGCGGATGTTTGGCACGTCCACAAAGCGGGGAGCACCGCACCGTCGCGGTGGCGTACTTCGCTGCTGATTCAGCTACTGCTGCTGACTGACAGATCAGGCAAAACGAAACGAAGGCTCTTCCGCGGTGAAAGGCAGGCGAGAGGTGGCAGCCGGCTAGAAGCAGAGCAGCTACGTCAGCGGCGGGAAGAGCGGGTGCTACTGCACGGTCGACTTCGATCCATTGCAGCCCCACCTCCTCCGGCCGGTCCCTCGTAAGGGAGTGTCGTCGGCGTCCGGGGCCTGACCGCGACGCTTCTGCGTGCTGCCCCGAACCACCGGGCCAGAGTAGCAGCCGGCCGAAGTGTCAAGGCGCTGCTTTGCCCGGTACTGACGAGTTCTATGCTCGCCGCATGGCTGATGTTCTCCCTCTGGTCGAGGCTCGCTTGCGCTCCGCGCTGGGCGAACCGGACGCCCGTGCCGCGGTCACCTTCCTCGGTACGGACCGCATCGAGGTGCTGCGTTTCCACGAGGACGACATCGTCCGCTACGCCACCCTCGGCATGTCCGCGCACCCCATGGCGGACCCCACCGCGATGGTCGCCGACCCCGTCAAGGGCCCCCGCGCGGAGCTGGTCCTCTCGGTCCGGGCGGGCCTCGCCGACACCGACAAGGTCCTCCGCCCGCTCGCCGTGCTGGCCGCGTCCCCGCAGGTCGAGGGCGTGGTCGTGGCGCCCGGCGCCTCCCTGGACGTCGGTGAACCGCTGTGGCCCGGCGCCCCGTTCAGCTCGGTCCTGGTCGCCGAGCCGGGCGGTCTGGTCGAGGACCTGGACCTGGACGACCCGCTGGACCCCGTCCACTTCCTGCCCCTGCTCCCGATGACCCCGAACGAGGCCGCGTGGAAGCGCGTGCACGGCGCCGGGGCCCTCCAGGAGCGCTGGCTGGCGAACGGGACGGACCTCAGGGACCCGTCCCGCGCCTCGGTCCCGCTGGCGTGAGCAAGCTCACCAACCAGCCATCGGCACCGGTCAGTTGGCGAGCACGCTGACACCGTCCTCGGCGGCGCGCCGCGTCTCCGGCTCCTCCGCCGGCGCCACCCTGGTGAGCTAGCCGCCCTAATGGATGCGGGCTGCATCTAAATCGGGTCGGTCAGTTGCTTCCGCCCGGACGGGTGATCGTCCTTGACGTGGCGCGGAAGGGGTAGGACCGTGGAGCCCTATGAGGGGCGAACCCAGTTGCCCGAAGTGTGGTGGCCGGGTCAGGGCTCCCGGACTCTTCGCCGATTCCTGGCAGTGCGATGTCCACGGCACCGTGCATCCACTGCAGCCCGTGATCCCGCCCAGCGTCGAGGCTCTCAGCGTCGTCGTGCATCGCACCCAGGTGCCGGTGTGGATGCCGTGGCCCTTGCCGGTCGGATGGCTGTTCACGGGTGTGGCCTGCGCGGGGGACGACCGCAGCGGCGGACGCGCGACGGCTGTCGCCTGCTCCGGTCCCGGACCCCTGGGCGGCCTGGGGGAGCTGATCCTGGTCGCCGAGGAGCTGGGGGTCGGGCTCGGGGCGCGGTACGCGGGGATCGACGGGCCGGACCCGGGGCCGTACATGAACGTCGACAAGCCGGCCCAGGCCAAGGTGCTGGCCGCCGGGCGGCCGACTCCGCTGTGGCATGTCACCAAGACGCCGGACGACCGGGCCGTGTTCGCCGGTGAGGCCCGGGGGCTGTGGCTGTGGGCTGTGGTCTGGCCCGAGCAGACGGGTCTGCTGATGTACGACGAGCTGGTGCTGACGGATCTGCGGGACGCGGGGGCCGAGGTGGACCTGGTGCCGTGCGGGGCGTTGTCGCCGCGCTTGCTGGAGCCGTAGGGCGCCTCAGGGGGTACGGGTTGGTGGGCGGCTGCGGGAGTGTTCCTGGGTGGTCGCGCAGTCCCCCGTTTAGGGGCGTCGCACAGCGTGTTCGTAAGAAGTGAACCTGGGTGGCGGGTGTGACATGAGCGGTTGATTGTGCCGCTATCCTTGGCGTGTCCCCTGTCCGTCCCGGCCCGTTGGAGCTCGCGCGTGCGTATCGATCTGCACACTCACTCCACCGCTTCCGACGGCACGGACGCGCCCGCCGAGCTGGTGCGCAACGCCGCCGCTGCCGGGCTCGACGTCGTGGCGCTCACCGATCACGACACCACCCGTGGGCACGCCGAGGCCGTCGCGGCGCTCCCCGAGGGGCTGACGCTGGTCACCGGTGCCGAACTGTCCTGCCGCCTCGACGGGATCAGCATGCACATGCTGGCCTACCTCTTCGATCCCGAGGAGCCGGCGCTGCTCGCCGAACGGGAGCTGGTGCGGGACGACCGGGTGCCGCGCGCCCAGGGGATGGTCGCCAGGCTGAACGAGCTGGGTGTGCCGGTGACCTGGGAGCAGGTCCTGCGGATCGCCGGGGACGGCTCCGTCGGGCGCCCGCACGTCGCCTCCGCGCTCGTCGAGCTGGGGGTCGTGCCGACCGTGGGTGACGCCTTCACGCAGGACTGGCTGGCCGACGGCGGGCGGGCCTTCGTGGCCAAGCACGAGACGGATCCCTTCGAGGCGATCCGGCTGATCAAGGGCGCGGGCGGGGTCGCCGTGTTCGCGCACCCGGCGGCCGCCAAGCGGGGCCGTACGGTCCCCGAGTCGGCCATCGCACAGCTCGCCGCGGCCGGGCTCGACGGCATCGAGGTCGACCACATGGACCACGACCCGGACACCCGGGCGCGGCTGCGCGGCCTCGGCAAGGAGCTCGGCCTGCTGATGACCGGCTCCAGCGACTACCACGGCAGCCGCAAGACCTGTGTGCTCGGCGAGTACACCACCGACCCCGAGGTCTACGGCGAGATCACGCGGCGCGCGACGGGGGCGTTCCCGGTTCCGGGGACCGGCGGAGCCTGAGACACCTCCCGCCCGCCCATTACGTTCGCTACTTCGCAAGGCCTCTTCACTGATGTTCGACGTTGCCGTCTTCGGCTCACTCTTTCTGACCCTTTTTGTCATCATGGATCCCCCCGGGATCACCCCGATCTTCCTCGCGCTGACCTCGGGCCGTCCGGCCAAGGTGCAGCGGCGGATGGCGTTCCAGGCCGTCTGCGTGGCCGGCGGCGTGATCACCGTCTTCGGGGTGCTCGGTCACCAGATCCTCGACTATCTGCATGTGTCCGTGCCCGCGCTGATGATCGCGGGCGGGCTGCTGCTCCTGCTCATCGCCCTGGACCTGCTCACCGGCAAGACGGACGAGCCGAAGCAGACCAAGGACGTCAACGTCGCCCTCGTGCCGCTCGGCATGCCGCTGCTGGCGGGCCCCGGTGCGATCGTGTCCGTCATCCTGGCCGTGCAGAAGGCCGACAGCGTGACCATGCAGGTCTCGGTGTGGACGGCGATCCTCGCCATCCATGTCGTGCTGTGGCTGGTGATGCGGTACTCGCTGCTGATCATCCGGGTCATCAAGGACGGTGGCGTGGTGCTGGTGACCCGGCTCGCGGGGATGATGCTCTCCGCGATCGCCGTACAGCAGATCATCAACGGCGTCACGCAGGTGATCCAGGGCTCCTGAACCCCTCGGCGCAGCGCAGAGCCCCCGTACGGCATCGGTGCCGTGCGGGGGCTCTGAAGCTTCGGCGGTGATCCGCGTCTGTTACGAGGCCGTGGTGTCGGCCGGGCGGATCCACAGGCGCTGCCCGATGGCGGCTGCCTGCTGCACGATCCGGTTGACGGAGGCGGCGTCCACGACGGTGCTGTCCACGGTCGTGCCGTCGACCTCGTCGAGTCGCATGATTTCGAAGCGCATGGCTTCTCCCTTCGTCTGGTCATCCTCCTGAGGAGAATTGCTGTGTACGTAGGTAGTCAACGGCTTGCTTGTTACAAACATTCCCTACGCTAAAGAAATTTTTCGAACGGCTAACTACTGACCGGTAAGCGGCACGGCCGGGACCGAGCGGGACCGGTTGTGTTCGCTGCGTGACCGCCGGGACAATGGAGGTGATGAACGACGACCTCACGGCGCTCGGCGCCCGTATCGACCGCACCAACGAGTTGCTCCAGCGCATGCTCGCCGAGGTGGCGAAGACACCCTCGACGCATGCGATCTTCGTCGACGCGGGCTATCTGTACGCCGCCGCGGGCCGGCTCGTCGCCGGAACCGAGGACCGGCGCGCCTTCGACCTGGACGCCGAGGGGCTGATCGAGGCGCTCATCGACCGGGCCCGGACGATCTTCGCGGACAGCAGACTGCTCCGCGTCTACTGGTACGACGGCGCCCGGCGCCGCATCCACACCGCCGAGCAGCAGTCGATCGCCGAACTGCCGGACGTCAAGGTGCGCCTCGGCAACCTCAACTCCAGCAACCAGCAGAAGGGCGTCGACTCCCTGATCCGCACCGACCTGGAGTCCCTCGCCCGGCACCGCGCCATCAGCGACGCCGCCCTCCTCGGCGGCGACGAGGACCTGGTCTCCGCGGTGGAGGCGGCGCAGGGGTACGGCGCCCGGGTCCATCTGTGGGGCATCGAGGCGCCGGAGGGACGCAACCAGGCCGAGCCGCTGCTCTGGGAGGTCGACAGCCAGCGCACCCTCGACCTCGACTTCTTCAAGCCGTACGTCTCCCGGCGCACGGCCGCCTCCGAGGGGACCGCGGCCCGGCCCACCCGTGAGGACGTCCGTTTCGTGGGCGCCCAGATCGCGGCGAAGTGGCTGGCGGCACGGGGCAGGGAGGCCCTGGTGGAACTGCTCCCCGGGCACCCCTATCTGCCGGGCTCCGTCGACCAGGACCTGCTGGTGGAGGCGGAGGGGATGCTCCAGTACTCCCTGCGCGGCCAGGCGGACCTGCGGCGGGCGCTGCGGGACGGGTTCTGGGGGCATCTTCAGGCGCAGTACTAGCCAGGCCCTCTCGTCCTGGATCATCCCGGCGGCGCGGGGCCTGGCACGCGGCTATCCCTCACCGTCCCAGAAGTCGGCGAGGGCCTGAGCGGTGGCGAAGGGCTGTTCGGCGTTGGGGGAGTGCTCGGCGCCGGGGACGACGGTGCGGCGGGCGTGCAGCCGTAGCGCCATGTCGTCGAGGAGCGGGACCGGCCAGGTGTCGTCCTTCTCGCCCGACAGCACATGGAACGGCAGCGGTACGGCGGCGAGTTCGGCGACCCTGTCCGGCTCGGTGCACAACTGGTGCCCGGTGGCGGCGAGTTGGGCGGGCTTGGTGCCGAGCCAGCGGCGGCGCAGATGCTCGGGCCCGCCGATCCCGCGGGCCGGTCCGCCGACCTCCTCGGGCGGCCCCATGGCCAGGATCGCCTCCCACACCTCCGGCATCGCCATCACGGCGAGCGCGTCGCGGAGCAGCTTGACGCGCTGCTGCTGGGAGAAGGAGATCTGGGCGGGGCCCGACGCGACGAGCGTCAACGACCGGAAGGGTGAGGGGTCGAGGAGCACGGCGGCACGGGCGATCTGGCCGCCGAGGGAGTGCCCGAGCAGATGGACGGGGGCGCCGACGGCTTCCGCCTGCGCGAGGACGTCCTGCGCCAACTCCTCTTGCGCGTAAGCGGATTCGTCGTCCGCGGGGCCGTCCGACTCGTACTGTCCCCTACCGTCCACGGCCACGCTCCGGTATCCGCGTGCGGCGAGCGGCGCGTGCAGGAGGGTGAAGTCCTCCTTGCTGCCGGTGAAGCCGGGGAGCAGGAGAGCGACACCGTGCGTTTCCACTCCGGGGGGTACGGGGGAGTCGATTACGGCGAAGTCTCCGCGGGGGGTGCGTAGGGGGTAGACGCGGGGGGCGGGGGGAGGGGCGGGGGTTGTCACGGGGGCGAGGGTAGCGGGGGGCTCCTGCCCGGGTGGGGCTGAGCCCCGATGCGGGTGGGGGGCGAAGGCTGTCGGGGGTGGGTTGGGCCGACCGGCACTGGGCAAAGCGAACGGCCCGGTCCCACCTCAGGTGGGGCCGGGCCGTTCTGGTCGGAGATCAGCTCTCCGTGGGCTCTGCGGCGACCGTCGCCTTGCGGGTGCGGCGGGCCCTGGGCTTCGCCTCGGCGACCTCCGCGGTCTCCGTGGCCTGGGCCGGGATGACGGCCGTCTCGGCTGCCTTGCGGGTGCGGCGCGGCTTGGCTTCGGCGGCTGCCTCCGGCTCGGGCGCCGTTTCGGCGGCCTTGCGGGTGCGGCGGACCTTGGGCTTGGCCTCGGTGGCCTCCGCGGTGTCGACCGCCGCTTCCGCCGCCTTGCGGGTCCGGCGGCGCGGGGCCGCCGGCTCCTCGGTGGTGTCGACCGCCGTCTCCGCCGTCTTGCGGGTGCGGCGGGGCTTGGCTTCGGCGGCTGCCTCCGGCTCGGGCGCCGTTTCGGCGGCCTTGCGGGTGCGGCGGACCTTCGGCTTTGCCTCGGTCGCTTCGGCGGTGTCGACCGCCGTCTCCGCCGTCTCCGCCGCCTTGCGGGTCCGGCGGCGCGGGGCCGTCGGCTCCTCGGCGGCCTGGGCCGGGATCTCGGCCGGCTCGGCGGCCTTGCGGGTGCGGCGAGCCTTGGGCTTGGCCTCGGCGGCTTCGGCGGTGTCGACCACGGTCTCCGCCGCAGCCGTCGCCTTGCGGGTCCGGCGGGGCTTGGCTTCGGTGGCCTCCGCCGTGTCGACCGCCGTCTCCGCGGCCTTGCGGGTGCGGCGGCGCGGGGCCGTCGGCTCCTCGGCGGTGTCGACCGCCGTCTCGACCGCGGTCGTCGCCTTGCGGGTCCGGCGGGGCTTCGTCTCGGTCGCCTCGGCGGTGTCAACTGCGGCCTCTGCCGCAGCCGTTGCCTTGCGGGTGCGGCGGGGCTTCGGCTCGGTGGCCTCCGCCGTGTCGACCGCGGCCTCGGCGGCCGGCTCGGCCGTCTTGCGGGTGCGGCGGCGCGGCTTGGTGGCCTCCGCCTCGGGCGCCGTGGTCTCGGCGAGCGGTGCGGGGGTCTCCACGACCGTCTGCTCCGCCGAAGTCACCGTCGGCTGCGCGGACTTGCGGGTGCGGCGGCGACGCGGCTCGGCCGGGGCCTCGGTGGTCGCCTCCGCCGTGTCGAGCACGGCTTCCGCCGGCTCCGCCACGGCGGACGTGGCCGGCACCGACTCCGGTGCTGCCCCGCCGCGGGTGCGGCGACGGCGGCGCGGGGTGCGGGCCGCGGCCTCGTCGGCGGCCGGGACCGCCTCGGGAGCCTCCGTGGCGGACGGGGCGGGAGTCGCGGCCGGGTCCAGGGCCGTTCCGCCGCGGGTACGGCGGCGACGGCGCGGCGTACGGGCCGGACGCTCGCGCTCGGCGGAACGGGACTCGCCCCGGCCGTCACCGCGTCCACCTCGGCCACCCCTGTCACCCCGGTCACGCGCACCGCGACCGCCGGTCTCGCCGAGGTCCTCGACCTCCTCCGCCGCGAGCCCGGCGCGCGTACGCTCCGAGCGCGGCAGGACACCCTTGGTGCCGGCGGGGATGCTCAGCTCCTCGAAGAGGTGCGGGGACGTGGAGTACGTCTCCGGCGGGTCGTTGAACCCGAGGTCCAGCGCCTTGTTGATGAGCTGCCAGCGCGGGATGTCGTCCCAGTCGACGAGGGTGATCGCGATGCCCTTGGCGCCCGCGCGGCCGGTACGGCCGATGCGGTGCAGGTACGTCTTCTCGTCCTCGGGGGACTGGTAGTTGATGACGTGCGTGACGCCCTCGACGTCGATGCCGCGAGCGGCGACGTCGGTGCAGACGAGCACGTCCACCTTGCCGTTGCGGAAGGCGCGCAGCGCCTGCTCGCGGGCGCCCTGGCCGAGGTCGCCGTGGACCGCGCCGGAGGCGAAGCCACGCTGCTGCAACTGGTCGGCGAGGTCCGCCGCGGTCCGCTTCGTACGGCAGAAGACCATGGCCAGACCGCGACCGTCGGCCTGCAGTATGCGCGCGACCATCTCGGGCTTGTCCATGTTGTGCGCGCGGTAGATGTACTGCGCGGTGTTCGCGACGGTCGCGCCCTCGTCGTCCGGTGCCGTGGCACGGATGTGGGTGGGCTGCGACATGTAGCGGCGCGCGAGGCCGATGACCGCGCCCGGCATGGTCGCCGAGAACAGCATGGTCTGGCGGCGGGCCGGCAGCATGTTGATGATCTTCTCGACGTCGGGCAGGAAGCCCAGGTCGAGCATCTCGTCGGCCTCGTCGAGGACGAGCGCCTTGACGTGCTTGAGGTTGAGCTTCTTCTGGCCCGCGAGGTCCAGCAGGCGGCCCGGGGTGCCGACGATGACGTCGACGCCCTTCTTCAGGGCCTCCACCTGAGGCTCGTAGGCGCGGCCGCCGTAGATCGCGAGGACGCGGACGTTACGCACCTTGCCGGCGGTCAGCAGGTCGTTGGTGACCTGCGTGCACAGCTCGCGGGTGGGGACGACGACGAGCGCCTGCGGGGCGTCGGTGAGGTCCTCGGGCTTGGCGCGCCCGGCCTCCACGTCGGCGGGAACGGTGACGCGCTCCAGCAGCGGGAGGCCGAAGCCCAGCGTCTTGCCGGTGCCGGTCTTGGCCTGGCCGATGACGTCGGAGCCCGAGAGGGCGACGGGGAGCGTCATTTCCTGGATGGGGAAGGGGTTGATGATGCCGACGGCTTCGAGGGCCTCGGCCGTCTCGGTGAGAATCCCGAGATCGCGGAAAGTCGTAGTCAGGGTGCTGCCTCTTCTGTGTGCGCGGTGCGAGGCGAGCGCGGGGGTCTTTGACGGACCGTGCCGGGGACGTCGGCTGCCATACGGTCGGGCCGTAAGGCACGGGACCACTGCCGACGCTCTAGCGCTCGTACCGCTGAGGGTGTCCCCCCGGGAATCCGTACGCACTGTGCCGTACGGACGAGGGGCTGTCGGGTCGGAGCCGATCGGGCCACCGACCGGGCATCCTCATACGTGCGGCCTGTAGAGACAGCGTCGAACTGCGTCGACGTACTCAGCAGGCGCATTACCACCATACCCCGGAATCGCGCACATGCGATGGCCGAATTGGTCACGTAGTCGTCGTCACAGTGATTGACCAGGGACTTCCCCCGTGCGACGAGCCAGCTATTGTGCGCTGCATGACCACCTCTGACAAGCCTGACCCCGCCACGGACAGCTCGGAAGCCCCCGTCGAACACACCGGCGTCGCCGCCCAGGACTGGGCGACGGCTTCCGCCGACCCGCAGTACCGCGCCGCGGTCGTCGACCTGCTCGGCGCGCTCGCGTACGGGGAGCTGGCGGCGTTCGAGCGGCTCGCGGAGGACGCCAAGCTGGCGCCGACGCTGGCGGACAAGGCGGAGCTGGCCAAGATGGCGTCGGCCGAGTTCCACCACTTCGAGCGGTTGCGCGACCGGCTGACGTCGATCGGTGAGGAGCCGACCCGGGCGATGGAGCCGTTCGTCGCCGCGCTGGACGGCTTCCACAAGCAGACGGCGCCGTCGGACTGGCTGGAGGGGCTCGTCAAGGCCTACGTCGGTGACTCGATCGCCAGTGACTTCTACCGGGAGGTCGCGGCCCGGCTCGACTCGGACACCCGGGAGCTGGTCCTCGGCGTGCTGGACGACACGGGGCACGCCGGGTTCGCGGTGGAGAAGGTGCGGGCCGCCATCGACGCCGAACCCCGCGTGGGCGGACGGCTCGCCCTGTGGGCGCGGCGTCTGATGGGCGAGGCGCTGTCGCAGTCCCAGCGGGTGGTCGCCGACCGGGACGCGCTGTCGACGATGCTGGTCGGCGGAGTGGCGGACGGGTTCGACCTCGCCGAGGTCGGCCGGATGTTCTCCCGGATCACCGAGGCGCACACGAAGCGGATGGCCGCGCTGGGCCTGGCGGCGTAGCGCTCCGGGGGCCGGTGGTCGCGCGGCTCGGCCGGGGGGCTTGCCGCGCGGATCCCCGCGCCCCTAGAGCTCGTTCACGCCGTCGCCCTGCGGCCCAGTCTTCCCCCGGACGGGCGCAGGAGCAGCGACAGGGATGCCGTGGACACCGCGGCCGCACCCGCCAGGATCGGCAGCAGATTCCCCAGATCCAGTGCCGTGTCCGTGACGAACGCGCCGAAGAGGGCCCCGGCCACTCCGGTCGGCAGGACCAGGGTGCGGGCGGGCAGACGGTGGGGCAGGCGGTGCGCCGCCGCCCATGCCAGGGCCAGGCCGAGGATGGCGGAGCTCAGCGCTTCCAAGAGCATGTTGGGGTCCCTCCCACATGGCCGGCCTGCTCGAAACGGTCGTAGCCCCTCATTACCCCTGACCTGCGGAATCCAATCCTCCCCTGTGTGCGGTCTGTGCACCATTCGTGAAGGAGAGCGGGTGGGGGAGCGGTGGAGGAACGACGGAGGGCCCGGCGGTTTCGACACCGCCGGGCCCTCCTGTGCAGCTGCTTACAGCGCGCCGAAGCCCACCTTGCGGGGGGCCGGCTCGCCGAGCTCGACGTACGCGAGACGGTCGGCCGGGACGAGGACCTTGCGGCCGTGCTCGTCCACGAGGCTCAGCAGCGCCGACTTGCCGGCCAGCGCCTCGGACACCGCCTGCTCGACCTCCTCGGCGGTCTGACCGCTCTCCAGAACGATCTCGCGGGGCGCGTGCTGCACGCCGATCTTGACCTCCACGGCTATGTCCCTCCGACGGTCAGTGAAGTGCGCGACCTTCCGCGCTGTACCCAGCACACATTAGCCCGGTGAGGGGACGTCCACGCTCCGCGCAAGAACGCCAGGAGCGAACAGCGGCCGGGAACATCCGGTCCCTCAGTGGTGCTGGTCGGTGCCGTGCAGCGGGAACCCCGCGATGCCCCGCCAGGCGAGCGAGGTCAGCAGCTGCACCGCCTGGTCGCGCGGGACACTGCGGTCGCTGTGCAGCCAGGAGCGGGCCACCACCTGGGCGAGGCCGCCGAGCCCGGAGGCCAGCAGCATCGACTCGGCGCGCGAGAGGCCCGTGTCCTCGGCGATGACGTCGCAGATCGCCTCCGCGCACTCGTTGGTGACCTTGTCGACGCGCTCGCGGACCGCGGGTTCGTTGGTCAGGTCCGACTCGAACACCAGTCGGAAGGCGCCGCCGTCGTCCTCGACATAGGCGAAGTACGCGTCCATCGTCGCCCGTACGCGCTGCTTGTTGTCGGTCGTCGACGCGAGCGCGTGGCGCACGGACTGGATCAGGGACTCGCAGTGCTGGTCCAGCAGGGCGAGATAGAGATCCAGCTTGCCCGGGAAGTGCTGGTAGAGCACCGGCTTGCTGACCCCGGCGCGCTCGGCGATGTCGTCCATGGCGGCCGCGTGGTAGCCCTGCGCCACGAAGACCTCCTGCGCGGCGCCCAGCAGCTGATTCCGACGGGCACGGCGCGGCAGGCGCGTACCTCGTGGGCGTGCCGCCTCTGTTTGCTCGATGGCTGTCACGCCGCCTCCCAATGTCGTCCACATGCGGTGTGCGCCGCGCCGCCATCGTACTTTTCGGTAACCCTGCTGTGCGCGGTGCGAGCGCAGAATTTCACGGACCGGACGGTGACGAAAGCCGTGCGGAAGGTTTCGAACTGGGGTGAGCGGGGCAAAAATTTGCCTCCCTCCTGCTCAGCGGCCCCTCGGGACATCGTCCGTCACCGGTAGTCGTCCTCGTCGAGCGAGACGACGCGGGCCTGTTCCGCCAGGTCGGCGACGTTGGCGCGGTCCTGGGCCGCGTCGTCGAGCGGATCGTCGCGCTCGGGGGCGATGGCGGCCTGCTGCTCGGCCGCGTCGGCCGCGGGGGCCTCGACGTCGAACTCCTGGCGTTCCTGGGCGTCCTCGTCCTCGAAGGTCTCGGGATCGCTGGGGTCTACGGCCATGGTGGGCTCCCTTCCTATGAACGTCCCTGAGAGAAGCAGGGGCCACACGGGTGCCCTCTGTACGAGCCTAGGAGACACCCGATTCGGACGCTATGCGATCCGCGTCCGGGCGGGAGGGTGGGCGGCGCGGGCGGAACACTGCTGCACTCTTGTGATGGCGAACACATGAACCAGTGCGTGATCGTCTCGTAACATTGCCGCATGTCTTCGACCGAGCTGCCGTCCGCCAGTCCGGCGGCCAACGTACTGCCGAAGGTGTCGCCCGTCAGGGTCGCGGAGGGCGAACGGCTGCGATCGGTCGGGCTGCCGGGCATCACGCTCACGGTGCGGTCCAGACCACCGGCGCGGACGGGACTGCCGCCCGCGTTGTTCGTGCACGGGCTCGGCGGCTCCTCCCAGAACTGGTCGGAGCTGATGCAGGTGCTGGAGGCGGACGTCGACGGCGAGGCCGTGGACCTGCCCGGCTTCGGCGACTCCCCACCGCCGGACGACGGCGACTACTCGATCACCGCCCACGCGCGGGCGGTCATCCGCTACCTCGACGCCTCGGGGCGCGGGCCCGTGCACCTCTTCGGAAACTCGCTCGGCGGCGCGATCGCCACGCGCGTCTCCGCCGTACGGCCCGATCTCGTCCGTACGCTGACGCTCGTGTCCCCCGCCCTCCCGGAGCTCCGAGTCCAGCGCACCGCGGTGCCCACCGCGCTGCTCGCGCTGCCGGGCGTGGTCACCCTCTTCACCCGGCTCACCAAGGAGTGGTCCGCGGAGCAGCGGGTGCGCGGGGTCATGGGCCTTTGCTACGGCGATCCCGCGCGCGTGACCGAGGAGGGGTTCCGCAACGCCGTCCAGGAGATGGAGCGGCGGCTGCAACTGCCGTACTTCTGGGACGCGATGTCGCGCTCCGCGCGCGGGATCGTCAACGCCTACACACTCGGCGGCCAGCACGCCCTGTGGCGCCAGGCCGAGCGCGTCCTCGCCCCGACGCTCCTCATCTACGGCGGCCGGGACCAGCTCGTCGGCTACCGCATGGCCCAGCGGGCGGCCCGCGCCTTCCGCCGCTCCCGGCTGCTGACCCTGCCGGAGGCGGGGCACGTGGCGATGATGGAGTACCCGGAGCTGGTGGCCCGGGCCTTCCGCGAACTTCGCGCCGACGCGGCGTCGGGGCATGTGGCGTCGAGCGAGCCGGACGAGGGCCGTGTGGCTTCGGGCGCACCGGCTCCGGCCGCACCCGCCTCGGACGAACCGGCCTCGCACGGTGGCGGGGCCCTGACCGAGACCTCGGGGAGCTGAGGCGCGGGTGGGACGCCACAGTCGGCGGGGGCCCGCGCCCAAGGGCGACGCGGCGGACAGAGCGGGACGGCGGGGGGCTCCCCGGGGGGCCGAGGGGACGCCGGCTCACGGGACTCCGGTGCGTGGGACTCCGGCTCACGGGACGCCGGCTCACGGGGTGCCGCGGTTCCCTGAGGGGACCCCTGCGCATGGTTTTCCGCGGCTTCCCGACGGGACCCCGGCTCATGGCGTGCCGCGCCATCCCGACGGCACGCCCGCGCACGGCGCCCCTCAGGTCCGCGGCGGGCATCCCGAGCAGCGTGAAGCCGGGGGTGGCTGGGGGGAGGTGCGGAGCGGCTCCGTCCCGGGCGAGGCCGGCATACCACAGCAGCGCCCCCCGCACCTGCGGCGTGGGCCCCGCCAGGACTACGTCGACGCCTTCGACGAGGACACCGACGTCTTCACGCCCCGGACCTCCGCCGACCCGTACGCCTCGGTCACCGACTGGTCCGCCGACGTCGGCGTGCGGAGCGAGCCGGACGTCGCGCACCCGCCGCCGACCGGCGAACCCGCGTCCGGCAAGGGCTCCAAGGGGCGTGCCTTCGCCGGTATCGCGGCCGCCGCCGTCACCACCGTGCTCGCGGTCGTGGTCGCCGGGCAGGTCATGGACCGGCGTCAGGACCCCGACGTGAAGGCGCAGTCCGCCACCGACCAGGCGCGGCACGCGCGGGACTCCGCCTCGCGAGGGGACGGACGGCCGACGCCGAAGGAACCGGCTGCGGCGCCGCCGCTGACGTACGAGCAGCGGATGGGCAAGACGTACCCGCTCAGCGCCACGCTCGACGGGTCGGGGGAGTTCGTCGCCGTCAAGGGCATCGACAAGGCGCCCGGCATCGGGCAGAAGTTCACCTACCGCGTGGACGTGGAGAAAGGGCTCGGCCTGGACGGCGAGCTGTTCGCGCAGGCCGTGCAGAAGACGCTGAACGACGACCGGAGCTGGGCGCACAACGGCGCGCGCACCTTCGAGCGCGTCCACTCCGGCGAGCCCGACTTCGTGATCACGCTCGCCAGCCCGGGCACGACCGCGGACTGGTGTGCCAAGTCGGGCCTGGACACGACCGTGGACAACGTCTCCTGCGACTCCGCCGCCACCGAGCGCGTGATGATCAACGCCTATCGGTGGGCGCAGGGCTCGAAGACCTACGGCGACCGGATCCACGCCTACCGGCAGATGCTGATCAACCACGAGGTCGGCCACCGGCTCGGCTTCCACCACGTGACCTGCGACAAGGACGGCGACCTCGCCCCGGTCATGCAGCAGCAGACCAAGTTCCTGGACCACGACGGCATCAGTTGCCGCCCCAACCCCTGGGCTTACCCCGGCGCCTGACGTTCCGTAACCGTTCGATCTCTTAGCGCGACGGAACGCTACCCGCACGGGAAAGTTACGACCGTTCACCCCTTTTGGTGGCGCGATGGACAACCGTCCGTCGCGCCACCGCCTTGTCCGCTTACGTTCGTCCCGCTGCGAGCCGCCGGGTCAACGGCGGCTCCCCTTAAGGGAGATCGGGGGTGCACTCGTGCGCATCGGACTGCTTACGGAGGGTGGCTATCCGTATGTGAGCGGTGATGCCAGGCTCTGGTGCGACCGGCTCGTGCGCGGGCTCGGGCAGCACGAGTTCGACGTCTACGCGCTCAGCCGCAGCGAGCGCCAGGAGGACGAGGGCTGGGTCCCGCTGCCGCCGCAGGTCAGGCGGGTGCGGACGGCCCCGCTGTGGAGCGCGGAGAGCGACGGGGTGGTGTACGGGCGGCGCGCGCGCCGGCGCTTTGCCGAGCACTACGGTGCGCTGGCCGCGGTGCTGTGTGCCGGAGCCGAGGCTCAGGACGGTGCGTCCGAGGGTCCGTCGTCCGAGGGCCCGTCGGATGATGTGGCGGACCGTTTCGGCAACGCGCTGTACGGGCTCGCCGAACTGGCCCGCGACGAGGGCGGGGGCGGTCTGGCGGGCGCACTCCGCTCCGAGACCGCCGTACGCGCCCTGGAGCGCGCCTGCCGTGCGCCGGGCGCTCTCCGCACGGCGCGCGAGGCGCGCGTCCCCGATCTGCTCACCGTCGCCGCCCACCTGGAGCGCGCACTGCGCCCCCTCTCGCTCGACTGGTACGACGACCAAGGGCTCGGCTCGGTCGACCTGTGCCACGCCGCCTCCGGCGGCCCGGCGGCGCTGCCCGGACTGCTCGCGCGGCACTTCTCGGGCGTACCTCTGCTGGTGACCGAGTACGGCGTGCGCCTGCGTACGCACTACCTCGCCGCCACCGACGCCCCGCCCGCCGTACGAGCGCTGCTCGCCGCCTTCCACGGCCGGCTCGCGGCCGAGATCTACGGCCGGGCCGAGATCGTCACGCCCGGCAACGCGCACGCCCGCCGCTGGCAGGAGCACTGCGGCGCCGACCGCGCCAAACTGCGCACCGTCTACCCCGGCATGGACGCTTCCCGCTTCGCTGAGGCCGGGGAGGCCCCGGAGCGCGCGGACCCGGACACGCTCGTCTGGGTCGGCCGCGTGGAGCCCGCGAAGGACCTGGTCTCCCTGCTCCACGCCTTCGCCGAGATCCGCAAGGAGGAGGCGAAGACGCGGCTGCGGATCGTCGGCGCCCCCGCCGGTGCCGAGGGCGCGGCCTACCTCGGCCACTGCAAGGCGCTGGCCGCGCAGCTCTTCCCCGACGAGGCGGACGGACTGCACGCCGTCGGCGACAACCCCGTCTCCTTCGAGGAGATCGGCGGCCCCGAACTGCCCGCGCTCGCCGACGCGTACGCCGCGGGGGCCGTGACCGTGCTCTCCAGCGTCGTCGAGGGGTTCCCGATCAGTCTCGTCGAGGCCATGTTCTGCGGTCGCGCGACGGTGTCCACGGACGTGGGCGCGGTGACGGAGGTCATCGGTGGCACCGGGCTCGTCGTCCCGCCGCGCAACCCCAGGGCGCTCGCCGAGGCGTGCGTGGCGCTGCTGCGCGAGCCCGAGCGGCGTGAGCGCCTGGGCGCCGCCGCACGCGCGCGTGCCCTCGAGCTGTTCACGGTCGAGCAGAACATCGCGGCATTTCACGGCATTTACCTGGAGATCGTCGCGCGCTGTCCGGTCCGCCGCGTCGTCCTCGACGAGACCGGCGAGCCCTTGCCGTTCGCCGTCCCGGCCGAGGCCCATGTCCCCGGCCGCTGGAACGGCCCCGCCGCACGGCTCGTGGCCCGCGGCGGCCCCGGCTGGGCGGCGGGGCCGCCCGTCCGGGCGACGGCGCGGGTGGCCGCGGAGGGGGCGCGATGACCGGGCTCGGCGGACTGGACCGCCCCGGGAGACCGACCAGCCCGGGGGGCTGGGACGCACGGTCGCGGGACTCGCTGGGGGCGGGGACGGATGTGCGGGGGGTGTCGGAAGCGGGCTTGGCGGGGGCCGGTGTGGCGGGGGCCGGTGTGGTCGGGGCTGGTGTGGCGGGGGCCGGCGTGGCGGGGGCCGGTGTGCCGGGAAGCGGCGTGCGGGGGTCCGATGTACCGGGGTCCGGCGTACCAGGGTCCGGCGTCCCGGGGTTCGATGTGCCGGGGTTCGACGTCCCGCGAACCGGCGTGGCGGGGGCCGGTGTGCCGGGAAGCGGCGTGCGGGGGTCCGATGTACCGGGGTCCGGCGTACCAGGGTCCGGCGTCCCGGGGTTCGATGT